>JBAWXH010000016.1:0-82331 GCA_037144155.1 Planctomycetota bacterium | reverse complement strand
GGCCGTGCGCGATCGTCACCGTCTCGGCTACTAGGCCGTGCGCGATTGTCACCGTCTCGGTTGCTAGGCCGTGCGCGATCGTCGCTGTCTCTGCCTCGGTTGCCCGGCCGTGCGCGATCGTCATTGTTACGACTGGGCGGTACACTTGGACGGTCGAGCCCTTCTCCGAATCCCCCGCTGGCACCCGCAGAATCGTTGACAGGACCAATATCGACGGGGATTGTCTCTGGCGATGGATCCGCGGAAGATCGCCCGCGACGTGGGAGCCGGCGACTACCACGTCGATCGCCGCCAAACCCGCTTTCGGGTTCCGTGATGGCCGCATCGACCGATTTCGTATCTTCGACGAATCCGTTTCGTTCTGAAGCACCCTTGGAATGCGTTTTCGGAGAATCGTGTCTGGGCGAATCGGCAGGCAGAGACTCAGGAGATGAAGACGATTGCGCCTCAGGCTCGTTCCACATGCTGGGTCGAGGCTTCTTGGAAGAGGAGCGAAGCTCCGCTGCACTGTCATGAGAGGATGGGCTGACGTTTCCTCTTTGTCCGTGAGCAGGCTTGGATTCCTGTGGGGCATTGTTTTCCGCTTCAGGAACCGCAGTTTCCGTATCCGTAGCAGCCACTCCAAAAAAACTAGCGACGGCGTCCCAAGATGTACGCAGTCTCGATTTCTCCGCCTTTGGCGAGGTGGACGAATGCTCAGTGGCTAGGGACGCGGGGGAGAAGTCTGACTCCGTGTTGGCTTCAACGATTGCCGAGTCAATCGATTCAGGAGGAGGTGGTGCCGATGGGGCTGGCAAAGATTTCGATCCAGAATCCTGCTTGCGATTTTGAGGGGCTAAAGAAGGAGTACCCAGCAAGTTTGCCAACGAATTCCAGTGATCAGCCATAAAACGTTTTGTGTTTCTCTTTAAAACAGCTTTGCAACCGCACATCGAGTCGAACGGGGTGCATCCGAGCAAGCCACGGTAGTTCCATCAGGATATCGCCTCTTGACAGAAGCATCAACCCGCACCTGACCATCAACCAACCTGCACCCAACCAGGGTTCGTAGATACCTTTTCATTCCAATCGACAAGTCCCGCACAAGCGAAGCCCAACAAAATCTCATCGCCTGACCGGAGGATCATCGTTTCCGGTCACGGATCCGGGGAACCGCGACGACTCGCGGTCCGACTGACCTCTCGACGATTGTCTCGCCATGTAGCCGGGTCCTTTAGGACGCAGCGTGGCCCTGGACGATCAGGATGTTCCTGGAATTGGATTATCGCCAAAGCCTCTTCCTAGGAACAATCGACGGATACCCACTTAATTTGAAAAACGATCGGCCCAGGTACGTTTCGAATCGAATTCTGCAACAGATTGGATAATGCAAAAGAAGTATTGCTCAATCTTCCAGGTCGGTTTGAAAATTCAGACGATTTTCGTCCTCTTGAAGGGCGCGTAAGAAAAACGATGGCATCGCGGCCTCCAGCATATCGAGGACATAATTAAACCCGTCTATTCCTCCGTAATATGGATCCGGAACGTCTTCAGGCCACTGTTCGTTTAAAAAGTCACTTAGCAAAAAAACCTGAGGAAACGCATGTCGGGTGAATTTTGCGATATCTCGCAGGTTGTCGCGATCCATGGCTATGAGCCAATCGCTCCCTTTCGCAAGGTCAGGCGTCAGCTGTTTGGCGGTGAAGTTCAGCTCGTACCCTCGTTCCAAAGCCGCCTGTCTCATACGTACATCCGTTGGCTTTCCCACCTGATAGTTCGCCGTCCCGGCCGAATCAAACTTCAACGCGTCGTTCCATCCGCGATCGTTGGCCCATCTTGCTGCGATTCCTTGTGCTGCGGGGGAACGGCAAATGTTTCCGAGGCATACAAACGTAATGATTTTCAAGTCATTTTCCTCCTTAGGGTCGACGGTTCCTGGGACAAAATCTTCGGTCTTCGCTCAAGCCCGGAGTACAAGCCCCAGGTATTTGTCCGTCGCAGGGATCACGGATGCAAACCGCATTTTTTGAATTTCCAAACATGGATGCCACGCGAACTTATCGAGCGATGTCGCCGAATACCTCCAAGTCCATGAATCCGTGCGGCCGATCCTCATAATCGCCCTAATCCCCCTGCGACACCCGCCTCGATTGCGAAGAGTCCGTGAAAAACCAACCATTTTCTCACGTATCGTGGCATCGCCGGTAGATTTTTCTTAAGGGTGCGGGATACTTTCAAGGTGTGTTGCGGGCGATGGATCTAGCCCGCTTAAGCGATCTAGATTTCCGGTCTTTTGGTCCGGTGGGAGTTCGGCCATGGATGCCCGCTTTAACGTCAATGATTGGGTAGTCTACACCCGAGAGAAACACGGACTGTCGCCAGGTCCTCGTGCAAAAAACATCTCCCCATCGCCGAATGGTGATCTGTACTCTTATGAAGTGGACAAATACTGGGTCGTTCGTCAAATTCTCGAAGACGCGCTGATTCTGGAAACGCGAACCGGCAAATTTCACGAAATGCCCAGAAACGATCGGCGTTTGCGACACGCCACGTGGTGGGAACGGCTCTTTTATTCCGATCGATTCCCGAGCCGAACGCCGGTCCAAAAGTCTGACGCCGATGTGGCAGCGGGAGATCCGTCCAGTCCGCCTGGACAGGTTGCTACGATCATTTTGGGAGAAGGTACTCCCGGTCACGTTGTCGGCAAGTCGGCGTGAGGGAGATCCAGATATTTCGCCCGTTCCCAAGGATCCGTCCCCCCCGCTAGCCCTTGACGATTTGCAGGGAAAAACCGTATCCTTATGCCCCTCAGGGTATTCCGCTAGCAGATTTAGGTTCTGACTGACAAATTTCCTTGCCGGCATAGCTTCAATTGGTAGAGCACCGCATTCGTAATGCGGGGGTTGCGGGTTCGACTCCCACTGCCGGCTTCATTTCCCCCCAGTCTTCACGAGGTAGAACGCATGGTAACGACGGCAACGATCGATATCCGCGAAATTGTCTTATCCAATCAGTCCTTTGGTCCGCAAGATATCGAGCGTGTTTCACGAGTTGTCGAAGAGGATCTGACCCAGATGGCATTGTTGCGCGATGCCGTCAACGAATTGCAGCAATCGCCAAATTCTTCCCCGGCAACCATGACTCGACTTGGGGTCTGTCAATACCTGCTTGGGAAGTTCGATGATGCCGAGGAAACGTTGCGTTCCGGAGACGGTGGAGCACTCGCTCAATATTACTTAGGAAAAGTATGCTTCCAATTGGAAGAATTCGACCGAGCGCTGGGCTACTACGAAGCTGCTGAAAAAGCCGGATACACCCCGGAATGGTGCCATCTTTCGCGAGCCGAAGTTCTGCGTTACATCGGAAGGAAAGAGGAAGCCCTCAAACTGCTTGATAATGTATTTGGACCTGTCGAACAGACCCCCGAATATCCCTATCAGCGGGCGGCGACGTTGGCATCCATCGGCGGCAATCTCACCGAAGTGATCGCCCTTTACCAACGCGCTCTCCAACACAATCCGCGCCACGCTGGAGCACTTTTCGGTCTGGCTGTCGAATACGACCGCATGGGGAACGATAACCAAGCTTTTGAACTCTACCAGCGCGGCGCCGGGCTAGTCCCCGCGCACGTAGGAACGTTGATCAATCTGGGCTTGATGTATGAAGATCGCAATGACTACCCCAGAGCCCAAGCCTGCTACCGCCGTGTCTTGGAAACCTGCCCCGACCACCATGTTGCGATCCTCTACAACAAAGACGCGGCATGTGGCGTTAGTGTCTATGACGAGGAAGGCCAAAAGAAGAACGAGCGCCTCTCGCAATTGCTTAACGTTCCAGTCACGGACTTCGAACTCTCCGTGCGATCTCGAAACTGTCTCCAGAAGATGGGCATTCGAACCCTGGGGGATCTGACCCGCGTCTCGGAACAAACACTTCTTTCGAGCAAAAATTTTGGTGAAACGTCTCTGGTAGAAATCAAAGAAATGCTCACCGCGCGAGGCCTTGGTTTAGGTCAATTCGCGCATGAGAAGAAGGATGCAGATCCACCGTTGGATCTTAGCGGCATGACCCCAGACCAACAAATGCTGCTCGATCGCCCAATCTCCGAACTCAATCTTTCCGTTCGCGCTCGCAAGTGCATGGTTCGCCTGCAACTCAATACGATTGGCGAACTGATTCGGAAGACAGGCGACGACTTGCTGGAATGCAAGAACTTTGGCGTAACCAGTTTGACCGAAGTGCGTGAAAAGCTTACTGGCCTCTCACTCAAACTTCGGGGCGACTGATTCGGAGTTCTTTTCTCTCTAATTATACGACCGCGGTTCGCGCTTTCATGAAGTGCGACGCGGCGCCCGCCAACGATTCGGCATGCCAGGGTAGGCTCGATTGCAGGAAATAATTGCGAGTCGATTCCTGAGCACCCACCACCACCTAGGAAACCGCCGTTCCACTTGACCGACCCCTGCGCGTTGCGACATCCTCACTCCCTGTTGGTTTTCGAAAATCGCCGGCGGAAACCTCATTTCCAACGATATCCTATCGATTCTCTCTAGATTGCGATGTCTCAATTGCGATCTGCGGGCAATCCAGAGAAAAGACGATGGCACACGGTCCTTGTTTGGAGACAGTCAAATTGAAGCGACCTGATCGATCGATTACACTCACCATCATTGAATGGGTCATCAAGAACCAAGGCGAGTAGTATTCAATGGGTCAAATGCGATTTCGAGTCCCGAACGCGAAGGCTTTCGACCCACGCATCTGGAGCACTGCGTTCATTTCCAGCTACGATGGCTTTCCGTGGCCATGCGTGAATCGCGTTGAAAACGACCTTTTGATCATCGAACGCGCGGAAAACGAATCCGGCAAAGTTTCCGTTGTCTGGCCGACGCGCGAGTACGGACCCATTCTGTTGACATCCGGTTCGCTACGCTGCGTGGAGGAGCCTTATCTGTTGCCATTGGAATTGGCCAGAGGCACCATCCACCGAATCCGTGGACGCGGAATCAATTGGCAAACCGTCGGGCTGAAACTGCCCGAAGCCTATTCGACGCTGATCGACCAAGCCGTTTCGCACTTCCTTCAAGCCATCCTCGCCAAAGACGACGTCGAAGTCTGCGCCGCCCTATCCCAGGATTCGATTGACTGTGCGATCAGCGCCTCACGTCCATTGGCTCGCGCCTTCGTATCCCAATCGCTGCAAGCGCGTCATGCGGTCGAAAAGCAGTTCAGCACATTGCTCGGCGTGCGCGCTGGACACGATTCGCAATGGCATGCAAGCGCCGAAACCGTCCTGCCGGCAATCAATACCCTCAACGTGCCGATGGAAATGGGTCCATTGCAATCCGATGTCCTAAAGGATCAGATGTCTCGCATCGACGCGCAATTAGAATGGGCTCGAACGCATTCTTTACGTGTCTTCGGCGGGCCCCTACTGAACCTCCAACCACACGCATTCCCAAAATGGTTCTATCTAGAAAACGACTTTGAGTCGCTGTTTCAAGCCGCTTGCGATCACGCCCGCACCATGGTCGAACGCTACCGTGGCCAAGTCCATTTATGGTCGGCGGCTTCCGGACTAAACGCCCCCAACGCAATTGGATTAAGCGATGAACAAGTTCAGAAACTGGCCATCGGCGTCATTCAAACCGTTCGTCGCTGCGATCCGAAAACCCCGGTGATCATTTGCATCGACGCTCCATGGGCAGAATACCTCGCACACCAACCGGACGGAATAAGCCCACTCATATTTGCGGAAGCCCTCATCCGTGTAGACCTCGGTCTGTCCGGTATTGGACTAGAAATGAATCTCAATCTATGGCCACATGGAAGTCTACCGAGAGATTTGGTCGACATCTCGGACATGATCGATCACTGGGGAAACTCGCTCGAAATGCCGTTACTGGCTGTCGTCAGCAATCCTTACAACGCGATTCCCGATGCAAATGCGATCGCCAAATCCCAGATCGTGTCCACGTGGACCTATCCTGAATTCAACGTAGAAGTCTGCCCCGATGTGGCAGATGCAGAAGATGACGCGCAGAAGAGTATTCCAGAGTTGCGTTTCCCGGCCAATGCCATGGAAATCCTTCAGCTGCTACTTGCAAAGACCCGAATCCACGGCATCGTTTGGAACCAAATATCTGACCAGCAAGAACATCCGTTTCCCAATTCAGGCCTGATTGGCCCGCAGGGACGTGCGCGAGGGTTACTCGATGGTTTGGTTCGACTACGGCAATTACACGTGCACTAAACGGATTCCTTCCCAAGGTGCGAGCAAAAAGAAAAACCCCGCAGCAAAACTGCGGGGTCTTTTCATTTAGGAACACGCTCACGTAGAGCAATCACTGAATAGACGACATTCGGTCTTAGCGATCGAACTTCAGTTCGGCCGAGATTTCGACTTGGTCGTCGATCTTACCCTTGCCGTAACCCATCCCAAATTTTGTGCGATCCAACTTGAAATCGGCAATGAGGGCGATCGACGTCTCACTCATGTTGACCTTGACCGGTACTTTGATCTCGGAGGTTTGATCGAGCATCGTCAGCTTGCCAGTGATCGTGGCACTCTCTCCATCCACTTCGATTTTGGTCGATTCAAACTTGATCTTCGGATACTTGCGTACATTGAAGAAATCAGGGTTCTTTAAATGCTCGGTCAATTTCGCATCATCCGACCAAAGGCTTTCCGTATCGATTTCGATATTGATCGTGCTCTTGTCCGGGGAGTCGGTATCTGCTTTCGCGTCGACCGTGAATTCCTTGAAACCACCTTTGTGAGAACCGTCGGTCTTCTTTCCGACAAATTCCACCTTCGACTTTTCTTTGTTGAGTTTGAGCGCCTCGGCAGAGCAAGGGGCAACCATCCATGCGAGCATGGCAACTAGCGATAGAACACGGATGAACATTGCTGACACCTCTTAACTAGAGAGAGTAGGAATTGTGCGAATTTTCGCGGACGTGTGGATTGTAGCAGTTCGCAGGTATCGAGCTGCGTTAGGAAACGTTTCTATGCGCAATTTTAATGGATCTTCCATTCCAGCACGCGAGCGGGCTGGCGTAGAGAATGCGATCGCATGCTATAGTTTTTCGAGCTGTTGTTTTCGGAATACCTTTCCACCACAGCCTTGCACAGGCCGGTGAAAATCCACCGGTCCGCGCGCAATCAAGGGATCGATTTCCATTCGGTCCGTTTCTATCCGATGCCATGATCTTTCTCCTTCACAGCCATCGCTTTGCTTTCGCATGAACGTCTCAGTCGTCATCCCTGCATTCAATGAAGCCGCTTCCCTAGAAGGCGTAGTGCAAAAGCTCCGTGACTGTTTGAATACTTGCGCGCCCAATCACGAGATTGTGGTGGTCATCGACGGAGCAACCGACGGAACGGAATCGATTGCACGCCGTACCGCAGACAAGGTATTGGTGCATCCCATCAATTGCGGTTACGGGCGGTCATTGAAAACAGGTATCACGGCGGCAACCTACGATTGCATCGTGATCACCGATGCAGACGGTACCTACCCGATCGATCGGATTCCTGATCTTCTCGCAGCAGCGGGCCGCTTCGACATGGTCGTCGGAGCCCGTCAAGGCAAGGTTTACACCGGGACAATCATGAAACGATTTGGGCGAATCGTTTTCAGGTGGCTGTGCGAGTACGCGACCGGGCAGAAAATTCCCGATATCAACTCGGGGCTTCGATTTTTTCGGCGAAGTCAAATCATGCCCTTTTTTCCACTGATCAATTCCGGTTTTTCGTTCACGACGACCTGCACGTTGTCGTATCTGCTGAATGGTCTGCTCGTGGAATACATCCCGATTGAGTACCACAAACGATCGGGCGTCTCCAAAATACATCACCTTCGAGATTCGATCCGAGCACTTCAAATCATTCTGGAAGCAATTCTTCGCTGCAATCCCATCAAGGCATTTCTGCTTTTGGTCTTTCCGTTTGCACTCTTGTCCATAATGCTCGCCGGCTTGGCCGCCTTCCAATCTTCGAGCCTTTTGGCCATTTCGAGCCTACTGTCGGGATGCACATCCGCAATTCTCCTTGCCATCGGTTTCCTGGCCGTCTCGCTTCTCCCTCCAAGGCCCATTTCCATCAGTCGTTCCCACCAAAACCCGATCGACGTCGATCCATAGAATGGGTGCGCCATGCAGAAAGCACGTGTGATTCCGTTTAAGCACGACGACCGCCCCAATCCAATCGGCATGTCGACGATGAGTCCAGCGATGGCGGACATGAACGCCTATCCAGAGTATTTGCTGAATCAAGTCCGAGCACACCTTGGAAAGACCGTATGGGAGATCGGGGTTGGAAATGGGCAATCAACGCGTTCATTGCTCGCGCAAGGGCACTCTGTGTGGGCAACGGACATCGCGCAGGAATGCTTGGATGCTTTAAGCGCAAGCATCTCGACAGAGCCCCAAGGGTTGCTCGCGCGATTGCACCTGCTTCAAATCGATCTCAATAGGCCGGAAACGTTTCATCCGCTCATCGACGCGGGAATTGATTCGGTCCTCTGTTTCAATGTCTTGGAACACATCCACGAGGATGTTTCAGCCCTTCAGGGGATTCGGCGTGTACTGCCTCCGAGCGCCAACCTCAGCTTGATTGTCCCTGCCCATCCACGGTTGTTTGGTCGTATGGATTCTGAGGCTGGCCATTTTCGCAGATACTCTCGTAACTCACTGAAGGCAGCACTAACAGGTGCCGGTTGGATCGTGGAAGGATGTCGCTATGTGAATGCTCTGGGGGCACTGGGTTGGTGGTATCACAATCGAGTGCGAAAAAGCGCTGGTTTAGCGGATCCCCATGTCAATCGCCAAATGCGCTCAGCGGATCGATGGCTACCGAAAATCGCTCGCTGGACGGATCCATGCCTAAACGGATTGATTGGTTTGTCCCTGGTGGCTTTGGCGCGACCCGATCGCAGCCAGGATCATGTCCATTTCCAATCTTCCAAGGGCTCCAAGTAATCCTCCATGTGCGGAATCGCAGGCATCCTCTTCCATCACTCGCTTTCGCGAAACGATGAGCTGAACCAGTCTCACCGTGAAGACTACGCTCACCATGAAGACCAAACTCACCGTGAAGCGATGGCCGCCGCTATGCTTCGCGCTATTCTCCATCGTGGCCCCGATGATGGAGGTCTGTTGGTCGATGATCCGATGTATTTGGGACACCGCCGCCTTTCCATCCTCGATACGAGCGACGCGGGTCATCAACCCATGTCGGATCGGTCGGGACGTTTCTGGCTTAGTTACAACGGGGAACTATACAACCATGCTTCGCTGCGATCACAACTCCAATCCCATGGAATTCCATTCCGTACTCGCACCGACACCGAGGTCCTGCTTCAAGGCATCCTGTATTGGGGCAAAGAAGTCCTAACTCGTTTGGATGGCATGTTCGCATTCGCGTTCTGGGACTCACTTGAACGCGCTTTGTGGCTCGTGCGAGATGGGCAAGGGATCAAGCCCCTTTTCTACTCACTATCCGAAGAGCAGTTTGCGTTTGCCTCCGAAATCAAGGGGCTGCTGGCGATGGGACTCCCTCGCTCCATCGATCGCCGATCGATCTGCGAATTTCTCACCTATGGTTACAGTGCTGCACCCGCCACGGGATTTCGCAATATTTCCCAACTACTGCCAGGCCATGCATTGGAACTCACTGCGGGCAGCAGACAGCCTTCGATCCGTCGATGGTACCAACTACCTTATCCCTCCTCACCCACCACGTGGTCACGAACCGAATCTTCAGAGCGCCTTCGCGAATCCCTGCATGCGTCTGTCACTAGCCAAATGCAAAGCGATGTTCCTTTGGGTGCGTTTCTCAGTGGTGGATTGGATTCCTCGGCCATCGCTGCATGCATGGCGTCGAACACCGCGTATCCAATCAAAACATTCACGATCGCCTTCGAGGAAGCATCGTACGATGAATCGGCGGCGGCGAGTGCCGTCGCGGAATCCCTTCGTACCGAACACCACTCCCCGAGAACTTCGGAAAACCACTTGGAGTGCCTCCAATCCATCGTGCACTTTGCAGAGGATCCTCTCGCCGACAACTCAATGGTGGCGATGTGGAACTTGTGCCAAACGACTGCGAAGCAAGTCAAAGTAGCATTGAGCGGCGATGGCGCTGATGAGTTGCTCGCAGGTTATTCGACCTACCGAGCGACGGCATTGGCGGCTACGTATCGATCGCTCCCAAAGACACTTCGAGAAGACTGGATTGCCCCGTGCGTCCGGGCTTTGCCACCCAGCGACCGCAAATATGCTCTGAGCATGTTCGCCAAGCGATTCGTCGATGGTGCAGACTTGCAGCCCCCTTTCGATCATTGTAGCTGGCGCACGATGCTTCCCGAGTCGCTCGCTCGTCAGCTCATCGTATGGGACGAGGCTCCGTCGCGCGAAGAAGTTCTACAATCCTATAGCCAATCGCTCGATGAAGCTCCTCCGTGGCTTTCCCCACTCGAGCGATGCCTACATCTGGACCTGACATTTCATCTTCCCAATGACATGCTGGTCAAGGTCGATAGGATGAGCATGGCCCATTCGTTGGAGGTCCGCGTCCCCTTCCTTGGGAATCAAGTCATTGAAACATGCTTGTCACTGCCGGCTCGATGGAAATTTTCAGGCCGTCGAGAGAAACAAATATTGCGGGATGCGATGCATGGTCTGCTCCCTCAATCCATATTGAAACGCAAGAAGGCGGGTTTCGTGATTCCGATCGAAGCATGGTTGCGAGGTCCATGGCGGGAGGGAATGAACCACTACCTAAGCCAGGATTTTTGTGTAGGAACTCAACTGCTGGATTGGCCAACCTTGGAACGCATGATGAAGGAGCATATTAGCCGTCGCGAAGATCATGCTTACTCGCTATTTACACTTCTCGTATTGGCGATGTGGTGGAGACATTGGATCTCCAATCCCAATGTACCGGAACCAAGCGTCCGCCCAACTAAGGCCGTGCGTCACCGAGTCACCCGGCGAACGGTGGGTGGCTGGACGTCCGAATCGGTCGACGGAGGTCTGCAATGAATTCAAGGAATGCAAATCCATTGACTTCCGTGGCCACTCGCAACGTACGAATCAAATCGATACTGATCTTCCTAGCGGCCTCGATTCTGTCCGCATGTCTCTTGGCATCCTCGGGGCGTTGGTCTTTGGTCCGCGAACCTGACAGCGAAAGCTATGTGCACTTCGATTGGTCCAGTTGGCACGGGGTCCTCGGAGGAATTCGTACCCCTGGCTATCCGGGAATCGTCCATTGGGTCGCATCCAGCGTCGGACTCGAAGCGATTCCCATGATTCATTGGCTGATGATGGTTATCGCAACTGCCGTTCTGTGTTGGGGATTTCGATCCATCGGATTTCCTCTCTTAACGGCTACCTTTACCAGTATCCCTCTCCTGTTTGCCCGTTCTTTGTGGGATCTCGGGCCGTCGCTCGCATCGGATTCGCCAGCAATCGCACTTGCAATTGTGTCGATCGGCATCTTTCTAGGCGTATTAGCACGCCCCCAAGCACTCTCCAGATGGATTGCCCTATCCATCGCATGCATGTCGACTCTTCTCGTCCGACCTGCCTATCTCTTTTTAATTCCCTTGCTGCCATTGTTGGCACTTTGGCTGATGCGATTCGTCTTTCAGCGAACCTCACGCGAATCATTTCTCATCTCGCTGAGTATGGGGGTAGTGCTGCTAACGCCACTATTTGGCTACGCGATGTTGCGGCGGGCAACGATCGGTGAGTTTGGATTCGTATCCTTTGCAGGCTACAACCTCATTGGAATCACTGGCCAGTACTTGGAACCTGCAGACATTTCGAAACTGCCGGAGGAGGTTCGCGAATTGGCACACGAAATCATTGCAAATCGCTCTGACGTCGATGACTATGCTCCACCCGACACCTACGAGGCGATTGTTCACCTGTTCAATCCAACCGTTTGGCGGATGGCGGACCCTGCTGCCAACAAGGTGCTCGGCGACGACACGGCGCTTTGCAATCGGCGTCTAAGGCAACTTGCGATCGCTTCGTTGCAACTTCATCGGACTCAATACGCAAATTGGCTTTTGCAAAATGGCCGAAGCATGCTGGACCAATTGCTTCGCAACGCATGCAGCGATCTCAGCGCTAAGGGCAGCATGCTAGGAGTTCTTTTTGCACTCCTGATTACTGCGGTTTCTCCTAATTCTGTACGAGCTTGGCGGGATGAACGCGAATCAGCGGGCACGACCGGACGAGTTGCTGCTTTTGCGCCGGTGTCCTCGACCATGTGTCCGTCCCGTCAGTTCCATACAATCGCTTGGATTGCGATTGGATTTATCGTAGCAAAGGGCTTGCTGGTGATCTTGGTAGAACCCGCATTGGGGCGCTACGTGATCGCGGTAGGTTGTTTGATACCCTGTTTGATAGGTTGGGTATGCTACCAACTCGCAGCGATCCTCCTCCGAAGACCATAAGTATCGATGGAGTTTCTTCGGCGCCATCGGAGCATTGATGGGGGAACGCTCAAGGGACTGGCACGGGCGAGAAAATCCTCCTCCCCAATTGTGCGATCGCAAATGGATTGCGATATACTGCAACTATGAGTCCAAAAAACCTTTTCGCAGCGTGGTTCTGGTTTTCATCGCGGTTGCTGTGTGGCATCGTTTCGTTTACGCAAACACGTTCCACTCTTCTCATGGCGCGATGGTTCGGTTCCGCTTGCCTGATACTTCTTATAGTCCGAACGGCCATCGCCACGGAACTGGACGATGCGCGCGATTATCTCAAACGGGGCAAATATCAGGAACTCATTGAACTCAGTCGCACTCAAGTCGAAAAACGCGTATGGAACGAAGCCTGGCCACGCTTTCTCATCGAAGGCTACATCGCGACTGGAGAATATGCCAAGGCAAAGGAGATCTACGAAGGCGCTTTGGATCGATTCGGCGATAGCCTCCGTTTGCGAATGCTGGGAGCGAACGTCTATCGATTCAACAATGACAACCAAAAAGCGAATGAACAGCTTTCTGAAATCGAAGGGATGATCCAGCGCGCTCCATGGCGGTACTCCAGCAAGAACGAACTCATCCCGCTGGGAGAGTTCTTTCTCCTGAGAGGCGAGGACCCGAAACAAGTTCTCAAGCTTTGTTTTGACCAAGCCATCAAAACCGACCCCAACGCGATGGAGGCACACGTCGCAACAGCCCGCATGGCTCTCAATAAGCACGACGCACAAGTCGCATCCCAATCCCTTGCCAAAGTCCTTCCCAAAGTTACCGATGACCCAGAAGTCCTCTACTTGGCTGCGAAAGCCTGGGCGGATGAGGATGAGAAAGCCACATCCTTCCTGAAAAAATCTCTCGAAATCAATCCTTCGTACATTCCGAGTTTGATCCTCTTAGCCGAATCGCAACTCAACGCCGAGAATTACATCGAAGCCTCGGAAATTCTTGAACGCATCGAAAGGATCAATCCTCATTATCCTCGACTATGGGCTCTTCGGGCCGTCATCTCGCATTTGCTAGGCGACTACGAGAGTGAAGGGCTGTCTCGAGTCAAAGGCTTGGAGGCATGGAAACTGAATCCTGAAGTCGATCATACGATTGGCAAGCATCTATCGCTGCATTATCGATTCCAGGAGGGAGTCACCTACCAGCGGCGAGCGCTCTCCATGGATCCCAATTACGGTCCGGCCCGAGCTCAATTGGCACAGGATCTCTTGCGACTGGGAGATCAATCCGCTGGATGGGAACTCGTTGACAGCATTCGGACTTCGGATCCCTATGACGTTTCCATTTTCAACCTGAAGCAACTACAGTCGCGCCTCGCACAATTCGCAACCATCGAAGTTCCAGGGTTTGTCATCCGCATGGATGCGGCGGAGGCCGATGTTTACGGCGCCGATGTCGCAGCCCTCCTCAGCGAAGCCAGGGACCTGTTGGTCAAGAAATACGACGCGGTCCTCCAAGAGCCGATCTACGTCGAGATTTTTCCAAGGCAACAAGAGTTTGCTATTCGAACCTTTGGCTTGCCAGGAGGACAGGGTTTTTTGGGCGTTTGCTTTGGTCGCCTGATCACCGCGAACTCTCCGGCCGCCCTCCGTGTCGATTCCAACTGGAAATCAGTCCTTTGGCATGAATACTGCCACGTGGTCACACTGCAAAAGACGCAGAACCGAATGCCGCGATGGCTCTCAGAAGGAATCTCCGTTTACGAAGAACGGCAACGGAATCCGACGTGGGGTGAACACATGGATCCCGTATACCGAGACATGTTGCTCGGGGACGATCTGGTCCCTATCAGTAAATTGAGTGGCTCCTTCCTACGACCCAAATCCTCGCTGCACCTACAACTCGCGTACTACACCTCATCGCTTGCCGTCGAATTTTGGATTGATCGTTGGGGTATGGAAGGCCTGCGAAAATTGCTGATCGATCTATCGATGGGTGTTCGAATCAACGATGCATTGACCCACTATGCAGGGTCGCTTGAAGAGTTGGACCAGGAATTCATCTCCTATGTTCGCGATAAAGCCAATGCCTTTGCTCCGGACAGCGATTTCGAGAAACCCCCGCGAGAGCTTGGGGGAAATATAGCACAGTGGCTTACGCAACATCCAAACTCTTACTGGGGTTGGAAATCTCGCATGCAGGCTTTGGTCCAAGAGCAAGACTGGAAGCAGGCTCTCGAAGCAGCCGAAACCGTCCGTGCATTGTGGCCTGGAGATTCTTCCGAGCAAGGCATCTATGCATCCTTGTCTCAAATCCATCGTAAGCTCAAAGAGCCGCAAGCAGAGAGAGCTGCCCTCATAGAATTGGCCGAACGTGCAGCGGCTCCTGTTCAGCAACTCCAGCGTCTTGCCGAACTGGATTCCGAGAAGCAAGACTGGCAAGCTGTCAGCCAATGGTGTGAGCGGTTACAAGCATCGCAGCCGATGATGTTCGATGTGCAAACACGTCGGGCGCAAGCAGCTGAGCAGACTCAGGATCACGTCACCAGCGTTTCCGCACTGCGGGCCTTGGCACGCATGGAACCTATCGATCCGAGCGGTATCTACTTTCGATTGAGCAGGTCCTATCTCGCTCTGAACGATCTAGAAAAGGCAAAGCGATATTGCCTAATGGCACTGGAAGAGTCACCTCGATACGTAGAGGCATTGGAACTGCTTCTCCAATTGCCCTTGAACACAGATGTGGACAGTGACGGGATATCGGCGCCAACTACAACACGCGAGCCCAAAACGCCTTGAGATACCCCGTCTCCGGACAATGCATCGCAACAGGATGGTCGGGTGCCGCACCGCGAGACTCAAACACCTGGACGATTCGGCCGGGTATCCTTTTTCCGTGTTCGTCAAATCCTCCCGAGCGCGCTGCGGATTGTACGATTTGCTGAAATGCATCTTGACTGAGCAATCCCGCACAGCAGCAAGTGAGCAGTAGACCACCTGGCCGAACAAGCTGAATCGCCAGACGATTAAGATCGAAATGCTTGTGGCTCCCCTCTTCGATTTCGGTCCGCGAACGGATCAGTTTGGGTGGATCCAAGACGACAATGTCGAATTGCTTTCGATTGCGGATCATATCCCTCATATAGGCAAATGCGTCTGCATGAACAAATCGAACTCGCGTCTGATTGATGGCGGCATTCTTCTTTGCTGTTTCCAACGACTCTTCGTCCAGATCGACCCCGATCACTTCGGCTGCTTGTCCTGCCTTGGCCGCAGCGACCGCGAATCCGCCCGTATAGCAGCACAAATCCAAAACCGATCGCCCCTTCGAGTGCTGTGCTAGCATCCGTCGATTGTCCCGTTGATCGCAAAAGAAACCCGTCTTGTGACCCGTTCCAAAATGGACGCGATATTTGACTCCGTTCTCGAGAATCGTTGTTTGTTCCGGCATCCCCTGCGATGAAAGGGTGTTGACGAGCGAACCTTCTTGGCTCAAGAATTGCGGCGAAGGTTGGATGATGCGATGCTTTGTACCCAGTTTCGATTCAAGACCGGCTAGAATCTGATTGGCACGTTGGTACATCCCCAGACTGAACGACTCCGCGCTAAGACAATCTCCATAGCGGTCGACGACGAGCCCGGGAAATCCATCCGCTTCTCCATGGATCACACGGTAGGCATCCGTCATCGCCGTCAAATCCAATGTCTCGTGTCGCAGTGCAATTGCGTCATTCAATACTTTGCTCCAATAGGAGTCATTGGGCAGCTCCGTCCCCCAAGCATAAAGGCGGACGGCGACCTCCGCTTTTGGATTGTAAATACCGTAGCCAAACAAACCAGGTTCTGAGTTTTGTGGCTCTGTCTGACCCGGTGATACTCCGCGTGAACGGCCGCGGTTCGAAACATCTCCGCCTTCCTTTGACGCATTGTCGGGAGGGTTTTCTTCGTCCGACTGGAGTTCCTGCCGAACGTTGACCCGACGAGTGGGCTCTGGTTCAACGCGATACACCGCAACCCAATCCCCACCCCCTGGGTTTCCACGGATATCAAGCAAACGCTTGCGAAAGATATTGGGGTGCAGCGTCCCACGTTGAATCGTGACCGACGCGAGCGATGCGTTTGCCGACGGGCTCAAGGGCCGGTCGCATGCAGCCATCCTGGAGTCGGTCGCGGGGTCGTCATTCGAATCGTGGGTCTCTTCCGATCTTCGTTTCATGCGCTCGCGGCTTTCCATAAGTTCAACAACCAATTCTCTTTGTCGCTACCGCACGGTATCGAGCAATATTCCATTCATCTTCCCAAGTAGTTCTTCAAGTTGCTCAGACCTATCTTCTGAACATTCCAGCCAAGCGCGGAGGATCGGCAACATGGACTCAACCACCGCTGCCGCTCGGTCGCTCACTTCATTTTGCTGCCATCGATCATCGGGAAGAACGTACAGTTCCAATCCTTGCAAAATCCAACCATCTCCCCGATGCAGATTCGGATGGAGAATGTTCTCAAGTGCGATATGTGCCGCTGAATGAACATCCGCGCGTTCGCTTCCAGTTCCCATTGCATCCAATCGATCATTCTCAGTGGCATCGTTTCGGGTCCACGTCCATCGCGAACTCCAACTTGGAAGCATCAACGCCACGTCCTTGTCACCTAACGCTAGTGCGCTTCGCAGGGTTGCCGGCCACTGATCCCTTGCCATCCCGCATTCCCAAAACGATGCGACCGGGTCCCAATCCAATTTGACTCGATCGTTCACAGAGTCGGGTTCGTTGGAAGGGTAATCGCACTCGACTTCGTCCGTATCATCGGCTGGGCGATCCTGAAGCCAAGTATCGATCCAATGCAAGAGATGTTGTGGCTGGATGAACTGCGAAAAGCGTCTACCCAAATCCACGTGCGCACCTGGCCGCAGAATCAAGGGGCAATGCAGTCTCTCTGCATAAACATCGACGCCTAAATCATCCCCGGCCGGCGATAGAGGATCGCCGTTAGTAGAATCAACAGGATATCGCAGCCCACCCTTCCGCGTTCTCCTCGATCCAATCACGCCATGCTCACCCAATGGGTAACCGTGCACGCCCGCAAGCACGACCAAGCAACGCTCTGCAATGGAGAGTTCGTCCAAACAACGATCGATCCATCGCCAACTCTCGTCCATTGCAATCGCTTGAGCGCCAGCACCGCAAGACCATCCAAACGCGATGTCCGGGTCGGCATTTTCGGGAAGTTCCACAAAGGGAGGTTCGATGGCCCTAGGCGGATCGGGGTCCCCTTCATCGCACATCCTTAAACGATACTCGTAAGGCGCATCCCATGCAGCGTTCAATCCTCGCGAATGGATCCAAAGCCAGGGCCATTCGTCAAAATGTTGGATCCACACTTCCAATGCAAATGTCAAAAGCTGTTCGAAGGCTAAACCCTCCGAATCGCGCGGCATGAATAGAGCCTGTTCGCCTTGCAATCGCTGCTGAGCCAGCGTGAACGCCTCCTCGCAATCGGTGACAAAGAGTCCGGGAGTCGCAAATGCTGGCTGCGATCGGTCCTCATGCGGTGCATGCGAATTTTCTCTGCGCCGACTTGTATCAACGCGATGCGTGCCAGTCCAAAAGGAATCGAGAATATCGATCGCGGATGGGCTATCCATCCAGAACTGGTCAGCCACGATCCCTTGGCTCGCAAACTGATCCCAATTGGGCGTCGGGCTAATTGCGCTTCCGTAGGCGCCCATCAAATTGCAACCCAGCCCTTCGATCGTGACAATGATCGCTCGATTGATATCCTGGGACTGCCGACGTCCGATCGATTCCTCTTCCACTGCGTTCGTCAAAGGGATTCGCTCTACTTCACTTCGATGCGAAACCAGAGTTCTGGTTTGCCATCGACGAGTTTGAAGACGCTTTGAGCATGAGGGTCAACAATCACAGGTTGATCCTCGTATAGAAAGAGTCCGACTGGGTTTTGAAACGGTTCGCCCGAAAACACCAGCTCGGGTGGCTGATTCTCTTTGATTCTCCAAATCCCTTTTTTATAACCATCGGTCACCCAAGCCACTCCTTGCGAGTCAACCACGACTTGATGTGGGAATTCAAAGACTCTCTCCCCAACACTGACTTCGGTCTTCCCGTCCGGGCTGAGTCGCAACAGCTGCGTCGAATCTTGTGACACAACCCACAACCGATCCTGGGAATCGACGAATAGTCCTCTCGGATTCGCTTGAGAGAATACGACAGGCTTTTCGTTTGCGGTCGATTGTTTCCAAACGACCCGACGCTCTACATCGGCGATGTACAGCGTGCCGTCACTCGCAAACGCAAGATCCATGGGGATGCCAATCAATCCAGATACGGAGGGAAGCCATTCGCCAGACGCATTGCGTCGATAGACCTCGCGAGTCGCAGGATCACCCGCAGCCAGTTCTCCCTCCTTCGAAATAGCGATGCATCGGACTGCATTGAGCTTCTGTCGAAATTTTTTCTCCCCTGAAATCGCAAGCTCTATTTTCCCATCCGCAAATCTCCAGATACCAGGCGCATTGCGATCGACGATCCAGACACCACCTTGCTGGTCGACGACACCGTCCAGCGGATAAACTTTGCTCGCCGGTCGCGTTCCAGGACCGGCAGTCGAATTCGGCGCTGTGGAAGTCGGCGCTGTGGAAGTCGGCGCTGTGGAAGTCGGCGCTGTGGAAGTCGGCGCTGTGGAAATCTGCGCGTTGCATGGCAAAGAGCTTAGGCCTGCAATCGCCGATAGCGTCAGAGCTAGGCAAACAAGGGTATCCCACGAATGCCGAGGTGTCTTATTGTTGATTTGAATCCAAGCTCCGAACATAGCCAGCACCCAACTGCCCCTCTGTCATCTGCACTTTACAACCTCAGACCATTGGACATTGCCCATGCAAGACCAATGAACCATGTATCTATCGTATCAACATTGGTTGATTGAGAATACTCGGAAGGGTTGCAGAGGGTGATCTCAAGAAGCCAACGCTCATCGGACGCGACCAAAAAAAAGACGGCGTTCAAATTCGCCGTCTTCGGTTGGATCGATGGATGCTGGGCCCCGTTTTAACTGGGACCTTTGTTTGTTACTGAACCGGGGAGACCACAACAGCCGGCTTGTTCTTGTTCGACTGGGAGATGCCATAGGCTACGATGGCACCAACGGCAGCAAGAGTTCCCAAACCTCCGAACCCCCCCATACCCGCTCCGCCACCACCGCTTCCGCCACCACCACCGCCGTATCCGCCACCAGCCATCGCGCCGCCACAACCACACGCAGCCAAAGGAGTGCCACATGCGTCTTCGGCGATTGCTTGTTCAATGGGGATGGACTGAATGGGAGTCAAGCAATCGGTAGCAGCCAATTCAACATTGAGAGAATCGGTTGCTGGCCCCGGAAGATTGGCAGCTGGGGACAGTGTCGGATTCAGAACCGCACCATCTTGACTTACCAATCGCACTCGAGCTTTGCCTTGAGCGGCAACATTGGAAACAATCGCAGTAAAGCCGACTGCGGCGATTCCTTCTGGTCCACTGGCAACCAATCCGTAAGCTCCTGGCACAACTCCTTCGAAGCGATACGCGCCGCTCGATGATGCGCGGGTCCGAAGAACTTCGCGACCGTCCCGTGTTAGATACACGAGGGTCTTGCTTAAATCGGCCTTCGACATCGGCAAGGACAGTCGACCTGCGATCCCACCTTTGGAGTCAATTGTAACTTCATTGGTGTTATGGAACACTCGCTTCTCAGCGATTGGATCGACATCCAAATAACTATCCCCGTGAACAACAGGGAGCGTGTTCGCCCGAATGAGTTCTGCAATGCGAGGGGAAGCTGGCTCAATCGTTCGAACTTGAATTCTATCGGGAAGATGTTTTCCCGATTCTTCGTCCAGAACGGTCAGTGCAAGCAAGGCTAATTGATTAGGGGCTTGGACTACCAGTGAATAAACTCCGGACTGAACATGGCCGATGATGAAGTCTCCATCGATATCGGTGGTGCCCTGGGCGATGGCCTGACCGTCCTTGACCAAAAACACGCTCACCTTATTCTGGGCCTTGAGTACGCTGTTGGCTATCGAAACCACCGAACCCCGAATGCCTCCTTCGGAGCTCAACTTCACCCACTGATTCTGCGTAAGGTCGTTCCCTTGGACAGAAAGAGCAAGGTTCGCTTGAACCGCTTCGGACATGGCTGGCGCGGATACAGTCGAAGCAACTACAGGAAGTTGCTGAGCCCAGACAGTCCCAGAGGACAGGCTAAGTGCCATTGCAGCGGCGAATCGTGTTTTCATCATTGGATTAACTCGTACGATGTGGATCAAGGAAGTTTAGGGCTCGTCGATATGCCCGCTTCTTAAAGTTAGTCTCTCTAAGTTTAGTCTGGATCTGGATGGCGACAAGCATTTGCCGGCTATTTCCCCGTTTCTTCATGACCTCAGGCATCAAAAACCGGACAATTTCAATGAAAACCCAATCAAAACTTGCAAAATCCCGCCTTTGGATTGGTCGAATCCTTCATTTTGGGTCAAACAAATTGCGCACCGGACATTGGTTTTCTTGAACTCAGGAGGGCTTCTCTAAAATCCCAACTAACCCCAGTTGAGCGAGTACTCCGGTCGTAACATGCGGCAACCCCAACTTACGTTCTTAGCGTGAGGCACGCCAATTGCGACGCGCTTTCCACCGTTCCGCTCCGCCCCTTGCCTTTTACTGTCGAATCTTGAAGGTGCTTCTGTTTCCCCTGAATACCGAGTTGGTCCGAGAAATGTTGGTGCCTGTTCTGATTGCGATGACTTTTTGCGTTGGGAGACTTGTGCTCGCCGTCGACTTCGATTCGACCTGACGATTTCGAACGAATCGTAAATCGATGAGCTAACCAACGACAGCTATTCCCATTCCCTCGCTACCCCCGTCTCCTTCCAAACTTCGCGGGAAAGCTGCGGGTGATGCATTGACCTTTTTTGTGCAGATCAAACCCCAGTCATTCGACAAACCAGATCGAATCGCGGTCTCGTGCACTGACTTTTCGCAAAGGCATCAGGACGCTCGTCGATACAACGCGCCCCCCTTTCGCTACAATTGTCGGAAATAAAATGGCGTCATCACCCGATGACAATGCCCTTCGTCTCCCGCCTAGTGGGGAGGCGAATGTGGGATATCTCATTGCAAACTTCGACGTCAATGAATTCCTCCCTAAAACACTCCGCTCTCATCCAAAACTCTCTCTGAACCAACCATTCAGGTACCCAGATGGACCGACCACAAATCAGTGCTTTTCCGAAATGCTACCTGGAAAAGATTTCTCTGGATCGCACCATGTCGGTCTTCGACTGGATTGAAATGGCCAAGGATCTTGAAGCCGACGGCCTGGAAATGTACGAGGGCTTTTTGGTGAGTTTGGAGTCCAAGTATTTGGATTCTGTACGAAAAGCGATCGAAGACGCGGGATTTCAAATGCCAATGCTTTGTTGCTCTCCCGATTTCACCCATCCCGACCCTCAAAAACGAAGATCCGCCATCGCCTACCAAAAGTCCATGATCAAGGCAGCCGCCCAACTAGGGGGACCGAATACTGTCTGTCGTGTACTCAGCGGTCAGCGGTGGCCAGAGATTTCGCAAGATCAGGGCCTCGAGTATGCCAGTTCAGCCATTCAAGAATGCATCGAGACAGCCGCCGAATACGAAATCGTGTTGGGACTGGAAAATCACTACAAAGACGGATTTTGGCAATACGCCGAATTCGCTCAGAAGCAGGATGTCTTTCTTGAACTGCTGCAACGAATTCCCAAAACAGCTCATTTCGGAGTTCAGTACGATCCGAGCAACGCGGTCGTGGCAGGGGACGACCCAGTCGAGTTGCTTCGACGGGTTTTGGACCGCGTCGTCAGCATGCACGCCAGCGACCGGCATTTGGTTCCAGGCGCCTCGCTCGAGGACCTCAAATCGGCGGAGGGATCGACCGGATATTCCAAACTCCTAGTCCACGGCGTGACGGGAAAAGGACTCAACGACTACGACACCATCTTTCGGTTGTTACGGAGCGTCCATTACTCCGGCTGGATTAGCATCGAAGACGGAATGAACGGGATGGCCGAAATGCAAGAGTCTCTAAGGTTTCTCCACAGCAAAGTCGCCGAGTATTACCCCTAGGATAGGGCCGGTCCTGACTCTCCGAACCGTTTCGAACGTAGAAAATCTGAAACTCAAGCTAGGCGAAGTTTTACCTGGTCCGCACGGGAACACATCCAAGCTCCAAGGTGTGCTATCCAAGAGTCCATTTGCTCCGTCGCACTTTTTTGCCATCTGGAATTTGTCGAAATGTCGTTCTAGACATTCCCAACCCGATTATCCGTCAGGGAAATGCGAAAATTAAGATCAAATTAAGATCAATCGTGGATTGCGGAAACACACGGGAAGCGGGTCGAAAACGAGAGCAGAAGGGAAGAGTCAAGTCGAAAACCTCGAGGTTTTGAAGGGAATATGCAAATCCAATCCGAACGAACGGGTCGTATTACGTTTGCTTGATGAAACTCCGCGTCCGTGTACAATTTACGGTTGACGCCCGATCCTGGATGAGACAGCTCACGCATCCACTGCCCGACCCTCCAAAACGCGGAATTTATGGCAATCGCCCGATTGTTCCTTGTGCTTCTCTCATTTTCCTTGCTTACCCTTGGAGGCAAGGACGCGGTAAGCTTCGGCGGTGCGATCAGTTCCACTGCCGACCAAAACGGTTTCAATTTTTTGTTGGGACAAACAGGTGCCGTTTCGAAAATTGGGACCTTTGAGTTTTCCGGCCCGGCAGATTCGTACTCTCAAGTTCGACTACGAAACTGGATCGAAATGTCCCCGAATTCGGTCGGGGCGAATGCACCCATCTTGGTGTTTGCCAAGTACAACGTCTTTTTTCCGGACTATTCGATCATTTTTGGACCTGTTGTCACAACCAATCTAAGCGTTGAAAACGTTAATCCCGTTAGCAATGGGATCGAGGATCGACAATCTGCATGGGTAAATTTGACACCGAGTCAAGGGAATGCGCTAAGATCTATCGTTGCTTCGGATCCGCTTGGGAGGGTGGATGCATGGTTGTACAGCCCGACCAACCGCGATTTCTCGACTCCTGACGTGGATGTCTCAACTGAGCTCACTCCAGATGGCGAATTAATCGAAACAACGTTTGTCTTTACAGCGACAGTCGAGTTGGTTCCGCTCATTGTTCCGGAACCGAGCTCCTACTTGGTTGCAACAGGTCTATCATATGTATTTTTCCGATTCCGTCGCAGGAGCCGGAGAGTGCCCGAGGAGGGCGTCCATGACGCGAGCTAACCACGCTTGTTTTGCTTTATTGATTTTGCTTTCCAGCACAGCTTTTGGTGAAATCACACTGCAGGAAACCAAACAGCAATCAGGGATCGCCGAGCAAGGCACGTACCGAGCCGTTTACTTGGGACGGTTGTTTGGCACGCAAGACACCAGTCAGATTGGCCAGATCACGGGAATGTATGGTCAAGTATCGATTCAGCGTGCAACGAATGTCACGCTCTACGGGGGGGATGGTGGCGTCGGTTTTGACACCCTGATCAGTCAAGGAAAAATGATCGACACTGGGCTTCGATTCTCAAACACCAACCAATCCAGCGTCGAATCCATTTTTTTGCCTGGAGCACCGGTCTTCACAGCCCCTTTTTCTGTGAATGCAGCCGCTGGAACTGCTTTGGGGAATTTGCTCCGAAATAAGGGATCGATGGATTTTTGGTTGGCTACGACGGACCAAACGAGCACTTTCACAGCGCCAAGTAGTGTGGGGGCTACCCCCAAAAACTTCTACGTCCAGTTTCGTGGAACGGCCGTTCCGGAACCTGCCTCTTGGTTACTCGGTTGCACCGCGGCAGGCATGGGTTGGTTGCGATTGCGACGAAAATCGAAGGCGTAGTTGAAGGCATCTTCTTCTGGCGTCGCGTCGAGCCATTCGCAGCCAACCTCCATGGGTTTCCCGCTTCGAGTCCCGGTTCCCGAGCGGCGTTGCTCGGGTTGCGAGAAGTGGACATGCCGTCGCTTGCGATCAATCCTCTGAACCTGCGCCCGTCTGCCTTACTTGACCAAAGACAGCGTCAGCAACGCGTAGCCAGTGACTAGGTTTGGATCCCCTTCCATCCATCGAGCTTCGGGATTCGTCCAGGAGCCGTTTTCTTTTTGGGTCGTCTTCAATTGGCCCAAGATATCTTGTTTCCAATCATGCTTCCCCTGATCCGAAACGAAAATGGGATCGTCAAGCAAACTCATGGCTTTGGCCATCGTGTGGAGATAGTAATACAACCCTGCCGCACCCATTCCCGGGTTGCTATTCACCGAGTAATTTCGAGCTAGATACTTCTGTGCAGCTTTTACGCGGTAGTCCGACTTGTCGACGCCCGCATAGATCATGCTCTTGAGTCCAGCATAGGTCATCGACGCATAGGATCGAAGCCCTCCAGTGGCATCCTCTTTGCCCGCCATCGAATCCCCGCCGTTGGCCGGCGTGTAATAGAACCCACCATCATTGATTAGCCCCGCAAAGGGAGTGTTGTTGGCGGGGGATTCCAAGTTCTGGCATCGGCTGACAAACGCCAGTGCTCGAGCGATCGCCGGATCATTCTCAGGGACGCCCGTGGACCGCAACGCATCGATAAAGAAGGCCGTGTTCGATAAGTCGGGTCGTGATTTGCTACCGTAGCCAGCCCCACCAAATCCTGGGTCCTCTGGCTTTTGGCCTTCTGTTTCATCCCATTGTGCGGAGACGACAAATTTTTGCGCCCCTTCAATGATTCCACCAAACTTGCCATCACCATTGGCCCGTTGCAACGCCATCATTGCCAAGCATGTTTCGTAATTAGCATGGCGAGAACCTGGTGCATACAGCCCACCATCTTCCCGCTTGGTTGCCAACAAGTACTTAAGCCCTTGAGAGACAACCGGATGATCGTCAGGAACTTCTACCGAGAGAAGGGCTGCGACCACCAAACCCGTGACTCCCGGGCCTCCTTGGCTACTAAACGAACCATCCTGAGCTTGGCTTTGTTTGAGAAACGAGACGGCGCGATCGATCATCGCTCGGCGTTCTTCTGCTGTAACCTGGGTGGTTCCGATCGCTCCCGCCAGAGAAGAAGCAACCGTGTCCTGACCCATCGCGGAATCCATCCCCAGTAGTCCGGGAACCGATGTCCCTCCCAGGATTCCCATAAGCAGGTACTTTCTAAGCAGGCATCGTTTGGTGCTGGACATAAATTTTGCTCGTTGGCGTAGAGGTAAAAATTGTTTTCAGTCTGTGGTGGGACGCAATGAACGACTTGAAGGCAATCGCTGGCCTGGAAAAACAGCTGCATAGTACTTGAGACAGATCAACCTGACTTACGTCTCGTCCAAGTCCACCCGAAGGGTAGTATCTCCAAGACCTTCGTCACTAGAAGAGGACAGCACAACAATTGTCCATGCCGGGACAATTCCCGTCCGCGTTTCTCAAGCACTCGGACTCGACACCGTTCCAATGATACTAGTCGTTCAATGATCGTAACCTGTTTGCAACGGCGGAGTGCAAACGGAGCGATACGACTTTCCGACGAGTCGCATTTTCTCAACACCAAGCCCCTCGTCACGTCCGAACGCGGTTATTCGAATCGCACCCGTACATTCTCGCATCTCGCATGCATCATGGTGTTTGATTTGCAAGCTGTCTCAGTGGACGACCGTCCGTTGGCCCCATCAAAACCCACAGCCGAAACAATCAGGTCAGCTAATGCAGCTTGCTTTCTGAATTTCCAGGATTAATCTTGCAACAAGGGATGATTTTTTGCTAAGGTCTTCCCGATCCAATGAAATAGTTGGATGGAGCCCTAATCATCGGTTGTCGATCTCCTCACCGGTCCGGCAATTCGAAGATGGCTTTTAGTCGCTGCTTTCCATCGACTTTGGAACGACAGGTTGCCCAAAACACAAGACCGCCGACACCGAACTTCGACGGTCCTATGCAATGGAAAAATGGTGCCCATGATTTAAAGTCCGAACCGACCACGCGGAACGCCCCTCTCACGCCTCTCCGCAGTTCCCCTTCAACAAGGAGGAATTGCACCGTTTCCGCGAAAGCCAGCTCGAACTATGTGGCTCCATGACCGTCCTTTCGAGGTCGATCCACTTTTTCGGAGCTTTCGTTTTGAGGGGTCGTCATCATGGTCTATTGGACTTTTCTTTCCATTCTCACGCTGTGCGGAGTTGGGTCGGGGCTCGGTCATCGCGTGGCTGAAGAACCGGTTGATCTGATTGAGTTAAATCATTTCCACGACGCGTGCGGTAGGCACGTCTACGATCAAGTCATCTTTTACCAGTTGGCTCCGGAGACAGGCAAATTCCGCGTACGAGCATGGTGCCTCGTGGAAGATCGCGAGTCCATTTCCCGACGCCCTATCCAAGATCCAAACACGGGATTGGTACGGGTCGAGTGGTGGGATGACCAGCAGCAAATACTTCGCCGGATCACCAGCAAGCAATATCGTGAGAGCTGGACGCAAGTCGATCCTGAGCGAACCGACAAAGCGGTTTGGGACGAACGCTCGCGATTTTCATTGATCCAATGCCCGCGCCGTGCGGAAGCGGAGAGGATGTCGCGTGAGCGTGAGATGATCGCAGCCGAGACCGAATCATCGTATACCTCCGAATCAACGCTAGCGGATCCCCTGGTGAATAAACCTCATTTGATCCTGGCAGGGAGCTCGCGTCGTTAGCGCACGGTGTGTTCGTTCCCCGCTCGACGGACGCGACGAACTCCATGCGATGACACCTTCGAGTAGGATACGCATGTCGATCCTTTCTCAATGCCATGACCATCGATGATCCTACAACAATTAGCCAGACAATCGCTTCGCGAACTCGCCGAGTCAGAGGGCTTTGCATGCTTGGGATTCGTCGCCGCTTCGGAGGCGAAAGACTTTCCGCATCTCAAGGCATGGCTCGACCATGGTTATGCCGGTGGGATGGATTATCTGGCGAACCGGATCGAAGCGTACCGACATCCCGAGGGGGTATTGCCCGGTTGCAAGTCCCTCATGATCCTGGCTCTCCCGTACTCGTCTCATCCCAGAACTACCCCAGCAAAGTTTCCGATTCACTCCGATCCGCCCCTTCTCCCCGCTCGCGTTGAATCTGGGCGAGGCACCATCGCCGCGTACGCTGCGGGCGCAATCGATTACCACGAATGCACCCATCGTGCACTCGATCGATTGACCTCGAAACTCGATAGCATGTTTCCGAATTGCAAATCGCGAGGGGTTGTCGATACGGCACCATTGCTCGAGCGCCATTTTGCCCATCGAGCTGGTCTGGGCTGGGTTGGCAAGAACACAATGCTCTTGAATAGGCAGTTGGGCAGCTACTTTTTCTTGGCATCGGTGCTTACGCAAGCCGATCTGATCGCAGGGAATGACGCGATTCCCGGAGACCAGTTGCTCTCCGGCTCAATTCCCGAAACCGATCATTGCGGTAAATGCCGCGCCTGCCTCGACGCATGCCCAACCAAAGCCTTCGTTGAACCGCGCATTCTTGACGCAACACGATGCATTAGCTACTGGACAATCGAGCATCGCGGTCCCGTCCCCATAGAAATTCGTGAGCAGATTGGGGACTGGCTCTTTGGCTGCGATGTTTGCCAAGCGGTATGTCCATGGAATCGCAAGCGATCAGGAGAAGTGATTCCGTCGCTTAGAATCGACGATTGGGAGGAGAAAACCGACTGCATGTTCTGGCTGCAACTCTCCTCCGAACAGTTCCGTATCCGTTTTCGCAAAACAGCTTTTTGGCGTACTCGATTAGAAGGAATGCAACGCAATGCAATGATCGTTGCCGCGAATACACATTGCGTCGACGCAATTGACTTGCTCGAAAAATTCCTGCTTCACGACGATCCGACATTGCGCGATACAGCCCAGTGGGCCCTGGGACAATTGCGTCTGGAGCAGTGAACGTTTGCGCAATGATCGGTGTCAAAGGATCACGAAGTTCGGTAGGCGCTTTGTACGGATGTCAGATGCGCACGACCGCTATCGACTAAACATCTTCCTGCCAGCGCCGACCTTCCTAGCAAAAGGGGGAATTGCATCTTCGATCGATCGGTCAAACTCAAATCGATCGCCCAGCGGTATCCTGCCAGATAGACCACGGTTGCGATGATCGGCCGAATGGAAATATGGCCGCTCGATGATTGCATCCGCCTCATTCCCACGACCGGTGCTTCGTAAACCCACGCGGTATCCGCGCTGTCGTTTTCGAGCGTCAATTCGAACCGGACAAAATTTGCCCTGCCTCGCCGGAAAATCAATGGATGGTCGACATGCAGGACCGAGTGGGCCGCCCCCGAATCGAGCTTGGCCACGATTCGATCGATACTGAAATCGGGAAGTCCAACCGATTCTTGCCAGCCCACGACTTTCAGCTCGAGCGCCGGATCATGAATCGATCCAGCAGCACGATCAAGCTTGGATTTCAAGTTAAAGTGATGTCGTGTCATCGAATGATTTCAATCAAATCTTGACCTCGATGCAATTTAAACGCGGATAGGGCATATTCGGTGGTTAACTGAATACTCAAAGAACACGCTCCGAGCCATGTGCCAAACCATGGCCGCATCGGAGAGTCCCCTTCGACTAGTCCAAGCGCGATCCAATCAAGCGTGACCCGATCAAGTAAACGTCCGCTCAACCCAGCCCGTGGATTCCGTTCATGTCAGCATTTCCACATCCCATTAGGAAGGCTCAGGAGACTGTGTCCCCAACGATCGCAACAACTCCATTGTAAATAGACCTGAGCTATGACCATCGGAAAAAGCGATGTTGTACGCATAATTCCCGACCGGTTTCATTTGGAGTACATCCAGCGGGATCGTGTCGTTACTCGAAAGGACGTTCAACAGGTTTTTGGGTTTCGAATCTTCGGCTTTTCGCTTTTCACGGCACGTGGCACAAGGACATGACGCGCGCAACAATCGAAACGGGTACTCATACGCCAGCCCATCACTCCATGTGATTCGCAATGTCTTGTTCGGAGTCTTTTCGATCGCAGTCGGCAGTACGAACGGTTCCAATGCAGCCACTCTTCCTTTGTTTTCTTCCCAGTCCTAGGGACTCGACTCTCGACCTTTGGTCGCGACGTTCGAAGAATCCTATGCGAAAATCCACTGGGGTTCCAACCCTGTCCTGATTGCTCGCCGGAATCTGGGGATCGGTGGGCGAAGAAACCCGAAAGCCTCGGGGAGTCCTATCCCAAGCCGCCCTGCGGTTCCTGTTTCCGACTCCTCTCTACGTTTCCTATGCAATCTAGTAAACTTTTGGCAATCCGGTGTTCGGGTTGCAATGGAACCAGTTGGGGAGGGGCTCTCGATGACAATCGCATATCGCAAAGTTTTTGTTACCGGCCACCGTGGAATGGTGGGGTCTTCTCTCTGCCGATTGATTCGAACTCGATACCCAGACGTAGAACTAATCACGCAATCGCGGTCCGAACTTGACTTGACCGATGAACCAGCAGTCCGTTCTTTTTTCAAACTCCAACGACCGGATGCGGTTATTTTTGCGGCTTCTCGTGTGGGGGGCATCGTCGCCAACGCAACCTATCCCGTGGAGTTCTTGACCGAAAACGTTCGGATGGCGATGGCCACAATCCCGGCTGCTTATGAAACAGGAGTCAAGCGATTCCTTTATTTAGGGTCCACGTGCATCTATCCCCGAATGGCGCCTCAACCGATTCGCGAAGAGTACTTGCTGACATCGCCGCTCGAAAAAACCAACGAAGCCTATGCCCTCGCAAAAATCGTCGGTCTTAAACTTTGCGAATACTACCGAATGCAGTACGGAGCGCTATTCCACTCCGCGATGCCGACCAACTTGTACGGGCCAGGTGACAACTACCACGCAGATAACAGCCATGTAATTCCGGGCATGATCCGCCGATTTCACGATGCGAAAACTCGAGATGTCCCCTCCATGTCGATTTGGGGAACCGGCAAACCGCGACGAGAATTTTTGTACGTGGACGATCTCGCCGACGCGCTTCTCCATCTGTTGGCTATCGACACCCCACCCGATTGGGTCAACGTCGGAACCAGTAGCGACGTTTCCATCATGGAATTGGCAACCATGATTGCAGCCACCGTCGGCTACCATGGCACCATTCTGCCGGACACCAGCAAACCTGACGGCACTCCCCGAAAATTGACCGATACATCGGCCCTTCAAGCGACTGGCTGGAGCCCGCGCGTGGACCTAGTTGACGGTCTCAAGTTAGCCTATGCAGATTTCCTGGATGGAACTGCTCGTGGCACCCTACGTAGTCAATGAGCAGAAATACGGGTAATCTATAGATGCAAAGAACGCCGACGATTCGGTGATTAGGAGTCTACGGACGGATTCGCTTGGGGACGCCCCTTTCCCGAACGCTCCGGGTCGACAGTAACTCCAGCAATTTACTGTTTTCAACCCTTCGCGAACTCAACATGACAAAAGCTGCGCTGATCACAGGCATTACGGGCCAAGATGGCTCGTATCTCGCGGAATTATTGCTCGACAAAGGATACACGGTTCATGGATTGGTGCGTCGTTGCAGCAGTTTTACAACCGGACGTATCGACCATCTTTATCGGGACATCCACGAAAACCCAAGACTACTTTTGCACTACGGGGACCTTACGGATGGACAAGCCCTAACGAACCTCGTCCTCGAATTGGAACCGGACGAAATTTACAACTTGGGGGCTCAGAGCCACGTACGAGTATCCTTTGATCAACCGGTTTATACGTTGATGTCCGACGGGGTCGGCGCCCTCAATGTTCTGGAAGCCGCTCGCATTCTCAACCGGCGCAAATCTGTTCGCATCTATCAAGCGAGTTCATCAGAAATGTATGGCGCTGTCCTAGAAACGCCTCAGACGGAAACCACTCCCTTCAATCCGCAAAGCCCATATGCTTGTGCAAAGGTTTACGCTTTTTTTCAGACAGTGAACTACCGCCGCAGCTACAACATGTTCGCCAGCAATGGCATTCTCTTCAATCATGAATCGCCTCGACGAGGTGAAACCTTTGTGACTCGCAAGATCACTCGTGCAGCCACACGGATTAAACTGGGGCTTCAAAAGAAACTCTTTCTCGGCAATTTGGATTCCAAACGGGATTGGGGGTACGCAAAAGATTATGTCGAAGCCATGTGGCTGATGCTGCAGCACGAAGAGCCTGATGATTTTGTCGTTGCGACCGGCCAAACTTTCTCGATCCACGAATTCCTTGACATGGTCTTCGAGGAACTCGAATTGGATTGGCAGGAGTTCGTTGAAATCGACCCTCGCTATTTCCGTCCGGCGGAAGTCGAACTCCTCTTGGGCAATCCATCCAAAGCCAAAGAGAAATTGGGCTGGACTGCCACAACCAATACAAGGCAATTGGCAAAAATCATGGTGGAACATGATCTTGAATTGGCTCGTCGAGAACTTCATAGCCACTCGTTCAGCGGCTAGGTACGCGGTCCCTGCATGCGTCCGCGCACTCCCGGTTTTTCCCTGTCGCTATCTCTGCGTGGGTGCTGACGGGCGTCTATCCATGACGCTAGCCCCTTCCGATTTCGGAGGAATCAATGCGAGCCTTGATCACCGGCATTACCGGACAAGACGGGTCCTATCTGACCGAACTCCTGCTCGGTAAGGGATACGAAGTACACGGCATCGTCCGGCGTAGCAGCTCCCTGCAACGCCCTCGCTTGGACCAGCAATACAACGATTCATCGGTGTATGGCAAACAGCTGTTTCTTCACTACTCGGACTTGACCGATGTCACGTCCTTGCGCCGTATCGTACAGCGAGTCGAGCCTACTGAGTTCTATCACCTGGCTGGGCAATCGCACGTTGGGATCAGTTTTGAAATTCCCGAAAGCACTTGCGAATTGACGGCCCTGGGAACGCTTCGCATCTTGGAGATTCTGCGGGATCAGCCATCGCCTCCCCGATTTGTGCATGCCAGCAGTCGTGAAATTTTTGGCACGCCCAGATCCTCTCCGCAAAACGAGGATACTCCCTTGAATCCCAACTCCCCCTATGGAGTTGCAAAAGCATTTGCGACGCAGATGGTCAAAATCTACCGCGAGGCGCACGGCTTATTTTTTTGCAACGCCATCTGCTACAACCATGAGAGCCCACGCCGAAGCGAGAACTTTGTGACGCGCAAGATTAGCCTTGCGGCCGCGCGCATCAAGAAAGGGCTGCAATCCGAATTGATGATGGGAAGCATCGACTCGGCCCGGGACTGGGGTTTCGCAGCGGAATATGTTGAAGCCATGTGGCTTATGCTCCAACAAGAACGTCCCAACGACTATGTCATCGCGACCGGGCATTCCCATACGGTTCGAGACTTCATGAGACTAGCCTTCGAACATGTCGGCCTAGATTGGAACCAATACTATCGGTTGGATCCTCGCTTTGCGCGTCCAGCCGATCCTGAAAACCTCCTTGGGGACGCTACGCGAGCTCGGCAAAGTCTCGGTTGGCAACCGCGTACAACCTTTGCCGAACTAGCTCGCATCATGGTTGACCATGATTTAAAAAACCTATCCGAATAACGCAAAGATCCTAATTCGTCGCATTCGATCTGGACCCCACGCCCAATCTAGCTCGCTTCTCACCAATTGATTTTCTTTCCGGATCAAGAGTCGAAGCTTGGTCGAAGACCGTCGCAGCGCGTTCCCAGTTTCCTTGCGCTGTCAGTGCATCGCCGAGAGTCTCTAAATACGGTGCCATGTTTGGGCTCGACGAGACGGCTATCTCGGCCAAAAGGATGGCTGCGTCGAGGATCGCGGGATCGCGAATCAAAAGGGATTGTGCATAATTGTTACAGATCAGTGCGAATCCTGAATCCAATGCGATCGCTTGCTTGATATGCCAAATGGCCTCGGTTGGATCGCTTTCATCGTCACCTGTTTTCTTCCCATCCGCCGATGCCCTTCGCACGCGATTCAATTCGCCTGGATTCGCGAGAAGCCCCTTGACACCTAACATGAAGTGCACCATTCCCACGTTGGTACCATCGACGAGCATACCTTCGAGGGCCGACTCTAATTCTTGGCTCTTCGATCGATTCGACTCCGACGCAAAAAAATCGATCCATGCGTTGTACGCCCTCTGTGAATTAGGATCCGCTCGAAGCGATTGAATCAATCGTGTCAAACGATTGACCAAGGGTTTTTCTTCAGCCTCCTCCTGCTCTTGCAACATCAAGTAAAAGTCGGATAACGCCAATCGCATCTCACCGTCACGATGCAGTTGCGTGCCCGCCACCAAAACTCTTTCTGCATCCTCAGAACGCTTGAGTCGATTAAGCGCCACCACCAACTGAAGACGAATGGGTTTTGACAATGGGTTCTCATTAAGCTTGCCAGCAAATGTTCTCACCGCGTCGTTCAACGCTCGCTCGGCTAGGTCCTTCTTTCCAAGCTCCATTAGAAAATCAGAATACGCGACCGAAAAGACAGGATTCAATTGGCTCGCTTCACGCAAACTCGCTTCGGCAAGATCGAGCTGGCCATCGGCTCGGTAGTAGATGGACCAAAGATGATGCATCTGCTCCGTATTGATTTCACCACTATGGCTAAGGTGCCACCGCAATGCTTCGATGGCTTCGGGATCCAACGATTGTGTATTGATATCGCGCGCGATCTCGAACGCCCGAGCGCGATGCGCGTCCGCAAGCCCCTCCCGGTCATCGGGTGCCAATTGATCGAGGATGGAATTGGAGGCCTCTTTCTCTCCCCTCAATCCAATCAAGAGAGCAAACAAGAATGTACGCTCGTCGCGGTCCTGCCTGGAATCCTCGATCATGCGAACGCCATACTTGCGTCCTTCCTCATAATTCTCCCCGCGAAATGCCCCTTGAACGCGAGAAACGTAACGCATCAAAATCCGATCACCATAAAACGCGTGCAGAGCCAATCCCAACGCGATCATCAACCCGATCAGCACGGCCGGCAAGCCTCGTAAGTAGCAGTTTCGCCTTCCGGCAGGAAAAAAGAACGCTGCAAAGACAAAGGTCAAGCAAGCGATTCCGAAACGAAAAATCCAATACGGAACGAGAATTGGAAGGAGTAGAAGTGTCTTTGCCAGCGACCGATCTTCCCCTTCATTCTCTTGCACCAAGGGGGTCCATGACGCAACCATAAGCCATTCCAGCAGATCGGAAATCGCCCGCAGAATGGTGATCGGAAGTTCACGAAGAAAATGCCACATGATTGATTCGACGACGTCGTTTCGACGCCGCTCCTGAACGCGATCGTTGCGTTTGCGTTTTGGACCTGCCCGTCGTCCTAATTAGGATCCGCCGGCTTGTTCAAACCCAAGGTTTCCTTCGACAAGGGATCTTAGGGGAAAAGGATGGGAATAAGTCGGGGGTACAGATCCACAAGTTTTTCCCAAGCGTCGGGCGGTAGAGGCTTTGCTGACTTTTGATAAAGCGCCACACTATAAATTGGCCGGGACAATAACTTCGCTCGCACCTCGTCTCGTGTGATCCCACCGATGGCATAATACACTGCAAGATGAAAGTCGCTCGTCAAACGATCCAAAGTTCCGAGCGGCTCCCCACTTCGCAAAGCAATTCCATGCCCATCAATACCACTCGCAATCGCCCCGCCTGCTTCTCCGGGCAATCTTGAAAGCTCCAACATACGGGCATGAGTGGACTCGTTTTCCGATTCTACCATTGGATCCTTTGACCTCAGGCTTGCTTTCCAACCAAACCAGGCCCAATGCCAACGCGGGCCAGGATAGAGGGTGCTTGCTCCCAAAATGCTGAATTGCAGTTTGCGTCCCTCTTTCTCTATATCCCAAGACTTTGCACTTTCAGAATATCCCGGCATAAAGATTGGCACCAATCTTGGAAGCTCGGGGCTCGCTGTTGCAGCTATCTTCCAACCCGCTAGCTCGCTAGGCAATTCAGAAACGACACCCATCCGATTTGCACTGCGTTCCAGTCCGTACAAGGAGCTCATTCGCCAGCCCAATAGAGCCAACAATCCAAACGCTATCGACCATCCGATGTAGTCCGTGCGAGAGATCCTCGCGGGTTCGTCTCCGGAATTGTCTTGGACGGGTTGGATAACCGTTGGAAGTTCCTCCCTTTTTGGCTCAACGACACTCGCCAAGAACTGATCGCCACTCCACGCCAAAAACAGGATCGCAATCAAACAAAGGAACTCGATGATCGCCACAATCCATGGCGTCTCACTCCACTCCCCTCCTGCATCCTGATTTCCGAGCAACAACGCAATTCTCAATCCGTTCCATACAACGACCCAAAATAAAACTTGAGTCACGTTGGCTGCAGTTCTAAACCAGTGGTATTTGAAATACACCCCCCAAGCGATGGCGACAAAGATGGAGACATATAAAGACCGTACACCATTACATACATCGATCGCCACTCCCCCCTTGCTAACCAGTCCCAATACAACGCCCTGGGAATAGTAAAACACGCGTATAACATCCAAAATCACGCCCGCAAAACGACTTGCTAGCCCCTGCAGCCACAACTGCAACCAAGGCTCGACAAAATCTGGAACAGGCTTCAGAAACCAGAGCAGGATCGCCAGCGGAATGGCACTCCGAATGCCCGGCAATCCAAATTCTCGATACGCGATTGACACACCTGACAGAATCAACGCCAGCCACCCGACATGAGGCCAATGCAGCGCGTGAGCAACGAAGAATAGGACGAAGGATGTACACAATCCCGCGATGAATCCCAATCTATTGCCTCGACGACGTTCGAAATGCGATGTCTCTCGTATTTCGTCGATCACTGTTTCCAGCCATGTCGCTCGATGGACGTACGCTAAACCGGCGATTGCGACCAAACCAAGCGGGAAAAAGTAGTGGTTGGGGGAACTCCAAAGGGCACCAAAAAATCGCGCCAACAAAGGACCTTGTGCCAAACCCCCAACCAATAGCAAAATTGCAACAACGATCATATTCACTTCCAAGTCGATTCGAACGACCCCAACCGAACTCCCGATTCGGCGACGATCGAACTAGTGATCGATTCCATGCGAGAACGAAGTAACCTCAACGCCATCAACGATCAATGCAACGAACGCTAGTTGCAGGACCCGCCTTGCGGAAAGCTTAGCGGATTTCACCACAGGAACAGAAGAGGAGCTTGGACCGAGGACCTAGCTTCACTCAAAGCACACAAAGATCGTATTTCGATCCGGATACCGCGCAACATCGAGTTCAACCGAACCCAAAAACCCTATTAGGTATGACGAAGCAGCGTTCCGACTACGTCAGTCCATTTCTGAATCCAACTTCATGACAGCGCAAAATTTGGACAATTCGAACCTCTGCCGCTGTAACTTCACGGCCGAACCCGTTACTTCTTCACCGAACGTTTGTCGTCAATACGCTTGTTGTCGGAGTAGTCCGCGTACTGCTTGTCATAGTAACGACCATAGTTGTAGCCGTAGTAATAGGCGCCGCGGTAATAGGTCCCGTACTCGTTGTAATAAAGGTTTTCATCCATGCCATTGACGAACACTCCGATCAGATTGGCTTGCACCATGTCGAGTCTGCTCTTTGCCTTATGAGCCGATAAAACCACGCCGCGTCGGATGCGGATGACCATAATGATCCCATCCACAAGCGACGCAATCGCCGTCGTATCTGCCACCGGAATCACTGGAGGCGAATCGATCAGCACAATGTCGAAACGGTTCTTCAATTGCTCGAGCATATCCGCAAAACCGTGGGATGCGACCAGTTCGCCAGGATTCTTTGGTCGGCCACCCGTCGTCAGCAGCATCAAATTGGCTTGAAATTCACAAGGGCGAAGCGCCTCGTCCAACGTGCATTCACCGAGCAAATATTGCATTCCACCCGGCTCAAACTGGACGCCAAAATTCTGCTGAACACGAGGGCGCCGATAATCAGCGTCCACCAAACAAACGGTCTTGTTGGTTTGAGCCAATGAAATCGCGAGATTCGCCACAGTCGTCGATTTTCCGTCCCCCGGCGACGGGCTCGTGAACATGAAGACCTTCGATCCCGTCTGTGCCATGGTGAAGAGCAAGGACGTCCGCGCGGCGCGGAATGTCTCCGCCACGGAGCAACTCGGATTGTACGCCGTTACCAGCATCGGCGATCCGACGAAATCTTCGCTTACCTTCCCCTTCTTAATTCTCGGGACCTTGCATATGACCGGTACATTCAAGCTATCCTTAATGTCGATAGGTGTCCGATACGCAAGATCGGAATGGTCGATCAATATCGCCAATCCCGCACCCAATAAACCACCCAGCAAAAGCCCTCCGAAAAGAAACTTCCACAGCTTGGGGTAAATTTGGCTGGGAAACGACGCTTCGTCGATGATCTTGACTCGGGTCGCAGAATAATTCCCGGACATCGCCCTCATCGCAGATAGCTTGTCCAGGATCTGGGAAACGGAAGCACCACGCTCGTCGATTTGATCGCGAAGCATATTTAGCTCTGCGATGTCCCCCGCAATCTTGTTCGACTCTTCTGACAATTCTGCAATATCATCCGTAACTTTGTCGAGATTGTACTTAGCCCGCTCCCGCTGGTTGAGCAAGGATGCTGCATAGAGTTGCAGGATGTCTTGATCGCGTGTTCTAACTTCTTGGGACATCGCCGCACTCTTGCGATTAATTTCCTCCTCGTCCTTCAAAAAAGCTCGCAGCGTTTCAAGCTCTTCGGCCAATCGATTCCTGGTCGCCAGCGCAGCTTGGTATCTGGCCTCGATAAACTCGACTTGAGGATGCCGAGCGCCATAACGCGTAGCAGATTCTTGACGTTCCGCATCCAGAGACACGACGTCCTGATTGGCTAACTCCATGCGCTGCTCATAACGGTTCAATCGCTGCTTGTCTTCATCGGTCAACGGATCAAAAAACGATCCACCGTTATCTTTCCGGTCAACATTGAAATGCCTTTTGGCTTCAATGACCGCCAACCGCATCAATTCCTCACGCGGATTTTCAGGATCCACTGCGATTCGAACTTGCTCCAGCAACTGGTCGGCATCCCGAAATTCACGCACCAATTCATCGCGCTGAATTCGCAACTTCTCAAGTTCCAAGATGTAGGGATTGGACCATCGCCCCTTGTCGTTTTCTGCTGTCAGATTGAGCCCTTTCAGCAGTTCGTAGTACCGATTTTGATACCGTTTCTGTTCCTCAACCAATGACTCTTGCAGCTTTTCAATGAGTTGCACAGACTCGCGACCAGAAGTCTCTGAATCATCCCCGATGGCCGAGATGTAGGACTGGACGACTTGATTCAAGATCCCCTGCAAATCCGCCTTGTGAATCCCTTCGCATTGGATTTCAAGCGAGTCTGAGGAGAGATCCTTGCCGACAGGAGAAACTTTCAACATCGATCGAAGTTCGCCGAAAGGAGAATCCGATCCTCGAAACGTCTCCAGTTTGTCCAACTGACCCTTCTTCATGGCATCCGCCAAGACGGTTTGCCCCGACAGCAACACGCGCTGCTTTTCCAGAGCAACTTGCTGTGGAATCACTTCGCCATTGATGACGCTGGGTGGCGCCTGCACAAAAAGCATCAGTCGCAAAACGGATGCAAAAACAGGAGTCGCCTGCGTGTACAAAACGCTGGCGATACCTGCCCCTAACAAGGACATCAGAATAATGACCGATTTCCGACGCCATATGGCACCATACACATCCACCGTGGGTACAGGATGCTCTTCAAAATTTGCGGTCGGCTGAACGCGCACGCCACCGTTCGTTTCCTCGTAACCATACTGAAGATTGGGTTTGTCCATGGTTTCAATCGTTGCGGTAGTTCCAAGCTCTTGCGTTCGCGAACAGCCCTCAGCACTCCAGTCCATGTTGGATCGCCAATGGTGCCATCCTTTACTTGTAGTCCTTTTGTAACGCAAACGGCCAGTCAAATTCCACGCATGTGTAGAATCTTAACACACGTCGAGAACTCTCCAAAGGTAACGTTGCATTGCACGCCGGTCGTGGACCAGGACCTCACACATCGCAATCCATCTCAAAGGGGAGCCTTTCCAATGATTTTTGATGAATGAGCTCACTCCATGGTACGGCTGATTGCAACCTTGTCCACTCGATCGCCGGGATGATCTCCAGGTTGTCGTTATTGGGTCGCTTCATCCGCAAGTCTCAGGAGGCTGCAATCGCGTTGCGGACCATAGCGTCTGGACTCTAAACTCCCGTATAATCTTTAGAGAATCGCGGCGAAAGACCGGTTTAGGAGGAATCCACGCCCCCAATGCCCATGTTTGATCGAATGGAGATACCCTGCTGTTAGCCAGCTTGATTCCAAGTATCCGTGTCTGTTACGAATTCCAACCCAAAGCCGACTTGGCGAACTGGGTCACCTTGCGCATCGGCTTCATCCAACGCAATCCGGGAGGTGGTGACAAATCATTCACCTTCCATGCCAACCGGTCCTCTCGGTTCGCCGTCAAACGATTTCGGAGACTGGCGTTACTTTTCCCTCCAACTCGCATTTTCACGACAATTTCTTGAAGGTAACGCATTCGGATCTGGTGCTTGACCATCATTCGAACCAAGAGTTCGTAATCCGCTGCAATCTGAAAATCCTGTCGGAAACCACCGTAGCGCGAATAAAGGTCTCGCCGCAAATAGACAGTCGGATGAGGGGGCATCCACCCCCAGCGAAATCGACTCGCGCGATAATCCCCTGCCACCCAGAACCGTTTGATGCGCGTTGGATCGCTCGCGTCTACGTATTGCAAATCTCCATAGGTGCCATCGACGTTGGGGTCCCGAAAAACCGTAGCGATCCTAGATACGCTTTGAGACGAAGCCAGAAAATCATCCGCGTGCAAAAAGCCGATAACGTCTCCTGTCGCAGCCCGAACGCCTTTGTTCAAAGCATCGTAAATTCCCGCGTCCTTCTCTCGGATGGAAACCGCTAGACGATCGTCATACCTCCGAACCACATCGTCCGTTCCATCGTTTGACATCCCATCGACCACAATGTATTCGATGTCCGGGTAGTCTTGAGACAGGACCGAATCCATGGCCTGCGCGATGGTCTTCTCTCGATTGTAAACGGCCGTGATGATCGAGATCTTCACGGCGTCACCTCGATGGATCGCGTGCGTTGAAACGCCTCCAACCACTCGCTTTTCCACAACGACATAATCATGTTAATCATGCTCTACCGCTATCCCCTCGAACACCGCACCAAACCCTCACGCAGCGCATCGCAAATCCATCAAATTTTGACGCCTTAAGAATCCTAAGCCGGACACAAGCGAATCGCGTTGTTTTTCAACCTCTGTTTAATCCTTCGGTGATTCCGAAGGACTTCACGGCACATCCTCTTTGGACATCTGTGAGTTAGCTTGAATCGCTTTTTCGTACGCGGCCAGCAACAGATTTTCCAACTGCGAATTTCCAGGAATTTTATCGAGCAGGTTACGCAGATCCACAATGGCTCGATCGTAGTTGCGAGTTTGAATTGCGAGCATGGCACGTGCATAAACAATATCCACGTTTTCTGGGATAGCCAATTGCATCGCATCCACAAGCTCCAGCCCTCGACGAGGAGAAATTTGGTTTCTACCGACCCACTCAAAGATTAATGGTACCATGCCGACCAACACGTTCGAATCCGTTGGCCTAGATGCCCAGTCCTTTGGGAAAATCTCCGAAGGAAGCGGGGAATCTTCGCTCTTATCCATCTGACGCTCTCGTCTCAACCACCGAAAGACTATTGCAAGAGACTCATCCTCACCTTCGCCAGCATCCCCTCCTAAAGCGAAAATCTCACCAGCTACAGGAGTCTCCAAAACAAATGCTTCAAGCAGTGCTCGAGCATCGCTCGAAAGCGGTGCTAATCGCATGACCAGACGCGCCAAACGCGATCCCGATAAACCACGGTCCTTCTCCTTCGCAATCAACGTCTGCAAAACCGCAGCCCGAACGCTACTTGACGCTACCAGGGACTGCAATACGGCCCGCTCGGGCACGTTGAATTGGTCAAGCCGACTTTCAAACACTTTAAGTGCTTCTTCCGGACTCCCCATTAACAGCAATGCGCGAAACAATGCGTCGATATCCTCGACGCTTTCCGAAACGCCCAATCCGTTCGCGGAATCTGGCGGCGTTCTTTGGAGAACAGATTCTCTGGCCAAATGCGAGCTTTGTTCTGCATCCATTGCAGCCATCGCTTCGGCCATCCAAATCTGTTTCCCAAAATCGTCTCGATCACGTTCTTCCGATACACCGACATCCGTTTCCACACTCTTCTTGAAGGCTCTCTCCGCCTGTTCGATCAAGGCGATTCGCTGGTTTTTTGAAGCTTCGCTCATTGGATTCAGAGCCAGCATCACTCTGCTTCTCCCTAGCAGTTGAAACCATTCAGGGTCGTTTGGATTTTGCAAACAGAGCCCTTCGACTTGACGGATCATTGACTCGATGGTCGCGACCGAACCCTTCGTAAAAAGGCTCATGCGATTCAATTGCTCCGTGAGGGTCCATTTTTCCGCGAGCAAGTGTCCTGAACCAGGGTAGCGTAGCGCGCTTCGCATCGCATCTTCCGCGCGGTCGCGTGCCGCCATCGCAGATTGCTCGATGGTCAACATTCGCGTTTCGTCATCGGCCTTGGAAAGCAATCTTGATAGATTCCAATAGCTCTTCGACAACATCAACGCAATACGCGCTGCCGCGTACCGATGATCGGAATTCGAGGGTTGCTCGACTACCAGTCGTTGCGATGCCAATTCGGCATTCCTGAGTTCACCTATTTCTCTCAATAGGGAGGCTTCGCTTCCGCGAATCGCATGATCGTTTGGTCGATCACGACTCGTTCGAAACTCACTCGGCGCGGCAGATACACTTGGCCAATGCCCTAAAGTTGATTCCCCTTCCATCGCTCGCTGCACAATTCTTTGGTAGCGAGCCAGGATACGGGGCCGAGTATAAAATTGGCTCACCAAAACCAAGGAAATCGTTATGATGGCCAGCACGAGGGATGGTAGCCCCCATCTCCAGTAGGTCTCGGGAGACTCCGGCAATCCCTCGATTTGCCCTTCAGGAGCGGACGGATTTCCACTTCCCGAAGCGCGGGTATTGAGTCGATTCATCTGCCGCTCCCTTTGCTGGACGATTCGGAATTGCGAAGTTCGAATGGTCGGCATTTACACGCGCAACGACGCCCGTCATTCATGCATGTTTCCAGCATGATCGGGAACATCCTCATCGCTGACTCAACGATTCAATCACCGGAAGGGAGCCTTGGAAGACTTGACGTCGAAAGTGCTCGTACAAGGATCGGAGTTCGTTCATTTGCGCGGAACTCGGTACTGTGTTGGTCGTTGACAATTGCTGGAATTGAAACGTCACCTTCTCTCGCACCCGATCCTTTCGACGTATCCGTGTCCAAAGGTTCTGACTCAATCGATTCCCATCTTGGCCAACTTCGTTCGAGCCTTCGGCAAGGTACGGTTGACCTTTTTCATCAAACAATGAGAAATGGAGCACCGCAACGTCCCCCACATCGTTTTCCATAATCAATTCATAAAACGGAAATCCCCCACCCAAAATATCGTCGCTGCTGGCATTCACGACTTCCGTGCTGCGAGGTTTCCATCCTGCATTGCCGTAGCAAACCCAAAGGGGATGCCATCCGCTAAACGGAAAATCTAAGCTAACGGTTATTCGAGAAAAATCGTTTAGTACCTGCCAGATTCGCGAGTGCTGGCCTAGCAAGTCTGCACGATCTCTTGCGATCGAGTGAAACCCGACGATCTGCGCCCGATTGCTACGCAAGGCATCTCGGCCTGGAAATCGTTCCGCTACATCACTCGAAAGCGACGGTAGATCCGGGGCCATATGAAAATCAAAGACTGCCTGCAAGCTGGACGGCAGGAAGATGAAAAGTATCAGCGGCATTGCAAACCAAAGCCATGAAACACGGATTCTTGAAGCCTCGCTCCATGTACTAGTAGATGGATTCTTCACGCCGTCGGAAACTCTACGCTCACTTTTTGAATAAAAATATCGGAGCTGAAGAAAATTCAGGAACTGGACGGAACTCCAGTGCACCCATGCCGTGAAGGCAAAGACGCAAAGCCCGAGGAACATATGCACTGTTCCAGATGACAAATCGATTCCGAACCAATCTAAGCCGATCACGATCAAATAGATACGCAACAAATTGCCGAGGATTGCCCAGATTGGTACCGTCACAATGGTGATCAAACTGACGATCAGACCGGCTCGCCCCAATAGCAATAAGACCCCCGCCACGGCCATCAGCGCATACTGGCTATCGACTCCGCTACACGCTTCCTCAATGAATAATGGCTTCGCCGCAATCTCAATGATATTTCCACGGCGCACATGAAGGATGCCCGTTAGATCCATCAAGCGGCTACAGACAAAGGAGGAGATGGCTTGAAGAGCCTGCACCAACTGCTGATCCCATCCGAACGGTGGAGGAAGCGTAACGGCGATTAACCCCGAGATCCCAGCAACGCGAAGAACACTCAAGTTGGGCCGGGCTCCCAGCGCCCAAACCGCGACGATGACGATAAAGCAGAACTGCGCGAGCCACGGGCTAATCAGCATCAAAGCAGCCATGCAAAGCAAAATAGCGCCTATCCAAAGAGGGATCAACCATGGACGCGAAAGATGTTCTCGCGTGGGTTCCGCATCCGCTCGCAGAAAATAGGCCGCTCCGAGAATCGCCAACGGGAAGAACTGCAGATGTGGCTTCTGCATCAACACACTGGCTTGAATATACAAGAGAGGCGACAGTGCCAACAAAGGCAACACAAGCGTCGCCAATGTCCAAGAGGATAGCCCCATCCTGGCACCTCGCGCCGTGCTACTGCTTAGGATCGTACTCAAGGAATTCCCTAATCTTCCACGTGATCAAGTACTTGTAGATCGAAAGAAGATGCCACAATCGTGATAACGCGGGATTCCTTCCAGGATTCCATTTCCGCGCTTTCGACCTCGTGTTTCTGCGGATGACGCAAAGAAGCATCAAGACGCTTTTCTCGCCCCAGCAAAGTTAATAAACCACTTGTCAGCTCAGTGCGGCAATTCGATTGCAACAACCAGGTTTGAACCGTTTTGCAAATCGACTCAATGCTTGATAGCCCAGGACTTGTTCGTTGCCGACGCTTGTTGTTCATACTCCTCGATTTGAGCGGAGGTGATCTCCTGTGCTGTCTTCTCGGTTGGTTTTTCTTTATACCACGCCACTGTCTTGGCAATGGTTTCCTCAAATCCCCATGTCGGAGACCAGCCCAACATGTGAAACGCTTTGTCCGTCGCCAAGTTCAGCTTCGACGCCTCATGCAAGGCATTGGGATCGGAACGATCCACCCATTTGCCAGGAACCAGCTCAAGCACCGCTTCCACGACCTCAGCCACGGTTCGATTGCTGGCGAGGGAAGGCCCAAAGTTAAAACCGGTCGCCAGTTCTGAATTCGGGAATCGAGCCAACTTCGAACTTGTCAAATTGGATGCCAGCCAAAGATATCCCGAGATTGGTTCCAATACATGCTGCCACGGTCGCGTGGCAAGCTTGTTTCGCACCGGGATAGCTTCACCGGAACCCAAGGCCCGAAAAATATCTGGAACGATGCGATCTTTGGCCCAATCTCCACCACCGATCACATTTCCAGCCCGTGCCGATGCAATCCACTGGTCTCCGGATGCTTGAAAATAGGATCTTCGATAAGCAGATGTCACGAGTTCAGCACATCCTTTCGATGCGCTGTATGGGTCATACCCCCCCATCGAATCCTCCTCGCGATACGCATGCAGCCACTCGCGATTCTCGTAACACTTGTCCGTGGTAACGACAACACAAACAATAGGACGCTGTTGTCGACGTACACTCTCGAGCAAATGCACGGTTCCCATTACATTCGTGGCAAACGTCTCGACGGGAATATCGAAAGACAACCGAACCAGTGGCTGCGCAGCCAAATGAAAGACAAATTGGGGTTGGACCGCCAACATCGTCGAGTTGAGTTTTTCGAGGTCCCCGATGTCGCCGCGAGTGTCGCTCGCCAAACGACGGGACAATCCCAACAAATCGAAGAGCGTCTCATGCGGTTGTGGATCGAGCGCATAACCATGGACTTCTGCCCCCAATCGCACAAGCCATTGGCACAACCAACTTCCCTTGAAGCCAGTGTGCCCCGTGACAAATACTTTCGCCCCTTGAAAAACGGATCCGAACATACACTCTCAGGATGGTATCAAGTAAAAAAAACAAATTGTTCGCATGCCTGCAAATGCGAGCCGACGCCTGAAGCAGGCAGTTCGCACAACAAGAAAAACTTTGAAGAGGATCGTCCCACCAGCCAGCGTTCGCCGAACGCACCCTTTCGACCCTCAACAAAACTGCCGTTAGTGTACGTCAGTGGGTCGCCCCTGCCAATTCTCGCTGGATTGCTCCTTCCTGCAAGCGCGGACTTCGTCCCCGTGGGTGCCTTCACGGTCACCGATGAGCAGCAACGACACGGAGAAAACGATGGGACACACACAGTCGGAACGGAGTATCTCCAGTCTAGGTGGTGTTGCAGGCCCGTAAAGCTTTCCCAAAACGAAAACCAAGCCTTCCTGGTAACACCGGATATCTTCTACCGAAAACTCCTGCTGCAACGGCACATCAAGAAAAATTCATGTTTTGGCGGAGACTGTTCATGAGGACCGAAGAGGTTTTCCTACGCCACGCCGAGATGCCGTATGCAGCCGAAGCCGCTGTTGGGCCGCCGGCATGGGAACTCAACCTTCATCGGATCCCAGCCGAACGCGTGTCAACGTACGAACCATTGAGGCCCATTGAGGCCGATGAGAACGATCAGCCCGCGATCCAACTGCGATCTCTAGCAGATCCAATCGAATGGAAGAATTTTCGGATCCTTTAAAAGGAACCCTACCGAATTTTGACTCGCTGCGGAATCATCGATCCATTGCCGACTTGCGTTTGCCACGAAGTATCCCTATCCCGAGGAACCGTTTTGCTACACGTTAATCGATGCCACTAATCGATGCCACTGATAGGCAGATTGGATGATGGTGTCCACGTCGGCATAACGCGGTTGCCATTTCAGCGCCGCTTTTGCCGCACTGGAATCAGCCACAAGCTGGCTGGGGTCGCCTGGCCTGCGGGGTTGAAAGCGATGAGGCACAGGTAGGCCCAACCGTTCGAAGGTGGCCATAATCTGGCCGATCGAGGTGCCGATTCCATTCCCCAAATTGTAAGCCCCACACTCCGCACCCGAAAGCAATGCATCTACCGCCAATACGTGAGCGCTTGCTAGATCGAGCACGTGAATGTAATCGCGAACAGCCGTCCCATCCGGTGTGGGATAATCGTTGCCGAAAATAGAAAGCGCCGGGCCAAGGCCCAATTGGGCCATACATGCCAATGGAATAAGATGGGTCTCCGGTTCATGGCACTCGCCAATATCGCCATCGAACGACGCTCCTGCCGCGTTGAAATACCGGAGTGCCATCCACTTTGGGCCACCCGCCGCGTGGAAATGACGCAGCAAATGCTCATAGGCAAGCTTGGACTGTCCATAGGGGTTCTTAGGCAACAGCGGGTGGGATTCGGTAATGGGCACCCTAACTGGCTCACCGTACACCGCCGCCGTGGACGAAAACACCACCGCCTTGACGCCGGATTCGGAAAGCGTACGCAGCCATGAAATTTTGACTGCGAAATTGTTTTCATAGTATTTGAGCGGATCTCGAACCGATTCAGGCACCTCAATCGATCCAGCTAGGTCTATCACCGCCTCAATACCGTACTTCATCACGGCACTTCGCACCGTCTGAGCATCGGAAACAGATGCCTCCACCAAAGGTCCAAAACGCACGAAATCGCGCCGTCCCGTTGCGAAATTATCGAGCGTTACCGGTTGATAGCCAGCTCCTTGAAGCGCCTTGCAGACATGCGAGCCGATATAGCCCGCACCACCAGCCACAAGAATAGATTTAATCATGAACATGCCATTTCATTTTACATCTATGAAATTCATCTACCTTTTCGCAGCTATTCCCTAGGCACTAGAGCCAGAGACTCTTCGATGAGAAACCACGGATCCCTCCGTGTGCAAAAGCAATCCGATCTCAAGGTCTGCGTGCTGTCCGAAGTTCACGAATTTTCAATCGAATATCGTTGAAGTAACGCATTTTCAAGCGATTGAAAGTCCATCCGACTCGTCCGTCAAGAAATCCCAATTTCAGAAAATAGGAAGCCATGAAATAAACCAAACCAAGCCACCATTTATCGAGGTTACGATACTTAAATTTTTGACGCTGGGTAAGTTGTTCCCAATGCTCGTGAGAATTCTGCTTCAACCAATCGTACCGATTGGCCTCCCATGTGGAGTATTCATTATGCTTCGCTACATAATGATGAAATCCACGGTAATCGTAGTGGTCTAACTTGGACGCAACTTGGCCAACGGCACCGATGAGTACAGGGTGCTCGTGGACTTCCATATCGAGATTGCTCCAATAGTCCTCTGCAAACTTTTCATATTCGCCTGCCCCTACACGAAAGAGTGCGAGTTTGCGCATCGTATCGCCGTACCCCAGCGGTTTCCCCATAAACCAATTGCGAAAGGAAATCCAAAAGCCAATATCTGTTGTTTTAGGAAGTAATCGATGCAATTCATCGATAAAATCGGGTGTGACTCGCTCGTCCGCGTCCAGGAAAAACACCCAAGGTGTTTCAAAGGCGTGATTCCTTAACACCCAGTTTCTCTTCTTTGGAAACTTACCATCCCATCGAAAATCGAGCACCTGAGCTCCTGCATTTGCCGCAATCGATTTCGTTGCATCAGTACTCCCCGAATCCACGACCAGGACCTTTGCAAACGAGTCGTTCAGAGAAGCAAGACACGCAGGAAGATTACGCTCCTCATTCCTGACCGGTATGACGACGGTAATCGGTAGTTTCATGGTTTACGAAAGGCAATGATCATCGACTTGGCAATAACGGGAATACGCCCAACACGAAAAACCTGATCCATCCGGGATTACCGTGGGTCGAGATCCAATGCACCTTACTTGACTTGCCGTCGCTGGTGGCGTGTTGATTATCAGCAGGATCACGGGCGGGACGCCCGTGCCACGCGTGTGGCATGACCGACTCCGTCATGTTCGATGTCTTACATCCTGGCGGGCTTATCCCCGAATTTTCTGCCGTTTCCCACTTGAAAGTCGGATGGACCAAAATTCGCTTCTCGCACGAGCGTTCGCTCGAGAAATGACGAATCAAAATGGTTTCGACGGCGGGCAACAAATAAGAATGTGCATGCCCCACCGTAGCGTCGGAGTAGCCATCGCCTGATATTCCGACGGCGTCTTTCATAAAGTCTTCTCTTCATTGAAACTTGTGGAGTTGCGATTTTCCGTTAACTCCCGCTTTCCGATTTCTCGCGCAGGATTACCAGCCACAATCGACCAGGATGCAACGTCCTTCGTCACTACCGCCCTCGCTCCGACGACAGATCCTATACCGATTCTGACGCCAGGGCCAATGAATGCATCCGCGCAGATCCAGGAATCATCTTCAATGGTGATGGGCAATCTTAGTAGCTTCATTTCGGGCGATTGGTAGTCGTGGGATCCACCACACAAGTGAGCCATTTGGGAAATCGTAGCGCGCTTCCCGATGATCAAAGGTCCGAGATTGTAGAGCCGAACACCGTCACCAACGGCTGAGTAATCACCGATCTCCAATTGCCACGGGTACTGTATCTTCACGGATGGGTAAATGTGAACGTGTAAACCAACTGTTGCTCCATAACGGCGAAGCAGCCATCGCCGAAACCCGTTCAGCCATCGAGGGCTCAGCCGAAATGCAATACTGCCAAACCCCCAAGCAATTCTCCATACAATTTCATGAGCATCGTATTTCTTCATTCTCCGATTGGTAGCGATATCGATCGTCATGCTCAGTCCAACCTTAAGCACTCTGGCGGAGCCCCACCATGAATTGCCCAGAGAGATAAATCGTGCACCTGCTTTGCTACCTCTGGCCAGGTAAATTTCTGGCAAACCAGCTCCCTGCCACGATTCCCCATTGCGATTCGATCGTCATCGGAATGCTTCATGAGCGTAGATAGTCCGCCGCCTATGCTTTCAACCGTTGCCTCAATCCGGATCGCAGACTCCTGGGCAAATCCTTCCGGCAGATTGCAATGAGGTGTCATTAGGGCAGGCTTGCCGTATGCCCACGCCTCAAGAACCACCATCGGCAGCCCTTCGCTAAAACTTGGTAACACGAAAGCATCACAATTCTCGTAGCAACGCACTTTGTCGTTCTTAAACTGTGGACCCAGAAAAAGCACTGAGGCAGATTCGCTTTTGGAATTACCATCGCGAACGTCACACCAATGGATCCCAAGTTCGGTCGCGAGTTGCTTGAGATCATTCTCGTGCCCAACTTCATCCCAACCGGCGATCCATAAAGTCCACGGGACACGGATTGTAGTCCCTTTCTCCGTCGTTAAGCCACCGCTTCTTTCTATCTCACTCCAAGCACGCAGTAGATTCACCAAGCCTTTTTTCGGATGAATTCGGCCTAAATACAGGAGCTTCTTGGATCGAGAAGCACCGTCATGTTTTTGTTGACTGCAATCATCACTTAGTGTTGAATCCTTTGCATGAGGACAAGCTTCTTCTATGCGAACGTTTTCCTTTCCGACAACCACCGGAAGATCGATTCCGTTGGGAATGATTGCGATCGGGTTCTTCAGTCCAAACCGACGAATGGACTCGGCTTCAGAATCACATAAGGCGCGTATGCATGTTGCGCGACGAAGATTGCTACTCTCAAAAAGCCATCCAGCAATGCGTTTTTTCCATGCAGAATTGTTTACTGCCCAAGGATCTAGCATACCGTGAGGATGAAGGATAACCGGTCGTCCTGTTTTCCGGCCCCAAGTGTTTGCAATTGCGGATGTACCCAGCCACAAACCATGGCTATGCAATACATCTGGGGAGAAATCAGAAATCATCGTTGCAAGTTTTGGTGCATAACCCAATTGTTTTGGTCCGTAATTCTTCACAACGTTGGCACCAACAGGTAACCAGTCCGCTCGATCCGTCACGCTTTGATCATCTGTGATGCCAAACGCCTGGACGCAATTGCCCAGCTTTAACAACTCTTGGGCGACTCGCCTATTTGCGTCGAATAGTCCGCCAGATTTTCGAGATAATGACGCAGACAGAAAAGCAATTCTCATCGTCGTACCAACGCTGACAAGAGAAGCCGATCCACAAAACTCGGCTTCCTCGGCCCTACACCGATTGCACATTCAGCCGACTCTTTGCAACCTTTGGCGAAACGATCTGGTCCCCAGCGTTCAATGATTCGCTGGCCTGCGATGCTCATTTCAGTCCGTTTTGACTGGGACATGGCTGCGACTCGAATCATTTGATCAGCAAGTTCATCTTCATTGAAAGGATCAAAAGTCCAGCCATTCATTTCGTTCTGAACGAGATCCGGGGCACATCCGCAACCGCGCGAAACGAGCACGGGCAATCCACTCGCCATAGCCTCGTTCACGACCAATCCCCATTGATCAACAGTACTCGCATGAATGAAGGCAATGGCCTGAGAATAGAATCTTGGCAACTCATCGAGCTGGCGGAAACCCGGGAGAAACACAGTTGGCCTTGAAGAAAACGTTTCCCGATCTTTTTCCCACGGTGCCCCAGAGACGATTTCAATCCCAAGCGACTGGCAATGAGCCTCGATCTTTGGCTTCATCGGTCCATCACCCAGGAGAACCAATGGACGCATCGGCATCTCATTCAGTGTGTCCGATGCCCCTGACGTGCGGTTTGGGACACTTTTCGCGTACAGGGAATAGGCGGTAACCAGTCGCAAAAGATTCTTCTTTTCGATGAATCGATTTGACGCGAGAAAATAATTGCACGTGCTGATTGCATCACTTACTTGACGACAATCATTTGCGCGTTCACGAAAAAACTGGTTATCGACAACGTCGTATCCTTGGGAGATTCTATCCTCTGGCATACCAAGCGATTTCAAGTACTCTGCGTGCGGATTTCCTGCAACAAACCCAGACGATGCAAGTCGCACAATTCGCTCTTTGGTCGCCTCCTGCCAGCGTCGTCTCGGCGCATCCACTGCCCTACTGTCACTCATAAGAATCCATGGGATTGATTCATCACCACAAACTACGATCAAACTAAGCATCGCAGGATGGCTATAACCTGCAATAAAAACAACATCAGGACGGTTGTTGCGTAAAAGTACTCTTAGCTTCTGATTCCACTCCTTACCTCGTATTGATTCCAAGTACCGTTCTGGCTCCACAAACTGGATTCTAGAATCCGTCTCCAGATTCCAACCATACTCCGATTGGTTTTTCGCCATCGAAACTGGGAGGAAACGAAAACCTGGGATTTTTTCGCAGGCATTCAGACGCGACAGGTGATACGGCCCAAAACTTAGGTACGTTAGCCATGCACGAATCATGACGGGGGATGATCAGCTTTACGAGGGCTGTAGTAACTTGATAAATTCGGTTTCATCCCCGTTCGAGCGGGTTGGTACCATTCCCAGATTCGGACAAATAGGTATCCAAAGACGAAAGGGAAAAGAATCAAAAAGCTGATATCTCGGCCGCTATTGAAGGTCACACCAAGTCCGATTAAGAACAAGAATAGTCTCGCGGCAGATCGTCGCTGAATCCATAGCCGCGATAGGAATCCGATCCATAGCGACAGTAAGATTGCGACCGCGACGACCCCGAAGACTCTTCCAAAATTGACGACCCCCTGACCAATCAGTCCGGTTGCAACTGTAACGCTTACGCCCATTTCAGAACGATTGGAAAAACCACGCGCAATAGCATAATCAAGTCCAATGGTTGGCTTTCCAGGCCAAACAGCGCGAGGCACGAAGTTTACCGCCTCCGCAAAATAGCGTTTGCCCCAATTGGGAGTGTAGGACCCATCCGCAATAAACGTATTAATATAACACAACTCTTTTAGCATGTCCAAGCCGTGATGTTTGACTTCGCGCAGATCATTGGCACCTGCGAATACGGACATTCCATAATCTCCACGATAGACGATAACCACCTTGAACCAGTAATCTAGGGCAAAAAGCACTAACAAGCTTGACACAATTTTAACGGGAACCGAAAGCTTCGTGCAGATCCAAAACGCAGCCATGCCCGGCATCAAAACCGACAGCATCACGTTTCGCATTCGATCGAAAAAAATGTAGGGCCATGAAAGGGCAATCATTAGAATTGCCAAATAACGAATTCGTCCACGTCCTATTACCGCAATGACACCAAACATTGCGTAAACCAACCTTTGTATATATCCCAGCGCAGCCCACATAAACGAGGTCGAATTCCCGATTCCACCATGTCCAAACATCGGTATCTTGACCGGGTAAGCTGGTGGCCAGAAAAGCGATACCATTCGTAGGAAAGGATCTGGATAATCCGAAAGTCGTACGCACGCGATCACGAGCAACACCCCCCAGAAAGCGATTGCAGCATTAAGAATGGCTGCAATCCAATGCTGGTCGAGCGAAATCCTAGAACTATCCGGCGGAAGACCTTGAATCATCCTTACATAGACAGGCGGGATCAAAAGGCGCAACAATACGAGACACATCGTGACCTGCAGAAAAGAAATATCGAGTGTCACATCCGAGAAACGTCGAAAATCCTTTGCCATCGACATCAAGTAATCAATGGGGTACCAAACGCCAATCGTGCCATAAACGACCAGTGCAGGCTTGGCCCATACTTCATTCCATTTGGCGAGTCCTTCCCAAACCAACGCGATCAGAACAGTCACGACTAGCCAAAAGGAGAGGGGTGCATCCGAGAGTCTTTCAAGCATCTGTTAATCCATTCCCAGCAATTCGCAGATAACTTTCCATCATTCGTTCCGGTGTAAACGTCATTGCATATCGCAAACTGTCTTCGCCGTTGGTGGACCTGCCATCCAATTTTTCGATGATAGCAGATCCCAACAATTCCGGGGAATTGCTGGGCACCAACGTACCATACACTCCGCTATTCAGTAGTTCCCGGCATGCCGACACGTCGGTCGCGATTACCTGCAAACCCGCTGCAAGTGCTTCGATCATCACTGTGCCCAAACCCTCTTGGGGTGTCGTCGATAGCACAAATAGGTCCGAAGAACCGAGAATCTCAGGTACGTCTTTACGTGTCCCCATGAATCGAACTGAATCCCCAATCCCAAGATCATTCACAAGCTTCTCGAGATCTCCTCGAAGCGTTCCATCTCCCACCAACAGAAGCTGGAAATCAGGAATCGATTGAAGCACCCGAGGAACCGCATTGAGAATTGCAATATGATCCTTGTGACGTTCAAGCGTAGCCACCATCACCGCGGTCGGACGGCTCCCATCCATTGGGCGTCGTGATCGTGCGAGTTCAGCCCGCTGTTTGACTTGCGCCACCCTTGCACAGTTCCACACAGTATGAAAAACTGACGAGGGAATTCCTGGGATGCCCAGAAATTGCGATCTGACATAATCCGAGCAACAAATCACCTTTGCTCCAAATAGCCATAGAGGCCAAATACCGTAGCGGCTCATCCAATCCCCTTTGAATCCGCGATTGGGTGGATTACCGGAGTGAACCAGCAGATTGCGAACTCCAGCACAGCGTGCTCCCAAGCAAACCCAATTCGCAAACCCAGTTGGCCAGCAAATCAGCAAATCAGGCTTGCGAGCGCTACACACCCTTCTGATTCCAACAGCGATATTGGTGAACTTTCGTCGTCCCTGTGAATAGTAGTTTTCCTCGCCGTACCAGTACGCTTTCTCGCGCAATCGATCGGTTAAATCTGCTGGCTGTGAATTCAGGACAAAAACTTCTTGTTGGTGCCTTCCAGTTCCTAGCCAGTCCAACACCAGATTGGGTGTCCCTTCAGCGCGAGGCGTGCTTAACACATGGAGTATCTTCATAAATTGTGTTTGAATCGTATTGCAAAGCATCGCTATTCCTACTTGGAGCGACATGGCCTTACGAAGTACTTAAAAACTACCTCTTTATTCCTCGACGAAAAATAATGAATGCTTTAGATGTGAATTCGAGAAATGCATTTCCTACTATCTCGCCCATCAGGGATTGCATTTGGATAACGCAAAATGGAGCGTGAGCCGCTCATCCTTGAACACCTTCATTCGTGAAAATGAGATGCTGCTCACAAGAACGCTACCGTTCATAGCCCCGACATCCCACTGAGATTCCGGAAGATCCCTAAAATTCCTCGATAACCTAATTGCGTGATATGAGTTTGTTCATCCACCTTAGGTTGATTCGATGACGGCGAGTCCCTTCCATGGCTGCACAGGCTTAGCAATTCCACCTGTCTCCCATAATTCTTGAAATTCGCGAACACATCTGGTCCACGTCACTAAGGAAGACCATCTCCGGGCGTTCTCTCGAAATCGCTCTTGGTCCGCTTCGTTTCGCAAGTAGGACTCGAAGCAATCGGCAATTTCAATAGCACTTGCGCCCAATGGAAAACGGAAGCCAGCATCAGGTGGCAACGTGTCCGCAGGGCCTTCATGAGCAAATCCAGCTACGGGTGTGCCAGCCCTTAAAAATTCGAGGGTCGAGATCCCCAGGGCTTCTCGATCGGAGAATAAGCAACCGACGTCGCATGCGGTCAGGAATTGCAAAAATCTATCTGCGTTCAGGGATTTGTCGATGAATCCTACAAACTCGACACCTTCATTCCGTTTCAATTCAGGAGGTGCAGCGCCGGCAGCCAATACTCGCGATTTCCAGCCACGCTTCGCTAAATTCGACTGGATTTTTACCAACAAGGGCAACCCCTTTCGCTGCCAATCTTTACCGACAAACCCCAATGTGAAAGGCCGATCAATCCCGGCTTGGCCGACAGGCTGAGGGAATTTCCAGCCTTCAGGCAGCACTAAGTTTGCGCCAGGTAAGATCACATTGACTTTCCTAGCAGGCACATCGCACTCGCTCACTATCACATCCGCGGCCCAGCGCCCCATGGCGACAATTCGATTGCTGACCGAATAATTCTCACGTTCCAACGCGGCAGCACAATTCGAAATTTTCCTTGGAAGTTTCAGATCCAACCCTCTTCCCGACGCAAGAGCTACGAAGGGTGCGTCCAAATAATGATTTAAGATCCCTCCCCGAAGAGCAACCGTAGATGCACGTGGAAAATGCTGGTTGAAACTGATGATTTCTGATTGCCACTGGTCGCCAGCTATTTGCTTTTCCAGTAAATCTAGGCAGCGATTTGAATATTGAAAGCCGCCACGTTGTCCTGTGAGACACTGTAGTCCATTCCAGTACCGACGCGGCCAACGCAGTCGGTCTAAATCGATTCGCCAGGGTTGAGAAACAAAACCGGCAGATTGCACAGACTGCCAGAAATGATATGGGATTCCGCTCCAACAAGCGATGTCGCACACATCTCCAACGGCTGCGATACCTACCTTCACGAACTTTGATTCCCATTCAGATTGTTCAACGCGGCAATAAGTTTCAAACGGAATTTCCGCAAGGAAAATTGCTTCGCAACACTCGACGCTCGCCTACGGATTTCAGAAGCCGATGATTGTGTTAGCAAGCGTGAAAGCTCTTCCAGCCGGCAAACAAGTGATCGATGATCGCAAACCGGGGTTAGAAAAATGCCATTCGCTTCATCCCCAAGATCCGGCAAACATGTATTAGGGGTTCCAAGTACCGGGCATCCAAATGAGAGTGCTTCGAGAAAAACCTGACCGAAGCCTTCGAGAATGGAGGGCATTGCGAAAAGAGAACTTTGTTGAAAAAGTCGCTTTAACTCGTCGGACGAAACTCCTTTTAGAACGGTTACGCTAGAAGGCATAGACGCTAACAATGTCGAGACTGCGGGGTCCATGTTTCGGCAGACGAGAGTGAGTGTCGACTGCCGTGGCAGTCTCGCTTCTTTCCAAGCCATTAACAAGTGATGAAGTCCCTTCCTTTGGATTCCCGAACCAACAAAAAGAACCGAAAAATTCGGACACACGTTATCGATCACTGGTGTGTCGCACTCGTTGATTCCGTAGGGGACGACGAAGCACTTCTCAGGCGGCATCCCCTGCTCGACGAGACTGCGTTTCGTAAAAGTGCTAGCCGCCAGCACCAAGTCCGCTTGTCGCCAAAGATCAACAATCCGTCCGTCATTCTCAGGTTTCGCATCTGTTCTTAACCAAAACTGCGACGATGGGCCAGGAGGATACGCTTTGATATCTTCATCCAATAAACTGCGCTCAAACACAGGGTGCAAATGGAAATGGAAAAGGACTTTGCGTGGCGCATGCGAGTATTTTGCGCTAAAAGCTTCCGCCGCGTACGGTTCGTACAATAGTAGGTCGCTTTGAAACCTTCTTGCTAAATCGCTAACAGCAAAGGACATAGCACGATTCGCCCACAACCATGAGCGATTCTTCTTGTCACCCAACATCCGCGAAACATTTTGGCCAAACTCAATAGTCAGCCTGCTATCGATGAGCTCCTCGGGAACCTGATCGCAATTTCGCTTACGTAAAGCCGACCGAAATGATTTCGGAAGGATCGGACCAACTCGCTTCAAGAATCCGGTATCATAAGCTCCCGTTACAAATCGGCAAAGTTTTCCAGCTTCCGCGAGTGCAATAGGAACTTGAAAACCATCGCGTCGGCCAAGAAATCCCGTCACAAAACTGTCTTTGTGATTCACGAAATTCAACTCACGTTAGGGTCGAAGCAAAATCTGCGTTTTCGAGTTGTTTTTGATTTCACAGTTTTGAAACCACCCACCAATTTTCGAGTGAGCGACTCTCACGTCCAATGACCGGCAATGGAGATTGGTGAACAACCTCCGTCGCATGGTTGCACAACCTAAAAAAAGCTTGGACTTCATCCAGCAAAGTTGCACTGTGAACTTCAACGAGAAACAGATTCCCGGCTACTGCAAGCGATTTCGCCCCCTGCAACACCTCCATTTCTGCCCCCTCGACATCAATCTTTACCATTGACCGATTGATACTCGGATCGAATCCCATTTGCTGAAGGTACCGATCAATCACGATCGTGTTTGCGTCCTCGATACTGCCAACAAAGCATTTTTCTATGACGAGATTCGATTTTAAGCCATGTTGCTCAATCTTCCCTTTGAGGATTCTGTCGATTTCTTCCGGTTGTGGCTCAAAAGCCCATACAGAACCCTCGATCTTCAGACGGTACCATGCCGCCATGACCCCGAGACAGAAATAGCCATGGTTTGCACCGATATCAAACAGACTTGTCACCCGTGGTATCGCTTTCGTCAACCAGCCATTCAACTCATGTTCATACAATCCTAGCATGTAACGGACCGACGCTTGCGGATTCATCAAGGGCCGCGCGCCTCGAAGCGGACCAAACAAAATCGGGCAGCGAACAGGCCGGTTAGGAAGAACAAGTCGTTTGATACTATTAATCATGTGTATTCCAGCTCGGAAGCGAACTCCAAAGAGATCTATTTCTGGGTTTCAAGCGACGAAGAAGAAAGGGTTGCAGCATACTTTTTGGAAAACGTTTCCGACGAAAATCGGCTTCGACTTAGCGAATGCCCTGAGGAAGAAAGTTGCATTCGAATGTTGAGATCGATCATGACAGACATTATGGAATCGGCCATTGACGATGGATCCGTGGCTCGCACCAATCGAATCGCCTCTCCGTCTCCATTGAACTCACGCATCGGCCCGACATCGGTAACGACGCAGGGCAAACCGAGCACCATGGCTTCACTGACAGCATTCCCTAGGCCTTCGCGTTCCGTCGTCGCATAGGCAAACAAATCCCAGCGACTCATGGCCGAATAAATGTTGGCAACATCTCCAAGGAAGGACACTTTGCCTGTGATCGCCAACTCTTTAGCTAACGATTCCAAGGGCTTACGCAACTCGCCATCGCCCGCAAGTTCCAACCGAACATTGGGGTACCGACGGACAACGATTGCAAAGGCTCGCAGCAACGTCGCATGGTCTTTAATCTCGCTCAACCGAGCTGTCATGCCGATCACAAAGGATCCGCCTGGATCATACGCTTTCGGCTGGTGCATTGGACAGGAAGGAAATTCGATACCGTTGTAAATCGTTGTCCTTGGAAACTGACGCAGGTAAAGACTCGATTCGAAGCTCTTCGATACATAATCCGAACAGCACGCGTATAAAGGCAAAGGACCTGCAGGTTGCCACCATTTGGACATCGCCCAATATCGCAAATTTGTCATAAGCGACATGGTATGAGCTGGATTGCCTGCATGCACAACCAACTTAACCTTTTGCTGATTGCATACACGGATGATTTGTGGCAACTGCACCAAGCCAAACCACGCGATCACCCCGTCCGGACGGTTCTTTTGAATTGCTTCCTTCAAATGTTTCGCGATCGATAGGGGCCTTGCGGAATCAGACCCTAAAATCTCCACCGTGGCGCCTGCCCGTTGCCAATCGCCCACCATCGGTCCTGTCTCGCCAAATACGGTTACAATATGTTCCGACTCTGGCAAAGCAGCAATCATCGCTCGAGTATTCCCTTCGACCCCACCGCGCGCAGCTCCAAACACATGGTGCAGGATCCGACCACGCGCCGAAGATCGATAAAACCCGAAAAGTTCCAAATACCTTTCGAGGAAAGTTTTTGGCGCAAAGCGGGTCGAAGCAAATTCGTGACCCGCTTTACTCAATTGGTTGCGACTATCGGTGTCTCGAATCAACAGTTGTATGGCATCGGCCAGTGTTTCCGCGTTGCAGCAAGGCACTAGCCGAATAGCACCCTCCTTTGCATTGAACTCACGCATCGGCCCGACATCGGTAACGACGCAGGGCAAACCGAGCACCATGGCTTCACTGACAGCATTCCCTAGGCCTTCGCGTTCCGTCGTCGCATAGGCAAACAAATCCCAGCGACTCATGGCCGAATAAATGTTGGCAACATCTCCAAGGAAGGACACTTTGCCTGTGATCGCCAACTCTTTAGCTAACGATTCCAAGGGCTTACGCAACTCGCCATCGCCCGCAAGTTCCAACCGAACATTGGGGTACCGACGGACAACGATTGCAAAGGCTCGCAGCAACGTCGCATGGTCTTTAATCTCGCTCAACCGAGCTGTCATGCCGATCACAAAGGATCCGCCTGGATCATACGCTTTCGGCTGGTGCATTGGACAGGAAGGAAATTCGATACCGTTGTAAATCGTTGTCCTTGGAAACTGACGCAGGTAAAGACTCGATTCGAAGCTCTTCGATACATAATCCGAACAGCACGCGTATAAAGGCAAAGGACCTGCAGGTTGCCACCATTTGGACATCGCCCAATATCGCAAATTTGTCATAAGCGACATGGTATGAGCTGGATTGCCTGCATGCACAACCAACTTAACCTTTTGCTGATTGCATACACGGATGATTTGTGGCAACTGCACCAAGCCAAACCACGCGATCACCCCGTCCGGACGGTTCTTTTGAATTGCTTCCTTCAAATGTTTCGCGATCGATAGGGGCCTTGCGGAATCAGACCCTAAAATCTCCACCGTGGCGCCTGCCCGTTGCCAATCGCCCACCATCGGTCCTGTCTCGCCAAACACGACAACTGTATGTTGAATATCCGATGCCGCGGTTACCATCGCTAGAATATCTCGTTCAACGCCACCTCGTGATGCACCAAACACAAGATGTGCTAAAGAAATCCGAGAAGAACAATCCTTTCCTTGCGAAACGCTTGGCAACTATTTACCTATAAGTTTATTGATGGAATGGAGGTATCCTTCCACTAATGAATCCTGAGTGAATCGAGTCTCAGCGTCATGTCGACAGGAAGCTCGATCAATGGAGGAAATCGCCTTGATCGCTGCTACCATTTCATCCACTGAATCAACAATAAATCCTGTTTTTCCATGCTGAATCACCTCAGAAACCGATCCGTTCCGCCACCCAATAACCGGGCAACCACAGGCGAGTGCTTCCGCCATGACGATACCGAAAGGCTCTTTCCACTGAATGGGAAAGAGTAATGCAGAAGCCCCCCCTAGCAATTTGAGTTTAGCAACATCATCCACTACTCCGATGTATTCGATCTTCGGACCGAGATGTGGCCGCACTCTTGTTTCAAAGTATTCACGAGCTCCAGGTTCGGAATCGGAAACATTTCCTGCGATAACTAACTTGATTCCGGTAATCAGGGCCGCTTCGATCGCCAAATGGACTCCTTTATTCGCTGTCAGTCGTCCGAGAAACACAAGGTAGGGTGGTGATTCTGCGATTGGCCGAGCGACCAATCGATCGAGATCGACACTATTGTAAACAGCATCGATTAGTTCAGCAGGGTTCATTCCGTTCATCTGATCGCGGCTAACACCGATGAATCGTATTCCCGTCTTACGCATCCCCAGCAACGCATCGATTTCCGACTGTTGAGTAGGATTATGAAACACCTGGATAAGAGGCGTTGCGCCCATGGCGATGGTTCGCAGATAATCGATCCTACCGTGGGATATGACCAAATCGACCTTCCTAGAGGCTCTCCAGGACAGCCATTGAAAAACAAGTTTCCTGTAGATTCGACTCGCCTTGAGTTTCGAGGGCGCTCGATGAATCATCAACGCCCCGCCGAAACTGCTTGAGCCCGGCCCGGCGATCAAGTCCACAATATGGCCCCGATCTGCAAGGCCTTGGCACAACGCCGCAACAATTCGTTCCACCCCTCCGTATCCAATGGGCGGAATGGGAATGTGCGGGTCCGCAATGATAAGTACGTTCACAACTACGTTTTCGGTCGACGGGAAGCAAAGTAAACTGGTTCTGTAGCAAAACCGATTCGTTGAAGGTCAAATCCAAATGGCTTCAGGAATCCACCTATCTCTTGTTCCGATGTGTTTGGATGGATCTCCAAAACAATGTATCGAACCTGGTTCAGCCACTCATTGTTTTTGCCAAGCAAATCTTGCTCACTTCCCTCAATGTCAATCTTGAGAATGTCGATATGGTCCCAACCAGCCTCTTCCATGATCTGCGGTACAGTGACAAGCTCGACTTCAACGAAATCCTTCAGATCGTGCATTGTAGTTGACTCAAGCGAGCTGCAAGTAGGATTGTTACCTGTCCGGAGGCGCAGTCTCCCCGGACTCGAAGCCACCGCAGCGGCGACCACGGTCGCATGCAGTCCATTTTCTTCGATTGTTTCTCGAAGCAAGGTTATGTTCCTCGGATCAGGTTCACAACACATGATCTGAGGGTCGGGCAAAATGGATGCGAAGTAACACGCTGCGAAACCCACATTTGCACCCAAGTCGGCGATTCGAGCATTGCGAATCGGTTCATGTAAATGAGGAAGCAAGTTGTATTCTTTTTCCAAAAACACACCCGTGAACGCCCCAAGATGCTCGGATGTCAAAGACATTCGAATAGCTTTTCCACCCACATTCAAGTTTACCCTTGCATTTCGCGGCGGTGCGTTAGGACGAAATCGGGAATCGTAACGTCCCGAATAATAAGTGCTTAAGTACCAACCACGCTTGGCTCCGAGCAATGAAAATTCCCTATCTAGTCGGTTTATGTTGAAAAAGTTCTTGACGGAGGCGAATAAATTCAAGGTAATAATGCTTTAACAAGAAGTGGTGGGAGTGATTTCGACCAAGGATTTCAACAATCATGACATGGTTGTTGTATGCCACAACTAAACACATCTCATTCTATTTTGAGAACGTCGTTTCCTTGGGTTCAAACTGATATTCTTCGAGTCCTAGATGTTCCGATCCTATGTGGTCTGTGGCGTAGCCACATCGCTCTAAGCAATTGAGAAGAACCGTGGACGCATCTCCTGCGTCGTCAAACGCGAAGGGGTGAAACCCGATTTGGATGGCGGGCCGATACACTCTCAACGTCGACTCGGCCCCCGCCAGCACACCCAATTCTCCACCTTCCACATCAATCTTAACAACTGCTGGAGGCATTTCCGTTGCGAGCTGATCGATCGAGATAACCGGTACAGTGATCGTCAGTGACTCACCCTCGTTTGAATGTTTTTTTATGCTGTGCCCACTGCCAACTGAATCAGCGGCGTTGCCGTAAATATGGAATGTCACCGTCCCACCGCTTTGGGAACCACAAGCTGCTTCGAAAATTCGTACACGTTCAGAGAAACCATTGCCGTTTACATGACGCCGTAGCACGCGGACATTTCCCGGTGCCGGTTCCACAGCAATAACTCGGCCGGTTGGACCGACCAAAAACGCTGCCTCAAGAGTCATTTGTCCCACGTTCGCACCGATATCAAAAACACAGTCCCCCGGCCTAACAACACGTCGCAACCATTCGATCGTTTCAAATTCTGCAAGCTCTCCTCGCAACGCAACTTCAGGGACTAATCGCCAACTACGACCATTCTGAATTGCCGTTACAAGGCCATCGCGCCCGTAACGTATGCGGAAAAGAAATCGAAACACTTTCTGTGCAATGGGACGCAAACCAAAAGCATCAACAAACTTCTGCAGTACTCGATGGGCGCGAATCAACAGATCCATTACCTTGCTCTCCCGAGTCTTTTGCACTTAGCAAGCAGGTCCTTCACCTGATCCAACATTATGCGAAAGTCGCTATTGAGAAATAATCGCAAAAAGGAAATGAAGGTAACCACAACAACAACGCCAGCAATCAATATTTCGAACGCCATCGAATACAGGGATACGTTGCCTGCCACAAATCTTCCGACGACTTTACCCACAAACAATGAAGCAACGGTAATGCCTACCAATTTTATTATGAATGCTGCACTTGGGAGCAAAATTGCGTGTCCGAGTTGTCGTGAAAGCTGACGCGGTAGAATCCAACCGCAGGTACTAATATAGGCAGTAACAATACCAACGCCGATGGTTCCGATCCCAAGATTGGATGCGACAAGGGAGCCTAGGACGATTGACAGAACTCCAAATGCGATTTCGGTGATGCCTGTCAAACGATGGCGATTCATCCCAGACAATGCAAATCGAAAGATACTGTTAATCGCCAAACAAGCGGCAACCCCAGCGACGCTCCATTGCATCGCCTCGCCTATAATCATTCGGCCTCCCGTCCACAATTCGATAAAAGGACGTGATACGGTCAAAAACCCGGCGATCAAAAAACATATGAGGATTAATGTCTGTCGCAGCATTTTGCTTACGGTAGACGCAATCCAGGCATGATCGTTTGCTCCTATTGCCTCTCCATATGCAGCCTGCAAGTTTGCATGGAGCGATTGAATAAGGCTAAGCGGAGTATTTATAAGCGTCAACGGTATAGTAAACGTCGGGACCAATGCCGTCCCCGCAATGCGCGAAATCGTAATGATTGGAGCGCTACCAACCAAGACGTTTCCGAATTGCATCATGAAGCTCTTAACGCCTGTGCGGAACTGATTACGAAATTGAACTGGCTGCCACCAATCCCCACTGGAAAATGCGTTAGGGTTTCGCGCTACGCAGTGAAAGGCAGCGACGAAACCCATGGCCACCACACAGGCGACATTGGAACCTAGCACGATTCCCAATGATGCTCCCGAAGCCGCGGCAATCAAACTAGCACATATAGCGGACAGCCGTCCGCACCCTTGGTAAAAAGCCGCGATATGGCCCTCTTGGAATCCAATAAAGACATTGTAAAACGCAGAAAAACCAAGCGAAGCAACGGTTGACATACCAACGGCAAGAAAAAGACCAGGAAACTCTGGATGAGACGGAAATAACGCAAACGTTTGATCCGCCTCAAGAAGCAAATAAAAACCACTTACCACTAGAAAAACAACGGTGCTGGAGGTGGCCGCAAGCACAATACTCGCTCGTACAATGCAAGCGATTTCGTCGTCGTTATTGCGACCTTTGGCTTGCGAAATCAACAACATCGATGACCAACTTAGGCCTGCATCTGCGAACATCAGAAAGCCACCGTACGCCAGTCCCGTCAGTAAAAGCCCGTAGCGTTCCTCACCCAACCAATCCAAATACAACGGAACGGAAACCAAGCCCAAGATCATCGCTACGATGTTAAACGCCTGGGTAACTCCCGTGGCCGCGAGTGCGCGCTTGACGCGAAATGAACGTGCGTCGTCCACATCCAACGAACTTCGGAGCGGTCCACTCAATTCCGTTGAATCAAGTAACTTGCTTGATGTTATGTCCGGACGCACCACCACTCCATTCGATTCGATTCGTCTCCGATTTGTACTTCGAAACCAGCGTTTTCTAGTGTTTGCCTTGCCCATGGCAGGTCAATATTGTGGTGAACCTCCAAAATCAGATTCGTAACCCGATCGGCCCACTGATCGCAAGTATTTAACAGGAACTGTTCAGCGCCTTCGATGTCTACTTTCATGATGTCAACATGAGAAATCTGCCGGGAGTCAAGAAAAGACCGAAGCGTTAATCCTTCAACTTCAACCTTGTCCGCTTCGTAGACATACGATCTATCCTGACTAGCAAGCTCATCAAGTCGATGACGGGTATTCGCCGCATGATTTCGATAGTGAGATATCCCATCATTTTCACAGATGGCGACATTCCAAAATTTGCCTACAAATCCGTTTTTCTCTATTAGCGACTTGCAGGAATCGCAATTCAACCTGTCCATCTCGATGCAATGGAGTTCGGCATTCGGAAAGCGTGCTTTCCAGTACAACGAAGTGATGCCTCGATTGGCTCCTAAATCAACGATTACTCCGACGACTTTCTTGGGTACAAAATTGTTCCACGTGTTGTTGTCCGAGAAGGTAGCGCATGTTTGGCGGTTCGCATCACCATCGACTAGGGGTACCGAGACATGGGTCCCAAATGGGGTTTCTATTTTGGCTTCCACATCCCACCGAATTGGCATGTGAAATCGCCGTGAATAGTAGCCAACAACAACAGCCGTTCGATTCTTGATCCAGCTATCGCGGGCATCTTTGATGAGCTGAAACATATAGGGTATTGGTAGCTTTTCCCGTTGCGGTAAACCGCAATCGTTGAGGTGCTGGCCAGAGCAAAGTCGCTGTCCATTCAGGATTTCTGTGGGCCGATATGTATCCAATTGCCCCAGAGGATAATCGACTCTTGACGTTTTCGATGCTGCGTTCCGCTCGCCGTGCGATTGTTCGACGTATCCTGAAGTCAATTCTTTCCGTCTCGCAATCGCGAAAGCCGAAAATCCGGTTGAGCTCTCGAAAAAACCAATGCTCCCCAAAATGCCCCGATGACGAACCAATGCCGGGTGCGTAGTTTTCGTACCCATCGGACCGCCGGGGTCAGGGCGTACTTCGTTCCTTTGGGTGACAGTTACCTGGCACCTTCGATCTGTTTTTTAGTCCGTCGGACAATTCTGGGCTAACTCGACCAAAGCTCGAAAAGATTGCGAGAGTTAGTCGAAACTCCGTTTCCAAGCGTTTGGATCAAATTTTTCCGATTCCATGTCCTACGAACTCGCATTGAACGAAACGATCGAGCTCATACTCGACTACCGGAAAGGGCTGAGTTCGAAGCGACCGATGGTGAATACATCATATATGCATCGGTTCCCAGATCAATTGGCAGCTTTCTTCTGCCCCCTGACGGCAGAAGCGATGGAGCGTTTTTTCGGCGGTTTCATCTCAACAAAATCATTGGCATTTCGCCAAGAACTAGTCGTATTGGACTTGGTCGGTTAACGTTTCACCCAGCCGCGGTTATGCTTGAATTCGATTCACCTTCATCGCCTATTGGACCGCTTTCCAACCTCGTTGGGTCGATGGGTGAGCAAAGACGAGTCTGGTACGAAGATTGCTTCCGCGTTCTCGTCGCCAGAACCTGATCTAAAAGGTTTTACCGTTGATATACGCCAATTGATAAACGCAATTTGGGGTGTTAGCCGCTGAACGCTTGCCCCCAAATTCATGAACAATTGCGTGCTATTGAATGAGAAGACCAAAAGGACTCACGAGCCAACGAATAACACCGCATTGAGCGAGCGATTGGCAATGCCATATCATCGAACGCATGGGGTGGGCACGCATCCAGGAAACAGTGGAATCCCATCGCTAGGGACCGCGTTTCGAATAGCCAAAGGGAAACACCAACGAGAATCCAATGGCTTACAGCTACGTTCTGGGGTCAGTGAAACGGAGTCAAACAGGCTCGATCCGCGGGACTTTTTGTACATCTTGGCCGACTCAAGCCCAACGGGAAGATGCTTGCCCGATAGCCCTTCTATGCCGCCTCCAGGAAACAAAACCGCATCCAAGAAAAGACAGAACCGCAAAGGATACAGGTTCCGGAACGGGCGCAGCATTTGTCGAACTGAGTAGGACATCGAAATTTCTGGCGCTGCGAGAAAACGGCGTCCCCCCGCCCCCTTCTGCGTCAGGCGCTGCACCCGTCACTCGATAGACGAAGTGGAAATAGTAGGTATGGAAGGCCAAAAGCTCCGACGGAGCATCTTCTATGCCCCCCGCATCACTCTTCATCACTCCCGAAAAACTCCTTGCCGGTTCTGGCGGAGGCAATCTGGTCTCCCATGTAAAATTAGAACCGCCCAACTCAATTTTCAGCCTTCCTAGGACCTGGTTGGAATCCGACGTCACAGAAGACTGTATGTAGGAATAGATCGTGGTCGAAATCGAAGTCGTCTGGCCCGATTCTGCAAGGCGCCCGTCGATTCTCGATTGCCCGTATCCCGATGTGTTCGAATTCGGATAGGTAGAATTGACAAACGTCGTGGAAGACGGACTGACTGAGTAAGTGCTGGTAGAGGGGTTGACTAGCGGAGCATAAGAAACGCGAGCGTTGCTCGTCGCCTGACTTCGCAAAATCGCGAAATTTGGTCCGGAAACGGAAATTGGGGCCGTTTCAAGAGTGACCGAAAGCAGCGCACAGAACCCGGGCGACGAAAGACAAATCGTCAGCAATAGTGCAACGCACGCTCGCTTCATAAACCGTCCTTCTGCTACCCTCAGGTACGTACTCTACGCGGTTAGAAACACTCTCCATCCATCAGTGACCTTACGCCTCGATTTCGGGACAGTCAATGAAACCCCGCCCCTTTTTTCGAATCTTGCGCTGCAACACCCGTCAAAACCATCTCATCCCCTACTCTTGTCACAGTAGAAATCAATGAATCCGTGGTTTGCAACAGGCCGTCGATGACCTGACGACCTGTACCGAATCGAAACTTCAACGGTTCCATACACACCGTGTCCTCGATTGCCGACCAAGTGTCAAATCAACCTAACGTCTGCTGCCTCTAAGCTAAATCTTCCGTGAAGCAAGCCGAAGACGGAAATAGAATGAGGTAAGGGTCAATGTCGGATTCCTTCCCCGGCGCTGCGTTTTCACGCTCGGTACTACAAACGAGAATCCGAATTCGTCAAGATCAAGAGAGGACGTGCGAGGTGCCTTCATCGGGATCGGTTTTGACTTGCCACTTGCCCCCGACCATCCGTTAGTAGGCCGATCGCATAAGCATGCCCCCCATTGCCCCTTTCGGTAGGCGTACCCTTTCGGTAGGCGTAATGGGCATAAGAGCCATACGTAGACAAGGCAGGCAGCTAATCCAATCGCCTACCTGCCGACGGTCGAGAAGTAAGAATCCAAACGCCAACCAAGGGGATCTCCACAATAGGGTTGCGAAAGTCTCTAACTAGGCTTCAGCCCCATATGCTTTCGCAATTCCGGTAGGAAATCCTTGAAGAATTCTTCTGTTGAATCCTGTTTCGAGTTCAACATCCGTGAAGCTGTCTGAATCTTGTAAAGATAGTCCGCTCTCCAAAATCGGGGAGCTTCCGCCGCGACCCAAGCGCCTCCATCACTCCATGCGTACGCGACACTCATCTTTTGCTTATCAATCGTATTGGAGGCGAATCCTAACCTCCAGAACTTGTTCTCCATTCCATCGAAGTCATTTTCTTGCGGAACTCTCAAACTCGTTTGCTGGAAAGCTCGGCTGCTGTAGCAAATTTCAGGCGTATGAACGGCAATGGGTCCCTTGGGACCGAACAGCACTGCCACGTTAATCGCTTCCCCGGTCGCTTGATGGACATAGGTTCTAAGCAGATAACCCTGACATTCCAAAGTCGCTAATGCTGACTTCTCCATTTCCTGTTCTTCGGTCGCTACCCATGGACCAACTTGCATTGGAATTTCTCTCAACATTGCACCGATCTCAGCCGCTTTGACGGGCGTTCCCCATCGATTTGCCATGCTTCCCTGAAGAAGCCCACCCAGAACAATCAATGCAACCGATGCGATGGAGCAGATAATCCACTTCCGGTGCCCGTTGGATGCACTGACCGTCGGTACCGTTTCAGTGGTTGCACCGTGCTGAATTTCAGTTTCAGGGCGAGTAATGCCCGTTCCGCCAGCTTCCGTGTTCATAAGCAGTCCCCAACCGTATCCGTTTGAAAGTGTATTCGTGGTAATTCAGTTTTCCTAAAGCCGTTTTTCGTTCCGTGTCGCCACCTACTTGTGTCGAATGTCTCGAAAACCATGAGGGTTTATCCCAGTCAGTGTCCACGGAATAGTCATCACAGATTCCTTCACGTGATGCTTTTGTCCAGTTCTCATCTCTATCTACAATGTCTCCCCTTGAAGTTTTCGCAACTCGTCACGATCCAAAGGTGTTAACAATGATCGAGATAAATCATCCATATTGATTTTGCTTCTGGCTCTGGTTGCTTCCTCGTTTCGCCCTGCCTTGAGCAGCGAAATGTAGAGGTGTAGCAACAACCTTGGATCTGGGCTTCCTGCCGTCGCAATTTCGAATAGCGGAATGGCTTCCTCCACTCGCTCATTCATCATTAGGATCACTCCTTTGGTATCCAACAATAACGGCTGGCGACCCGCCATCGCAAGTGCCTGGTCGATATGCACCAACGCTTCCTCTCCACCACCCGGCTGTTCAGCTAGAAGATTGGCAAGATTATTAAGTGCCACAACACTCGGTCTCAACCGCACAATCTTGCGGTACGTTTCGATTGCGCGTTCCGTCTTGTTCTGTGCCAACCACATGTCCGCAACCGCTAGCAACAAATCGGCATCGCCATCGTTGGAAGATTCGATGCTACTCAGTGTTTCCTCACCTTCCTTCTGTAATTCTTGATCAAATTTGCCAGATGCAAGCAAATTCGCCAAAAGCCTTGCTGTCCCAGTCGCTTTATCCTTCTTCACTTTCTCGACCAGATAGCGAATGGCCTGATTCCGAGCAACCTCGTCCTTCGACCTCGCCAAACTCTGTACGTAGTTATCTCCCGCTCTGGGATCCAACTCAAACGCTTCACGAAGTAGCTTCTCCGCATCCGTACTGTACCCAAGCAAATCAAGCGCTTGCCCAGCTTGTACCAAAATCTGGGCAATACCTGTTGGATCGCGACTCAAACCTTTGACGAGCTTGCGTGATTCCAGCCAAGCCAAAATAATGCTCTTCGCATCCTCTGGTTTGTCGTACGCTGCTTGAACTCTCGCCTTTAGAAGCGCCGCACTGAATGCGTCAGGTGCAGCCAGTGATAATCGTTCGGATTGTTTCTTAGCTTCATCGAAATTTTCTTGCTCCAGCAAAAAATCTCCGTATGCGTAAATGTATTCGGGAGGAGCTTGATTTCCCAAGGTGGCCTGCTTGAGTTCCCTGCCCGCTGATTGGATCAATTGACGAATCTGAGATTGCTCTCCGGATCTCTCAGCGATTAGCCGCGCATTCCGCAAATAGACCGACGCCAACCGAAATCGATCTTCGTCCGTTCGATTGCTTGGATCCTCAACCAATCCTTCGAGTAAATACTGCGCTTGGGCCATTTCGGCAGGACCACCCTTTTGCAACAACAATTCCGCCTGCAAACGACGGTCGTCGGCGGAGCTATTTCCTTTTTCATTCGTAAGGAGTCGCTCGATATCTTTCCAATCATCCTGTGTTCCCCGGTTAGCCAATAGGGATGCTAGTGATCTCTTGGTTTCAGGATCCTTTGTATCCTCGGCAAGCACTGTCTTCAATCGCTCGATGGCCTCATCCTGTTTTCCTTGCAATAACAATAGCTGAGCAACACGACGCCCAATCTCGATTTTGTCGCCTCCAGCCTTGAGCGCCTCATCGTATGCTTCGGCGGCATCGTCCATTATTCCCAATGACTGACTAATACTTGCGATCGCCATCCACTTAATCGCTGGATCGATCTTATCGTTGGCCCGGATATCGGCAACCAACTCAGCCACACGTTCATCGTCTCCAATGGCTTTGTAAAACGTCAACTCTGCACCCAATACACGAATATCTGCGCTCTCTGCCAACTCATTGGCTCGGGCAAATCCTAGCTCAGCCTCTTTGATCGCGTCTTTCCGTTTCTCTGGGTTGAGCTCTTCTCGTGAGTTCAGTTCAATGGATTGGGCATACCAAACCCAAGCCATTGGATCGTTCGGCCTTACAACAGTCCCTTCCTTCGCAAATTCCAGCATCTCCGACTTGCTGTCGCGAGCCAAGTTGATCATCTTCTGAGACAAATCTCGGGAACGACTTGCCCGCTGCCCTAGCTTCTCAATAAGAGTCCCTACATCTGCCAATGCTCCCTGTCGGTACAACAACTCCGCCAGCCGTTCGTAAACCTCCAGACTCTGCTCACCATATTGAATCGCACGACCATAAGCTTTCACGGCCCGACCAGGATTCGCTTGACGCTCTGCCAAATTACCAATCAAAACGTGTGTGGAGGTCCAAAGAGGTCGATTATTGTCCAAGAAACTAACGATTTCAGCAACCTCCGTGGTGTCAAAGTTCTTGATCAATGCATTCGATACGAGCAACCTCTTGCCTCGCAAGAATCGCCATTCCGTCCCCTTATCACCCTCGAGATCATACATTTCCCGTTCAAGTATTTCTAAGTTTTGGCTCCACTTCTTAAGCCGGTCTTCGACGAGTTTGCGATTGCCGAGATCCAATTCTCTTTCCAACACAGGTGATCGAATTGCCATTTCGGCCAATGCTCGAACAACGTTGATATCTTTAAATCCGCCTACCTTCATCTTTTCTAGGGCCCCGCCCAAATCGGTCTGCGCCGTCCACTGAACAATAGCCTTTTTCAGCGATTCGTTCTCGGGATCAACAATCAATCGCTCTTCCAGTAATAACCGCCCTTCCGAAGCCAAACCATCCTGCGCGAGAGCCTCCGCCTGAGCGATCGTGGCCTCCGTACTTTCCTTGGCTCGCTCCCGTAATTTTTCCAGCAACTGCCTGGCGACCTCGTCTTGCTTCCAATTTCGAAGTCGGCCTATTGCACGTCGCCACAAATCATCCGCTTCAGGATACTTCGTGCAGAGTTTTTGTATCTCCGTGGCGACGGTGGCAAGCGTTTCCGCGGAGTCTTCTTCCGTTCCTCGATAAGGCATCGCTTCGATCGCCAAATACTCGAGAATCCACGGAGAAGACGTCAAGCCGTCGTCATTCACGGTCATCCGACGCGCATCGATCAAGGCACGATCGAACATAACCCATAGAGCTGGATCCGGGCGTTGAAGTTTCTGTATCTCCAAAATGACTTCAGCCAGTTGCACCCAGTCCATGGCCTTTTTGTATTCGATCGACTGCAAATGCTTCAGTGCTTCACCAAACCTACGAGCTGCGAACCAAGCATTCGCCGCACCGCGTTCATAACTCGCATTCGAGGGAGCCAAGTTGATTGCCTGTTCAAAATTATACGCCGATTGATCCCATTGCCCCATTTTAAAATAAGCTGAGGCAAGGAAACCAAAAATCTCGGCTTGATCCGGTCGTTCCAATTCGCGATTTCCGTCAACCACTTGCTGCAACAATGCCGTGGCAGATCGATAGTCCCCGATCGCGACATAGTAGCTCGACCACAGACGCTTAGAATCACGTGCATACGCATTTTGAAAGAGCTTCGGTAGCAATGGCCCTTCATCGCTGATAGCTTCGTCCATTTCGTCCAGAGCCACTAGTGCTTTTTGATAGCGCTTCGATTCGATGTAGGCCTCGACGATTCGGAATCGTAAGATCATGGTGGGCGGTTCGCATACTCGCGACCCATCTCTCCATACCGTGATCGCTTCGTTCGTTTTTCCTTGCTCCTTTAGCACTTCCCCGTAACCCAAAAAAGTGGCGACGTCGTTTGATTTATCCGACTCTCGCACCTTTTGAAAATATGCTTGCGACTCGTCCAACCAAGCCTTGCGTTGCTCTTTATTATTGAAACCTGCGAACGAACGGGCTCGCTCCAAGTAATGCATGCCCGCTTGCTTCAAAACGTTGATATCATTTGGAGCCAAGGCGAGGACTTGTCGGATATCCGTTTCTGCTGCAGCGCGATCGATTCTCGAAGAAATCATGTAATGGGCCAACCATGCCGCGGGGTCCTCTCTATTTGCCGCTAACATCCGATCCATATAATTCAAGGCGCGATCCTTCAGTTCGGTCCTGTTATCCTTTGGGAAAGTTTGAGAGCCATCTAGTAATGCTGGGTCTCCGAGCAAACATTCAGCAAGAGAAACACTCAGCTCAATATCCCCTGGCATGTCGGAAAGAACCCTAGCCAAAAGGTCGGGGATTTTCATCGACTCCAGACTTACCAGCCATGGTGGCAATTGCGAGAGCGCTCCGATGGGTAATTTGTCCGGACGCTTCTCGACCAACAGCTGATAGCGGCACAATGCGAACCGCTTGGCCAATTCCAAATCCAACTTTGGACCAGCAATCCGAGCAATTTCATACATTGCCTCGTCTTGTCGCCCCAATTGCATCAATCTCTCGATCATACGGCGACGAATGGGCTCAATTCTGCCCTGCAATTCCTCTTTAGATTCGCAAGCTCCAATCGCGATCGATTGCAAACCTATCAATCTTTGGATTTGCGGCACCGAAGTCGCACTCTTGTCATAAACTTCTGCCAGTTCAACTTTCCTCTCGCTGTCTGACGGCCACAACAATAAATAATTTTCTGTCAGTTTTGCTGCAATGGGCCATTTACTTTCCGCTTTCGCTTTCTGAGCCTGTGAAATGAGACTCGAAGCAACGCGGCTCATTTGAAGACTATGAACCCCCCAAATGACGAGAGCCGAAATTCCTAAGATAAAAAGCGTTACCAATAACAACCCTGTATTGAGGCTGAGTCGACGACGCGTTTCCGGAGTAGATCTCTTATGAATCTTCATACAACCAAATTTCGACCTAGGGAGTACCGAATCGATTCGTGATCGATACGAAGTCCAAAAAATTCACGATAATCGTCCGGAATACATTTCGCAAAATTCGACCAGCCTCACGTCTAACCGTTCGACAATTCATTTTACGAACGTTCTCGACGCGAAATCCAAGAACTACGGCGCGGAACACCCAATCCTTAGTTGTCGGAAGGAGACTTGCTAGCGTAGTAATCCCCGTAGTAGCTTGCGTATTCTCGGACAGGTACGCCCGAGAGAACGAAACCAGCAACCCGAGCACCAGAGGCTTCCAAACGATGATAAGCCTGGATTAACTGCTCAATCCGGCTGCGGTCCCTCAGGGCACATATCAAGCAACTATCCGCCGCTTTCGCAAACAACATGGATTCGCTGGCGGGCAGCACCGGCGGTGTATCAATCAAAATGTACTCGTAATCCTCGCGAGCCTCAGCGATCAATGCTTCAAGACTTCCGCCACTCAAAATACGATGAGGGCTCCCCTTCAAATGTCCCGCCGAGAGGACGTGCACGCTATCGCTCCACTCGGTGTCCAAGAGTTCTCGCCATCCCTGCCCCTGAGACAAATACGAAACCAATCCCCCGTTGTTTTCTCGACCAAAAACGTTGTGGACGTCCGGCGCACGCATATCGCCATCGACGATCAACACCCGCTTGCCCGTAGCCCTGGCAATACTCACCGCCAATTGACTCGACACACTGGTCTTTCCTTCACCAGATAGTGCACTGGTTACGGCAAAGACGCGGCATTCGCTCAAGTCTTCTCGCAAAATCAAAGCCGTGGAAAGCGCGTCCACACTCTCTTCGAACAACCGCAACTCTCGCGATCGCACTCCCGCTCGACGCTTCCCAATCTTCCTTGTAGTCGCCAAAGGAATGGTGGAAATTTCACCCAATACGGATAGCTGACTGCGTGACTCCAGTTGACCTGCATCGTCTACCCGCCGCGATCGAACCTCAAAGAAAACGGCAAGCAAAAACGGGATCGACAAACCGACCGCCGTAGCCGCTGCCAGCTGCTTGTACGGCAAATCCTCCACTGGCAATCGAGGTGGAATAGCGCGCTCCAATTCCCGAACAACGTCGGTCGCTTCACGTTCCGTTTGCAACTGAATACGACGATTGTGGACGGTCTTTCGAATCTCATTCCATTCCTCCAAATCCGCTTCCGCAAACTGCAAATCCACGGAGCTTGCATACGGTTGCCTGAGCGAGGACATGTATTGACTCACTTGGTTCTCAATCGTTTCCTTCTTCGTCTTCATCTCCGCAACTGCATTTTCGAGCGCTTCTAGCTTGTCTTTCCGACTATCTCGCGTGTTCACTTCGTTGCGTTGCGATAGCTCTTTTCTTCGCGCGTTACGAACCATCTCCAAGTCCCGCGTCAAGAACTCAATCTTACGTTTGGCCTGGATATAAACGGGGTTTTTCTCGCCAATGTTTGTCCCAGTCTCCAAGTCCAGCAATTGACGCTGTGCAGCTTCCAATTGATTCTTTGTCGAAGCGACCATAATATCGGCCTCCAGGGCTTCGTCAGAAACATTGCTTGAATCCTCAGTCAGCGTAATCCCTTTTTGCTCGGCTTCGAGGGCCTGTTCGTAGACCGATCTCGCCTCCGCTAAATTCAACTCCTGAATCGTCAGTTGGCTCTGTAACTCCATGCGCTTCATTCTTAAATCATCCAAGTAGGAAGTATCGATCCTACCGCTGGCCGTCTCACCTACCAACGCATCGGACTTCACCGTTTGCATGCTCAAGTCGCGCACGCGCTGCTTTGAAGATTCAACTTCTGATTCCGCTTTGGTTAACGCTGCCATCACGTTGCGTTCTTGTGTCGATGCTTTGATCTGATCGAGCGTTCTTCGGGCACGCATGTATTCGTCAACGACTGTGTTGACCACTGAAGCGGCGATCTTGGGGTCCTGATCTCGAAACTTGACGTCCATCAGGCGATTTCCAGCCCCCGAAGAAACAAGAACCGTCCTACGCAATTCATCCACCGGATCCTTGGCAGACATAATTCTCGGAATCGTCGCGATCGACTGATCGGCTACGGCTTTCTCGAGAACATTGTTTCCCAGGAGAATGGCCTTCTGCAGATCAATAAACTCCGTGGAGTAGCCTTTTTCCTGCTTGAACACAACGAAATTCTGATTGTCCACTTCCAGCCGAAACCTAGCTTCGTACGTCGGTTGGAAGAGACCAAGCACTGCTGCACATCCGACCCCCGCCAGCAATAAACCGAGTGGGAACACCCATAGCCACTGCTTGCGCAAGACCCCCAGCAAGAAAGGCAAATCGATCGTCGGCAAGCTTGTCGAGGACGTTCGCGCCACCGACTTCTGCACACGATTCTCCCTGTTACTTGAACTTCGAGAGGCACGACGACTGCGTTCGCTTCCCGCATCCGATACGATTTCGGTCGACAAAGACGTGTTTTTTTCACTCATAATAAACTCTGTTGCGATTGGATGCTGACGGACACTTCGCCCGAACAATTTGACTCAGTAATCGAATTCTAAACCCGCTTCAAGGACGCCTGATCCATGGTGATTGCATCCTGTATCAACCAACGCAGATACCACAGCGTCAAACCAAAAAGACCTGCCGCGAAAAAGATCATCACGTACCCAGAAAAGTCGTGAGCAAAGCTTCTCGCGGATTCGCCAGTAAACCATTGGTAGCACAATCCGGTTGCGACAATTCGCGCCGCATTAGAAATCAAAGCAATAGGGACCGATGCCAGCACCAACAAGACCCCCTCCCACCAAGATCTACGCATCAACAAGGCGCAGATGTAGGACAACGCGAAAACGCCCATGAAGATCCGGAGACCCGAACATGCCTGCTCCACTTCGAGTGTGTTCTCTCCCAAAAGGATGGTTGTTCCCTCAGCAATCGCGGGTTGACCCAACGTCTGCAAAACAAAACAACTCGCGTTGGTCGCAATCCACTGCAAGGGACGACTCAACTCATGCTCAATTCGGAAGGGAAGAGGAATCATAAAGAACAGGAAACACAGCGATGGCATGGCCCACCAGGCAAATTGTCGACCTCCGAAAGCCCATGACAATCCAATCGCCGTTAATGGAATGGTCCATCCGTCCACGAAATCGAAATAAGCCCACCGGGCACCAACCCGGAACAATAACACCACGGCGAGCATAATCACCCCTCCCCAATGCAAGGTCGATTGAATAGGGGGCATGCTTTCGCGAAAATTCCACAGAAGATAAGCCGTAATCGGGATAACAAACCATCCATGTGAGTAGTCGGGCTCATTCTCCCACGATGTCAACAAGGATGCCCAGGTCGGCCAAAAAGACCAAATGAGTGCAATCGCCGAGGCAGCCAATGCACCATACAGGTAATTCATTGGAACCGATGGATAAACCATCGCGGGTTTGTCCACCTCCGAAATATCAGGAGACGAACGAAAAATGTGATTCTCAACCGTAGCAGCAGTCGACTTCTTGATGTCCAAACCCGAAACAGTCTGCGAACTTACGCTTCGACTGCCACGGACGGACCCGGAGGAGTTCGCATCCCCAACGGCGAGGTCCTCGACTTCCCGCTTCTTTTCATCCGGGTTTCGCAAGTGTGAATGCTGACGGCGGGCACGCTTCATTAAGAACTCCCCAATCAAGAAAACGGTTTTAACTAACTAAGAATAAGCGATCCACGGAATCGGTCAACAGTTTGTGATCCTCTATTCACATTTCCCTGCGTTCAAAGTTTGCGTTTTCCAACCGATTGTCCACCACAGCAACCTCCTATGCATCTCACGCATTCGCCCCGCCAAGCACAAAGATTCCTCCCCTCGACTGCCGCGGACGCGAAACACATGCGCATGGACAGAGCATAAAACAGGTCGCAAAGGTGTATTCTGCACCCGAAAGCCTTTCGCATGGGCAGAACCTAGCATCCGCTCGCGAGAAACTGGCCCAGTCCGAAATCCTGCAGATTGAGGTTCTAGGGGGGGGGAGGTCATTCTTTCCAAATGTTCCGCGGAAATCGACGGTTACGGCGGATAAAGATCCAGTCGGAGCGTTCCCCAACGGAATTGGGTCGGTCCAAACACCCTATCCGTTCGAATCCGACGCAACGCCATGAACAGTGGAAATTCTTTCCAGACACTGCCAGGGACGAACATTGCGCGAACTGACCCAACACGACCAGCTACGCTTCCAGCAGCGTCCCTCTCTAAGGAATGCCACGAACGATCGACGGCCCAATGCATCTAGTTAACCAGACCGGCATCTTCTGCCAGGCATGAATCAACCTTTGACGTTTGGGAGAAGTTGGACGCATGTCCTCGGGAGCACCCGATCGAACGAAATACTGCCAGTGTGCAGGATGAGGGATCGCCCCCCATTGCTCTTTGAACTTGTACGTGCCACTGTCGATGCTGCTGCGACCGAAATCGAATTCCTGAGATCCGCGTTCTATCGCTCGCTGCAGAAGTTGCCAATACATCCACATGTTCGCCCCGGTCGAGTTGAACTCTCGCAAACAACTCGCGCTCGGAACTTCCGTCCTTCCTCGTTCATGCAATAGAAGCGCCCCCGCTACCACGGATCCTTGCAAACGGACGACACAAAGCTCCGAACTGCGCGGAAATGCTCGCAGGATGCTCCTGAACAATTGCTGCGAGTAGACAGGTGTCCCTAAATCGCGCATGTTGCGAGCAAACACCGCATAAAACTCCTGAAGTACGTCATCCTGCCCCCATTGCAGTTCGAACGGATGCTCAAAAGTCTTCTTTACTTGACTGCGCAACTTGCTCTTGAACGACTTCATCAACGCTTCCGACGATTCCGGCAGCGTCAATCGCATATGCACTTTGTCTGTTCTGCTTCGGCTCAACTTTCCATGTTCCAACGGCTTCTCATGCCGTAGTTCCAAGTGTTTCACATCCAACTCGTCTGCCAATGCAACCGCTCGATCCACAAGGGACCGAGAGACGGCTTCATCGTCTGCCCACACCCCACCGGTGTTCAAGTAGGGTTGCGAAACGAGAAATTTACCAAACAGCCAACTCTTCACGAACGTCAATGGCAAGTATCCGATCACTCCTCCCTCGGTGTCATGGGCCGTCAAGTCAAAGGACTTGTGATGCAACCCATCCCGCAACGCCCTCGACCACGCCAAATCATGCGCGGCCAATCTAGGCCATTGAGAACCATCGCCAATTTTCCATTCGCCGACTGTTTCATTCGTTCGAATCTCGATTTTCTTACTCCAATACACTCCACTCGAATTCCAAAACTCAATCTCTGATCCCTCTTCAGCGATCCCTCGTCTATCACCCACGCGCCGCATTGCATTCCATCTTGCTTTTCCCACCCAAATCCTACGCGACAGCAAATTGTTTCTAATAGCGATGATTCTCGGCGGCGCTGAATGACCTCGCCGCCTCGCACTCCCAAACGCAACTGCTTCCCAGATACCGATGGCGCACGAAACACGGTTACCAACAAGATCCAAGACGGGAATTGCCATGAATCCTTCGGACGCTCAGGACCAATAACCGGGAACTCATGGATTCAACCTCGATTGCGCGATTCGGATTCCTTCCATGTACATGCCGATCGCATGAAATAAAATATTGCTCGATTTCGCTCCCTTCCCGTCCTCCTCAAACCATCCAGACCCTTCGCTGTCAATGACCTCCGAAACCGCGTACTCTTTCGTGTTCGCAACGGCTTTCCAAAGTTGCCATCTCCCATGCGATTCTGCATAGCGCATCAGGGTTCGCATCAGTGTCAATTGTTGCCATCTTCCCTTTTGCCACCGATTGTCATAGCTCCCTATTCCCCTCATCGCTTCATCCATGCCTCGATCGATCGCGAAATCTACCAATCCATTTCCAATCGGCAAATACTCGTGCGTCCCCCCAAGTCTTATCGATTCGCTTATCGCAAACGCCCAACGCAATTGATTCCCAAGTTCCACAAGAATCGCTTTGTCCTGAACAGCTGGCGTTTTCCAGCCGGATTCGAATCGTTCGGGGATAAAGCCTCCGTCGAGAACCAGCCGGCTGCACACAAATGCCTCAAGCCTTTCAGCATCCAGCGCGATCTGACTCACGCGGGATGCGTCATATAATCCCAAAAGAGCTTCATAGAGATCCAGCAACGCCTCGGAAGAACATCCCGCAGGCGACGAAAAATCTTCTTTCGCTTCCTCATAGTAGCCGCCACTCGGGTTCTCGAATTGCTCCCCTAGAATCTCCCAATTGCGAAGCGCAACCTCCAAATATTCTGGTCTGTTCAAAGCGGCCGACAAGCGTGCCAAGCCCAACAAGGCGCGCGCATTGCCACTCAAATCTTTTCTTCCGTCTGTCACTCTGCCATTGCGGTCCACACGCCAATAGAAACCGCCATGATTTGGATCAACATAGTTCTCGATCAAGGCGTCCGCACTCGCACTCGCCAAATCGCGGAACACGTCGCTCTTTGTCGCTTCATAGGCGATGGCTAAAGCGTAGATCAGGTTCCCTTGGCTTTCTAAATCGTCGGGCAGGCTCCCATTGCTCTGCCCAGCTCCCCCATCCTTTTCATTCGCAGCTAGCGATCCCATCCGCGATCTATCAATCCAAGGCCGCATGAGATCTGCCTCCATGCTGGCTTGAAACCATCGCCACTCGATTGCCCTGATTTCCATTTGCGGAGCATCCTCGCTACTTTTCGTATCCGCAAGCAATTCCTCACGCAAAGGACGTTTGCGTTCGACGAGTGAGCGGTACTCATCCACCAAACTGCGTCGCTTCAAGTACCCCCTGTCTCTCAACTCACGGACTAATGAATTCTTCGGATTCGTAATGGACGACCCTTTCATCACACGGCCCTCGAAGCCGATCAGGTAGTTGTTGCCACTCTCGATATGGCAACGGCTACAATCGGAAGCAACCCGAAATCCCTGATCATTGTCGATACCACCCTCTGACAAACCATCCGTCTGGTCCGCATTCCACCGATAAACAAAAGGATGCCACTGTCCCCTGTTCCTCAGGAACACACGGGTCTCTTTGCGGTGGGAGCCCGCTCCCAATGCGCCGTCGGATTCTCTCTTTGTCAGAGAATCGTCTGCGGGCGCATGAATCGTTTGCAGCAGCAATGTCCCCTCCGGATACACCCATTCTCCCTCGGACATCCACTCGATTCGCGTCCGCTCGGGTACGGCTAAGAAAACTTCTTGACGAACGCCCTCCCGTTCGTGGGTAGCCTCATTCGCAATTGGAACAAATGCGTCTTCCAACTTGCCATCCTCAATCGATTGGTACCAACCGGATTCACTCAGTTTCAGAGGCATTCTCGTTCCACGTTCGCGCAACACCCGTTGACTCACAAGGCGCCGGGGTGTCCCACGGGAATCGATCACAAGCATTTGGCTGTTGCTGTCCAATCCCAGGTATTGCAATTCGCGATCGGTAACTGCCAAAGGATTCGTTCTCCATGCACCGGAATCCGTCTCCGACAACTGGTGAATCAAACCACGCTGTCGATCGATGATGGCTACTGATTCGGTTTGATCTGCCTTCGTGCATTCAAACGCTCCTCCAGCCAGATCCAAATCCTCACGCAAATCCGCGATCGATTGATTTTCATGCAGTCCTTCCAGATCAATCAACGAGATACCCGCCTCGTCCCTTTGCAACTTCCACACGGGCCCTGGTTTAGCGGTCAAACTCGCACTCTCCGGGCCGCCTGATTCGCGACCGGACAACGGCGCCAATGTGCCTTCCGAAGGGGCCGCGTTCGCCGCACGATCCACCTTCAACCTCCAAACACCGGTCCGCGCTTCTTGTACCCGAATCCCGGGCGTTTGTGCGCTGAGCGAACTTTTTTCCCCAAGATCGATCAGCAGCGATCCATTCCCCGCGTCATGCAAAGAACCCATGCTCGCGTGCGTGGTAGTCCCGGACGCAATACGGACTCCCTTCTTCGATCTCAAAGAAAACGGCGGTACGGTTTCGAGCTCGTAGCGCCATAGGTCGACCGGCTGAAACCCATTCGCATTCAGTCCTTGCGAAACCAAGATGTAGACTTCTCCCGTCGTTTCAAATTGGCCTGAAAACTCGATATCGAGCGCTCTGCCCTTCAAGTCCAGCAGCGCCGTCTTCGTCGCCGCATTGTCATCGTCATGCCATTGCCAGATGCACGCATAATTGCCATTCGGAGCATTTTCGATCCCCCACAGCAATCCCATACCGGGAAATTTCCCAATACGCTGCAGGTTCTGAAATTGGAGCCTCGGGAAAGCCTCAACCAATCGCGAGGATGTACCATCCGAAATTTCCAGGGAGCGGAGCCGACGTCCCCATGTATTCGTTAAGTCCGTACTCCATTTTGCAACTCCAACTTGACCGCTCCCACTTGGCTCCCCTGATGCTCCTTTGGCACTGGGAGCTGGGGCCGCCTTCTCGCTGGGAGCGACTTTCCGTTCAACTGGCTTCTCAATATCTCGATCTACCGCCATATCTCGATCTACCGCATCCGGTATCTCGTTGGGTCGCCTGTTTTGCCGTAGCGGTACCGGAGCACTTTCCGCTTCTGCCTCGCTAATTTTCTCTTTTAAGCTTTTTTCAAGGGTCGCAATTTGTGCGCGAATCGATTTGATGG
>JBAWXH010000015.1:0-86568 GCA_037144155.1 Planctomycetota bacterium | reverse complement strand
CCCCCAAAAAAGTAACCGATTAAATCAACAAGCCGTAACGCTCGCGGCTCTGATTGGGTGGGCGGACGGCAGTATGGAAGATTATCCCAATGGGGATCATAGACCACTTCAGACTAGCGGTTGTAATTGGCATACGGATTGGGCTGGCGGGCTTGCAGTTCCGCTCGCTTTGGCTCCGGCAACGGATCCATGAAGCCTCTGGGCCGACCACCCATCACAGGGGGACCAATGTCATTCAACGGAAACGGATCGAAATCCGCGGCTTTGGCTTTCTGTTGGTCCATTGTCCCTAAACCGAATCGTTCCGCATATTGGGAACTCTTGCAGCCGACGCCCAAACTCAGCGCTGTCATCACGATCAAGAAGGAGGTATGTCCAACACTGGTCGAGCGAATCTTCACAATGCACCTAGTCCGAAATGGTGACCTCGAATGAATACCTTGCACTCTATCGAGATCGGAGATCCCATCGCTAGATAGATTTGCATCCCTCCGAATGTTTGGGTCGTGAATCGATTGCTAGTCGCACCGCATAATCCACTTAATCCTGGAAATCCCAGCATCCTTGTGGTGAGGATTGGGCAAGATGGGGGGCCTGCGCCAGTCCCTGCTAGGAATAGACGGCAAACAACCCATGCCCCGGATTATTGAGCCTTTTTGAACGAGCTTCCATGAATCGTCGCGGCGATGCCGATGGTTAAACTATGCCAGTCACCGAACCAGGATTTGCACTTCGCATTGGCTTTTTACGGAAAAATCAGATCCGTTCATGATCCGGCTCATCCAAGGTGCAATCGCTGTTTCTCGCGAACACCCTGGGTTATGATGTCGTAAGTTCAAACTTGAGAATCGAACCACTCCCATGCCGATCCTAAAACGCGAGCAAGACATTTGGCCTGTCAACCTTTTCCAAGGTGAATCGGCAGAGGAACGCACCGCAATATGGTGGGCCATGTATACCTTGCCCCGTTTCGAAAAGAAATTGATGCGGCAGCTGGTTGAACTCGAAATCCCTTTCTACGGTCCGACCATCGGCAGGCGATTTCGTTCTCCTCAGGGCAGATTGCGTACCAGCTACGAACCCTTGTTTCCCAATTACGTATTCGTCTGTGGTGACGAGATGTCTCGGTACCGTGCGGTCTGCACTGGGTCCGTCAGTCGCTGGCTGACAGTCCCTCAACCGGCAGAATTGATCGCGGATCTTAAACAGATCTATCAGTTGATCCAAACCGACATGCCGATGGCTCCGGAATTGAACCTGGAACCAGGGCAAAGAGTGCGGGTTCGTTCGGGGGTGTTCAAAGGTTTTGAAGGGACGGTGCTGCGTCGCGAGAATGAAGTCCGATTGCTCATCGCCGTTCGGTATATGGGCCGAGGGGCCAGTGTCGCGTTGGACGATTGCCAGCTCGAATCGATCTAGTATCCATTGGACTCGGACTCGCCCCCCAAGCGTTCACCCCTTTGCCAGACGTTCGCTAACCGGAATAGCTCCCCCTATTGCTCCTTCTACCTATCCGCCTACTAAGACTTCGCCTACTAAGACTTCTTCGAGGAACCTTACTCCATGACCATTCGAGTCGGCGTGATCGGTTTGGGTTATGTCGGACTACCGCTGGTTCGAAGCTTCTGCGTTTCGGGTGCCCAGGTCTGGGGTTTCGACGTGGATCCCAGAAAGGTGGACAGCCTTTGCAAAGGTATTTCGTATGTCAAGCATCTCGACTCCCAATGGTTGGCACCATCGCTGCACGAGGAACGATTCGTACCTACGGCCAATATGGCTCGGCTCGACGAACCCGACTCGATTCTGATTTGTGTTCCAACCCCGCTGAATCAAAGCCGCGATCCGGACCTAACGTACATCGAGCAAACCTGCCGCTCGATCCAAAAGTCCCTGCGCCCAGGACAACTGATCATCTTGGAAAGCACCACCTATCCGAGCACCACGCGTGATGTGGTCAAACCGATCCTCGACGAAAGTGGTCTGATTTGCGGGCAGGATTACTTCCTAGCCTATAGCCCCGAAAGAGAGGATCCAGGTAACAAACAATTCTCAACGCAGATGATCCCCAAGGTCGTAGGGGCCATGAACGATGCAAGCCTTAAAAAAGCTTGCGATCTCTACAGTACCGTTATGGACCAAGTCGTCCCAGTATCCTCCTGCGAAGTGGCGGAAGCCTGCAAAATCCTTGAAAATACCTATCGATGTGTCAACATCGCCATGGTCAACGAATTGAAAGTCCTTTTTGAAAAACTCAATATCGATATCTGGGAAGTGATCGAAGCGGCCAAAACCAAGCCGTTTGGATTTCAGGCCTTCTATCCCGGACCAGGTCTAGGTGGCCACTGTATCCCAATCGATCCGTTCTACCTGACTTGGCTGGCGCGATGCCATGAATTTCCGACTCGCTTCATCGAACTAGCGGGCGAGATCAATACTTTCATGCCTCATTACGTCGTCGATCGTGTTTCCGAAGCCCTGAACGAATTCGGAAAGCCGGTTAAAAACTCTCGCATCTGCATACTGGGTATTGCCTATAAAAAGAACATCGATGACCCTCGCGAAAGCCCCAGCTTCAAACTCATCGAATTGTTGAACGAGCGCGGCGCGATCGTCAGCTACTCCGATCCTCACGTTCCGAAATTGCCTTCGATGCGTTCGTTCGATGTCCCCAACGCAGTCAGCCAAGAATTGACAGCGGACTTCTTGTCATCGATCGATTGCGCGCTGATCGCGACCGATCATTCGGCCTTCGATTATTCCTTCCTGGGCCAACATGCGCGGCTGATCGTAGATACTCGAAACGCCATGGCCCCATTTCAGGGAGAGGCTAAGGCTCGTATCTGGAAGGCATAGCGATGGTGCGCCCAATTGCTTCCATGATTCGTCGTCAATCCTAGCCTTATCCTCGAATTATTGAGCGGCCAACGCATCGCGGCTTGCAATGGCTCGGTCGCGCGACATTTGCCATACCGAGAGAGCCAGTGCCGTCGACGCAATCGGGATCATAATCGACCACAATCGAGCGGGACCACCCCCCTGTGCGGCCACAACTGCGGATAGGAGCGTTGCCGACATGTAACCGATCGACTGAGCCAATGTCATCGAAGCGATCCCCAGCATGCTTGGTCGCATACGGTGTGCATGTTCATTGGCAGATACCTGGAAGGGGCAATTGAGGGCTAATGCTGCAGCGCCAAAACCCATCATAGGCCAACCGCTGAGGGCCATCAAACAACCGGACAGTAGTGTCAACCAACCCGCAGGCCCCACGAACAACAATCGTTGTTTGAGCGCCGGAAACATCGGCATGGCGAGAAGAATTGCGATCTCCAGAGCAATCGATCCGGCGAAGACGAAATAACCAATACTGCCATAGGTGGTCGTCAAGAATTCATGCGCATAAAGTCCGTAGGACATTTCGCACATTGCCACCATCCAAACAAGGATGAGCAAACCCCACCACTTCAAGCTTTCCTCGGACGATAATTTGGATGCACCGGCATGGCTATTCGTCGAGTTTGCCGAAGTGGATGTCAAAATCGCGGATGAGGAACGACTGGACTCGTGTTCCTTCGACCAATGCACAAATCGAAAACTGAGCAATACAAACGCGACGTGCAGCAAGCTAAAGGCTGCACCGATGAAAAGGTGCGTCTGCGAGACGGCCTTTTCCGATGCCCCTATCGCTCCCATGACTACCACGGCGAGCATGTAACCTGCCGATCCAGCGGCTCGGACGGTGTAGGCGTGACTGCCCATCGTCGCGACTCCGATGTGATTTAGCACGGTCATACAGCTTGATTGCACGCAGCCAAGCAAAAGCAAGCAGGCCGCCACGTCGATTCCTGGACTGACCCACCAAGATTGCGCTGTGATCGATTCCAGCTTGAGCCCCATTCCCAATTGCATCAAGCAAACACCGGATGCCAGAGCGACCAGCAATCGCTGTGGCGATCGTGTCCAACCGCGAGATTCCGCGAACCGGAAGAAGAAATAGGTGAGGCAAGCAGCCAATGGAATAACACTGGTGATCAAACTGGCCGTCGATGGCGTCAGCGCGTTTCTCAGGTGCGTCTGCAACGGAAACGACGCGAATCCTAAGGACAGAAAATGAATAAAGTAGGCGCCGCCGCTAAAGAACATCGAAGCCCGAGGCGGCTTGGATGATTTCATACTATGCGTGTCCATACATCGTCGTCTCAAAGGCCATCCAGGCTTCTACCTCAAAATCAAAAAGATCGAATGTAAATCTAAGGAGTCATCAAGAGAGAAAAATGTTCGCGAACTTCCTTACTCGGCCTATCTTGCACCAATGGCTTAACGGTGTCCAGATACAAAAAATGGCATTCCCGAATCGAATCGAGGCTGTAGAGACTATGGAAGAATTGCTCCCGATCTTCGATCGTGTTTCTGCCATCCCGCGACGCTTGATCCAATCGATCGTATTGGGCCTGAACAAGCCTCTCTAACTCATGGATTCGGGCAGCCATTTCCGCATTGATCGCTTGGTCGATAATGGCCGACGTCAATTGTTCGTCTCGCGGCCATCGCACGGTGCATTCGATCGGCTGCTGGAGCAACTGTTTCAAAAATTGCCGAAATCGCGGGTCGGTGCTGATCGCCACGTGGTCAAACTCATGCTTCAGCAAAGCGGTATCCCAAGGATCCGTCGCTTGCCAACCGGATTGGAGATAGACATCGTGCTCAAGGTGAATATCTAGCATACGAAGCTTGGCATCGATCACTGCCACCCATTGCGACGGATCGTCGTCTTCCAACCGACCGTCCTGTTGCGTGTACTTGTAGCGATAAGACGCCTTGATTCGAAAAAAAGTAAAAGCTTGCTTGCGCGCCTTCCGCAATCGTTCATCGTCGGTCCCGAAACGAACATTCCCCAAAGCGATTAGTTTCGACATCCCAGAGGGCGCAGACTCAAACCACGGGTGATTCGCCTCCGGACGAGACTCGGGAAAATCGATCGTCGAACTTTTGCGCGGTTTGGAATCGTCGGCGGAAGAGGAGGGCGATGTCTGAGCAAAAGCATGCAATGGGAGCATCAGAATCGTCCAGCAGGCAGCACCTGCCAAAATCCAACGCGAGCTCCTAGCAAAAAGGAATGGCACAGTTGAAATGCTTGGAAAAAGGATTCGGAAAGAGCGAAGGGATCCAAAGATTGGGAGAGAATGATTCTATCCAATCGCCCGTACTGCGGCTTCGCTCAGCCGAAGCAATACGGCAGGATGCTAGGCAAATCCGAAAATCCCTTGTAAAACAGGGACCCTGCAAGAGTGAATTCATGAGGAGCAACATGGCAAAACGGGCCAAGCGATCGGTCGAGGATGACGTCAAGGAAGTCCCTATCCAAGGCAAGGATGTGGACACGATGAACAAGCTGCAGAAACTTGCGGCAGGAGTCGTCGAAATCGCGAAGAAGAGACGAGATCCTTATTTGGACGTTCCTTCGCGTTCGCTTTCGAACAGCCGTTTCAATCGCCGAAAACGGCATATCGAAATGGGCGAGAAAACGAATCGCCGCGAGCTGTTTAATCTCAATCAAGCCCGCTCTTACATGCAGACTCTATTGGTCGGCAGCGGCTGTTCTCGCTTGATTCGACAAGGGAAATCGACCAGCATCCGGGGCATGTATTACATGCTCAAACATGCCATCGAAGGAACGAAAGAAAACACGTTTGAAGATCAAGGGGAGTCCGACGCTGTTATCGAAGACTTGGAAGTCATCACCGGGGCGATGCGAGAAGAGCTTCACCTCTATGCCGAACCCAAAGGGGCTCTGGCTGGCCCCATTGTGATCATCGACGGCGAAAACGAATTGGATGCAGCCCGTATGGGTGCTGCCGGCTACCCCATCCCCAGCATTGTCGAGCCCGATCGTATCCGGATCAAGAAATGCGAAGCCAAGTTCATCCTGCACGTCGAAAAGGGTACGGTTTGGCAACGCTTCAACGAAGACAAATTTTGGCAAAAACACAAGTGCATTGTTTCACATGGTGGCGGACAGCCTTCGCGAGGTGTACGGCGGATGCTGTTCCGTCTGCACAATGAATTCAAACTCCCCATCTTCTGCTTGCTCGATAACGACCCGTGGGGTTACTACATTTACAGCGTGATCAAACAAGGATCAATCAATCTCGCCTTTGAAAGCATGCGGATGGCGATCCCGGAAGCCAAGTTTCTCGGTCTGCGCAGTATCGATTTCGAACGGTGCCAGCTCAAAGACAACGTCACGATTAAACTCGATGATAAAGACAAGAATCGAGCTCGGCAGATCGCTTCCTATCCTTGGTTTGCGGACAAAAAACCATGGCAAGCCGAAATCAAAAAGATGATCGACAACAACTTCAAGCTGGAAGTCGAAGCCCTCATCAGTCGCGACATCAGCTATGTTACCGAACGCTATGTTCCCGAACGTCTCGCCGCAAACGATTGGCTGGACTAACACGCGATTCTCTCTCGCTCATGTGCATCTCGAAGTTGCGATTTTCAAACCTCTCTGAGATCCAACACATGTTTTCCCAGCATTTTTTGTACTCGTACTCAGCGTTAGCGGTACTCGTACTCGTACTCGTACTCGAAGATACCGCATCGAGTCCGAGTACGAGTACCATTTCATTGAGTACGAGTACGAGAGACGCCAAAATAGCGCGACTTCAAAATTCCCGCTTTGGCTCACTGCAAAACACAGTTGGCAAGCCCAGCGGGCAACCACTCGCATTTAGGGCATCCGCTCGCAAAGCCTGAGCACTATAATCAAGTGCCTGTTGAAGGCTCGGATCCAAACTAAAGAATATCTATTCCAAATAAGGTCGATCGATGACTGATTCGATGCTGCGAACCGCTCCCCTGAACCTGCAATCGGTTCGAGATTTGCTGAAGCAACGCGGGCTGTCGGGGATTCCACAGGTCGAAGATCCCTTCTTGGTCGATGCGGCGCTCGAAGTCGCCAAGCTTCTTCAGCAGCGGGCCTCGCAACTGCAAACCCCTCAAGAACGACGGCAGCAAGCGGAATTGGATCGGATGCTGCAGCACCCCGAAGACAAATCGACGCTAACGCAAATCACCGATCAGAGTTTTAGGAGCAATTCCCCCGGTCGTGTTGTCGATCAGATGGTCCATATTTTGGACGTCCAGGGAGTACCGCGTTTCTTCAGCATGTTCGATCAAGCTCTTCTCAAGGGCTTTCAATCCTTTGGCGAATACATGCCTGGGGTCGCGGTGCCGATGGTCAAGGAGAAGATGCGGAAAGAAACCGCCAACGTGATTTTGCCAGCCGAAAAAGAGACCCTTAGCGCTCACCTTCGAGAACGGACACGCGAAGGGGTCCGAATGAATGTGAACTTCTTGGGGGAAGCCATTCTCGGAGAAAAGGAATCGCGTCGACGCCTCGATCGTTACTTGGCAGTGCTGCAACTTCCAGAGATCGAGTGCGTTTCGATCAAGATCTCGACGCTTTACTCCCAAATTTCTGCACTGGCCCGCAAAAACACCACGAGGATGGTGGCCGATCGATTGGAATTGCTTTACCGAGCCGCCGCGAAGGAAGTGTTCGTTCGCCCCGATGGTAAGCGCGTTCCTAAATTCGTCTATCTCGATATGGAAGAGTATCGCGATCTGTATTTGACCGCAGACATCTTCATGCAAACCCTATCGCGAAAGGGGCTAGAGGACGTTCATGGTGGCATCGCATTGCAAGCCTACATTCCCGATTCGTCCCTCGTTCAAGAATCGATTACGGATTGGGCAAAGTCACGCGTCGCTCAAGGAGGAGCCCCCATTACGATCCGAGTCGTCAAGGGAGCCAATATGGAAATGGAACGGGTCGAAGCCTCACTGCGCGGGTGGCCTCAAGCTCCGTACCGTACGAAACTGGAAACCGATGCGAACTACAAGCGGATGCTGCGTTTCGGCTTGCAAAACGAAAATCATACGGCGGTACAACTTGGAATCGCGTCACACAATTTGTTCGATCTGGCGTATGGAATCGTTTTGGCCGTCGCCTCGAATGCGATCGATCACGTCCAGTTCGAAATGCTCGAGGGAATGGCCAATCATCAACGACGGGCCATGTTCGAACTCTCACGGAGTATGTTGCTTTACGCCCCAGCCTGCTATCGCGAAGAGTTCATCAATGCGATCGGCTATCTTATTCGGCGATTGGATGAGAACACTGGCCCAGATAACTTCCTGCGACATGCCTTTCGTATCCAAGCTGGCAGTTCCACTTGGCAACGCCTCGAAAACGGCTTCATAGAATCGATCCAACGCATTCCCGAAGTCTCCAATAAACCGCGACGAATTCAAGATCGCACGCAGCCCCCATCCACTCCCCCGGAACCAATCCGCTGGCAATCGTTTGCCAATGAGCCCGACACCGACTTTTCCGTTCCGATTAACTCCCGATGGGCACAGGACATCATCGACCGTTGGGTAGGTCGATGCGATGCAAACGCTACCCCTATTCCATTGTCGCTGGGAGCTAACGAGGTGGAAGGGGCGGGGGACGAATACGCTTCCTACGATCCTTCGCGACCCGGTGTCGTCGCCGCCAAATATCGACAGGCGAACGAAGAGCAACTGCATCGTGCCGCCCAATGCGCTATCGCGGATCCCTCAGGCTGGAAAGAACTGAATCCTGCAGAACGCTATCGAATTCTCCGGAACGTCGCCCAAGAATTGCGGGCAGCGCGCGGTGAATTGATCGGTGCGGCCATGGCTGATGCTGGCAAGACAATTCTCGAGAGCGATCCAGAAATTAGCGAAGCCATCGACTTCGTCGAGTTCTATGCACGCTGCGCATTGGACTTGTCTCGCGATCGCAGCGTTGTCGCCAAGCCCTCCGGGCCGGTGGTCGTGATCAGCCCTTGGAACTTCCCGATTGCCATTCCTTGCGGCGGAATCGCGGCCGCATTGGCAGCGGGCAATCCAGTCGTGCTCAAACCCGCGTCCGATACCGTCCTCCCGGCCTTTGTGATGTGCCAGGCTTTTTGGCGGGCAGGCGTTCCTCGCGAAGCGTTGCAGTTCATCCCTTGCAGCGGTTCGATGGCTGGCAAGCATTTGCTTCGCCGCTCCGAGATTGCCCGTGTCATTTTGACCGGAGGCACCGAGACCGCCCTTCAAATTCTGAGTGCCACTCCGAACGCAAAATTGTTTGCCGAAACCGGTGGCAAGAACGGAACGATTGTTAGTAGTCTCAGCGATCGCGACTTGGCCATCAAAGATATTTTGCATAGCGCGTTCTCTCACTCTGGCCAAAAATGCAGTGCAACCTCGCTGCTCGTCCTAGAACAAGAAGTCTTTGAAAGCGAAGAGTTTCGCGAACAGTTCGCCGATGCCGTCACCAGCCTCAAGATCGGCTCCGCTTGGGATCTTTCGAGCAAGATGGGACCGCTGATCCGTCCACCCTCGGGAGATTTGTTGCGAGGACTGAAAGAGCTGGAACATGGGGAACATTGGCTCGTGATGCCGACGCAGCAAGGGGACAACCCATGCCTCTACTCGCCAGGTGTCAAATGGAATGTGACCCCTGGGAACTTCACCCACATGACAGAATTGTTCGGCCCCGTGCTGGGAGTCATTCCCTACCGTCGGCTGGAAGAAGCCATCGAGATCGTGAACGCTACCGGATACGGTTTGACCAGCGGGCTGGAGTCCCTTGATGATCGCGAGCAGCAAATATGGCGTCAGCGATTGAAGGCAGGCAACCTCTACATCAACAGGCCGACGACTGGGGCGATCGTTCTCAGGCAGCCATTTGGTGGAATGGGTAAAAGCGCCTTTGGACCCGGTACGAAAGCCGGTGGCCCTAACTACGTCACGATGTTGATGGATCTCTCGGACCGGCCGATCAGCGAAGCACCCGTCTCAGATACCAAACCGCAATTGCAGGTCTTGCAAAATCTGTGGGACAGACTGGATAGCTCGAGCCGGAAAATTCTCGAACTCCCTCACTCGGGTGTCGATGATGTATCCAAACTGCGAATCGCACTGCCACATTACGACCAATTCGCGCGCGAAGAAATACTTGTCGAACACGATCACTTCAAACTTATCGGACAAGACAACGTTCGACGCTACCTACCCGTCATCCCATTGCGAATCCGCATCGATGAACGTGATACAGCTTTCGAAATCATCGCTCGATGTGCCGCCGCCGTTGCGACCGGTAGTCGTGCCACCGTTTCCTACGACCCTAAGATCGATGGAAGAGTCATCGATACGCTTGAACAGTTAACGTTAGCGTGGGCAGGACGGATCGAGTTCATTGACGAAAGCGATTCCGATTTGATAGCTGCTATGCAAGAAGGGCGTGCTCCCCGCATCCGTTACGCAACCGCTGATCGCGTTCCTGAAACGATTCGGAGGACTGCCAACGAGCAGTTCGTGTACATTGCCGACGCTCCCGTGCTGGCAAGCGGACAGGAATTGCTCTGGTACGTGATCGAACAGAGCATCTCGTTCGATTACCACCGGTACGGAAATCTCGGACCGCGCGGCGACGAACCCCGTAGCCCTGTGTCGTAATGCATATTGCCGTTTCACAGAGATTCTAGTTTTGATTGGAATTTCAGGTCGGTTTGGAACAGCCCTGGTTTGAGCGTCGCTATTTCCCTTCGTTCTGAATTCATCAACTGCCCCAAATTCGATTTTTCCGATCGGAGAATCGTTACTGCCGGGCATGGATCGAATTCACAACAAAGTCGATACAACCGGTATGAAAGGGTACCCCGGCAAGGACAGCAGGGCATTCTCGTCACGATAGCAATCCGAGCCAATTCCAGTGCAAGCGTGTGGCTTTGGAATCCGAGACACCAACAGTACGACTCATTCATGGGTTGTCGCGTCCATGTTGCCTGCGTTGTCTGCCCGTTCTGCGATAGCGATCATGAAGAGTACTTGGTTTGGCTGGAAAACTTCCTTCGCTTGGCTATTGTTTGCGTTGGGAGGGAATATCCCTCTCGCAAACGGTCAAGAATTCCAACGACCGATTGGAACGAGTGAATCGCTGAAGGATGCCAAAAGACTTGGTAGTGGAGTGGTGGCACCTGCCCCATCCCACCGTAGCCCATCCGCAGCCAACTCCACCGTCGACTGGCGACATCGCGATGAACAGTACGCGATGCTTGCTGATGAAGTGACATTGCTTGAGCGGCAAACCATGCTTCTTCGCAAAGCGGTTCGGTTGGTGAACCCAACCGTGGTGCATATCGAAGCGATCAAAGAAGAGGCCGGACCCGATACGTCCCGCAATGACTTTCGAACCGATACGAAACCGCTCAAATCGGAATCTCGGAAAGTGGAAGAAGCGGGTTCAGGAGTCGTCGTTCAAATCGGCAATGGCAACTTCATTTTGACGAACCGACATGTGATTCAATCGGCTGCCCTCCACAACATTCGAATCGAGACCCTCGAAGGGACCCCGCTCAAGGTTGAACGCGTTTGGGAAGACCCCTCGACCGATCTTGCTGTCATCGATGTGGGACGTCGTGATCTGCCTGTAGCGAAAATTGGTGATAGCCGAACCCTGGAAATGGGAGACCATGTCTTTGCCGTCGGAAGTCCGTTCGGATTGAACCACTCCGTAAGCTACGGCATCATCAGCGCCAAAGGTCGCCGCAATCTGGAATTGGGAAGCAAGTCCATCGTGTATCAGGACTTTATTCAAACCGATGCGGCCATCAACCCAGGCAATAGCGGGGGACCCCTGATGAACATGCGAGGTGAAGTCGTGGGCATCAACACCGCCATCGCCAGCAACTCGGGAGGAAACGAAGGTATCGGTTTCTCCATCCCCATCAATATTGCCATCAACGTTGCAACGCAGTTGGTCGAGCGAGGTGCGTTGCATCGTTCGTATCTGGGAGTCAGCGTTGAGAAAGCGTTCAACCTCGATTCGGGTTCCGGAGTCAATGCCCAGCGCCCCCGTGGCGCCTTCGTGAAAGTGATCAAGCCCAATAGCCCCGCCGAGCTGGCAGGACTTCGTTACGGAGACATCATTCTCGAATTCGATGGAAATCCTGTTGAGAATGATGAGCACTTGGTACAACTCGTCGGCCTATCCGCTGCGGGCCGAATCATCGACGTTGTCGTCCTTCGCGAAACCTCGCGGCTGCGAATCCCTGTCGAATTGGTCTCGAACCCTGCCGTGAACTAAGGTCAATCAAGGCCTAGGATCTGTGCCATCTTTTGGGCGCACCGTCTCTGGGATCCAACCGTTTGTTCTCATCGTTTTGTTGTCCTCGATTGCCGACCAAAACGATTTGCCCACCAACCGGAAGTACTGGCCATAAATTTCAGCCGAATGCTTCCCTTCGATTTCGCCCTGCCTGCCCACGGGGCAGAATACTCGCCCTTAAAGGGGGTTTTTAACAAAAATATTGACCTTTCCTGATCGACATGTTAAGTTTTTGCAATCGAATTGTTTCTTCGCTATTTCTTCAATCTCAAGGAGTCCACAGCGATGTCCAAACGCCAACGGTCAGGGTTTACCCTGGTTGAGTTGTTAGTCGTCATTGCAATCATTGGCATCTTAGTCGGGTTGTTGCTCCCAGCGGTGCAATCGGCCAGAGAGGCGGCGCGGCGCATGTCGTGCTCCAACAACATCCGGCAAGTCGGCTTGGCGATATTGAACTACGAATCCGCGTTTAAGAAACTTCCCGCAGGAGCGCAAGGTCCCTGCTCTAGCAATCCATGGAGCATTCATGACGAGGATTTGAACGTCGGTCGTATCGGTATCAACCGCTACTCTTTGTTCGTTTCGATCTTGCCGCAAATGGAGCAACAAGCTCTGTTCAACCAAATTCAAACGCAGCGTCCCTTCTTCCGCTCGACGTGGGATATGCAAGGCAACTTCACGCCATGGCGCACACAGATCGCCGGATTGCGATGCCCTTCGGATCCAGGCAAAATGAATCCAGACGCCAATTGGGATTACGATGGAACGGGGCGCGTGAACTATGCTGCTTGCTACGGGGATACGGTTGTCAATGTAAACCAAGCATGGCATCCCGCCGCCAATCGAGGTGCTTTTCAAGGTCGCTATTCCCGTCGGCTAGCCGACCTCACCGACGGGACGGCATTTACAATTCTACTAGGTGAAATCGCAACCACCCCATCGCAAAATTTGGGCACTGGTCAAGGCAAACTGCGGATTCAAGGCTCTCGTTGGCAGGCCGCGGGTGCAGCAAACGTGAGGAACCCTATCGGTTGCAAACGGGTGCAATTGGGTGACAAGTACAACCCATCCATGGTCAACACGGGAGACCTGTGGCACTCGCAGGGAATGAGATGGCAGGACGGTGACTACAACCACGCTTCCATCCAAACGATCCTCCCCCCAAACTCTCCTTCCTGCAATCAATCGCTTTGGGATTGGGGGGTCTCCTCCGCTTCAAGCTACCATGGCTCCGGTGCCCACGTTGTCTTTGGCGACAACAATGTTCGATATATCCCCAATTCTATCGACGCGGGGGATGCGAGCCGCGAAGCCCCCGAGGGGATCGACGGTGCTCGCTCGAACCTGCCCAGCCCGTATGGGCCCTGGGGGGCTATGGGAACGAGGGACGCAGGCGATAGCTGGGACGCATCCTCGATCGAATAGCATCGCACCAACAACGCATGCGGCTGAGTGGTCGATTGTCCTTCTTAGCCGTTCGCCCAACCTAGGCTGGAATGGACCATGTTCATTTCAGCCTTTTTTATTATCTTACTTCTCAATCAATGCTCGAAGCCACGCAGACAAAACGTGTACGAGCGAGAACACGGCTGACACGCGGATTTGCTCCGCGAGTAGGTTCCTCAGGCACTGGTTGGCCTTTGTCAATAAGACGATTGGAAAGACGCCATGGAAATCGATGTAAACACTGCCAAAAGATGGTTGGATCAAGGGCGCACGGAAACTGGACGATCTCTTGCCTTCCTCGATTGCCGAGAGCCCTCAGAATACGATACGGCCCACATCGAGGGTGCTGAATTGATCCCCATGAGTCAATGGCCACCGAGCGTCGATCAATTGAACCAATGGAAGGACAAACAAGTGGTTGTCCATTGCCATCACGGCGGCCGATCCCTGCGCGTTGTCCGTTGGTTCCGCCAAAATGGATTTGAAGATGCTCTCAGTATGGCGGGAGGGATCGATCAATGGAGCATGGATATCGACACCCAGGTGCCACGATATTGAAATGACTTGCGGATCTCTATCGATAAGACATGGTTCTTAACGATTTGTCGATTTATCCAGTCGTGCTACCCACAAAGTAAAAATCTTAAGCTGGAGCGCCAGCAAAGAGTGAGAGGACCGCCTCTACCGCTTCAGGTTACAATTCGCGGAACGGCGTAACGGTCGATCAGCGTAGAATCAACACTCGAGTTTGCAGAGGGTCAGTCCAGATGGCCCTGCAATCGAAAATGCCTATCCTTACTCTGTCCAGACTCTGTCCAGGAAACGATCCTAATGAAAACGATTGCAGCTTTATTCATCTTTTCCTCTATTGCGGTTCTCTCGATGACACAACCCCCAAGCGACCAACTGAAAGCCTTTCCGAAAGCCGGCGAGGGTACCAAACGGTTTGTGATCCAAATTCCTGAACAGGAAAACGAAACCGATTTCCGGGTCGAGTTGCAGGTAGGAAAAATGGTCGAGACCGATTCGGCCAATCGCTACTTCTTCTCGGGAAAGATCGAAGAGGAGACCATCATAGGTTGGGGGTATCCCAAGTACATCGTGCGAGAACTTGGCCCAATGGCAGGTACACTCATTGGTGTCGACCCATCCATCCCCAAAGTGATGCGTTGGATCACGCTCGGAGGGGAACCCAAATTGTTGCGTTACAACAGCAAGCTACCTTTGGTAATTTACGTACCAAACGAAGCCGAGGTGCGTTTTCGCATTTGGCGCAGTGACTCCGAAGCGTCTCTTGCCGAGGAAGGTTGAACAGATCAGCGATTCCTTGACTTTTCGTGCTCTTGCTGCTCGAAAAATCTCATTCGATGACGAGCACGAGCACCATCCGCCTCGGCGGATTGAGCACGAGCAGGAGAAAAACCAAAAACGCGCAACTTCAAAATGAGGGCGTCGAAGCTCACTCTTTCAACAGGCTGTTAGGAAGTGCCTTACCTAAGAATGAACAGTCGAGCTTTAGAAATGGACATGGTAGTGAACGCCTTCGAGATCATAGCTCGCGCTGCGCCAATCGACCCGTAACTCAGAAGCCCCTTCGGACATCTCTCGGATGAGATTGCCGCGGCGGCGCGCCGGGGAGTCGCTTGGCGGAGCTCGGCGTGCTCGCTCGATCTCCCCATCGTTCACAATCGGAGATAGCTGAAGATAGTTGGCTATCTGACGGTGATACCCTTGATCCGAAAGCTCGTGGTAGCGGATGTCGATTTTCTTTTTGATTGCCCAGGCCGTATCCGATTCCATCTGATGTAACAACCAAAGCTTACTCAGCCAATCAATTCGGCCTACGAGAACCATGGGTAACTCTCCTTGGTCCGAAGGTTTCATGACCATTTGATTCAGAGTGGTTTGCCATTGTTGAACGATTTCCCAAGCCTCTGCTGGCACATCGGACCGGTCCTGCAACCAGCGTTTGATTTGCTTCAAGTACGATCGCTGAATCTCTTTGGCTGATTGATCGTATCCTCTTCGATCGCAGACCGTTCGCACCAACATCCAGTCGCGCGCATATTCTCGAATCGCCTCGATTGGAGATCTCAGGTGGGGGTACTCCGATGGGTCGGCATACTCGACCCAATCCAAGATGAGAGCGGTGATGCCGAAACGCAAATACTGCGACTGCTGGCACATTCCAGAATCACCGATCGCGAGTTCCACTCGTTGACGATTGCGGAATAGCTGCATGTATCGAGCAAACGAAAAATAGGGGTCCGAAAAAAGTTCCCTGAGCATCGCATCGCATCGGAACATAGGCCGATCACGGCCGTAACTGCCGAACCCGATGATGCAATCGACTTGGCTGGCACGTTGGCTGATCCAAAAATGGTTATCGTCATCTACGTATCCAGCACCATCCAGAACGCATCTGGACGAAAGAAAGGCGGACATAACTCGTCGGTGTGGTCTGAGTGCGACCGCGGAGATGAGAAGGCCGAAGTAAAACGCGATGGGGCGATGGAGACACCTCAGTCCAAATGCGGTGCATTGAAGCCATCGCGTGGAGAGGAAATGCTCCGGCATCGTATACCACTCTTCTCCGTTTTCATTCGTTGGATTGTCCGCTGGAACTGGGTCGACTGTATCCGGGTCGACCCTTCCCACATCGGAGACCGTATCATGATCGGCATTCGCTCCTTGAGATCGTTTATCGCGTGGCTTTGATTTCTGCGCTTGATAAGGCCATCGAGCCCTTTGAATCAATCGTTCGGTCCCCCAAAGCCCATAGATCAACCCCATCCAAAGGATGGCAGCGATGCGATAGAGAACAACGCAAGGAAACAGCAAAGCCAGTCCAATCCACCAGACCAGCAACCAGCCACCTGTGGCGATCCGCATGTCATACGATTCATGCTGCCCTAAGGTATGACCATGGGCATCCGTATTGGACTTGATCAACGACCATTGAACACTTCCGTGATGCGACGAAAAAGCCTTCTCGATCAATTGTTCATTGGCCAATTCGTAGGCCACTAGATCGCGAGGGCTTTGGCACTCGGGAGTTGCCGTTTCAAACAAAGCGGAGTGAAGATGGGCCTGCGATCCTGTCTCCAGAGAAATACTCGATCCGTTTGCCAAGAAGTGCCGCAACGGGCTGCTCTGACTCGGTGCGACGGGCAACTGCTTCGAAAGATCACGGACCAGTTCGATATAGTCTGCCAGCGCATCCCGAGGCTGATCATGTGGATGCCGTACGAAGAACTCGCTCTCCAAACCAAGCCAACGAGCAAGCAGTCGAGGTTCACTCGCCCGATTGCCTTGCGTCGACCTGTTCCAGATACTCTTTCGTTTGCGTCTTAGAATCTTGTTCAACGGAAAATACCCACTCTTGCAATCGAACCGGAACGGAATCCGCCGCTCGATCATTGGCATCGACTGGACAGGAAGAATTGGACGACGGACAGCGACCCGTGCTGCTCTGGCTACTCTCGGAATTCGTCCGAGCTCGATCTGGGGACTGAGCGTTGGTCATGGTGGCTCGCTGGGAATATTGATGGTCTGACGCTCATTCTATCGTTTTCGCGCCAACTTCCACAAACATTTTCGGACATCCAATCGTGATGCAGTCCGAATTGCAACATTGAGGACCGGTCTCCGAACTGCAAAACCCGCAATACCGACGCGCCGAATCACGAAAATCCGATCGCTCCGAATCCAGCGGGAACACGGCAACATTAGGGTAGCGCAAATGGCCGCGGATCACCATCCCTGCCGTGCAGTCGTACCAATGGCTTTATTCCCAATCGTATTCGTGCTCGAAGAAGACCGTTCGATGACGAGCACGAGCACCATCCGCCTCGGCGGAGAAAGCATGAGACGGAGAAAAAGCTAAAAACGGGCCACTTCAAAACGCACAAGCAAGTCCGCGAACAACATTCAAGAATAAGGGCTACGCGCTGAAGCGAGACGGAGTCGAGCTCTTCCACTGGACGTTGGAGGGAGGCTTGGGAGAAGAAGGACCGCCGTACCGTCCGAAGTATTCGATGGCCATAAAAATGCATGCTAGCAACATGAAAATATTTGCCAGAATGATCATCATCGTGTAGATCGAGATCGGTTGCTTGGTCATGTCAATTGCCGTCGAACAGAGTTTGGAGGGGTCGGTTGCCGAACCGGCTTGTTGATTTCGTTGATTGGATCAAAACCCATTCAGTCAACATGCCATGGCTAGGCTGGCATTCCAATCCAGCGAGCCATTCTGATCACACAAAACTAGTAAACCTTAGCCGATACTTTGTCACCGGCCTGAATGAATCCCTTGCGGAAAGCAGGGATAACCTTGCCGACGGCTTTGTCTTCGACGACTGTGCGAATTTCGATCCGTCCAAGGTACGAACCGTTGCGGTAAATATCTAGCTTATGGCCTTCGCGAATCCCATCATCCCGTCCAATCGACACTTCGACGGATTGATCGCCACCCACGGCTAACACGACACCTTTTAGGTCGGTCGGAGGAACGTCATCAGGATCAGCAACCCCGGCGGCTTTGAGAGCAGTTCCGCGAATATCGGCGAGTGCTTGAAAGCGTGTCGCTTGATCGCGGAGGGTATCGATTTCCGATTGCAAATCGGTTCGCTTGCTCAGTAGGCCGTTCAATTGATCTGTCAATCCAATGACGCTGCGACGTTGTGCATTGCGATCCGTGACGATCTTATCGATCTCTTGCTTGAGAAGGTCATTTTCGCTGGTGATCCGCTTGAGTTCGGCTAAGGTTTGAGCCAAGCTTTGAGTGGCCAACGTATTTTTCGAGTTCAAGTCGTTCAACTGCGTGTTGGCTTGTTGATTCTTTTCTCGTTCGGTGTCGAGTTGCGTTTGCAGTGCTGCCAGCGACACACGACGGGCGACTTGTTCCTGTGCCAATTGAGTGCGACTGATCTCAGCCGCCTTTTTGAGCTCATCGATACTCGTGTCGAGTTGTTTTTGTCGCGTCTGAAAATCAGCGACTTGCTTGCGCAGGTCCTTGTGGGCTGCATTGACCGCCACCGAAGCAACGAAAAATGCAACGCTCAAAAGAGTGAGCAGCAGGGTGAAAATCTGGCCGAGTCGTGTCATGAGTCAACCGCAAGCAAATAGGTCGAAGGATGATTTTTGACGAGAGAATCCAGGCGAGAACACAGCGTGGTTTCTGGAAGTCGAGTATAGTTCGGTCGAGACCGCAATGTCAACGAATTCAGAAAATTTGCCCTACTTCGCGGCGGCCTCGACGGCCTGTCCATCAGGTTGGGTCGATTGCACGGTCTGAGTTCGATGTTTGTAGCAGTTATGCCGCCAAACGAGACTTGGTAAACCGTTAAGTGTGAGATATCCTCTACAGGTGAACCGATAGAGACTTTTGGCTGTATTCAAGGCCGAGTCCTTGAAAAATCGATCAGCCAGCTTCCCGACGTAGAAATTCTTGAGAATGTCCGAATCCAGCCACGCGGAATCCACCGGTAGTTTTTTCCAGCGTCACGAGTTCTTAATTCGCCGCCTCCACTCGCTGAGCGGTTTGGTTCCCGTGGGTGCCTACATGTGCGTCCACTTGATCACCAATTCCAGCTTGGTCAGCGGTACCGAAGTTTTTCAGAACGCAGTCTTCGCCATCCACAGCATTCCATTCTTGCCGGTAGTCGAGTGGTTGTTCATCTTCTTGCCGATCATATTCCACGCCGTCGTCGGAGTATGGATCGCTCGTACCGGCCATTCGAATGTATCGAGCTACCGTTTAGCAGCGAACCGACGGTATACACTTCAACGCATCACGGGCTACATCGCCTTCGCTTTTATCTTCATCCATGTTCTCCATCTGCACGGCTGGTTGCATGCGGAATGGTGGTTGAAGTTCGTAGAACCCATCGGCTTCGCCCAATTCCGGCCTTATAATGCTGCTAGTTCCCTTGCTAATGCCATGGGAAGCCTCGGGGTTGTTTGGCCAATTTTTTATGCGATAGGGGTTTTGGCCTGCGTGTACCACCTGGCGAACGGCATCTGGACCGCGGGCATCACCTGGGGGTTGTGGCTCACCCCACGTGCCCAGGGGAGAGCCACTTTCGCCTGTACCGCCTTCGGAGTCTTGCTCGGGCTGGCAGGTTTAAGTTCCCTCGTCGCGGTGACTCAGACCGACGCGACGGCCGCCAAAGTCATCGAAGATAAAATGTACAAAGTCCGTGAAGAAGGTCGTATGATCCGTCCTGACGATCACAAACGGACAGATGGACATGAACACGCGGGAAGTCCGGCCATCGGTCCTGTTTCCATGGCCCCGACCCAATCCCCGAGTGAGTAAGGCGACGCACGAGCAAGGTGCCTCCCTACCCTACTCGAGGCTTGCTTCCTTAGGCTTCCCCCTGATTCCCTTGGTTATCCCGATCCGATCGCTCGCAGTTACTTTCCCTGGTAGGCCTCACGACCTTCGAACCCGCGGCGAACATCCTCCAAGTCTCAACAAATAAGAAGTGGTTATTCAATGGCTAGCAAACGAGTGTTGGTCGTCGGCGGTGGATTGGCTGGGCTTTCTGCCTCCATGAAATTGGCTGAACTGGGAATTCCCGTCGATCTCCTGAGCTTGACTCCCGTCAAACGATCCCACAGCGTCTGCGCCCAAGGTGGCATCAACAGCGTTAACGACCAGACGCGGCAGCAAGGGGACAACGAGTGGAAGCACTTCGATGACACCATCTACGGCGGTGACTTCCTTCAAAACCAACCTCCGGTCAAGGAGATGGCGTACTGGGCACCGAAAGTCATCGACTTGATGGATCGTCTCGGGGTCACGTTCAATCGCACCCCAGAAGGCTTCATCGACCGTCGGCGATTCGGAGGAACCCTCTACAAACGAACCGCCTTTGCCGGAGCCACCACAGGACAGCAATTGCTGTATGCGCTCGATGAACAAGTCCGCATGCACGAAGTGGCCGGTCTAATTAAAAAGTACGAGTTCTGGGATTTCCTTGGACCTGTTTTGGATGATGCAGGACGTTGTGTGGGAGCCGTCGCACAGGACATGGTCACCATGCAAATCCGCACCTTCCCAGCCGACGCAGTGATCGTCGCCACAGGAGGATGCGGCTTGATTTATGGACGTTCGACGATGTCCGTGTTTTGCACCGGAACCGCCGCCAGCCGATGCTTCCAAGCCGGTGCCAAGTACGGCAACGCGGAATTCATTCAAGTGCACCCCACCGCCATTCCCGGCGCTGACAAACTCCGATTGATGAGCGAGTCCGCTCGTGGCGAAGGTGGTCGGGTCTGGGTCCCTCGCAAACCAAACGATCAGCGACCTCCAAAACAGATTCCCGAATCGGAACGCTATTATTTCCTCGAAGAGCGGTTCCCGAAGTACGGCAATCTCGTTCCTCGCGATATCGCCACCCGCGAAATATTCAACATTTGCGTCAATGAAGGACTATCCGTCGATCCGACCCGGATGTGCGTCTATTTGGATTTGACCCATATCCCACGCGCCGAACTGGATCGCAAGCTAGGAGGCATTCTCGAGATCTATGAGAAGTTCCAAGGGGTCGATCCTCGCGAGGAACCGATGAAGATATTCCCTGCCGTCCACTACAGCATGGGCGGTCTATGGGTCGACTACGAAGCCAACGGCGAAGGTGGTTTGCTTCCTGGTTCGCCTCGGAATCAAAGCACCAGCATCCCAGGTCTCTATGCCATCGGTGAATGCGATTACCAATATCATGGCGCTAACCGATTGGGTGCTAACTCCCTTTTGAGTTGCATTTTTAGCGGGCTGTTCGTTGGTCCTGGCATCGTGAATTGGATCAATGGGAATAAAGCGTCGGCGGACCTCCCAAGTAGCCTCTTTGAAAATGCCACACGCGTTCAAGAAGATCGGCACAAGAAGCTGCTGTCGAATCCCTCCGGCGGCGAGAATCCCTACCTGCTCCATCAAGAGCTAGGGGATACCATGACTCGAACAGCGACGGTCGTTCGATACAACGATCAATTGACCGACGCGTACGCGCGGGTCTCTCAAATGGCGGAACGAGCCAAACGCTGTTCACTCGCGGATACCGGCAGTTGGACCAATCAAAACGTCCTCTTTACAAAGTCGCTCCAGGACATGTTCCCTGTTGCCCAATGCATTTTGAAAGGGGCGCTCGAACGGGATGAAAGTCGCGGAGCCCACTTCAAACCCGACTTCTGCATGCCCAGCTTGACAGCCACCGATCCCACCGAAAAACGACGCGAAGCAGAGCGATGGTGCGATGCCTTCGAAGCCAACACGCAACAATATCTCAAGTCCTCTATTTGCACGTGGCAAGGTCACGAACCGGATTTGACCTACGAAGACGTCGACACGCGCCTCCTCCCGCCGCGTCCTCGGATGTATGGGTTGGTCGGGGCCGAAGTGATCGAACAGGTCTGGAAAGAACGGACCGAAGCGAAGGCCCGCGATTCCAAGACCCCATCCAAGGAATTGGTCGAAGCCCACTAGTCGAAGCCTATTGGTCGAAGCCCACCAAAAGTTGGGTCGCGATCCAATGTTCGCACCCCCCGATACACTCATCCCTCAATACACCCAAGCCAACCAACGATCCAATTCATCGGAAAGGCACTCATGATTGCAGCCACTCCAGAAGCAGAGAAGCGCCGACCCTCAAAGATCAACGTTCGTATTCTGCGGCAGGATGGTCCCGGTCTACCCCCCTACTGGGAACGCCATCAAGTCGAGTACGAACCGGACATGAATGTGATCAGCGTTCTTCAAAAGGTTGCTGCCCAAGCCAAAACCTCTGAAGGCAAGGCGGTTCCCCCTGTCGCTTGGGACTGCGGTTGCTTGGAAGAAGTGTGCGGTTCCTGCACCATGGTGATCAATGGCCGCGTCCGCCAAAGCTGCAGCGCCCTCGTCGATCGACTCACAGAAGACAATCCCGAGGAAATCGAACTGCAGCCGATGACCAAGTTCCCGGTCGTTCGGGATCTTGTCGTCGACCGATCCCGTTTGTTCAACTCCCTCAAACGAGTCCAAGCCTGGATTCCCGTCGATGGCTATTTCGACATGGGCGCCGGTCCCCGCATCTCCCGCGATGACCAAGAACAAAACTACCCGCTCAGCCAATGCATGAGCTGCGGCTGCTGCTTGGAAGCCTGCCCTCAGTTCAATAAGATCGAAATTCAACGCCAACCAGGCGAAACCGACGAAGCCTTGGAAGCCCGCAAGAAAGCCGCCTACGACACGGAATTTCTCGGGGCACATGCCATTTCGCAAGCCATGCTCTTCAATGCGAATCCCGTCGGCAAGAGCCTTCAAAAGGAACGCATGGAAACGCTGACAGGCCCCGGAGGAATTCAAGCATGCGGCAATGCACAGAATTGCGTCGCTGTATGCCCGAAAGAAATTCCGCTCACCACCTCGATCGCACGGGCCGGACGCGCCGCGACCGTTTACGCGTTCAAAAAATTGTTCGATCGCTAAAGCTCCCGGTTTCGAAACGGGCCACACGACTGGCCCGACGACTGGTTGCAGAAACGCTTCCCTGCATTCGGAGTCGGTTGGACTTCGTGCAGAATGCTTTAACGCGTTCCTCGCTATACCTTCGCAGCCTGCGCAGCCAATTCTTCCCACTTTTTTGCGAGCCGAACGCTCGTAACATCCAAGTGGCAGATAGGCTTAGAATGAGGTGCTCCAGCGATGACGCGGAGATCTTTGGATACGTTTTCTCTCCCAGCTTGAGCTCTCATGAATCTCGATCGCCCATGTGCCGATGTCCTTGAAAAAGTTTGGCAACGCTACGCATTCGCCAACGACGCCGGTCCCTACCTGTTGATCCCCAAAGCGGTACTGCAACCTCGTACTGAGGATGAGATTCGAGCGATCTTTTCCGCGTCCAAAACCAAGCGGACTCCACTCTGCTTTCGCGCGGGTGGGACCAGCCTTTCAGGTCAATCGGTGACCGACGGTTGGTTGGTCGATATCGGGCGCCATTGGCGATCGATTGAACCGCTGGATGGCGGATCGCGCGTGCGCGTCCAACCAGGTGCCATCGGCGGATTGGTCAATGCCAACCTGAGGACGTTCGGGCGAAAGATCGGTCCCGATCCCTCCAGCATCAACTCGGCAATGATCGGAGGCATGCTCTCCAACAACTCGAGCGGCATGTGCTGCGGCGTTGCCAACAATGCCTATCACACACTCGATTCCATCCGATTCATCCTGCCCGACGGCAGCCTTTGGGATACGGCGAACGAGAACGAATCAGCCCGCTTCCAACGCGAACAATCTGCCCTCTGCTCCGAACTTCTAGCAATCCGTTCTTCGATTTTTGGCAGCACCAAGCTCTTGGAAAAGATCCGCCGCAAGTACCAACAAAAAAACACCGTCGGCTATTCGCTCAATGCATTCGTGGATCACGAAGACCCTTTGCAGATCTTCAGTCATGTTCTGATTGGAGCCGAGGGAACCCTCGCCTTCATCAGCCAAGCGACGCTTCGAACGGTTCCCGACTTTCCCGAAAAAGCGACGACCCTGGCCTTTTTTGCCGATGCACATGCTGCGTGCGATATCATCCCGGAACTGATCGACATCCAAGCCGATGCCGTCGAATTCATGGATCGAGCCAGCCTGGAATCGATCCGAAATCTCGAGGGAGTTCCAAAAGAACTGCCACAGCGATTGTCGGATCATCAGAAGTTGATGGGACTGCTGTTTGAGTTTCAAGCACCGGATGCCGATGCACTCCAAGCCAAACTGGAGTTGTTCCGAACCCGTTGCCAACCCAAGCTTCATCCCCTCAGCCCAATCGAGTTCACGCAGAATAAGAAAGAGCAAGCCAACATCTGGAAGCTTCGGAAAGGAATGTATCCGGCCGTAGCGGCAATGCGAGCGAAGGGCGAAGCGGCGATCCTTGAAGACATCAACTTCCCCATCCATCGCTTGGCCGATGCTATCGACGACCTTCAGGTCATGTTCAAGAAACATGAATATAAAAACGGAATCATTTTCGGACACGCAAAGGACGGTAACCTGCACTTTGTCATCTCGCAACCGATGTCCTGCGAGAAGGACACTCAGAAATACGCGCGATTGATCGACGACATGGTCGATCTCGTCATCCATCGTTACAACGGGGCTCTCAAGTCCGAGCATGGCACCGGGCGGAACATGGCTCCTTTTGTGGAAACCGAATGGGGCTCGGACGCAGTCGCATTGATGTATCGACTCAAGCGGGCGGTGGACCCGGATGGATTGCTCAACCCCGATGTCATCCTCACCGCCAAACCGAAACTCCATTTGGAGAATCTCAAGGACTTGCCCATCGTCGAAGACGTAGTCGATAAATGTATCGAATGCGGGGCATGTGAACCCCGATGTCCCAGCCGCGACTTTACTCTTTCGCCACGGCAACGGATCGTTCTCCGCCGCGCCGGCCAGCGACTCATCGCTTCAGGCAGAATCGAACTGGCCAAACAACTCGAGGAAGATTACGAGTTTGCGGGCAAGCAGTCCTGTGCCACCGATGGCTTGTGCGCACTGGACTGCCCCGTCGCCATCAATACCGGGGACCTGATCAAGCAACTTCGAAGGGAAAGTGTCACCCCTACAGCCAACAAACTCGCAAATACCATGGCTCATCAGTTTGCCACGGCAGAACGATTGGTTGCGGTTAGCCTTGGCGCAGGTCGAACCGCGTCTGCGATCCTCGGCTCGACGGCCATGCGGAGTGTGACACGCGGACTGGCAACCCTATTCCCAGGTTTCCCGCAATGGCATTCTGCGCTTGGGAGTGAGAACGAACGGATCGATCGCTCGTTGTTGGTATCCATCGACACGTGCGATTACGTCTACTGGCCGACCTGCATGTCACGCATGATGCATGGAACCGCGGGGGCCTTAGTCGAAGTAGCCGACCGCGCGGACGTCGGGCTCCATATTCCAAAAAACTCGGTAGGGCTTTGTTGCGGACAAGCCTTTTCCTCAAAGGGCTTCCTCGAAGCGGCGGTTACCAAACAATCGGAACTCATCGATGCGATGTGGAAATGGAGCGACCGGGGACGACGACCGATCATTGTCGACCTTGGATCGTGCACTGCGTTCTTGCGTCAAGGCTTGTCCGATCTCGATCCGGTTCGCAAAGAGCAACTGCATCGCATCCGAATCCTCGACTCATCGGAATTCGCTGCCGAGCTTTTGCCGAAATTGAAAACGATGAAACGCAAATCGGCCGTTGCGATTCACTCTGTCTGCTCCAATCACAAATACGGTTGGGGTGATGCCATGCTCCGAGTCGCAAACGCATGTGCCGAGCAGGTGATCCAACCCCACGAGGGCAAATGCTGTGGTATGGGTGGCGATCGCGGTTTCGAATTGCCAGATCTAGCAAAGAGTGCCACAAGTGACGTAGGTCCAGCAATGCAATCAGCCCACTGCACCGAGGGCTATACCAATGCCCGATCGTGTGCGATATCTCTGTCCAGCGGCAGTGGACAAAGTTGGCGAAGCCTATTTCATTTGCTGAAAGAATGCTCGGACGAAACTAAGTAAGCCCTCAATCACTCCGTGCAAGGCAGCAACAAAGTGTAGAGCGACTGTTCTCAATCGCTCACCGCAAACAACCGTTTAAAGGCCCGGATGGGCCGACAAGATCCCATGCCGGTGGTCCATGACCACCGGACTTGATTCCCCCTATCTGTCCGCGAGCCCCGGCAGGGGTGGCAAGGATGCACAGTGCAGGTCAGTCATGACGTGTCGAATGATTGGTGATCTTGCCGTGCCTATCGGCACTCTTGTGTCATGGGAGGAGAAGTCCCGGTGGGCGAGTCCCACCGGCAGAAGATTCTCTCCGTGCCATTCGGCACTCTGAAGACAACGCAAGACATCCTGGTTAATCACCTTATCGTTCACGGGAACGAACGACCCAAGTAACGCCCACACTCAGTACGGTCTAGTCGCTGACCATTACCATGAAGCCGACCACGGAGAAAAGCTTATTTCCTGGGCCAGCCATCTTTTTCACAAGTCTTCGAGAATGCTACCAATGGTTTCTCGCCATCATGGCGATTGCTCTCTAGCGGAAAGGCGGATACCCATGAGCCGAATCAGTGTTTTCATTCACGGGACTCCTAACCATTGGGCGAGTGCTCTGTTTTGGATCGGGGCATTGCTGTGGAACTTGCTTCCCCTGGCCGCATTTTCACAGGAAGCGATCAACCAGGGGGCTCGCTATTCCCACGACGAAAGCGGTCGCATCATTGGGTTGTCCTATTTCGGCCGCACGGGACTTCGGCAATCCGCACCGCCGAACGTTTCCGATATTGTCAGCGTCGAGATTTCCTATGGGACGATCCTGACCGAAGACGATGTTGCCTATTTGTCGACGCTTGAAAACGTAAGACAATTGTCCCTCGGCGGAAATCTCAGCGACGAATATGTTGTCATCCAAGGCGGCACGTCTCCGCTATCCAAATTGAAGCAGCTTGAAAGCCTGTTTCTCTGCAAACGCGATATGTGCGATCGCGATCTAGAGTTCCTGGCCGAGCTACCGAACCTTCGATCTCTTGAATTTCTCGCAGGTCCGAATCCTTGGGATCAAGAGGGGCCGAGCGTTACCGATGCGTGCGCGGAATCGATTCGACGTGCCGTGTCGCTGCGCGAACTGCGGATCGACGGCGATGGACAATTTTCCGATCGGTTCATTGACGTTATAACGCAATACTTGAGAGAGCTTGAATATCTCGATATGGATTCCGAGTTCCTGACCGACCGCTCTTTGAAACTTCTCTCGGAGCGATGCGGAAATTTGCGGTCGCTCGACTTGTGGTCTCCGCACTTCACAGACCAAGGCGTCGCGTCCTTGGTCGCGGCAACGAAGCTCGAAGAGATTTGGCTTGAATGCCCTTTGCTAACGGACGAATCGGTGAACAGTCTCTCGAAGATCACTCAACTCCGACATCTTCTGATCACCGCCCCCACCATCACGGACGATGCCGTGCAAAAGGTTGCTAAGCTTCCCGTTTTGGAAATCCTATGCTTGAGGAATACTCCGATGTCGGACGAACAGTTTGAGATGTTTGCGAATCAGCCGACGTTGGAATCGCTCTTTGTGAATGGTCGAAATCTCACCACCGAAAAGGTTTTAAGGGTCATCGCAACGATGCCAAAACTAGATCATCTAGACCTTGGGGAAGCGAATGACTCTCAGAAGGCGGTCAATCGGTTTCTAGCTGGACGCAAGTCCGCGGTTGGAAGCAGCAAGTAGCTCGGCTGAATGGCTGAATAGGGTGCAAACCAGAGCGGGTTTTGGAAGTCGGCACGGGTTCTGAAAATGCGATGTATTGGCTTTTGTCGTACTCGTACTCAATGAAATGGTACTCGTACTCGTACTCGAAGATACCGCATCGAGTACGAGTACCGCTGACGCTGAGTACGAGTACGAAAATCAGGGGAAAACATGGATTGAGGCTTCGAGAGGCTCGAATAGCGCAGCATCAAAAGAAAGCGCAGACACGTCACACACGAATGGCTGGAAATTGGCCGCGAAAGGCATGCTGGAGTTGCGACTGGATACGAGCTGTGCCTATCCTGGAGCTTTCTACGGGTGCTTACTTCATCCAACGATCAATCGACAAGGGAAACGATGCAACGACAGAACCGCCAACCCCTATGGGGCCAGATGAATCGACGCACCTCGTTGGTTTGGGGTGCGATCGGGGGTTTTGGAATGGCAAGCGGCTTTTCGCGAGGGAGCGATGACCAGCCTGCGATCCCCATCATTGACTGCCATACCCACTTTTATGACCCGAGTCGTCCGGAAGGGGTGCCATGGCCTGATTCCAAGGACGAGAGTCTGTACCGGACGGTTTTGCCGGAGAGCTTTAAGCGGTTAGCGCAGCCCCTAGGCATCGTAGGAACTGTCGTGGTCGAGGCGAGCGCTTGGGTCGAAGACAATCAGTGGTTGCTGGATTTGTCGTCGGCAGATCCGTATCTGCTAGGGATCGTCGGACGAATTGCTCTCGCGTCGGATGCGTTTCCGGAACAACTGGAGCGCTTCGCTCGCAACCGTCGCTATCGTGGGATACGCGTATTGACTCAGGAGTTGCGAGACGAGAGTAAGGGTGCGGACACTCGGATCGAGCACTGCAACCTGTTGGTCTCTCATGATTTGGAGTTGGATGTGAACGGAGGGCCGGAAACGCCCCAGCATGTTGCAACACTTGCATCGAGCGTTCCTGATCTTCGAATCGTGATCAATCATGTGGGCAACCTACCGATCGATGGTCGTGAGCCGCCGCGGTCGTGGATCGAAGGGATGGAAAACGCAGCCAGACATCCCAATGTTTTTTGCAAGGTATCAGCATTGGTCGAGCAATCCGTAACGCGACCGGCGCCGGAGCAGATTGCATACTACGCGCCGGTCTTGGATACGCTGTGGCGGGTGTTTGGAGAGGACCGGTTGATTTTCGGCAGCAACTGGCCTGTGTCCGATTTAGGTGCACCGCTGGAAACAGTGGTGCATATCGTCCGAGAGTATTTCTTCAACAAAGGGGAGCGTGCGGTGAGGAAATTCTTTTCCGAGAACGCTCTCAGCGCCTATCGATGGCCGGGCTGATTGCACCTGAGTCGGAAAGCCGTACGACTAGCGCCAACTTCGGACGAGCGAGCAAGGGATGACGACCTGGAAAGCGAAAAATTTCGGCCCCCGATGGGCTTGCCCCATCGGAGCCAGTGGTTCGCAGCTAGAAACCGCTCAAACCTACAAAAAAAAGACCCCCGCGACCTTGCGTCGCGCGGTGAATCAGGTTTCCCCAGCTCCCATACCAACTGAACTCCGCGATACAATTCTTCAGTCAATGCCACCATCCTTATGTACGGACTCTCAAATTGTCCAACACGGATTGCTATTCGTCTGAAACAACAACTCCCGCCTACGCATTGCGATGGTCCTGGACCGGATGGCCATCACAAGGTTTGATGCCCACGATGTCCAACGCGGACTGGCAAGTTCTAACGCAATCGTGGGAGAAAGATGGAATCCGTTTGTTGGAGCGCAAGTGCGAACAACATCAATGGCAGGTTACCGTCAGTTCAAAACCTCATGCGTTTCCTTCCTTTATCGTTGCCCGAATCAAAGGGCGCATCGACCACTTTTTTCGTTCCCGTGGAGTCCCCTTTAAGTTCTCTCGAAAGGTATCGCTTCGCGCCATTGGCGATAACACCATTGAAGACGTTCAGGCCTATATCGGAAATCAAGTTGAGGCAGCAGGATTCGTCGATGTTCGTTTCGCCGAAGCTCTGAAGCAATTTACCAGTGTTTGGACCCACGGTAACGAATGGAACTTGCCCATCGAAGTGGCCAGCGGTCGGTATTGGGTTCACTTGCATTTGGTCTTCGTTGTCGATAGGCGTCAACGCATTCGCGACTTGCAGTTTCTGGCAGCTCTGTTTGAAGCTTGCCAAGCAATCGCACTGGATCGAAGCGATCGGCTCGCGAGCATCTCCGTTATGCCTGATCACCTTCACATGAGCCTTGCGGGTGGCAACGTTGAGGATTCGCCGGAAGTGATTGCGAACTTCTACATGAATGAGACTTGCCGGAGATTGAAGACTGTGGGATTGTGGCGTCCGAGCTATTTCATTGGGACTACGGGAATCTATAACATGAACGCAGTCAGGAGTTAGGCATCGTAGAACCTTTGGCTTCAGACGGGGCAAGCCCGTCCGGGAGCCTTTGCCCGTTATGGTTGTATTGATTTCTAGCTGCGAACCGAACGCTCCAGTCGGACAAGCCGACTGGGGGCGAGGGAAAACGTGCCGCCAATCCATTTTGGTTGGCTACTTTCGAAGGGCGATTTCGGACAGAAAAAACATGGCTCTCCATCGCGTCCATGGTAATGATTGAAAAAAGCATGCTCATACGTATCCCTTACGAATTTCCTACCAGCACGGGATAAAATTAAAAAAATCTCATTCCGCTTCTACTTCAATCGTGCCGTTCGGGAGTACGGATCCATCCAATCCGCGCAACTCGGCCGTCAGTCTTTTTGTGCGTCCATCAATGCGTATCGTTCCGAAGGATTGCATTCCTGCACTGGGCGGTAATGGGAGTTTGGTTCCAGGCTTCGGAGCCCATTGGAATCGAACCTCGGGACCAAACGTTCCATCCAATTCGTTAGGGCCGAATGTTCCCGCATGAAGCGGTCCGGCCACGAACTCCCAAAATGGTTGAAAGCTCCCTTTCCGAACGGCTCGCTGCGGGTCGTAGTAGTGAGCCGCGGAATAGTGCACATCGGCCGTAATCCAAAGGGTATTCTTGATATCTGCATCCTTCATCCAGGAGAGCAGTTCCGCGATTTCCAGTTCACGTCCCGACGGTGCATCGGACTTCCCATTGGCAACTGCCTCATAGTAGGGTTTGCCCTCCATGTTGTCCCCGACAATGACACCCAATGGCATATCGCAACACAAGACCTTCCACACCGCGCGGCTTTCCGCGAGCGAACGTTTCAACCATCGCATCTGCTCGACGCCGAGGATAGCCGATTCATCGGTGATTTCTGACTGGTGGTTGGCTGAATTCGGACCGCGATAGGACCGCAGGTCCAATAGAAAGAGATCCAGTAACGGCCCGCGCGCCATTTTTCGGTAAATGCGTTTCTCACCCGATGGCATCGGCGCGATCGGGGTGTATTCGAAGAACGCTTGCTTGGCTCGCTCCGACAATTGCCTTGCGGTTTCCATGGCATCATACGCCGCAGAATCTTTTCGCAATCTAAGATGCTGTTGCGGATACCAATTGTTCGTTGTCTCATGATCATCCCATTGCACGTAGAGTGGAACCGTACGATGGAATGCACGAACGCAGTCGTCCATCAAGTTGTACTGAAAGTTTCCGCGGAAATCAGAAAGGCTATTCGCGGCATGCGACTTGGCCTCAGTAACGATGTTTTTCCAAACCGAGCCATCAGCCATGGGCATTTCTTTGGGCATCGGATTATCCGCATAGATCATGTCCCCGCTGTGCACAAAGAATTGCGGCGCAATCTTGGCGATGGCATCGTAGATCCGCATCCCTCCCCATTCCGGGTTGATCCCGAACCCTTGACCGGCCGTATCCCCCGACCACGCGAAAAAGACATCCTCCATCGAATCGCTAGCGGTAGAAAACGAGCCCAGCTCCCAATCGCTCAGCGCCCCCGATCCATTTTGAAATGCGACTCGGTAATGGATGCGCTCGCCCGCAGGAAGGCCATCGATGCGGCAATGCGATGTGTAATCCGCTAAGTGGCTACCATGCGGCCCTGAAACCCGAGTGGGTCGCCCGAATCCTTCGTCGGTATCCCATTGGACAAACATTTGCGACTCCTGATCCGGCCTTCCCCAAAGAACAGCGGAATGGCGAGTCACTTCGCCAGCCATGACGCCATAGCTTTGAATTGGGGCGTCAGTCCAAGCCGCGTGTGCGAAGCGATCCCAAGCCCCCAGAAGCAATCCTGTTTGGATCGACGCGGCGTGAAACGCTCGGCGAGGAAAGGAGCGTGATTTCATAGTTGCACTCGGTACCAATCGAAATTCGAGGGTAGGCCTACCTCGCGTAGTCTACGGAGTGAGCCAACGGCGAAAGGAAAATCGTTCGCTCCGTCTTTCGTTGACATGAGCGATGTGTTCGGTTGTAACGAACCCGCAAACATATGGCGATAGTCCGATTTTGAATCGTTGATGAATTCTTCTTTCCATGCGTTTCATTACGTTTCGCTCGGGAGAAGTTCGCCCATCCTGCTCACTAGTTCAAGGCGCATGAGAATTAGCCCCATGTTGCACACTCGATTGTCGGGCGGTTTCGGCTTAACGGAGCCTTGAAAACAGATATCATAGATCGCATCTGTCTCTTTCCTCGGAATCGGTTTTCGCACATGTTGTTCCATTGTTCGCTACCCAAGTTTCTGGCCGCATTGTCCCTTAGCTGCTTGGCGGTCGTTCCATCGACTTTGTCCATGGCACAGCCACCTACGAGGGAACTGCCCACCCCCGAAATTCCCAAACTCGCAGAAGCATCGGGAGACGCGGCAAGTTCGATTTCAGGATTCAAGAAACCGAGCGGATGGCGCACCGAACTGATCGCTGCGGAACCAATGCTGGGCAACCCTGTCGCCTTCACCATCGATGGCAAGGGCCGGATCTTTGTCTGTGAATCGTATCGGCAAGGGGTTGGGGTCACCGACAATCGTTCGCATGATGCCACGTGGCTTCAAGCCGACTTAGAGGCCATGACGGTCGAAGATCGCATTGCATACCACCGCCGATTACTCGGAAACCAAGTCGCCGAATACGAGAGCAAAGACGATTTGATTCGTTTGCTTATCGACACCGATGGCGATTTCGTTGCGGATGAATCGAAGGTCTTCGCGTCGGGATTCAATGGGCTCGAAGAAGGGACCGGAGCAGGGGTTTTGGTTCGCGATGGCAAAGTTTTCTATACGAACATCCCGCACCTCTGGCAGCTCATCGATCGCAATGGCGATGGAGAGGCAGATGAGCGCAAATCACTTGCCAACGGTTTTGGAGTGCGCGTCGCATTTCGTGGGCATGACATGCATGGATTGGTCAATGGTCCCGACGGACGGATTTACTTTTCGATCGGTGATCGTGGCTACCACGTGGAGACTCCCGACGGTGTTCTGGCTGACCCGGAGAGTGGTGCCGTCTTCCGCGTTGAACCCGATGGTTCGAATCTGGAACTTTTTGCAGTCGGGCTTCGCAACCCGCAGGAATTGGCCTTCGACGATTTTGGAAATTTGTTTACGGGGGATAACAACTCAGACTCCGGTGACCGTGCCCGTTGGGTTCATGTTGTACGTGGAGGCGATTCGGGCTGGCGGATGATGTATCAGTACATCCCCGACCGTGGTCCATTCAACCGCGAACGGGTTTGGTACCCCTTCGATGAGAACAGCCCCGCCTACATCGTGCCGCCGATCACGAACCTCAGCGATGGGCCATCGGGTCTCGTCTGCTATCCGGGAACAGGACTCGATGATTCGTTCCGCAATACGTTCTTCTTGGTCGATTTCCGAGGGCAAGCCTCCAATAGCGGTATTCGAGCCATTCGCATGGAACCTCACGGGGCAGGCTTCAAGGTCGTCCAGAACGATGAGTTCCTTTGGAACATCCTGGCGACCGATGTCGATTTTGGTCCTGATGGTGGTTTGTATGTCGCCGATTGGGTCAACGGCTGGAATGGCGAAAACAAGGGGCGTGTGTATCGCTTCACCAATCCCGACACCATCGATCAATGGTTGGTAAAAGAAACCAAATCGATCTTGTCCGAAGGGGTTCAATCGCGACAGGATCAAGAACTAGAAAATCTGCTCGCGCACCCCGATCGCCGCGTTCGCCAGGAGTCGCAATGGGAGCTGACCAAACGTCAGTCCGTTGATCTCTTCATCCGCGTTGCATCCAACACGGAGTTCAATCCTGTTCATCGTTTGCATGGCGTTTGGGGATTGGGGCAGATCCTTCGTCAAAAAACAAATCCATCTCAGTTTTCTAGCTCGATCGTAGCTTTGGCTTCACTGGCCGTCGATAAAGACGATCGCGTTGCGGCACGTGCCGTGGAAACGTTGGGAGATAACCTTCGCTCGCAATCGCTTGATGCGAATCTCAAGGCCACCCTACAACAAGCCGTCTTCTCAGGACTCGAATCGGAATCTGCCGTCGTACGGGCGGCAGCATGCTTGGCCGTCGAGCAACTCCGTCTCGATGCAGCCTTCCCTCTCGTCGTTAAAGTCCTTGAAGCGAATGCGGATCGCGATCCGATTCTTAGGCATAGTGGCATCATGGCCCTGACTGGCATCCTGGATTTGGACCGTGTTGCCAGCTTGGCACAAAACAGCAATTCTTCGGTCCGCTTGGCAGCAGTCGTTGCGCTCCGTAAACGCAAACACCTGGGGATCGGCAACTTTGTTTCCGACGAATCCAATGTCGTATCGCGCGAAGCCATTCGCGCCATCCATGACGTACCTGAGTTGCATTCGTTGCTTCCTCAGTTAGCCGATCGCATCGTGGGGGTATCGAATGAGGACGCTGTTGTGAGACGCGTGCTCAATGCGAATTTCCGACTCGGCCAGCCGGTCAATGCGGAGCGGCTGGCCGCGTTCGCTACGAACGCGAATGCCGATGCCAGCTACCGTATCGAAGCACTGGACATGTTGGCCACATGGGCCAAACCTGGTCTCAATGATCGCGTTTTGAATCGGTATCTCCCTTTGCCGGATCGCGATGAAGAGCCAGCAATTGCTGCGATCAAATCGCAATTGGAAGGACTCGCTGCCTCCTCGGAATCGGTTCGCGATCGCTTTCTAGAGATAGGAGCCAAGTACGGCATCAACGGCATTGGTGCATTGATCGAAGCCAGTTATGCCGACACGACGAACAGCCCGATCCGTCGAGCCGCAGCGCTTCTGGCCCTCGCAAAGATTGCCCCCGATAAAGTTGTCGATCGTATCGATTCCGCCTTGAATGACCCCGTCGTGCAATTGCGTGTTGCGGCCATGCAGGCAGCCGTCTCATTGAGTCCTGATAAGTCTCTCTCCGCAGTGATCAAAGCCATCGATTCCACGGAGAGATCCGAGCGCCAGGCAGCTTGGGATATCCTTCCCCAACTTCCAGCTTCCCAAGGGCGCGATGCGATACTGATTGCAGCCTTGGATAAATACTTGGCAAGGAAGATTCCGTTGGATTCTCGTTTAAACGCGTTCGAGTCGATGGAAAAAGCACTTCCGGAAACAAGTCAATCGCGATGGAACGAGGCTTTGAAGCAACGCGAAGAGCTTCGAACGGAAAAACCGGTCGCTTACTTCGCGGATAGCATCGAAGGTGGCGATGTGGCAGCCGGCAAATTGCTGTTCTTTACCAAGTCATCCCTATCCTGCGTCCGTTGCCATAAAGTCGGATCCACGGGGGGAGAAGTCGGACCGAATCTATCGGAGATCGGCACCAAGAAAACTAACGAGTACTTGCTCGAAGCCATCGTCGCGCCCAACGCGAACATCGCGGAGGGTTTTAAGACCATCATTGTGCAAGACGAAGATGGTGGGATTTTTTCAGGCATCCTAAAAAGTGAGGACAGTGAAAATCTCGTGCTGCTCGATGCTCAGGGCGCCCTGCAAACCATCCCCGTCGATACGATCACGGGACGACGCGAAGGTCAGTCGTCGATGCCGATCGATCTCGTGAAGTATCTCACGCGGCGAGAACTGCGGGACGTGGTGGCCTACCTTAAATCGCTGGATGGAAGTCCAGCAGCGACAACAGGAGTGTTCGAACCCGCAGGTGGTCATGGCTTGTAACAGCCGCTAAGCGCGGCGCAATCCCACCAGATTATCGCGCCAACTGCGATTGAAAGCTGTGCGTCGAAGATCGCCATGGAGTATCTTTAAAGCTATGAATACTCTATCCCTCTCCGACCGCATTTTAGCGCTCGTGCACTCTTCCGAGTTTCGCCCTGCAAAACCGAGGTCCATTCACCGGCAATTGAAGCTGACCGAGGAAGAATATCGCGATCTGAGGCGAGCCATCAAGAAACTGGTTCGTGAGGGGCGATTGGTATTCGGAGCCAATCACATCGTCAGTAAGCCAGAGATTGTCGCTTCTGTTTCCCGTCCCCCGTTGCCGAAGAAACGCCGACCTCGATTTGAAGCATCAGCCGACGACAGCAACGCATCGACAGCGGACAATAATGCATCGGATGAATCCGACTCGGAGTCGATCTCTTCCGAGCTTCCTCTAAGCGATTCCATTCCGGGTTCACGAGCCACGCTCGACTCCGTAGAGAATTCCGTTGAGAAAGTAAGCAAATCCAAACTGCCGAAAGAAGTGGTTGGCGACTTTCGTTTAGCCCCTGCAGGCAGCTATGGATTCGTCGAGATCCCTCGCGGATCGGGAGTTGTGTTGCCCGACATCTTCATTCCAGGATCGATGATCAAAAACGCCATGGAAGGGGATTCGGTACGGGTCGAATTGCAACGCCCCGATCGCCAAGGTCGCCTCGAAGGTCGGATCATCGAGGTGGTTTCACGCAGTCGGCGCCAATTCTCCGGCACGTTTCAAACGGAGAACAACAAATCCTGGGTATGGCTGGACGGTGCCAAGCTCGAACATCCCGTCAGCATCGGAGATGTTCGAGGATTACCCCTTGAGAACAACGACAAAGTCATTGTCGAGATGGTCCACTTTCCAGACGAGTTCCAACCGGGTGAAGCCGTCATCTTAAAGGTCCTTGGCAGCAGCAAGAACCCCGCAGTCGATACCCAATCCATCATCCATCAATTCGGATTACCCGAAGAGTTTCCCGAAAGCGTCTTGGAAGATGCGCGACTCCATGCCGACCGATTCGATGAAAACACGATCCCGGAAGGGCGACACGATCTAACCGCCGTTCCGACCTTGACCATCGACCCGGTCGATGCTCGCGATTTCGATGATGCGATATCGCTTTCAAAAAATGAAAAGGGGAATTGGGAACTTCAAGTACACATCGCCGACGTGGCGTTCTTCGTCCCGCAAGGCAGCCCACTCGACGAAGAAGCTCGCGAACGGGGTAACAGTGTTTACCTTCCCGATCGCGTGATCCCGATGTTGCCGGAGACGATCAGCAATCACCTCGCCTCACTCCAACCCGATCGCAAGCGACTGGCGAAGACGGTCTTTATGGAGTACACACCCGATGGATTGCTGATCCATGCCAAAGTCATCAACAGCGTGATTCGGAATGCCTACCGATTCAACTACGAGCAAATCGACCAGTTCCTCGAGGATCGTGAGCCATGGCGCGAGCGACTAACTCCTGAGATTTTTCGGTTGGTGGAAGACATGCATGGCCTGGCTATGCTGCTGCGCTCGCTTCGCAAACAAAATGGGGCCGTTGAACTAAGTCTTCCCGAAGTCAAAATCGATCTCGATCGTTTAGGCAAAGTCAAAGGCGCGCACGTCGTTTTGTATACCGAAAGCCATCAGGTGATCGAAGAATTTATGTTGGCAGCCAATCAAGCGGTTGCAAGCTGGCTGGATTCTTTAAAGCTCCCTTACTTGCGACGGGCTCACGCGCCACCCGATCGACTCAAAATCCGACGCTTGACCGAGTTCGTGCGAGCGCTTGGTATCCCTGCTGAGGACATGCAAGATCGTTTTGAGATCCAACGCGTCGTCGATTCGGTCCGTGGTAAAACGACCTCGTATGCCGTCAACTACGCCATTCTGAAAAGCATGTCCAAAGCCGTTTATCAGTCCGAGTTCGAACGGCATTATGCGCTCAACATGTCCCACTATTGCCATTTCACCAGCCCCATTCGGCGCTATCCCGATTTGGTCGTCCACCGGATCGTTCAGAAATTGATCGATGGTCAGGATGCTCGTGAAAGCGTCGAAGTGCTGGAACGGATTGGCCAACATTGCAGCAATACCGAGCAGAACGCGGAGAGCGCCGAACGCGAGTTGATCCGAGTCAAATTGCTTCATTTCCTGGAGAAGAAGATCGGCGAGATGCTGACAGGGATCGTCGCAGGCGTTCGCCCCACCGGATTGACGGTGCGAGCGATCGAAATACCGGTTGACGGGTTGATCCCAATCGAGCGATTGCCCAAAGATCGCTATCGGTTTGATCGAGACACCCATACGATCGAAGGCTTCCGCACCGGTTCACGATTTCGGTTAGGGGACGAGCTCATCGTTCGGATCGAACGGGTCGACTTGGCTCGGAGGCAACTCGAGTTTCGACTTGAGAAAGTCACCCATCATGCGGAGCCCGTTGTCTTGGATCGGCGCAGAAACTCCAATTCAAAAGATGGGCCAGACAAGTTAGCGAGAGGCAAAGGGAATGTGAAGCCCAAGCCGAAAGGGACCAAAGGGCGTAGACGTCCTCGCTAACGTGGCCTTGATCGTGGCGCGATGGGGACAATGACAGTGGGATTGAATAGTCGATGATTCATCTCTTGTTCTTGTACGCTGTTCGTGCACACAGCATGCTCGTCGTTCATTCCAAGGACCAATGAACATCAATCGGTAATTTTCGTTGCCAGGATAGCTCGTTCCAACTCGTCACGCTTCTCTTGTGTGACCCTGGCAGGGATTGTCGCTTGCTTTTGCGTTGGAGATAGCGAGATCTTTCGCTGTGTTCTCGATGCTTCGGTTTAACCCTATAAGTGCAATGCCACATCCGTCAACACGACAATCAGGAACCAATTGGGAGTGACATGAAGAATGCATTCATCAGTTGGGCGCTGAATGAGGCCTGGCAAAGAAAGAATGGATCGCGAGCATGATCGCCCCTGCGACGAGGACGCTGTCGGCGATATTGAAATTCGGGTAGGTATAGCTACCAAACCGAAACAGAATCCAATCGCGTACTCCACCCGCAAAAGGGGCCTTGAGACCATGCCAACCTAGGCGGTCATACAGATTGCCAATGATCCCGCCCGTGACTAACCCCATGGCTATGGTCAACCACAAGGATCGGCTGGCGCGAAAAACAAATAGCCAGACCAGAATACCCACCATGGCCGCAAGCGACACAACGGCAAAGAAGAGTCCGTATCCTTGACCGACCCCGAAAACCGCGCCGTGATTGATTGCCGTTTCGATGCCGAAGAAATTTTCGATGATCCAATACGGTGATTGGTCCGCTGGAAGTCCTCGCCATGCGAAGACGGCATGCTTCGTCCACAGATCCAAACCTGCGCCCAGGATCACGAGGAGGAAAAACAGGGCAACGCGCAGGAGTTGCGAGGATTCGCGTTGTGTCGCGCCCGTTCCGGATTCAGTTTGATTCATGCTGCTTACCAACGGGCTTCCATCTGATCGACAATGTGACAGGCCAATTCCTCACAGGCTCGCTGCAGAGACGTAGAAATCGACTGCCCGGCTTCGGGCACAAAATTTCGATTGTCTGAAAAGTAGTAGGTGACTTCACCCGGTGGCAAGAACCGAGTTTCCACCAGGGTCATTCCACGGCGATCGGTCCAACTCAATTCGATGGTGACTACAACCCCCAGAAGCCTCGGTTCATCCGTATTCGTTTCACCAACGACCCGCTTGCTGTCGCTCGTTAGCCTGCATGCAAGAATCGAATCCGCGGTCGATGCATCCGCTACTTTATAGGGGGTGCGTTTTTCGATTTCCTTTTGAATGCATTCCGTCAATAGCGTCCCCACTTCGGGTCGAAAGCTATCGCTGCGAACGACAGGAACATTGATCGTTCGAACGTCGGTTCGGTACAACCCCGTAGTTCCGATGCGATAGCCTAAACATCCGGCCATCATGACGCAAAGCAGGGACGCACATAACAATCGGGAAACAATCCGGCAGGGATTCATCGCTTGTCCGAGTTCGAGGAATCTGCGGTCCGTGCGATTGGCGACGATGTCTCTTCACGGCGCGCCAATACGGACTCATTGCTAAACGGAGAATCCGGTGGTTTGACCAGAGGACTTACACGATCTCTCGATGGAAAGACTTTTGTGATCCCGTTGAGGTAAGGAGTGGGAACGCTGGGTTTCCCTTCCCCTTTGGCGACTAGGTCGCGGACACGATCTGCAAAGGGAGTATCTTCGAAGTCGTCGAGGATTTGATCGCTGTAAATTTTCGCGGCTGCATACTCTTGCTTGTTCACACGGTATTGGGCTTGATCAAAAAGCCGTTCTGCTTTGCGATATTTGACCTCGGCCGCCGCCTCGGAAATCTTTTCTCGTTCATTCTGGGATTTTTCCGGGAACTGCCGGAGCATCCTCTTGAGCCACGTGTCGGCCTGTTCCAAAGGCTCCGCGGAATATTGCGGACCTTGGTAGGACATCAACGCCGCCTTGACTCCCAAGAAATGCGCATCGAATTGATGAGGGCTATCGGGGTACACGGTGATCAAGTCACGATAACGATCGACAGCCTCGTTCCAATTCTCCCGCTTGAATTCGGTATTGGCAATTTCCATCGTTACATCATCCGCCAATCGGCTCGTTGGGCTATCGAGAAGCATCTTTTCCAAAACCCGTTTGCCGTGAGCCTGGGTATCATTCCAAGGCTTCTTCGAATCGGTGAAGTTGACGTTGTAGAACTTGTCCGGGAACTGAAGCCAGTAGTCTCCGATTTCCATGCGACGCTTATCGATTTTGTCTTGCCAGCGCGTTCGCGGATATTCTTTTAGAAGTTGGATGTAATCGTTTTCGGCCTTCGGATAGTCTTCGGCAAAAAAATGGCTTTCGGCCTCCATGAACATGGCATCTTGCTGAAGAGCGCTGCTCACCCAATCTTTGCCTGAATCGTCATACTTTTTCGCAGCCTTCCGAAACAGATCGCGGCGCTTGCTCCCCTCTGCATCGCTGGCTTGGCGAAATAGTTCGTCCGCTTCACGATATTTGGAACGTGCCAAGTCCTTGTTGACGGCGCGATCACCGAGCCCAGGTATCTTCTGGAGGAAGTCGGGCATACCCGATTTTTGACGATCGGCTCGGCTTCCTTCTGGGCGGATCCAATTCCCTTCGCGATCTTCATATCCTTCTATTTTGTTTCTAGCCCGCTCGTACTCATCGTCTTTTTTGAACAGATCCAGACTCGCGCAGCCAACCGCGGTATTCAACAACCCAGCCAGAGCTACCCAATGCCAGCGCGAAGCGAACTCCGACAAGGGGATGTAATTGGTTCCGTGCTGCATTGAATCGTTGCGTGAGCGGCTCAACGTTTGAGTTCCTCTAGATAATCCATCAATCGCAATCTTCGATCGGTCAAGTGCCCGATCACATGTTCCATCACCCATCGCACCTCGCTCCGAACCGTCCTCCCGAGGGGAACAAGTGGCTGATGCAATTCGGTCTCCATCACCGATTTCAACGTCTGCCATGATTCCTCTTGAATCCGTAGCACACGGTTTTGCATCGGAACACAGCGTGAACAGACCACTCCTCCGCCGAGCACCGCAAATGAAACCGAGGGCTTGGTCATCGTCATCGGCTCACCACATCCGATGCAGTGATCCAAGCTAGGCATGAGCCCTAGCTGCTTAATCGTGTGCAATTCGAACCGCAAGGTGACGCTAGCCGGACATTGCCCGGCATCCAATTCAATCAGAGTCTGATCGAGCAGTTCCATCAGCCCTGGAATCGGCTGGTGGTGCTCGGTCAAAGCGGAAATCAAATCGGCTGCGTAGTACCCGCAGTACAGTGGCAACAACCCGATCTGCGACGACTTGAACCGCCGTTGCAGTTTGGCCTCGGTCAACAAATCGAGGGTGTCGCCGCTTTTCATTAGGAACACTACCGATGAGTTTGAGAGCAGGTCAAGAGCAGACTCAAACGGGCTTTTTAATCTACGTGCTCCCCTCGCGATCGCAGAGATCTTGCCAAACGAACGGGTCAGCAACGTAACCACCAGACTGGTCTCGCTCCATTCAACGCTTCGCAAAACGATGGCATCGCTTTTTTCTAACGACATGCCTGGGACTTCTCTCGGTCAATCGAATTTGTTGCTTGCAAAGCGAATCTTCGCAACGCGCGGTGCTCTAGAACTGAAAACGGGACACAAGGTTATCCAGCTTACCTATTCTACTGCGGCGAACTGGTTGCGATCGCACCGATTGGTTTTTGCTGACGCGCGGGTTAAGTAATAGAACGAATACAATCGGGTTTCCTTGCTTTGAGCCGGTGGCGCTAGCCGACTCGGGACCCGGCTTAGGCGGCTTATGATTTCGACTGTGGATCGGCTAGCGCCTCAGGCTCACTTTGCAGCTTGCTTTGGTCGCCAAGCCGATGTACTTCGCTCGAATCGCGCTGAAGAGGTTATCGAGATGCCATGTTATCGCGTAGGGCCAAACCCGTCGGGGTCTCTTGACGCGAAAGGATTTCTGGAGTTGTCTCGGCCAGGATTCTACCCCCAGCCTTGCCTCCTTCGGGTCCCATATCGATCACCCAATCGCAGCAGCGGATCAAGTCCAGATGGTGTTCTACGACAATGACCGTGTTGCCGCGATCGACAAGCCCTTGCAATACTCCTACCAATCGTTCGACGTCCGACATATGCAAACCGGTCGTCGGTTCATCAAGAACGTACAGCGTTTTGCCGACACTTGATCGCATCAGTTCGTTGGCCAACTTGAGTCGCTGAGATTCGCCACCACTGAGCGTTGTGGAGCGCTGTCCCAGGGCGATATACCCTAGACCCACTTCCTGAAGCCGTTTCAAGGAACCGTGTAGCGAATCGACATTTTCAAAATACTCCATCGCCTCGTCGACGGTCAGATCGAGAACGTCGGCAATCGATTTACCTTTGAACTTGACCGCCAACGTCCCTCGATTGAATCGCCGTCCACTACAGATATTGCAAGGCACATCGACATCTTCCAAAAAGCTCATTTCTAACTTTTGACGCCCTTGACCACCACACGCCTCGCAGCGTCCATCCCCCGAGTTGAAGCTGAATCGAATGGACGAGTATCCTCGTTGCTTTGCATCCCTGGTGGCAGCGAAAATCTTGCGCACACCATCCCAGATACCGCAATAGGTCGCGGGAACACTTCGAGGCGATCGGCCGATTGGCGATTGGTCGACTTCGATCAACCGTTCGACGTATTGAAGACCATTCACATTTTTCCAATGTGGTCTAGTCGGTTTCGTTTCGCTCAAGAAGTGATTTACAGCCGGCACTAAACTATCATGAATCAACGTGCTCTTTCCACTGCCACTGACACCGGTAACCGCGATGAGTCGTCCTATTGGAAAGGAGGCCGTGACATGATCGAGATTGTTGAGGGTGACTCCTTCGATGACTAATCTGGGATGCTCGGCATCCACCGATCGATATCGGGCATCCGAAACCGACTGGGAACCAATCAGATAGCGACCTGTCACGGATTCGGCGATGCGCTGAACTTTCTTGGGTGGGCCGGATGCAATGATTTTGCCTCCCTGTTGCCCAGCCCCGGGTCCTATGTCCACCAGGAGATCGGCAGCCAACATGATCGATTCATCATGCTCGACGACGACGACGGTGTTTCCTCGCTGCTGGAGCGATCGCAGAATCCCGATCAACCTTTGGGTGTCACGGTGATGCAAGCCGATGGAGGGCTCATCGAGAACATAGCACACTCCGATTAAGCCTGTTCCTACGCTCGTAGCCAAGCGTACACGTTGAAGCTCGCCACCGCTGAGCGTGTTGCCGCCACGATCCAGCGACAGATATCCGAGCCCTACTTTTTCGAGATATTCCAAACGAGGAATGATCTCTTTCCATATCGGTTCCGCGATGATCTGTTTCTCGGCGGGTAATACGAAGCCTTGCATCCACGGGATCAACGAATCCACAGGCAACTCAGCGATCTCTGCAATCGAACATCCCTGCAACCGGATTGCCAACGATTCGGGGCGCAATCGGGAGCCACGACACTGACTACAAACTTGTTGATCCTCCCCGACAACACCGAACCCCTGGCATTTTGGACAAGCCCCGTATGGGCTGTTAAAACTGAAGGTCCTCGGTTCGATGTCGGGCAAGCTGATACCACATTCCACACACGCGTAACGGGTGGAGTAGAGAGTCTCCAAGGCAACTTCTGCAGGATCGGATCCTACCGTGTAGGTGGAGATCAATCCGTCGCTCAATCTCAACGCAGCCGTAACGGCCAACTCGATTCGCTCTCGACTATCTTCGCGAAGTACAACCCGATCGACCACCGCGGAAATCGTGTGCTCTTTGCGAACAGGCAGTACGGGGACCTCTTCCAGATCATAAAATTCGCCATCGACATAGGCTTTGAGCAAACCCGCCTTCGATATTCGCTCGAAGACGTCTGCATGTGCACCTTTTCGGCCTCGAACCATCGGGGCCATCAAAGTCAGCCGAGTCCCGTTTGCAAGTTTTTGAAGCGATTCCACGATGGCAGAAGGCGCCTGGCGATCGATCGGATTCCCACACTTAAAGCAGGCAGGGGTTGCAACGCGTGCCATGAGCAGTCGCAAGTAATCGTAAATTTCGGTAATCGTACCGACCGTGCTGCGAGGGCTTGCGATTCCCTGGTTTTGATCGATGCAAAGAGAGGGTTGAAGCCCTCGGATCGAATCGACCGGCGGACGTTCCATCTGATCGACGAACTGCCGTGTGTAGCTGGATAGACTCTGCAGGTACTGCCGCTGCCCTTCCGCAAACAAGGTATCGAAGGCAAGAGAGCTTTTGCCGCTGCCGCTAACCCCGGTAAACACCGTCAGTTGACCGCGTGGAATGTCCAGATCGACATTCTTCAGGTTATGGGTCTTCGCGCCGCGAATCTCGATGCAATTCGATTCGGTTGCAGCCATGAATGAGTCATTCCCGCGAATCCACAAAAAATTTCAGAAGGACGAGTCGTGCAAATTGTACGTGAGCGGGCAATAGAGGAAAAATCCGCTTCGTCTCAAAAGGATCCTTGCTTGATCCTTCGATCCATTGCAACTCAACGGCTCAATACCTCTCGCCAGAAATTTATTCCTCGTAGGTACTACGCGAGGAATGGAAGTTATCCGGTTCGGATCGAACGAACGATACGAGATGGCCCAAGGCTCGCAATTTATCGGCTAGTACTTCTTTGGCTGGTTCTTCTCCGTGCACCAATCGAATTTCTCTCGGTTTGACCGGGATGCCTTCAACGAACCGGATCAAATCGCCTTGATCGGCGTGTGCTGAATAGCCAGTCAGGGTGTGGGTTTTTGCGCGGACCGGGTGGTCATGGTGATCGATTCGGACACTGCACTTGCCTCCTTCGCATTCTTGAATCTCGCGACCCTTCGTTCCGATCGCTTGGTAGCCGACAAAGACGATGTCGGTGTTCGGCATGCCAATGAATGCTTCCAAGTATTCAACGATCCTCCCTCCCGTGCACATACCACTACCTGCGATGACGATCGCTGGTTTTCCGGAACGCTTGAGGTATTCAACCGTTCCGCGGGATTCTCCCGCATTGTCGATCTCGATCAAATTCTTGAAGACGAAGGGTTGGTTATCGACGGTGAGAATTTGCTTGGCTTCCTCACCCCAATAACTCTCCATTTGCTCATAGATCGTTGTCAATTTCAGAGCCAGCGGGGAGTCGACGATGATGTCGATGGTTTTGAGGATGGAGCAGGTCGATTGGTGATCCAGTTCCTCCAGAATTTCGTTTAGTTCGAAGAGCAATTCCTGCGTTCGCCCAAGGCTAAATGCAGGAATAAGCGTTACTCCTTTATTCTCCATCGACTCGCACAGGATGGCTTCTAAACGCTTCACTCGCGTTTCTCGACCTTCATGCAATCGGTCCCCGTAGGTGCTCTCCATCACCAACACGTCGGCTCGTTCAGGGCTTTTTGGAGAATTGAGAATGGGATTGCCTCTCGAACCTAGATCCCCGCTGAACACATAGCGATCATCGCCGTGATCGAACTCAACATAGGCCGAACCCAAGATATGACCGGCCGGTTGAAAACGAAATTCTGCACCCCCAGGGAGACGGGTCCATTCGTCGTAAGGGATCGGCCGAATGAGCTCCTTGAGTTCTTTCAGAAAGTCCGCAATGAACTTTTTGTTGCGAGTGATGTCGAGGCGGATCGAATCCTCGAGCATGATTGGAAGAAACCTGGCCGTGGGTGGAGTGCAATAGATTGGCCGATGAAATCCCGATTCAAACAAATATGGGATCCGCCCGATGTGATCGGCATGAACATGGGTCAGTATCAAAGCATCGATGTTGTCGAGCGGGAAGTCGATTTCACGCCCTTCGTGTTTCCGTGCATCCCGCCCTTGAAAGGATCCGCAATCGATTAGCACGGAATGGGATTCGTTGAACTTGAGTTGATGACAAGATCCTGTAACCCCTTCATGTCCGCCGTGATGGATGATTTGCATGGAACGATTTGCTCAAGCTAGAAGGAAAGGAAGTATGCGAGACGCTTGATGACTCAGGAAGGCTCGTCGGAGCGAGTCGATGGGGAAACGGGCATCGAATGAGTTCGCCTGGACTGAAGCCATTCCCAAACGATCGGCAGGACGCTAACGAGAATGATTCCAATCGTTACCAGAAAGAAGTTCTTTTGAATGAGCTCTAGACGCCCGAGAAAGTATCCTGCCAACAGAAAAATGGAGACCCACGCCACGCCCCCCACGATGTTGTAAAACCAAAATTTGGCAAAGTTCATTTTGCCAATCCCTGCGACGAAAGGGGCGAACGTCCGGACGATGGGAATGAAGCGAGCGATCACGATGGTTTTGGAACCGTACTTTTCGTAGAAGCCTTGCGCCTTGAGCAAATGCTCCCGATTGAACCAACGGGAGGACTCACTTTTAAAAATACGAGGCCCGATGTGAAAGCCAGCCCAGTAATTGACGGCATCCCCGAGTATCGCGGCCACCGATAGAAGTGGCAGGAGTACCCAAAGCTGGAGCGGCGAATCGGGAATGGCGCACAGTGCTCCGACTGCGAATAACAGCGAATCCCCGGGCAGGAAAGGGAGAACGATTAACCCGGTCTCACAAAAAACAATCAGGAAGAGGACCACGTAGAGCCACTCCGCACCAATCGCAACCATCAATTCCTTGAGGTGCTTGTCAACGTGCAATACCCATTCGATCAGTTGGCTCATGCTTAAGTTCTATTCATCGGGTAGCCGAACGACTCATCGTGCTCTCCTCGATCGGGTCAGGCTCCTGTTCCGAAGCGGTTGTCCCCCACACGGTGCTTTGAAGGGTCGAGTTAGGTTCCCCAAGGTTCGACCACAAAGGCTTCGCGGTTCAGTCTAAACCAAAAAGGGAAACATCGAATCCCCTGTGCGAAATTGTAAACATCGAAACGAATGATCCAAAATGCGATTCGATCGTGCGACCTGCGAACGCGGGCATGCCTGCCGCTGTCGTTTGATTTTGCATTTGGACGAGCGGGAGGCATCCCGATTTGTTGATTTGTTCACAGAATTGGTGGTAAACCGATATGTTCGCCTTGGACCTGATGCCGTTTGCTACGGCTGCAGTTGTGTTTTTACCAAGGTTTTTTATCACGGTTTTTTTGCCAATGGGAAAACCCGAACCGGCCATGATCAAATCCTGCACGGCCCTTATATGGCCACGAAGAGAAGAATAAGGGAACCTTGGGGGCGACTGGGCTTTTCACTTGGGATCGGCAGGCAAACGATGTGTCGAAAAACGGGACGAAAGGGTTGGGGATTCGGTTCGCTCGGCCGAACCGAATCCGTGTGCGACAGCGGAATCAGACGAAATCGCGGTTTTTTGCAATTTCTGCGTGCTGGAAGGGTGGCTGCTGGACGCAATTTGCTCTTCCAAAAAAGGTCTTTTTGGGTACACTTTTTTCCCGTTCAGTCGTCGTCCACCGTGGAGATTCGCAGGCGGAGTAGGAGAGCACGACGCGGATCGAGCGGTTTTGTTTTCCGTTCAAGATTTGGTTTTCCATTGATTAAGACCCCCTTTGACGCCTTGCTCGCGGCGTTCGGTGGTCGCATTTGCTAAGTAAGTGGAGTTATGGACCTCAGCAAACTAAGAAACATTGGCATCAGCGCTCACATCGACTCTGGGAAAACCACGTTGAGCGAGCGCGTTTTGTTCTACGCTGGCCGAATCCACAAGATTGAAGAAGTCAAAGGGGACGGCGACGGAGCGACCATGGATTACATGGAGCTTGAAAAGGAACGCGGAATCACGATCACCAGTGCAGCGACTCAGTTGCAGTGGAAAGACAACATCATCAATTTGATCGACACCCCGGGCCACGTCGATTTCACGATCGAAGTCGAGCGCTCCTTGCGAGTGCTGGATGGTGCTGTGCTCGTGCTCTGCTCGGTGGGTGGCGTTCAAAGCCAATCGCTGACAGTCGATCGCCAAATGCGACGTTATGGCGTGCCTCGTTTGGCATTCGTGAACAAGATGGACCGAACCGGTGCCGACGCGTACCGTGTTGCTCAACAGGTCCGCGACAAGCTTCATGCCGACGCGATCATGATGCAGATCCCCATCGGGGCAGGTGAAACCTTTGATGGTGTCATCGACTTGGTCGAAATGAAGGCTTCTTACTTCGACGGCAAAGATGGGGAAACCGTCCGAGAAGAAGAGATCCCTGCGAACCTTAAGGACAAAGCCGCGGAGATGCGTCAAAAGATGCTCGAAGGGCTTGCCATGTACAGCGATGAACTGATGGAATTGCTGCTGAGCGAACAGCAAGTCCCGCAAGATCTCATTTACAAGGTCTGCAAAGCGGCAACCCAACAACGTCGAATCACCCCCGTATTCTGTGGCTCCGCTTACAAGAATAAGGGTGTGCAACTGCTGCTAGACGCTGTGTTGCGCTACCTCCCTAGCCCTCTCGAGCGAGAAATGACCGCTCGCAAGGTGGGTGACGAATCTATCAAACTCGATTTGAAACCAGACATCACGTTGCCATTCGTCGGCATGGCCTTCAAGATTGTTGAAGATCCATTTGGTCAGCTCACGTTTATGCGGGTTTACCAAGGCAAGATCAACAAGGGCGAGATGTATGTGAACCAACGGACCAGTAAAAAGGAACGGTTCAGTCGGATCGTTCGCATGCATGCCGACAAACGGGAAGAAGTTGACACTGCAGAAGCAGGTGACATCGTAGCGATCATGGGGATCGATTGCGCTAGCGGGGAAACCTATAGCAACGATCGCGATTTCTGCACGCTAGAAAGCATGTTCGTACCTGATCCGGTGATCAAGGTAGCTGTCACCCCTGCTAGCCGTGCGGACGCGGACAAAATGAGCAAGGCGCTCAATCGTTTCCGCAAAGAGGATCCGACGTTCCAAGTCTACAACGACGAGGAAACGAGCGAGACCATCATTTGCGGGATGGGTGAATTGCACCTGGATATCTACGTCGAACGCATGCGACGCGAATACAAGGTCGAAGTTCAGGTCGGCGCTCCACGCGTTAGCTACCGTGAAGCTCCAGGTGTTGCTAAAGAATTCAATTACAAGCACAAGAAGCAAACGGGTGGTTCCGGACAATTTGCACACATTGTGGGCAAGCTTTCTCCAATGGATCCCGAAGGTGAAGTCAACTTCCTTTTCGAGGACAATGTGACCGGTGGACGTATTCCGAAGCAATTCATTCCACCTGTCGAAAAAGGCTTCCGCGATTCGATGTACAAAGGACCGTTGGCGGACTTCCCCGTGGTCGGTGTCAAAGTCGACCTCGATGACGGTAGCTACCACGACGTGGACTCGAGCGAGCGCGCGTTTTACATCGCCGCTTGCGATTGCTTCCGCGAAACAATGCGGGCGTCCAGCCCGGTTTTGCTCGAGCCCATCATGAAGTGCGATATCGAATGCCCGGAGAACGACCAAGGCTCCGTGGTGGGTGACGTGATCTCGCGACGCGGTTTGGTGAACAACACCGACGCTCGCGATGGAGTCTCGTACATCACCGCCGAAGTTCCTCTGGCGAACACCTTCGGTTACGCCACGGATCTGCGCAGTATGACCAAGGGCCAAGGGACATTTGCCATGGAACTGGCCCGTTACTCCCCGGTCCCGCGCAGTCTGCAGGACGATATCATCGCGGAACGCAAGAAGCAGCTGGCAGCTTTGGCCAAGGCATAACCGGATAAACCAGTTACCTTTCTTCAAAAACCTACGAAAGAGCGTGATGTCCCATCCCGCTCTTTTTTGTTGCGCCACACTCGGAATGCTGGCTTGGCGAATGCTGGCTTTGCCCGTCGCTTCCTCCCTTGTTCCCCGTCCTATCCAGTCTAGCCAACTTGCGTACACTTCCTGTTCGATAAGTTCGTTGAGCGGGAAATGTTCCTCCAATACGCCTTGTTCAGCGAACGCAGGCTTGCGTGGGCTTGCGTTGACGACGCAGGAGGAGATCGTCTATAGAAGGCTGTAGAAATCGTGGCGTTCGCAGATCAGGTGGAACCATCCTCCGGAGAGATGACATGCATTCGTATAACTTGACTCACCTGAAACAGCTTGAGTCCGAGAGCATTCACATCATCAGGGAAGTGGCTTCTGAATTCCAAAAGCCGGTCATGCTCTATTCGATCGGTAAAGATTCTGCGGTCATGACCCACCTAGCGCTTAAAGCGTTCTACCCGGCCATGCCCCCTTTTCCGTTCATGCATATCGATACGACATGGAAGTTCCGCGAGATGATCGCTTTTCGAGATTCGTACGTAAAGAACGAACTGGGGATCGAATTGATCGTCAATATCAATGAGGAAGGGCTGAAACTGGGGATCGATCCATTTGAGAACAGCGATAAACACACCGAAGTGATGAAGACCGATTCCCTCAAGTCTTCATTGACCAAGTATGGATTCGATGCCGCTTTTGGCGGAGCTCGTCGCGATGAAGAAAAATCGCGTGCGAAGGAACGCGTGTTCTCGTTCCGCGATCGCTTTCACCGTTGGGACCCAAAAAACCAACGGCCCGAGTTATGGAACCTGTACAACTCCCGCGTAAATCCTCTGGAGAGCATACGCGTATTCCCTCTCTCGAATTGGACTGAACTCGATGTGTGGCAATACATCTATTTGGAGAAGATCCCTTTGCCCGATCTGTACTTAGCCAAAGTCCGGCCCGTGGTTGTTCGCAATGGTGTCTTGATACATCCCAACGACGATCGCTTTCAGTTGCGAGACGGAGAGCAGGTGGAACACAAGATGGTTCGCTTCCGAACGCTTGGGTGCTGGCCCCTGACCGGTGCGGTGGAATCGAATGCCACAACGGTTCCCGAGATCATTCAGGAAATGCTGTTGACCAAAACATCGGAGCGTCAAGGACGCGTGATCGATAAGGACGGCGGGGGGGCCGGGATGGAACTCAAGAAGATCCAGGGGTACTTCTAAGATGTCACACCAAAGCGAACTGATTGCCAAGGATATTTTCGCCTACCTAGAACAACATGAACGAAAGGAATTGCTCCGCTTCATCACGTGCGGTTCGGTCGACGATGGGAAGAGCACGCTCATTGGTCGGCTTCTCTACGACAGCAAGATGCTTTACGAAGATCATATTGCGCAGCTGGAGAGCGAAAGCAAAGTCCATGGAACGACTGGGGGTGCGTTTGATCCCGCATTGGTGACCGATGGTTTGCGAGCCGAGCGAGAGCAGGGAATCACGATCGATGTCGCCTATCGCTATTTTTCCACAGCCAAGCGGAAATTCATCATCGCCGATACGCCGGGGCACGAGCAATACACGCGCAATATGGCCACCGGTGCTTCCACCGCAGACCTAGCCATCATATTGATCGATGCCAAACATGGCGTGCTCACACAAACAAAGCGTCACAGCTTTATCGTATCACTCCTGGGCATTCGGCATGTCGTCGTAACCGTCAACAAGATGGATTTGGTCGGTTACAGTCAATCTCGCTTCGATGAGATTTGCGACGACTACAAACAATTCGTTTCGCGTTTGGATCTTCCCGACTTGCACTTCATCCCATTGGCTGCGTTACACGGTGAAAACGTCGTCGATCCCAGCCCCAACATGCCGTGGTATCGAGGTAGCACGCTCATGAGTTTTCTGGAGTCCGTCTACATCGGCTCCGACCGCAATCTAGAAGACTTTCGCCTCCCAATCCAATACGTCAATCGACCCGACTTGAACTTTCGCGGATTCTGCGGAACCATTGCATCCGGGATCGTTCGGCAAGGGGACGAGATCATGGTCTTGCCATCCAAGAGAACCAGTCGCATCCAACGTATCGTGACCTACGATGGAGATATCCAGGAAGCCTTCTGCCCTCAGTCAGTCACGTTGGTGCTGAAGGATGAGGTCGATTGCTCGCGCGGGGACATGATCGTGCGCCCTGGCAATGTCCCGAAAATTGCAAATACTTTCGATGCCACCATTGTATGGCTCAGCGATGATTCGCTCCTACCTGGGAGGACCTATTTGTTCAAACACACCTCGCAGACAGTCGCAGGGCAAATCGATACTCTCCGCTACCGTGTCGACGTCAATACGTTGCATCGATCCCCTGCTCCCGATCTGCAACTCAACGAAATTGGCCGCTGTTCGGTAACGCTCAATCAACCGATCTTTCTCGATCCCTATCGCCGAAACCGCACCACCGGGGCATTCATTATCATCGATCGGATCACCAATGCGACCGTCGGCGCGGGGATGATCTCTGATCGCGACACGGCCCGTCATCGTGTTGCGGCGTGGGAACATGAAGAAACCGCTGGCACTTCACGATCGCAACGTTCGGACGTTTCGAGTCAGGAACGAGAAGCTCGCTTTGGTCAAAAGCCAGCTACGATACTGTTCACAGGGCTGTCGGGCACCGCCAAGTCGACCATTGCTCGCGCCGTCGAGCGGACATTGTTCGATCGTGGCAGAGCCGTAACGGTGCTCGATGGCGAACGGATGCGGCGAGGCGTGAATGTCGACCTCGGATTCTCAACGGAAGAGCGAAGCGAGAACCTTCGACGTGCGGCCCATATCGCCAAACTGTTTAATGACTCCGGACTTATGTGCTTGGCAGCATTCGTTGCCCCAAGCCAGTCGGTGCGGGAACGGGTCGCCGACGTCATCGGGCGCGACCGATTTTTGGTAGTCTATTGTTCAGCCGATGAAGCCACACGGATGGCCCGCGATACCAAGGGACAGTACGCAGAGGCTGAATTGGGCAATCATCCAAACTTCGCAGCAGTGGGGGTGCCATACGAATCGCCGGACGCTCCTGACCTCGTCCTGGATACGGCAAGACAATCCATTGAAGAATGCTCCGAAGCGGTCCTGGCATTGCTGGTCCAAAAAGGATTCATCTCCTCCTGAGCATGGCTGCACAGTCATAAGCCATCATTCTGCGATGCCATTCGAATGCTAGCATGCCAGCAAAAATCTCCACTTTTTTGCGGCCTGCTTCTACATTTCACCCAGCCACTCTTGTATATTTCGCGACTCATGCATGGATTGTGCGCCGCTTCATTCCATTCGATGTCGGACATCGAAAGTGGCCACGCGCATCTAGGATATGGATCGTATTTCACACGTAGAGGGAACTCGAATGACTCGCATTCCTATGAGCCAAGCCGATGAACAAGCACGGCTGTTGACGGAGAAGTTGGACCTAAGCACGGCGGAAATTGGTCTGCAAGTCCGCACGACCAATTGCTTGGAAGAGAGGGGTATCTTTACGGTGCGCGAGCTCTTGCAAGCGAGCCCAGAAACGCTTCTCAGCATCGCCAACTTCGGAGAGAAGACTCTCGAAGAAGTGTATCTCGCCTTGGAGAGCGTCGGTTATTACCGATCTTGGCGCAAACCTCGATAGGCAAGCAAGCCTAAGCCCACGTCCGAGTCAAAAGACAGTCAGCGGGTATGACGGGCATAGCCTGTCGCAACCGGAATTCGGTAGCGACGGGCACCGCGATCCGATGCCAAAAAGAGTGTGCCTGTTGCCCCCGAATGATCGCTCGGGCATACAATGCAGCGACCGATGCGACGCTAAGAGGCGCTGTCGTCGATAAGGAATCTGGAAAAGGGCATTGGACATGGCGGAATGGGTTTGGCATGGTGATCCCCCAATTCAATCCCCTCGCGCGGTGCGCTCCGTACGTTCCTCTCGACAAACTGCCGTAACAAAACGATGGTCCTCTTTTAAGCCATCTTCGAACGTCTCCCTGTACTTTCTCCGCTTGGCCTGCTGTTCCTTTGGCATGTGGTTCGCTTGCGGTCTGCCATTGGCATGGGCGGATGATTTGGAAGAGATTCTCGCTCGAGCGGAATCGTCGTTGCTGGCTCAATCTCCTCCGGCCAACCAAGCTTCCATTGAGGAGTGGCGGCAAACGGCGCATCTATTAGGACTGGTGGATGCATTGGAGCCTGCGGGTCGCCAGCGGTTTATCTTGCCTCTCGCGGCGTCGCGGTCCAAACCACGTGTTTTAGCGCTCCGCGAGACATTGGAATCCCTGGACGTCCTTTCGGATATCGAACGGGTCGTGGATCGACGTCGCATGGATTTAGAATCGTCCTCACTCCCACCCGCGGAATTGGGAGGGAGTGGTTTATCGATCCGTGAACTGCAGCGCGAGGGATTGCGAGCCATGCTCAATGGGACTCCAGCAGTTCGCCCAGAACTGTCCCGGAGACATCCCTGGGATGACCTTAAATTTAGCCGGGCCACAAAATCTTTTGCCTTGGTAACGTGGGGGCCTGGAAGCTACTCGATCGCTAAGACACCTCATTTCACGATCTCTTCGCAAAGCGATGAGAAGTCGACGTTAGAAATGGCGGAAGGTTGCGAAATTGCCTATGCCTTGTGGAAGGCGCTCTTCGTCGACGAGGTGAGCCAAAGCCCTCCCACAGGCAGTACTCCGACAGACAGTAACCAAACGAACGATCGCTCCTTTCAAGTCGTCTTGTTTCGTAGCCGAGATGCGTATTTGCGAACGCTGCGCGCTATTGAACCGAGGATCACTGCCTCAACCGGTTATTACAGTCCACAGCACCGTATCTCCTTCTTCTATTGGGATCGAAGCAAGAGTTTCGCAACTTTGGTTCATGAATTGACACATCAGTTTTTTCAGGAATCAGAAGGATGGACTTCGTCGTTCGATGCCGACAAGGACCCTGGATATTGGGCGATCGAAGGGATTGCTTTGTACATGGAATCCATGTCGATCCGATCGATCGGTGGCGCCTGCGTCATCGACATCGGTGGATGGGACTCCCCTCGACTGCAAGCGGGGAGATTTCGGCGACTGCACGATGAGTATTGGATTCCATGGGAAGAGTTTTCGCAGGCGGATGGCACCCGGTTTCGTCGCGAACCGGAGATTGCCGCATGGTATAGCCAAGCTTGTGGATTAGCCCATCTTTGGATGGACGGCAGCCCTCAGGAGCGAGTGCAGTTCCGAGAATATTTGAAACGCGTATACCAGGGGGATGGCAAGGCCGCAGCCAAAGTGTTGGGAGATGACGATCAAGTCCGAGAGGCGTACGATCGCTACTTACAGCAGTCGTGGCAATTGGAGTTACGCAACGCGACTTCCCGTCCATTCTTTCCCAATCGAATCGATGCGGTCCTCTCCCGATGCGGCGTCGCGAGTGAGTGGCTATTGGCATGGGACTTGGGATTTCGCAAGTCCTCGTGGCTCGATCTATCGCATACTCAGGTCGACGATGCTTTATTTGCGCCCGAGGTCCAACCCGCTTGGGAGATCAATCGATTGAATCTTGAGAGTACTCGCGTGACGGATGCGTCCATGACAGTCATTGCCAGCATGAAAACCCTCGAGGAGTTGGACTTGAGCCAATGCGCCGTATCGGATGACGGCATCCAAGCCCTAGCAAACCACCCAGCGCTGCGCCAATTGTGGTTGTCCAATACACAAATTACGGATGCGTCCTTAAAGACTCTTGCCACCATTCCAAAGCTGGAACGAGTCGCAATCGACGGAACAGCGATTACTGATCAAGGGTGGCAGGCCCTGAAAAAACGGAAGCCAAACCTCAAGCGTTAAAGGAATGCACGATGTTCCACGGTTACCATCTATGCCGTCATCATCTATGGAGTTTACTGATTATCTCCATCGCCGGAATCCACGCTGGCCTGTCCGATGCACGGGCGCAATCGGACAAGTCTCCCGCGGCCAGCTCTCTGCCCAATCTTGCTCCGAACGATCCCGTCAGCGATTTCATTTCCATCCGATCCCCCATCCTCAAACCCCCTATCACCATCTCGATCGCTTCGGGAGTTCCGGGGGTCGTCGAATCGGTTTTTGTCAAGGAAGGAGATGTTGTCAATGCCGGGGATCCATTGCTCAAGATCCGAGATGACGAAGCCAGGATGGCGTTGCAGCAGGCCATGCTCGCTGCCGAAATCGCTCAGCTTAAGTCTGGACGCGATGTGGAGATTCGATTGGCGGAAAAGTCCGCTGAAGTTGCCGAGCAGGAATTGAATCGCGCATTGAAAGCCAATTCCTTGGCGCCGGATACGTATCCCCCAAATGAGATTGATCGGTATAGGCTCGTTTTCGAACGGAGCAAGCTGGAGATAGAGCGAGCCACCTTGGATCAAGAGTCTTCGAAATTGGCGGCCCAACTCGCTCAAGCGGAAAAAGCCCAAGCTCTATTGAGAGTCGAACGGCATACGATTCTGGCGCCTGTCCGGGGCATCATTGCATCGATTGATCGACAGACCGGTGAGTGGAACGATGCGAATTCGAAATGTTTGGAACTGGTGGCCGTCGATCAGTTGCGACTAGAAGGTTTTGTCGATGCGGACGAGGCATTGTTATTAACCATTGGCCAAGCCGGGCAGCTTCGGCTGACCCACCCTCGAGGGTTCTTCGATGCCGAGGGAAAGATCAGCTTCATCAGCCCCCAAGCCAATCCAGTGAACGGTCTGATCAGGATCTTTATGGATGTGGACAATCGCGAACGCAAATTGCGTCCAGGATTGCCGGTCACCGCCAAGGCTTTGCGAAACGCAGCCAAGCCCTAAAGATCGCAAGAAGGAGATCCGGATGTTGGAGCCAGCGATCGATGCCAATGCATCTCCTCCCTATCGTCTGCGCGGCGATCTCCAGTGGGTTCGCCGAGAGACCCTACCTGACAGACGCTGGATCATCTTTGATCCGATCCAATCCGATTTTCTGCTGTTGAGCGAAATCGAAGCGAGTATCGCCGTACGATTGAACGGCCAATCGACACTAAAGGATCTCTCGACCGGCTTGGATTCCGATGGCGTTCCGTACCGAGTCAGCCCTCAATGGTTGGTGCAGTTCTTTCAGCGGTTGCGGAGCTTGGGATTGCTGTTGACCACCCGTCCCGACCCCACGGCAATCATGAACCCACCGAGAGCGAATCGTCACCTCGTCTCGCGTCTACCGGAACTCCTTCAGATTCGTGTCCCTTGGGTGGATCCCGCACCATGGATCGATCAATTGGTCCCTTGGTTTGGGATTTTTTTCCAGAGACCTGGCCGTTGGCTATGGGGATGCGGGATGGTGCTTACCGGCTTATCCTTCCTACAGACATGGCCGAGACTCGGTTTGGAACTCCCTTTCGCCGTCAGCTCCCTTTTCTCGGATCGTTGGTGGTTCCTACTCCTCGTGCTCCTCGCTTCCAAGGCCGCACATGAGGCCGGGCATGCGATCGCTTGCCATGCGTTTGGTGCCCGATGCCATGAAATGGGGCTGATGTTTTTGCTAGGGGTCCCTTGCTTGTATTGCGATGTAACCGATGCATGGAGAATTGCTGACCCGAAAAAGAGGGCGATGATTGCGGCAGCAGGTGTTTATGTCGAGATGATCATTGCAATGCTGGCGTATTGGATATGGTATTCGTCCGATTCACCTGTCGTGCGATTGAGTGCGCTACAGATCTTTCTCTCGTCGACGGTTGTTACTTTGTTGCTCAATGGAAATCCGCTGATGCGCTATGACGGCTATTACGTGTTTAGCGATCTGCTAGGTATCAACAACTTGTCCGAGCGAGCGCGTGAGCAGTGGCAAGCATGGAAGCGTTCCTGGCGATTAGAACAAGACCGAAACCCAGGTGAAGAGCGAATGCCCAGGAGCAGCATCCGCACAGGATTTGTCGCTTACCATGTTGGTTCTGTGCTGTATCGCTGGTTCGTAGTGTTCGGTCTGCTGTTGGGTATTCGGACGGCGACGATCACCGCAGGGCTGAGCCCCCTTTCGGCGCAGACGTGGGTCATTCTCGGACTCGCGATCTTGGGCGGGCAAAAATTCGTTCTTACGCACATGGGTGGCTCGGCAGAAGGGCGCGGGAATAGAAAGGCTTTTCGATTGTTGATTTGGGCCTGCGTCGTCGCTTTCATTGTGTTGCTTCCTATTCCGCGTCTCCATACGGCGCGAGGCATTTTACGACCAACGGAATCCCACGCGATCCATGTCAGGCAGTCTTCCTTCCTGGTGGAATGCGTGCCCGATGGCCAAAGTGTTCAGGCCGGAGATGTGATCCTGCGAATGGAGTCCCCGGAATTGACCCGACGCTCGCTCCAGCTCGAAGGGGACTGGAACGTGCTGCTCAGCCGCATCGAGCAACTGCAAAGGAGAGCCGTCGATGATCCCGTCGCGCCCGGCCTCCTGGTAGAGGCACAAGAACAGATGGCTGGAATGGGGCAGCGCCGCAACGAGATTCAGCAGGAACTCGACAAACTGGTCGTTCGCGCACCTGCCAACGGGATCTTGCTGTTTGCCCGAGAGTGGAAACTCCCGATCCAGAACTCGGAGCGCGCTGTTGGGAAAAATCTACTTGCGGATGCTCTCGCCGAGGATCGACTGTGGCTGGAACGCGGGACGCATGTGGCCGACATTCAGGCGCAGGAATCCCCTTGGCGAATGCAGGTTATTGTCCAGGAAGCAGACCTTGCCTCGCTTCAATCAGGAACTTCGATCGGCGTTCGCGTCGATCAGTCGCCAATGTCGCAATGGAACGGTTTCGTCGAGCGGATAGAAATCGTGCAGGAAACCGTACCTAAAAAGGAATTTCAGGAGCGGGATCGCAACAATCTCGCCGAACGCCGTGAATGGATCGAGCAGAACCGCGTCATGGGGGCCGAGTTTCGGGTGATCGTCCATATCGACGGGGAACACCCGGACTGGAGCCGAGATGGGCAAGGAAGTGTCCGTTGGCAAGGTCACTGGTCGACCGGACTCGACTGGATTCGGGCTTGGATTTCCAAAGACTTCGCATTTGGTAACGTCACCATGAATTTCGCCCCCGTCCTGGGGGATGAATCCAGAACCCGCACCGATCCTTTGAGACGATGAACGATGGATCGGACCAGGAATAACCCCAATCCAGTCCCCGGTTTTTTACGCTCCAGCTCTTCGCCTGCCCGATAAAAGCGCGAGAAGATCTTACGTCGAAGATGCCTGGGAATACCAAGTCCATTGTCCTCGACCACAATCACGGCGCGGGACTTCTCCAAGTGCAATTCCACTTCAATCTCGGGCGGGCTGCCCGCATACTTGATTGCATTGTCTAACAGATTTCGGATCAGAACTTCGATGTCGACTTTGTGCGATTCGACCTCGCATCGTGAGAGATGGAGCCGAATGCTGTTGGTGGGCAATTGGTACTGAGAAATCAATTGTTGAGCCGTTTCGCTAATGACCTCCTGAACTGCTACCCATTCCACCGCTGACGGTGTCACCTCGTCATGCTGCAGTCTTGCGACATCGAGTAACTGATTGATCAGTCGATCGAGTCGTTCGACATCCTCCAACATGGTTTTGTAAAACTGTTGTCGTTGCGGTCCGTCTACGGGTCTTCGATGAAGCGTCTGCAGATAGAGCTTGAGTGATGCGATAGGAGTTTTTAGTTCGTGCGTCACAGCATCGATAAAATTACTTTGCCGACGATTGAGGTTAATGTTTTGAATCGTCCAGATAAGGTACAAGACGACGCCTGTAAGCACGAACGCGAACATGATCGATCCGACCGACAAAAGGACCCAGTAGACGATCTGCCCGCTTTGGGTCGGGACTTCCAGTGCGTTGAATACGTTGAGGAGAATCCAACCGATCGTGAGACCGACAAGGATTACGATCATCAGGATCGCCAAAAGGATCGGCCATTTCAGACTCTTGCGTTCAAACACTTAATCCTCCTAAATTTAGGCCGAAAGGTGACTCGAAGTGGGAACTTTTGGACACCGACAAGCATCCTCGATAGCGACGAAAAAAACCCTGCTTTTTAGCGAAAAAAACACAATTCAAGCATTCTTCCGAACGGAAGGACCTTTCCCTTGGTTTGCATTGTTTCCTATATTAGTGACAGAAACCCAAGCGTTGGATTGTCTGGTTTGGCCGAGGATGCCTCTCAACTGGGCGAAGGAATCGAATCGTGAGACCTGAAGCGGACAATGTTCAATTCTCGAGGCAGATTTGGCAAGCGGTGACCGAGCACGCATTGCGGGCAGTGGTACGTGACGAATTTTGCCCCGAGCAATCCCGCATCGAAAACCTACGACCTGTATTCTCTCAGGATGAGGAAGAGGAACGCTTCGGAAAACAGCTATGGTGCTTCGAAGCGTTAGGCATCACGGGCTTGGGACGACGGCAGGTCGTCTATGGGCTCCTTGAGTTCTCGGTTGAGTATGGCTTGTTGGAACCGATGCAATCGAGGCTCTTCGAAGATGAGGGTAGCCGCGACATTTGGATCGAGCGGACGACGAGTGATCCTAATTCCAACCGCGGTCGATTCTCCGTTTCGACTCGTTTCTGGATTTGGTCCACGTTGATCAGTATCGCCCTTTTGTCGGTCGGTTGGCTGGCCGCCCTGATTCGGTATTTTTTCACCTATACGATCTCGTTTTCTTGAGACAGACGTTGCCTACCGCACCGTTTTCGCACGCTCTGCTCGCTCAATTTTGGGCGCTCGCTCAATTTTGGGTTGCGCGGGTACCCCTCCTAGATAACAAAGAGTCTGTCGCTGGATTAATGTCGAACCGATGGAAACGGCGATCGGTTGAATGAAATCTCATCGCAGCATTGAGTTACGGGGCGGAGCCGAGCACAACCTAAAAAAGGTTGATATCGATATTCCCCTCCATCGTCTGACCGTCATTTGTGGGGTTAGTGGCAGCGGAAAAACTTCGTTCGCTCTGGACACGCTTTTTGCGGAAGGGCAACGCCGCTATATCGAAAGTTTTTCCGCGTACACGCGGCAGTTCTTGGCCCGTGTCGAGAAACCCAAATACGACCGACTGGATCATTTGCCCCCTTCGCTGTCTGTCTCTCGTTCGGGAAGAGGGCGGAACAATCGCAGCACCGTAGGTACAGCCAGCGAAATGCTAGAGCCATTGCGTATCCTATTTTCTCTCGTTGCCGAACTGAGATGCTATGGTTGCGGAGCCTCGCTTCAAAAGCAATCCGTCCCAAGTATCGAACGAGCCTTGCAATCCGTGCGAGGATGCCGCGCGATGTTGGGTTTCGATTTCGAATGGAAAACTAAATCAGATCTAGCAGCCCAACTCGCAGAATTGCAAAGCTCGGGCTTTATTCGCATCGTCATCGGCGACCAGATTCAAGAACTTTCTCAGGATCGCAAGGGCCTAGCGAAACAAATTCCAGCGCGTGGACGAGGAGTCGTGATCGTCGAGCGGTTTCGGCTAACGGGAACGGAAGTCATCGAATCCTTGCGTCCATCCATCGAACTTTCGATGCAACACGCATTCAAAAACGGTGTCATCTTTTTGGAATCGCCTCCAAACTCTCAGGGCTTTCCAAAGGGTGCATCCCTGAATTTGAGAAACATTCAAGAAGTCCCGTATGCCGAGTGGAATTTTTCGCGGGAACTCCGATGTCCGGAATGCGATATCGAGTACCCCGAATGCGAACCTAGACTCTTCAGCTTCAATAGCCCTCTAGGTGCTTGCAGCCAGTGCACTGGATTTGGCGAAGTATCTTCCATCGACATGGACAAAATCGTTCCGGATCGATCGCTGAGCTTGCGCGAGGGTGCCATTGCGGCATGGCGCACACCTGCGTACGAGCACGAGATGCAGGAACTACTAGCCCTCGCACCGGCCTACGATCTTCCCGTCGATCTGCCCGTATCGCAACTGACGAAGGAGCATTGGGATCGCATTCAACACGGCGTCCCAGAACATGATTTTGGTGGCCTGGATGGTTTTTTCGCTTGGCTCGAGCGAAAAAAATACAAGATGCATGTGCGGGCGTTTCTAGCGCGATGGAAGTCTTACACCGAATGTCCCTCTTGCCATGGACAAAGGCTTTCGCCTGCTTCGCTCGCTTACCGCACGCAAGGCTTGAACTTCCATGAACTGGCCGACTTGACTGTAAGTCAGCTTCAAGAATGGGTGACTGAACTGGAAGCCGAAACCGATAGGAATTCCAGCAGTGAAACCATTCTCGCAGACTCCCAAAAAGGGATCCGGGTTGCGCTACAAGAAGTCCGCTCGAGACTTCAATATCTCGATGCGGTTGGTCTGGAATACCTGACGCTGTCACGCACCATGCATACGCTCAGTGGCGGGGAAGCCCAGCGGGTTTCGTTAACGACCCTTTTGGGATCCGATTTGGTGGACATGCTCTATGTACTCGATGAACCCACGGTCGGACTGCACCCCATCGATACGGAAAAGGTTGCACAATCGGTGCAACGATTGGTTCAACGTGGAAACACCGTCGTACTGATCGAGCACGAACCGTACCTTCTTCATCAAGCGGACCACGTCCTGGAGATTGGCCCTGGGGCAGGTATCGCAGGCGGCACAGTCTGCTTTTCTGGAAAACCGCAGGGCTTCAAGAAGGCAAAGACATTGACGGCCAAATATCTTTTTCAGGAACCTATCGAGCGAGAACCCAGGCCGCTCAGCGATCAATGGATCGAACTGCAGGGCGCGCGCGGCAGAAACTTAAAAGAGGTCGATCTCAAGATTCCGATTGGCTCCCTGTGCGTGGTAGTCGGCGTCAGCGGATCAGGAAAAAGCTCACTGATCCTAGATACCCTCGTTCCCGCATTGGAATCTCGCTTTCAAGAAGGAAATGGGACCGAAGGACTTCCATACACGTCCCTACGTGGGACCGACCGGATCTCGGGATGCGAATCGATCGATCAATCTCCTATTGCTAGATCAATTCGATCGACCCCTGCAACATACACCAAAGTCATGGATGAGATTCGCACCGTATTTGGCTCGCTCCAAGAATCGCGGCAAGCCAAATTGACGGACAGTCACTTCAGCTTCAACAGCGCTACGGGACGGTGTCCTCTCTGCGAAGGACTGGGCTTTACGATCGTTGATATGCAGTTCATGGCCGATGTCCAATTGCTCTGTAGCGATTGCAATGGCAAGCGTTTCAAACCCGAAGTTCTCGCGATTCGATATCGCGACAGAAACATCGCGGACATACTGGACATGAGTGTCGAGGAAGCGAAAGGATTCTTTCGTGGACAAAATCGTTTGCAATCGCGATTGTCCCCACTCATCGATATAGGGCTCGGATATTTGCCTTTGGGGCAAAGCGTATCCAGCCTCTCAGCAGGTGAATCGATGCGATTGAAGCTAGCATCTCACCTTGTGCGAAACCTGAGTCAATTGATCGTGATGGACGAACCGTCGACTGGATTGCATTTCGCGGATGTGGATCGATTGCTCGAATGTATCGACGTCCTGATTGCGAACGGCAACTCGGTGGTGGTCATCGAACACAACGAGCAATTCATACGCCATGCTGACTACGTGATCGAGCTAGGCCCAGGCGCTGGTCCATCGGGAGGCGAAATCATTTTCCAAGGGGGCCGGTTCGAGTTTCTTCGTCAGTCCAATTCACCGACATCCCGCTGTTTGAGGCATCCTGCCTCCGCCCATCGCGACGGATCTAAGGCGGGATCGAAATCTTCCAAAAACCAAAATTAGGGTGGCATCCGTTCTGATTTCAGAAATTCTCTAAAGATCATTCGACAGGTGTTAGAAAATACGATTTCCGATTCCGCAATGCGAATGCTTGGTCAGCCCCTAGCAATAGCCGTGCAAAGGCACGACGACGCAGGGGGCTCGTATGTGATTTTGCAACGATCTTCTATGTCGTTCCGATCCCCTTCTTCTACAATGTTAAGGGTCGCACCGGCTGGCCGAGGGCCGAGTAGACGAGGATTGTCGCCCGGCGACACGCGCAGAAGGGCGAACGCAGGAGACGGGATGGAGTATGACTTTAGAAAACGAAAATGCTGATTCTCAACTCGATGAAGTGCTCCTAGATTTCTTGCGTCGTCACGATTCGGGCGAAACGATCGATCGGGAGCAATTCATCCAAGAGCATCCCGAGTGTGCAGAACAGCTCCACTCGCTCTTAGAAGCGGCCGATTGGATCGAGACCATGGCCGGCCCGACACTAGGAAACTTGACTTCTCAAGGTCCGATCTCCGCTGTCAAGGGATCCAATCCCTTGGCTTATGATCCAAATGCAGCCACCCTCGACTTGGTAGCCGCTAGGAAGGACGGACAAGCAGACGAGAACAACCCACCTTCGCCCAGCGAAAAACTGGAATTCAGCTTGTCAGAGTTTCCTGCTCTCGACAACACGCAAGCGACACTTCCTTGTCGATTTGGGGAATATCTTCTAGTTCGGGTGCTGGGCCGCGGCGGAATGGGGGTCGTCTATCTCGCAAACCAATTGCAACTTCATCGCCAAGTGGCGATCAAAATGATTCGTTCCGGTGCTCTAGCGACTGCCGACGAAACTTCTCGATTCTATAGCGAAGCCCGCAGTGTTGCGAAACTAACCCATCCCAATATCGTGCGCATCTATCACTGTGGAGAACAGGATGGACACCACTTCTTCTCCATGGATTACATTCCGGGAACCGATCTCTCCAAGAAATTGGGGGATGGGCCCATGGAATTGATGCATGCAGTCCGCTATGTGCGCGACGTGGCCAGTGCGGTTCACTACGCTCACGAAAACGGAATCGTCCACCGGGACCTCAAACCTGCCAATGTTCTAATCGATGAACAAGACCAAGTCGTATTGACCGACTTCGGATTGGCAAAGCAAATCGAGTGTGAACAGGGATTGACAGCCACAGGCGCTACGCTCGGTACTCCGAGCTACATGTCTCCAGAACAAGCATCCGGAAAAACGGAAGATCAAGGAACGTCGACTGATGTCTATGCGATCGGCGCCATTCTCTTTGCTTTGCTGACAGGCAAACCTCCGTTCCAAGCAGAAACGGTGATGGCTACGATGATGCAAGTCATACATCGCCCAGCGCCCTCGGTGCGTCAATATCGATCGGAGATCCATAGCGATCTCGAAACGATCGTCGGCAAATGTTTAGAGAAACAAAAAAGCCTGCGGTACGCATCTGCCAAAGCAGTGGCCGAAGATTTAGATCGATTTCTCAATGGACATCCCATAGAGGCCAAACCTCCGTCCCTTCCTCGACGCGTTCAGTTTTGGATTAGCAACATTCCTATCGTGGCGGCACTGGCGGGAGGCAAGCAGGTCGAACCCAGCCGCGCTCAGCGTTGGGCACAGCATGGGATCATCGCCTCGATGGTTTTGGCTCTGGCAGGGCTGATGTTTGGAAGTGACTTGACGAAGTGGTTTACCAACAATCGACTTCCTTCTCGAATCACGATCGCGTCAGGAACACCTGGCGGCATGTATTACGACATTGCGGGCAAGCTATCCGAAAGGATGCGAACCGGTCGCGGCAGTCAACCGTCGGTCAACTCCACAGGGGGTTCGTTAGAAAACCTGCGACAATTGCTTGAGCATCAATCGGATATCGCGTTGATGCAGGAATCGACCGTTCGAGACGACCAAGTCGCAGTGATCGCACCCTTGTTTTACGAAGCAATCCATGTCTTGGTTCCGATGGATTCAAACATTCATCGATTGGAAGACTTGGACGGACATGCGATCGTCATGGGAAGCAAAGACTCTGGAACGCGCCAGGCCGCACAAAGGCTGCTTAAAGATCGAAAATTCGAAACCATCGACGGGGATTGGACGCAGCCGGAAATGAGAAATCAGGGCCATGTGCTAATGGCCGTCATAAAATCGGATCAATTGGGCTTATCCGATTTGCTAAGCGCTGGAACCTATCGAATTTTGCCAATCGAAAACGCCGCAAAACTCGCCTTGAGCGATCCAATGTTTCGCGTTTACGAATTCAAAGAAGGGGCCTATCGCGGAGCTGTGGCACAGGCGACACCGACTTTGGCGACCGCAGCCTTCTTAGTCGCCAGACGCGATGCGCCTTCGAGACTGATTGAAGAGTGCCTGTCCGCGATTTACGACGGCCCTGCTTTGACCGATGACATGATCCCAAGGGAGTTGGCCGCTGGCTGGCAAGGATTACCGTACCATCCCGCCGCTCGCCGTTACTTTGCGACGCCCCCATCTGGCGTTCCATAGTGAGCTGAACCTGCGTACAGTCTGGGCTGTTGTTCTGGGCACTTGTTCGTACCGACTATCCCTACTACGGCTCTAGTTCGGTATAAAACATAGCGGATGCGTTGATTCGCCTGTCATTGAGAAAATCGACATGCTTTCTCACAACAGGCCTGTCTGCTAACCAGGGCAGGAAGACCAGCCAGAGGATAACAACCACTGCAATCGCGATCAGCGAATGGATGGCACGAACCAACCGTGATGACTCCGGCTTTACTTCGGGTGTGAGGATTGGCTTTGGCTTACTTTCCAAGGATGGCTTTGACTTTGTCTGCATAGAGAATCCCGAACATGAGGTATGCCATCGCCAGGGACAAGATCAAGCTCCACGCTTGACCCAGAACATACAGCAGCAGCGGCTTGCCGCCGGAAATTGTCTTCCAAAGCTCGCGCAGGTTCATTTCTAGGCCGAATGCAACGAACGCCATGCAAAAGAGCCAAATTCGGATTTGGGAAGTGGTCTCTTTGGAAACCGTTTCCGAGATGGCAGGATCCAGTCCCAAGAGTCCTGGCAAGAACGAAAAAGCTAAGGAAGCCGCGATAAATCCAAGCACAAATTTGGGAAACCGCTTCCAAATCTCAGACAGTCCGATCGACTCGTTGTCTCCGTCATGCGAGTACCGAGCAGACCAATAGGCGGCCACACCGAAAGCGATTACACCGATGAGCACGTTCTGAATCATCTTCACGGTATTCGCGACCACAGCCGCATCTTTTCCTAGGATGGCACCGGCCGCGGCAACAGCGCCCGTGGAATCAATCGTGCCCCCCATCCACGCGGCGCCGACCGTGCGATCCATCCCAGACCACAACACGACATACGGTTGTACGACCATCATCACCGCCGTGAACAGGAGAGACACACCGATGGCATACGACACCTCTTCTCGTTTCGCGCGGCATGCGGCCCCTGTCGCGATCGCTGCAGAGACCCCGCAAACGGACATGTCGGCAGAGATGACCATGTTCAAACTGGGCGATTCCATCTTGAGAATGCGTTGTCCAAACCAAAACGTCGTAATCAGCACAATGGGAGTAACCACCCAAGAAGTTAGGATACCGGGCACTCCTAGCGCTACTAGCTTGCCGAAGAGAACCTCGGCCCCAAATAAAATGAGACCCAGTTTTATCAAGCTATCTCCAATCAGCATCGGACGGAGAAAAGTTGGCACACCCGCGGTATTGCTGATGACGAGTCCCAGAAGCAAGGCCCAAAGAACGTATTCGAAATTGTATTGCTTGACGACTTCCTGAGAGGCCATGAGGAAGGCCACCATCGCCAGCAAAAAGAGGGAAATGGTGCCGGCTAAAAACGGGGCGATCGCAATCCTTTTGACGAGAGCCAGCGGCAACAACAAGCCAATGAGAACGGCAAACGTAATGCCCAATGCCTTTCCTTGGAAAACGGGTTCTCCTTCTTTGGGCTTGGAGTAAAAAGCCGCTCCGGGCATGTCCTTCCATGCTTCAAACTTCGCAATCGATCCCTTTGCCATGTTCTCAACAACTGTTTTTGAACCATCGGCCGGATTCGTCTTCAGTCGTATCATCCCAAATGCGATCACCAGGGCGATAGCACCGACAAGGATAATCCACCAATCTTCGTGCAACCAAGATTGCGTAGTGGGTGCGGAACCGACACCGGTTTCTGGTTTCGCCATTGGAGATGCTCCCGTGCAGATAAGGATCCAAGGAGTGGAGGAGACGGCGATGCAACCCTTCAAGCATCGATCAACGAGAACCGCGAACTAGATCTTGGCGCCGGCGCCCTTCGTAAAGGCCATGAACGCGGATTCCAAATTGATCTCCTCTTCTGCAAATCGGCGAATCGTGATGCCCTGCTGGAACAGGCTAGTCGCTAGGGGTGAGTAGTCGACGACGTCGGGCTTCAGTGTGACTCGCAGAACCGGAGGCTTCAAATCAACTGCGGATACGATGTCATGGCGCTCGATCCATTTCGCGGCCGACTCAAGATCTTTCGGCTGGCCTGTTTCGATTAGGATGACTGTATTAGGGCGAACTTTTTTGATGATCGCAGTCACGTCATCGCTGGCGATCATACGACCCGCATCGATAATACCGACCTTATTGCAGACATCGGCCAATTCGGGAAGGATGTGGCTGCTGACGATAATGGTTTTACCCATCGAGCCCAATCGCCGCATGAGAGCCCGCATCTCGATACGGGCGCGAGGATCCAGACCGCTAAGGGGCTCATCCAACAAGAGCACTACGGGATCATGCAACAGTGTTCTCGCTAGTCCCAATCGCTGTGTTTGGCCGCGAGAAAGCGTGTTTGCATATGCATCTCGCTTGAAATCCAAGTCAACGACATCCAGCATTTCATTGCATCGCTTCCGCCGCGCATGAGGACTGATGCGATAGGCCGCAGCAAAGAATTCGAGGTACTCGATCACGGTCATGTCATCATAGACGCCAAAGAAATCAGGCATGTAGCCTACCAAGCGACGAATTTCTTTCGGATGCGTGTAAATCGAATAATCGCAGACGTAGGCCTCTCCTTCCGTCGGTTCAAGCAGGGTTGCGACGATCCTCATGGTCGTCGTCTTACCAGCTCCGTTTGGTCCGATAAAACCAAACAAATCTCCTTGCCCCAAGTCGAGATCGATATCCCGAATGGCATACATGTCATCGTACTTCTTGGTCAGCTTGATCGTTTTGATCACGGTAGATATCGCTAGGGGATGTTTAATCGGGAATCATTTTGCATCAACAAGGAATTCTTGCTGTTGTTTTCCACGGTGAGCACGATTCGAACGACCGTTCGGGACTTACCACCTTCGGCTTTCAATGGAATACCATTCCTTCGCAAGGTCCATGATGTTGCAGGTTCAGAGACCTGTGCGAAGAGAATAGCTCGCTCCAGCTTTAGCAAGTCGGAAGCTTCGAGGGCGGATAGGTAGCGGTGATACAATCCGGTATAGGATGGCCCTCCTGCCGAGCGGTGAAAACTCACCAACTCAGCCAGACGCTCGATGCTGTCTGTATCACCAGGATTCCACTCGACCCCTTGTTCCTCTCCGGCCACAAACGCTCGTCGTTGCAGTCGCCGCGTAATGTCCTTGGGAATCGATGTGGAAATAGCCACCTTTTCACCGGGGCGAATGCGAGCCGGAACCGTGTACGCACGACCCGCAAAATAAAGGATTGCATTTTCGAGTTCCACCCCCAATGGATTGGCAAACGATCCTTGAAGCAGATCATCTTTTCCAGAAACGGTCCCGAGCCCATTGAGCAAATTCTGCGATCCAATGGACTCCGTCCATTCGGTCTGCAAAGCCTTTGTCCCTGCTGCCGGAAACCCTAGTCCGATGACTTCACTACTCGATGCCGATTGCGCATCGATGGTATAAGCGGGTAGGCCCAATTGTGTCGTAACGTTGGAATCAAATCCACCAAGTCCCTTACCCGGTTGACCAAACCAATCGATTCGATTGGGAAGAAGTGGCGACTCTGCGGATCGGTTGCTAGCGAAGCTTCGATGTTGCGACGAAAAATCATAAAGCCCACGGCGACCGGCGTACGCGTGGATGAACCCTCGCCCGCGGAGCAGTTGCGTTTGATCATCGTAGTCGACAAATTCCAATTGATTGATACTGGGTAATTCCGGTTTCCAGGCCTGCGCTAGCAAATAGGAGGTCAACATCGTGCCCGCAGACGCCAAACCTAGGGTCCACCAAGTCCAACGAGGGCGTTTCCATCCCTTGGAGACGAGGAAATAGTCCAGCGGCCCTATGCAGAGAGCAAAGAGGACTGCAATGAGCACGAGGTGCCCAAGGTTTCCAAGCCGAAGATTTGGAAACGTGTCCAACATGGCATTGAGTTGTCCGGCTAAGTCGTCGTAGCCTTGGAACGATTGTTTTGATGCTCTGCCCTCAGATTTTTCCCAATGCTCTTTCAGTAGGTACTTGAGCAATGCAGGACGCGTATTCCAAGGCAAGACCTCGTCGCAGTCGAGTTCCGTCGCCATCCAGACGACACTTCCTGTGCCATATGCCCAGCGTGCGATGAAGGGTAGCTTGGAGCGATCGCTGGCCGCTGTAACGACATCGATGCGGCCACGGTTCAATTTAAGAACCGAACAGCGAAGAGGGTCCAGTTGGTCTTGAGACCCCAGCAGGGACTCGATAGCCCCAGGCTCGCATCCCTCTGCGACAGAGACTAATTGGCCCGGCAATACATTCGAGAACTCCGAATAATTTGCGAGTTCCGGTCCACCCGCACCCCATGTCAAAACCATTTGGCCGCCATTGCGGAGATAGGTCTCCATTGCCTGGCGCTGTTCCTTGGAAATGGATTGATTCAGGGCATGATTGCTGGACGAAAACAGAATCGTATCGACGCCGCTGTAGGCCGCCGGGTGATTAGGCAATTCGTCCGCACGATCAATTTCAGATAGGCTGAATTCGACCAGCGCCCCTTGTGCAGACTTTATTGCACCTTGTCCCAAATCCAATCGGGGTGACCCAATGCCAACCAACCAGGGTTGGTTAGCCGCGATGGCAGTGCCCCGCTCGGAATCGCGGAGTGCATGTTGCGTTAGTAGCTTGTGTTGGTCATCAAAAAGATCGATACGGATGGGCCGATTAGAACGTCCGTGCTTGGCAATGATTTCGATCGAGAAAGGTTCGTTTTCCGTGCATTCAACAATCCAGCCACTGTCGCGATAGCGAACCGAACTTCCGTCCCCATCGACTGTTTGTAACTCAACGGTGCCTCGAAATGGCTTACCGCTTGTGATTGTGACCCGATGCCGAGTGGGAAAACCCACTTTCCAGGTGTTGGATATTCCAGTGACAACCGCAACTTGAATACCCTCTGCTTGCTCAGCCCAGCTCAGCGCTGCTGTCCCTTGCCAAGCGAAGAACAACAGGGCCTGCAAAAATAGCATTCGCCACAGCAAATAATGCCATGGCGATGCGTGAGCCAGGGATGAGCTCGATGGTTTCATTCAGACCGACTTGCATTCGTGAGTGGATCGGGATCAGTCAGGAAGTCGCTTGACTCGCAAGTTTCGGAAGTAAACCTTGCTTCCGGGATCGTGGGCTTGCAATGCAAAGGTCCCTTCGTCGATCTTTCGCGTAAAATCGGAACCGGCCTTCAGATCGTCTGGTTCGGTATATTCCACAAGGGTCTTGCCGTTGACCTTGAGGGTGATTTTCTTCCCCACAACGATGATCTCCTGGGTGTACCATTCGTTGTCCTTTGCAGCGGGCTCCAAGACATCTTTAACCGCATACAAGCTGCTCGTTTTGCGAGGATCGGCTTTGTACGATAGATTGACTTGGCATTCAAAACCGTGCTTGGGCCACCCGGAATCTTGATATTGGGTGTGGAAATAAATACCCGCGTTACTGTTTGGTTCGGTTTTGACCTCACCCTTGAAATGAAAGTTCTTGAAGGGCTTGTCGTCACCGACGTAGAAGAGGTGACTGCGCTCGCCATTGCTGACGATGTTCCCATCGACGAGCTTGAAGCTATCCGGATTCTCGTTGACCTTCCAGCCCTTGAGCGATTCACCGTCGAACAAGCTTTCGAATCCCGTTTCTTCTTCGGTTTTCTTGGCGTCCTGAGCGAAACCCGAGGCGGACCAAGCCAGCAATAACGCGAACAATGCAACAAATCGAATCATAGAGAGAGCTCTTTCAGCGAAAGGGATGATGACAACCACCCATCCGTCCAGGAACGCATTTCGTTGGCGCTGGGCATGAAGGGTTGTGAGAGCTGTAATCATAGCGAGAACGCAGATAACCTCGACTAGGTTCAGCAGAATTCGGTGGCCATAGGAAAAATCGGTGTCCGCAGAAGAGAAAACTGGCCCCGCTAGACGTTACGAATGGATTCTTGGCAAAAGAGCCGCGATGCTGAAGCACATCAGAAAAGCGGCGTTTTGCCTAGTTTTTTGACCTAGAGGGTGAGCCCAAGTGGTCTCGTAAACAAGACGTCGAGTCGCGACACTGAACCGACAATCGATCCGCGCTCATCGGTCCGAGGTTCTGAGATGGCCCGGTTACTTACCGAGCTTGTCTCCGCCGGGTAGAAGTCCTTCCTGAATCCGTTCGCCGAACGTCTTCTCTGCCTTTTCTGCCTTCTTTTCCTCGGCCTTTTTTAGGATCTCTTCGACTTCCTTGCGGACTTCGTCGGGCTTCTGCTTGAACTTTGCCGCTGGAAAATTCTTTTTTGTCAAACCGTCGTGTTCGAGTGTCTCTCCGTAGGGATTGTGCTTTTTCTTGTTCTCCCCATCGATGTGGCAGATGTTGCATTTGGCTTCGGTCGCAAGCTTCTTAAAATCCTCGTTCTCGCTCTTGTCCACGTACACCTTGACCCACACTTCATGGAATTCTTTGGTGGCGAATGCACTTGGCGAGACGGCGCATGCGGTCAAAAGGACGGCGGCAATAACAACAAACTTCTTCATGCGTGTACCTTGCTCAAGAATGGAATCGGCCCCGGGAAATCGGCGGCTATGCCTCTGTTTATCCACGGGAATACTGTGGAAACATCGACTTGGTTCGCCCTGATTAAAATACGAGACGGACCGGATGTCAAACCGCATGTCGCGGATGCCGATCAATTAGAGCAAAACAAGTGCCAGGAAATGCCCCAGTATGGGCTTATCGATGGACATCCCGCGCCATTTTAAATGGCTTGGGATTTATGGACACTTGGGGAGTCCTGCCGCAGCCGACAATGAAGTAAGTTGGATGTGCGACAGTTCTTTCGTGCGAGAACCAAATCGCACTGCACGACGACGAGCGAGCCGGATGCATCTAACGGATTTGGAAGCCAGGTGGACCGCTGGGCGGATACGCGGAAAGATTAGACGTCCTGGCATCCAGTCCTGCTTCGCTGCTTTGCGACGAGCGCATCGACGCAGGATCTGCCTGATTCGATTCTGTCATGGCGGGTTTGTAGTTGCTGACGGGAGGCATTGGTCTCCCCCAAGGGCTTGGGGATTTGGAAGGGGCGCCCATGTTGTTGTTTGCCATCTGAGCGGCCTGAGGAGAATACCCCGGGGGCATTGAATTCGGTGATGGATAAGCCCCAGGCGGATAGCCGGTATAGGGGTATCCCCCAGTCGTTGCTACCGAAGCGGCCCCACCCTGTTGCGAAAACACATTGGCGGGGAAAAGGGCTCCTTGCGAATACATCCAAGCCATGTACTGGTTGTACATCGTTTGCCCGGAGCTGGGAGCTCCGTAACCGTATGGGTTCGAAGCGTAGGCATTTGGCGGGTATGGGTTGTATCCATAAGGGTTCGGGGGAACACCGGGCGGATACCCCGGAGGCACGGCGTTAGGATTTGCAGCGTAAGCCGATGGATTCATTGCGGGGTTGGGGTTTGATGGATAGGCACCATTTGGACTCGCTGGATTTGGAGGGTACGCTCCCGCGGCATAGGCATAAGGATTTGTCGGTGGTGCTCCCGCATAATTTGGCTGAGGAACGTTCGGCTGGGAATAACCGTATCCAGGCTGAGAGTAGCCTGGCGGTACTCCATAGGGGGGAGGATTCGTGGGCGCGGAGTAACTGGCAGTGGCACTTCCAGGCACCATTGTCCCTGGCGGATAGGCCCCCTGCGGATAAGTCCCCTGCGGATAAGTCACTGATGGATAACCAGGTGCTGGGATCGGAGCTCCGTTACCCGCAAAGCTTGCGGGCATCGGGGGGGACACAGGTTGGTTGATGGGGACGATAGGAGCAGCACCACCCGCCGAATAGGAAGCGGGATAGTAGCCTGAATTCGGAGGCACTTGAGTCGATGGCATGGCGGCCACATTGGAAATCGGAACAATCATTCCTTGACCATTGGCCATGGCATAGGGACTGCCGGAACCCACCGTGGCTTGGGGTGGCACCATCGTCTTCGTGGTCCAGGCCAACGAGGAAGGCGTGTAGCCATACACGGGCGATCCATAGACCGGTTGCGAAGGATAGTCGATCGATCGTGTTGGATATCGTGCCGTGGTCCGATTCGCTTGAGAAAGCATCGCTGATTCTTGAACCAGATTGCTAGAGGACGGACTACCTGCTACAGAACCTGTTAACGGGCGATCGACAAACTTGGCTCGTTGTTCGCTCGCATTCACGAGAACCGGAACCATGCGGCTCACCTCTCGCTCTTCGTACTTTTGATACGAAGTCATTTGATTGACCTGCACGTTCCGAGGCTGGTATTGGACGATGGGCGCGTACTCAACGATCTGCTGAGGTGGAGCAAATGGATTGGAACTCGGAACCGATCGCGGTCGGAGTTGGTACGATACAACCGGATCGTATTGGGTCACTGTGGCTGCCTTTGGCTCTTGCACCCACGTCGGCACCCACACCCGTTCCTTGACTTCTTGGTATTCGTACTTGGGAACTGTGACCGATTCGGACACGACGTATCTTCCCCATGGTTGACCGGTGTACATATCGAGAAAGGTCATGACGGGGGCCGGGGCGGCAAACTGATCTGCATTACCAGCACTCGACGTAGGAGCCCCCTGGACCGTCCCACTGGGAAGCGAGTTCCCTTGACCCCAAGCACGCGTCCCCAGCAAACACGATGTCGCGATCATGAATAAGAATAAACAGAATACTTTACACGATTGGCTCATAGGGCTAATCCATTGCCCGAACTCTAGAACCGACTTATTGCTAGCATCCGACGAAGTAATGAATCGAATCCATGAGTTGCATCGTCTAGGTGTGCTTTGCACGAAATTGGGTCGTACTATTTCCTATGTTCCGACGCAAGGTCTAGTTTCCTCGGACGGCAAGTGGTTCTACCCGATTGCGAATGCAATTCCCTGCCTTTTGCCCGAGGATGCATGGGATTTGAAGCCTGAGGATCAGCCGAAAAAGAGCCCAGATTCGGTCGATGGGGATATCGCCAGTTCAAGCTGAAGTTTGCTCAAACCCAATCACCCAAGATCGATTCCTCGTTTCAACGACCGGATATCAAGCCATCCGAAAGCGTGCGTGTCTTGTTGTCGGCTTTGTTGTCGGCTCTGGTCACTCCACTGTTGCATAGCGATTCAACTTGCCTAGCAATGCAACTTGGGCCCAGCCAAGAGAACGCATGAATCGTTCGCCAGTCGGCTAGGTCGATTGCGCTGACGCCGTCGATTGTATCCAACCGCAGCCCAATGCTCGGGATCCCTGAAACACGGCCGCCAGTTGTCCTGGCGAAACACCAAAAGCGGGGGCGTCAAAACGGACGTCAAAGCCACCCTCTCGATATCGGGTCACCATGGCACTTTGAGGTGAAGAGTTGTATCTGATTTGTACTTCGGCGGACTGCGGAGTATCGAATGGAAAATCAGCCAGCCAATTATCTTGATCCGCATGCAATCCGTCTCTGCCCAATGCTTCGTAGGGACCGATGATGACTCGGCGTGTCTCGGGTTCGATGGCGACAACGAAGTAGGGGCTTCCCATGGCAACTCCGACCCCTTTGCGTTGGCCGATGGTAAAGCCTTCGATACCAGGATGCCGCCCAACAACACTTCCATCGACAGTCACGATTTCTCCCGAGGTGTCCTGCTGGCTTCGGTCACGAACAAACTGAGCGTGAAGCCCCGAAGTCACAAAGCAGATCTCTTGGCTATCTTTCTTATCTGCAACCCGCAGACCGATGCTGGCGGCCATCTCACGAATCACAGACTTGTGGTAGCCACCCACGGGTAAGAGCATCCTCGGCAGCAAGGCACGATCGATGCCCGTTAGCACGTAGGCCTGATCTTTGTCATCATCCAGACCACGGTGCAATTCGATCGTATTTCCTGATTCTCCCCGATCGATCCTTTGTGCATAGTGTCCGGTGGCAACGTATTGAGCACCGACCGCATCCGCATACTCGAACAATCGACCAAACTTGATCCAGTTATTGCACTGGACACACGGATTGGGAGTTCGGCCATGATGGTATTCATCGACGAAGTAATCGACGATCCTACGAAAATCAGATTCCAGGTCCAGCGCATAGAATGGGATCGACAACATGTCCGCAACACGTCGAGCATCGGCAGCATCACTAGCGCTGCAACACCCTTGCTTGTGATCGAGCCTCCCTTGCAAAATAGGAAGCAAGGGATTGGGACGGCCACTCCCGAGTTCGCACGCTTGACTCGACATTTCACCGTGCCGCATGAATACGCCTACAACATCGTAGCCTTGCTCCAGAAGTAGGTGCGCAGCGACACTCGAATCGACGCCACCGCTCATCGCTAACACAACTCGACCTGCAGCCATAATGGACCGAACGATCCTAGAGAAACAATGCCTCGGAATCCGATGGATTTGCGAAGCAGGGAAAATAATTGAACGATTGAACCACGCGGTCTCGATGAATCTGCGAAGCTCGTAAGAACCGGTTTTTGCATCTATCGCGTAATTGCTGGGAGTTGCATCATCCCACGCCCACGGAACGCAGGATTGTACCGACCTTTCTCGTTATGACGAAGAACCATTTTCCCCCTGCGGTCCTTGAAAGAGACCCCGTCGGAGGCATGGGAGAGACGCTCGATGAGGGCTATACTTTGGCCTCCTAGCGAACGAGCATGACCCGGTTCCGCTCCCCTGCGCAGTAGCAATCGCACGTTTCTTCGCGGAGAAGATGAAAAAGCGTCGTTGCGCGTGCGCCGAATCCTCTCGGTCATCGACCGATCCTTCCCCTTTCCATTTGGTTTCCGTCAGACGAGTATCGAACAACTATGAAAGCCATCGCCGTCCGCCCTGGTACCCCCCACAGCGTTCATCAAAGAGACATTCCAGAACCGGACATTCAAAAGATCCCCGATGGGAAGGGAATTCTAGTCAAGGTGTTGAAAGTAGGAGTCGACGCGACCGACCGAGAAATCAATGACGCTCTCTACGGAAATCCTCCCCCGGGAGATGATTATCTCGTCCTGGGCCATGAATCGTTTGGTCGCGTCGAACAAGTCGGACCGAATGTCCGAAACATCCGGGTTGGAGACTATGTCACCGCCACCGTTCGGCGACCAGGAGGCTCGATCTATGACCAGATCGGGACGTATGACATGACGAGCGAAGAGACCTACTACGAGCGAGGGATCAATTTGCTTCATGGCTACTTGACCGAGTATTTTGTGGATCACGAAGATTACATCGTCCGGGTCCCGAAAGGGCTCAAGCATCTTCACGTTCTCATGGAACCAATGAGCTGCGCAGCAAAAGCAATCCAGCAGGCGTACGAAGCACAACGTCGCATGAAAGTTTGGAGCCCAAAGAGAGCCTTTGTTCTCGGTGCTGGCCAAATCGGCCTGCTGGCGACTCTCGTCTTGCGCCTCAGAGGTCTCGATGTTTTCACTTTAGCTCGCGCGAAAGGCCCTCATCTGAAAAGCTCGATCGTAGAAGGGATAGAAGCGAACTACGTTGCGACATCCGAGACATCCTTGGAAGAACTGACCAAGAAGGTCGGTAAAGCGGACTTGATCGTCGACGCAACGGGATCCTCCCAGATTGCATTCGGTGCTATGGAAAGCCTTGGCCACAACGGCGCTCTCGTGTGGACCAGCATCACGGGTGGCAAAACCACCACATCCTTGCCATCCGACAAGATCAATATCGAGTGGGTGCTCGGAAACAAACTCTTATTGGGGAGTGTCAACGCAAACCGCGAACACTTTGAAAGCGGCATTCGCGACCTCGCTCTCGGGGAAGTCATGTTTCCAGGAGTGATCGGAAAAATACTGACAAGTCCCGTCTCGGGATTGGACAACTACAAAGAAATGATGCGGTTGCTCGTGGAAGACAACAGCGCCTTGAAAGTCTATGTCAATGTCGCTGACGAGTGATTGCTGACGAGTGATTGACGTGAGAAGCGAATTCCGGGCGAGCGCAGCCTTTCTCTGCACATGGCCTGAAAACGTGCCTCAGTGGACCAGCAAGCATCGAAATTCGTCGATGTAACCACCCTCTGAGTGCACGAACGTGATGGCCTATGGCTTCGATGTGTATTACAATCAAGGTATCCAAGAGGGTAAAGCTCAGGACCTTGCCGTTCTAGCAAGGTCCGATGCTGGCCCAGGAAAATCCATCCCTTTCCTCGGATCCGTATTATGCAGTGGTTAATCGTCGGCATCCTTGTTGCCCTATGCGGGAGCTATGCGACGCTTTTCCTCATCCGATTTGTGCGCGAGTTGATTTTTCCTCGTCCAGATCGCCCAGGTTGTCAGGGATGCCATGGATGCAGTCAGCATTCGACGGCCCTTGACACGCACTCTGTCAGCCACGCGTCTCTCCCCATCGTAACGCTGAACCTTCGGCCACCGAAGCCTGCCCTTCCCTCCTCCCAAAGATCGTCAATTCACGCCTAGGGCTCGGTTGCTCTTTGGACCTCGATCGAGAGTATAGGACCTGCGGGTCGTTCGTGGGAAATGATCACCGAGGAGGTCGCATACGTGCCCCGATTTCTATATTCAACCGTCGATGATTTCTCTTCCACTGCGTCCTCAAACACAGCCCTCAAAACCATGTCTCCTCTTATCCAGTCATCGCTTGTCCGGTTCATGCACATTCCCTTTTTTCTTGGAGGTTGGCTAATGATCCTCGGTGCTGTCGACGCACAAATTCGGCCACCCAACTACGAGGAATCTGCCGTACCGAAATACACATTGGAAGACGTTCTCGCGGGACCCGACGGTAAACCGATCGAACAGGCGAGCCAATGGTCATCGCAGCGTCAGTTTCTGTTAGGGCTCTTTGCGGAGCAGGAGTATGGCACCTTTCCGAAAGAGCCTGTCCACATCGAGACGAAGTTGGTCGAGGAAGGGCAATACAAACGACCTTCAGGCATTCCCTCTCAAGTTCGACGTCGTCAGTTTTTGGTAACACTGAGTCGGAATGGCCAGCGCGTTCCCATTCAGTTCGTTGTCTGGTCCCCCCTCAATTCGAATAAAAAACACCCCTGTTTTCTGGGACTGAATTTTCGTGGCAACCAGTCGACGATGGACGATCCTTCCCTCTTTATCACGACCAGCTGGTGCGACGCACGGCATCCAGGGGTTGTAAACAATCGAGCCACGGAAGCAAGCCGCGCATCCCATAGCGATCGATGGCCTATCGAAGCAATTGTTGAACGAGGCTATGCCGTCGCGACTGCACACTACTGCGACATCGATCCCGATTTCGATGATGGTTTTGAAAACGGTGTTCATGCTTTGTTCCCCGAGCATCGATGCTCAGAAGCAGCACCGGACCGTTGGGGCTCAATTGGAGCTTGGGCGTGGGGACTCTCTCGTCTAACCGATGTTCTGGTGAAAACCGACGGGATCGATCCGGATGGGTTGATCGTCCTCGGACATTCGAGACTCGGAAAAACGGCCCTGTGGGCAGGTGCCAACGACGAACGATTCAAAATCGTGATTTCGAACAACTCCGGTTGCGGAGGTGCAGCACTCAGCAAACGATGCTATGGCGAATCGGTCGCGGCCATCAATCGATCCTTCCCTCATTGGTTCAATCGCAATTTCCGGAAGTTCAATGACGCTGAGGACCAGCTGACCTTCGACCAACATCAATTGATCGCATCGATTGCCCCACGTCCCGTTTACATCGCAAGTGCCATCCAAGACCGCTGGGCGGACCCTCTCGGAGAATTGCTCTCAGGTCATCACGCGAGCCCTGCATTTGCACTTCTTGGGAAGAAAGGTTTGGACCTTCACGAGCTGCCGAAAACAGATACCTCTTTCGGAGACTCGATTGGTTACCACCTGCGCGATGGGGAGCACGATTTGACTCCGCTGGACTGGACGCTCTTCATGGACTTTGCAAAACGCCACGGCTTATAGCAACAGTAAATGGCAGAACGTAGGATTCTGGCATTCAATCGCATTCGTCGTGCTCGTGCTCAGTGAAATGGTTCTCGTACTCGTAATCGACTCGAATCGAGGCAAACGGGACATGACTGCGCACTCAATTCGTACTGCATGCACGACACTTCCCGAGTGGGGTTCACGGCTGAGATTGGAATCCATCATCGCAGTCGAAGCCGTGGCAATCGGGTATCGTGGACCGATATTGCGGTAACAGAGAACCTTTAATTCTTTTGTCAGAAGCCTTAGGATAATTCCCGTAGCGATAAAAACGAGGTGATCGACAGGTGATTGCCCATGTTCTTGCCGTTTAGCGAACTCGTGTCGAAAAGTAGGGTTAGACTCAATGGATTGCACTCTCCGGATTGGAGAATATGTGATCTAGGGCGGTTTGCGACGGACCCTCACCAACCCCATTTTGGAAACTTTGTTTCCGGTAGATAGCAACGTGCCTCTGCAATTCCTACGCGAGTTTCTGAAGAAACTGGTTGTCTCCACGGATGCTGCCTTGCGTGCTGCGCGACTGGTGCTATCGGAACATTTCGCCTCGCAAGAGCCGATAACCAATATTGCCTCTCGGCGTTTTTCCCATTTCCCCGGTTTCGAAGCGAGACGATTGGAGAGACGACGTGTCTTTGCTGTCGATGCTACCTTCCAAACTGGACTCCTCCAGATCAACATCACCAACAGCGGTTTTCAAGACGCAAATCTTCTTGCCAATGGGAGCCACTTCTTCGTCGACGGTAATGACAATTTCCTTTTCGATCCAACCGAAGTCTCTGGAAACATCTCGGATTTACAAAGTGTCCTGGTTCGAGGACCTGGTCAGCAAGGAAACTTTTTCTGGGGTGGCGACTTTCGAACGGCTCCGCTGCAAGCGATCGCTCCGAACCCCATTTCTGTAGACGCGGCCGGTGTGGCTGGAGTACACATTGCATCGCAATGGACGACGAGCGGCAATGTCAGCCTACATGCATCCGATGCGGTTCTCTTTGACTCCGAAATCCGAATCGGAGGAGATCTGTCCGTTCAAACCGGTACCACGGGAACGATCACCGATACTGCCAATGCCAAAGTATCTGTGTCCAGTAATTTCACCGCGAATTCAGGTGGGTCGATTCTCCTGGCAGATCAAGCCACAAACACCTGGAAGGTCTCTGGCACGTCGCTCCTGCAATCGAGCAGCGCCATCGAACTTGGTAACGGCGGATCATGGGACGCCAACCAACTCGGCCTTGTAGCCAACAGTGCATTCGTAAAGGAACTGAATCGCGTCGAGTGGCTCGATCTGAATATCACTCATGATTTAACTCTGTACGCATCAGGAAATGTAAGTGACGCTGCAAACGCCACCGGGCATATCGGAGGTGACCTGGGCATCTTCACGAGCGGAAGCGTCCGCTTGGGCGATACACCAGCTTCGTCTTGGACCACGGATGGTATTGCAACCATCTACTCGCAATCCAATGTCGACCTCGGCAGCGCCGGCCTATGGGACGCAAACCAACTCTCGATCAAATCCTTGAATGCAACCGTTCGTGAACTCAATGACATCACCCTGTTCGATCACGAAATTCGCGGCACGTATCAACTCCAGGCCGGCCACGACGTGCAGGTCGATGGATTTAACCTCTTCTCCGGCTCGGTCAACATTTCAGCTCAAGGGAATTTGACCGATACAGCCGGAGTCGATGTCCTGGTATTCGGCCCGACGACGCTGACTGCATCTGGGCCGATCACGCTGGCCGATGCCGCAGGTGATTCTTGGGCAATCACGGGTAGCGCGAACTTGCAAAGCGCTTCGAATGTCAGCCTGGGTCGAAGTGGGATTTGGGATTCGAACGAACTCTCGATCAAAGCGCTCAACGCCACGGTTCGAGAATTCAACCAAGTGACCATCTTTGATCACGAAATTCGCGGTCCCTACCAACTCACCGCGGGCGGAAACATCGTTGTGGCCGGATTTAATCTGTTTTCGAGTACTGTGGATATCTCATCCAACGGCAACCTTACGGACACGGCAAATGTGGACGTTCTCATTTTCGGTGTGACGAATCTCCGTGCCGCTGGGTTCATTAACCTGGCTGATAACCCTGGTGATTCTTGGGCGATTACAGGCACAGCACGCTTCAACACGCCGTCCAACGTTAGCCTGGGCCAAGGTGGCGCGTGGGATTCATCCCGCTTAGAGATCAATGCTAACAACGCCACCGTGTCCGATATCAACGGCGTGACCATCGGCAATTCTCAGGTTACTGGTAACTACCTTTTGAACGCCGGTGGCAACATCAATGTTGATAGCACCGTGAATGTGAACGGCAACTGGAATATCACCACAACCAATGCTAGTACCATTACCGACTCGAACTCCGCAATCGTCAAAGTACTTGGTAACGCCAACCTGCAATCCGCTGGCCCCATCACCTTGGCAGATACGGCCAATGCATCATGGACCATCGGTGGTACAACCAATCTTGCAACGGCAGGAAATGTCAGCCTCGGTCAAGGTGGCTCGTGGGATTCTTCTCGGTTAGAGATGAATGCCAGCAACGCCACCGTAACGGATATCAACGGAGTCACTATTGGCAAGAGCCAAATCGCTGGCAACTATATCTTGTCTGCCGGTGGCAACGTCAATGTCGACGGTACAGTGAATGTAAACGGTAATTGGAATATCACGACGTCGAAGGCTGGTACCATCGCCGATTCCAATGCCGCAGTCGTAAAAATACTTGGGAATACCAATCTGCAATCGGCAGGTGCGATCACCTTGGCTGACACGGCCAATGCTGCATGGACCATAGGCGGCGTAGCCAGCCTTGCAACTCCCGGGAATGTTAGCCTGGGTCAAGGTGGCTCATGGGATTCATCCCGGTTAGAGATCAACGCCAGCAACGCCACCGTGACCGACATCAACGGCGTCACCGTCGGTAACTCTGTAGTTTCCGGAAACTATTTACTCAACACCAGTGGCAACGTCATCGTCGATGGCACAGTCATCGTGAACGGCAACTGGACTATAAAAGCTCATGGCGGATCGATCAGTGACTCTGATTCAGCCAACGTGATCGTACTCGGTAACGCACTCTTGCGAGCCACCACTACCGTCACTCTTGCAGATACGCCAAATGCAAACTGGACGCTGCGCGGTCAAACAAGCATCCTTTCCAATGGAAGAACCGATCTGGGCTCTGCTGGTCGTTGGGATTCCAACGAACTATCGATCAAAGCGCTCAACGCAACGGTTCGAGAATTCAACGATGTGACCATCGTTGATCACGAAATTCGCGGTCCCTACCAACTCACCGCTGGCGGGAACATCGTTGTGGCGGGATTTAATTTGTTTTCAAGCACCGTCGATATCTCGACCAATGGAAACCTTACCGACGCTGCAGGTGTGGACGTTCTCATTTTCGGTTTGACCGATTTTCGAGCCACTGGGTTCATCAACTTGGCTGATAACCCTGGTGATTCTTGGGCGATCACAGGCACAGCACGCTTAAGCACGCCATCCAATGTTAGCCTTGGCCAAGGTGGCTCGTGGGATTCATCCCGTTTAGAAATCAACGCCAATAACGCCACCGTGACGGACATCAACGCGGTGACGATCGGCAACAGCCAAGTTAATGGCGACTATCTGTTGAGCGCCGGCGGCAACATCAACGTTGATGGCACCGTGAATGTGAACGGCAAATGGAATATCACCACGACGAACGCTGGTACCATCACCGATTCCAATCTGGCAGTCGTGAAGATACTCGGTAATGCCAACCTGCAATCGGCAAGTGCTATCACCTTGGCCGACACCGCCAATGCCGCATGGACCGTCGGAGGTACTGCGAACCTAGCAACACCGGGGAATGTGAGTCTGGGCCAAGGCGGCTTGTGGGACTCTTCCCGTTTGGAGATCAACGCCAACAATGCCACCGTGACTGACATCAACGGCGTTACCATCGGCAACTCTCAGATTTCTGGCAACTATTTATTGAACGCCGCCGACAAGGTTGTCGTCGATGGCACAGTCAACGTGAACGGCAATTGGAATATCACGACGACGAACGCTGGTACCATCACCGATTCCAATTCCGCCATCGTAAGAATTCTCGGAAATGCCAATCTGCAATCCGCAAGCCCCATCACCTTGGCCGACACTACCAATGCGTCATGGACCATCGGCGGCACAGCCAACCTTTCCACTCCAGCCGACGTGAGCCTCGGCCAAGGTGGCGCATGGGATTCATCTCGATTAGAGATGAATGCCAACAACGCCACCGTAACCGATATCAACGGACTCACGATTGGCAACAGCCAAATCGCTGGCAACTATTTGTTGAACACCGGTGGCAACATCAATGTCGATGGTACGGTCAATGTGAATGGCAACTGGAATATCACCACGACCAATGCTGGGGCCATCACCGATTCCAATGCCGCAGTCGTCAAAGTGCTTGGGAATACCAATCTCCAATCGGCAGGTGCGATCACCTTGGCCGACACAGCCAATGCTGCCTGGACCATCGGCGGCGTAGCCAGCCTAGCCACCCAAGGGAACGTGAGCCTGGGTCAAGGTGGCTCATGGGATTCATCCCGGTTAGAAATCAACGCCAGCAACGCCACCGTGACTGACATCAACTCGGTCACCATCGGTAACTCTGTAGTTTCTAGCAACTATTCTCTGAACGTTGGTGGCAACGTCATCGTCGATGGCACAGTCATCGTGAACGGCAACTGGAGTATCAAAGCTCAGGGCGGATCGATCAGTGACTCTGATTCAGCCAATGTGCTCGTACTCGGTAATGCACTCTTGCAAGCCACCACTACCGTCACTCTTGCAGATACGCCAAATGCAAACTGGACGCTGCGCGGTCAAACAAGCATCCTTTCCAATGGAAGAACCGATCTGGGCTCTGCTGGTCGTTGGGATTCCAACGAACTATCGATCAAAGCGCTCAACGCAACGGTTCGAGAATTCAACGATGTGACCATCGTTGATCACGAAATTCGCGGTCCCTACCAACTCACCGCTGGCGGGAACATCGTTGTGGCGGGATTTAATTTGTTTTCAAGCACCGTCGATATCTCGACCAATGGAAACCTTACCGACGCTGCAGGTGTGGACGTTCTCATTTTCGGTTTGACCGATTTTCGAGCCACTGGGTTCATCAACTTGGCTGATAACCCTGGTGATTCTTGGGCGATCACAGGCACAGCACGCTTAAGCACGCCATCCAATGTTAGCCTTGGCCAAGGTGGCTCGTGGGATTCATCCCGTTTAGAAATCAACGCCAATAACGCCACCGTGACGGACATCAACGCGGTGACGATCGGCAACAGCCAAGTTAATGGCGACTATCTGTTGAGCGCCGGCGGCAACATCAACGTTGATGGCACCGTGAATGTGAACGGCAAATGGAATATCACCACGACGAACGCTGGTACCATCACCGATTCCAATCTGGCAGTCGTGAAGATACTCGGTAATGCCAACCTGCAATCGGCAAGTGCTATCACCTTAGCCGATACAGCCAACGCCGCATGGACCATCGACGGCACAGCCAGCCTTGCAACCCCAGGGAACGTGAGTCTTGGCCAAGGCGGCTCATGGGATTCATCCCGGTTAGAGATCATTGCCAACAACGCCATCGTAACCGACATCAACGGAGTTACCATCGGCAACAGCCAACTCATTGGCAACTACATCCTATCTGCCGGTGGCAACATCAACGTCGATGGCACAGTCAATTTGAACGGCAATTGGACTATCACCACGACGAACGCTGGTACCATCACCGACTCGAATCTGGCCGTCGTAAAAATACTAGGCAACGCCAATCTTCAATCGGCCGGCCCCATCACCTTGGCCGATACGGCCAATGCGTCATGGACCATCAACGGCACTGCCAACCTTGCAACTCCAGAGAACGTAAGCCTTGGCCAAGGTGGCTCATGGGATTCATCTCGATTAGAGATCAACGCCAACAATGCCACAGTGACCGATATTAATGGAGTCACGATCGGCAACAGCCAGCTCACTGGAAACTACGTCCTATCTGCTGGCGGCAACATCAACGTCGATGGCACCGTCATGAACGGCAATTGGAATATCACCACGACCAATGCTGGGGCCATCACCGATTCCAATGCTGCAGTCGTCAAAGTGCTCGGGAATACCAACGTTCA
>JBAWXH010000014.1:0-87857 GCA_037144155.1 Planctomycetota bacterium | reverse complement strand
ACCGGAACGCGTGGTAATAGCCGCGAAGAGTTGGCTGTGCCACGCGGGAATCGATCGGCAATCGCCGATATTGCCTTGGCAATCGGACGCGGATCTGGACTTGGTTTCCCCCGTTGCTGCGAGTGCGGCGATTCTAGAGCATCTCATCGATGCCTGGACCGCACGTTTTCCGAACGATCCTTTTTCGGAGCAACAAGTCGTTCTGACTGTTCCAGCATCCTTCGACGCGGCGGCGCGCGAGTTGACGCGGAAGGCGGCACTATCGGTCGGTTTTCCCGAATCGTTCTTGTTTCTCGAAGAGCCTCAAGCGGCACTCTACAACTGGGTCCATGCGCACGGCAAACACTGGCGCCGAGATTTGCAGTTAGGGGATGTGCTGCTAGTGGTGGATGTCGGAGGGGGCACGACCGATCTGACGCTGGTGAGGGTGGAATCGGAAGGAGGGGATTTGGTGCTCCACCGTCTGGCTGTCGGCAATCATTTGTTGGTGGGTGGGGATAATATGGACTTGGCGTTGGCCCACGTCGCCAGCGAGTTATTTGCAGACAAGGGAGCCAAGCTGAATCCGTGGCAAGCCATGTCCCTGTGGCATGCATGCAGGGCCGCAAAAGAAACGCTTCTCGGATCTTCGGGACCAGAGACTCACCCGCTGACCGTACTTGGTCGAGGTAGCAGGCTGATCGGGGGAACGATCACAGCGACCTTGGAGCGACAGGCAGTCGAAGAAGTGTTGGTCGACGGGTTCTTTCCTCGTGCATCGCGCGAGTCACGCCCGCGCGAGTCATCCACCAGCGGATTCCACGAGTTTGGATTGCCGTTCGCATCGGATACGGCCATCACTAGGCACTTGGCTGCTTTCCTCCAAGACAATGTAGAGAGCGAAGGGAATGCAAATGCTGGGATTGAAAATGGTACCCACCGGATCACGCATTTGCTCTTAAACGGGGGTGTTTTCAATGCCACGGTTTTTCGAGATCGACTTTTGGAAGTTCTGGCGAGCTGGCAACCGGGAAAGCCAACGCCGATATTACTCGGCGGCATCGAGGACCTCGATCAGGCAGTGGCGTGCGGGGCTGCGTATTACGGTTGGGCGCGGCTGCATGGAGGAGTCCGTATCCGCGGAGGAACGGCCCGTAGCTATTACATCGGAATCGAAACAGCGGGGCCTTCGGTCCCTGGATTGCCAAGGCCGTTACAGGCTCTTTGTGTTGTGGCCCAGGGAACCGAAGAGGGAACAGAGCATGACGTTTCAAGTCGACCCATCGGGCTCAAGGTGGGACAGAGATCGCGATTTCGTTTCTTCTCAAGCAACGTGCGTCAGGGCGATCGACCTGGGACGGTACTCAAGTCATGGGACGAACATGAATTGCAAGAGACATCTCCGCTAGAGGTGCAGTTTTCCGCCGAGGGATCCGATCCGATCATCCCTGTACGATTTCACAGCCGCATCACGGAACTGGGGGTGTTTGAGTTGTACTGCCGTAGCACGACGTCGAACGAGCATTGGAAGTTGGAACTGAATGTACGCGAGTGAGAGCCAACATCCTCAAAAAAAGTGGTCAAGCTCCAGGCGACTTGAGCTACAATCAGAGGCCAACACTGAATTTCAAATCCCTTCCTATCGTTTCTTGCATGTCCCCATGATGCCCTATCGCTTTTCACCAGTTCTTTCGATTCTTAGTATCGTCCTGGGTATCGTCACGAACACGACGGCCCAACCCCCCGCCATCGAAGAGAAGCTTGCACCGCAGCCAGACTCGTCCCTGAATATTGCATATCCCGTCACCCGAGCTGTCGATCACAAGGACGATTATCATGGAACCGAGATCGCGGATCCGTTCCGTTGGTTGGAAGACACTGATTCCGAGGAAACCAAGAAGTGGGTCGAAGAACAGAATCGATTGACGTTTGATTACTTGAACAACATCCCTGCTCGATCGCGTTTCAAAGAACGTCTTACCACGTTATGGAACTATGAACGCTATGGACTTCCTCGAAAATACGGCAAGCAATATTTCTATACCCATAACAACGGCCTGCAGAACCAAAATATTCTCTACGTATCTTCGTCCCTCGATGCGAATGCCGAACGTACCGAGTTGCTTGATCCCAATCGATTGAGTCAAAATGGAACTGTTGCACTCAGTGGATATGCACCGAGCGACGATGGCAAGTACCTTGCGTATGGTATAGCAACCGCGGGTAGTGACTGGAACACTTGGTTGATACGGGATGTTGAAACGGGCAAGGATCTGACTGATAAGATTTCCTGGGTCAAGTTCAGCAGTGTCTCATGGACCCCTGATGGCCTAGGTTTTTTTTATAGCCGCTACGACGAGCCGAAAGAAAAAGAATTCACCGGGATCAACTACTTTCAAAAGCTGTACTACCACAAAGTGGGAACCGAGCAAGCAGATGATATACTGGTTTATGATCGACCCGACGAAAAGGAATGGGGATTCGGTGGGAGAGTTACCGACGATGGAAAGTATCTTCTGATTGCAGTTTGGCGAGGCACGGAAAAGAAGAATCAAATATTCTATGCTCCTATTCCGGATGGGAAGACACCGACCAGAGACCAAGTCGTCGAATTGCTTTCTGGTTTCCAGGCGGATTATGAATTCCTAGGCAACGACGGACCGAAGTTTTACTTCGAGACAGACGATGCCGCTCCCCGAAGGCGTATTGTTGCAATCGATACCCAAAAGCCTCGCAGAGAGAATTGGGAAGAAATCGTCCCCGAGGCCAAGGAATCGATCGAAGGATCGAGCCTTCTAGGTGAGCGATTCATCCTTCAGTACCTTCAAGATGGGACGAGTATCGTTCGCCAGTTCGGACTCGATGGCAATCGCCTCGCAAACATCGAATTGAGTGCCCTGGGAACGGTGACGGGCTTCGAAGGAAAACGGTCGGCGGAAGAAACGTTTTATACATTCACCAACTACGTGACTCCGCCAAGCATTATCCGACTAGATCTCAAGCAGGAAGGGACCAGTCTTTGGCGATCTCCAAAAGTAGATTTCAATCCTTCTGATTTTGTGAGCGAGCGTGTTTTCTATCGCAGCAGCGATGGAACGCGGATCCCTTTGATCCTTTCCTACAAAAAGGGGATGGAACGGAACGGCCAGAACCCAACCATTTTGTATGGCTACGGTGGCTTCAATATTTCCGTGACGCCGAATTTTTCCCCAGCAAATCTAGCATGGATGGAAGCCGGCGGCATCTACGCAGTCCCCAACCTGCGCGGTGGGGGGGAGTATGGACGGGAGTGGCATGAATCGGGTATGCAGCAGCGCAAGCAGAATGTGTTCAATGATTTCATCGCGGCCGCGGAGTATTTGATCGATGAAAAATACACCCATTCGTCGAAGTTAGCGGTATCCGGACGGAGCAATGGCGGGTTGTTGGTCGGGGCGGTCATGACGCAAAAACCGAATTTGTTTGCAGTGGCGCTCCCCGCCGTCGGTGTTATGGATATGTTGCGATTCCATAAATTTACAATCGGTTGGGCTTGGGTTAGCGAATTCGGGAGCAGTGAAGATCCGCTTCAGTTTGAGACGCTGGTGCGGTATTCTCCTCTTCATCGCCTACGACCTGGAGTTCGATATCCAGCCACCTTGGTAACGACGGGTGACCATGACGATCGCGTTGTCCCTGGACATTCGTTCAAGTTTGCCTCACGACTGCAGAGTTGTCAGAGTGGGACGAATCCTACTTTGATTCGGATCGAGACTAGCGCGGGACACGGCGCTGGTACTCCCGTTTCCAAATTGATTGATACGGCGGCAGATACGCTGGCCTTCGTCTGGCACAATTTTGGTTTGGAGTGATGCGTTGCATCCGTCACAGATACTGTACGAGGACAATCACTTGTTGATTGTCAATAAACCCGCAGATTGGATCGTCCAAGGCGCATCGACAGACCAGCGTAGCCTGCTCGAATCATCGAAGATCTATATCAAGTCCAAATACCACAAACCGGGAAACGTCTATCTCGGAGTGGTGAGTAGGTTGGATGCACCAGTGACAGGCGCGGTCCCTTTTGCACGCACGAGCAAGGCCGCCGCTAGGCTCAGCCAGCAGTTCCGCGATCGGACGCCGACCAAACTGTATTGGGCCATCACGGAGGGGATTCCAAACCCTATCGAAGGGCGTTTGGAACATTGGCTGGTGCGGAATGACAATGACCATGTGACTCGAGTCACACAACAGGAATCCACGCCAGCCCATCGCTCCATCATGGAATATCGCGTGCTTCGCGGTCACCATGGACAAGCGTGGCTGGAGATACGATTGATCACGGGTCGCAAACATCAAATCCGTTGTCAATTGTCGGCCATCGATTGCCCGATTCTCGGTGATGCGTTGTATGGCGCTGTAGACCCATTTGCGCAGGGGATCGCTCTCCACTGCAGGCAATTAATGATTCAGCATCCTACGTTGAATTCGACCGTGTCTGTCGTCGCCGATCTTCCCATTTATTGGCCTTCCTGGGCGCGACCAGAAGCGTGAATTTTGAAGTTTCGCTATTTTGGCTTCTCTCGCACTCATACTCGTACTCAATGAAATGGTACTCGTACTCGACGACCCCCATCGGGTACGAGTACCGCTAACGCGGAGTACGAGCACGAGTACGAACAAGCCAGGGAAAACACGGATTGGGGTTTCGCCAGGCTCAAATAGAGCAAGTTCAAAAAGTGTGAAGGGCTGCTGAACCATCGTCCGGCGCAGAGTAAGCGGCAATCGCATGCCCCGTACTTGGGTCCCGAATTGAGATCGCTGCATGGTGGATTATTCCATTGGATCGCTCAACAAGCACGCGACGCAATGGTCTATGAGCAATTCGAGATGCAATGCCCTGCCAATCGATTCAGTCCACGCGGATCAACCGTTGAGTAGTGCAACGATGAGCAGAATTCCTCCAATGATGGTGACCATGAAGGCCACGATGCCGACCGACGATTTCTCCAACTGCGGATAGTCAACGCGTAGTTTCGCGATATCCCGTCGATATTCAATCCAGCCTAGAAGCAAGGACGCCAGTCCAAGTACAATCATTGCAATTCCAAATTGACGCCCTCCAAGGATGTGCGTTGTGGATGTATGTTGAGCAAGGTCGAGACTGAAAAACTTGTAGGAGGAGAATCCAAACGTAATGAGCGATGTTGCCGTTCTGATGGCCGCCATGATGGTGCGTTCGTAAGCGACGCGAGTCCGCTCGATCGCAAGCCTCGTGGGAATGTCCAAGGGGAGGATGTGATGGGCCGGGGACAGTTCCATTTGGCGAAGGGTTCTTTCGAAAGGAGACGATTTCCGTGGGACGAAGCGGAGGTGTTTCGGGTCGTGAACTCTTTATAATAAGCGGAAGCCGATCGTGATTGAACCCGGATCATCTTGACGGTCGTGTCCGCTGAAACTAGCCTAGAATACGAAGCGGCATGATTTCACTGAGGTTTTGTATTCCCATCTCAAATGCGATTGGCGTGATGATTCCTAAACTGAGCAGATTGGATCGACGCGCCGTCTATCTCTGTTTGGCGGTTTGTTTCATCCTTTGCCCAGGAATTCGTCCTGTTGTTCATAGCCACACGGAGTATGGACGCAGTTGTATTGGACAGGTGCAATTGGAACACCATTTAGTGCAATTCCATCAGGATCTCGCGAATGAACCTAGCGAGGATCATTTGCATTGGTCGCTGAATTTTCTTCCGGGGATTTGTACCTCGACGACACTCCACCGAGGCTTGGATGCAATGGAATGCCTAGCGGAATGGGAATGGGTGCTGCCGTCGCATTCGCACATATTGGCTCGGGAAGCTTCATTCTCCTCGGATTTCTTTTCTTTTGACATCGCATTCCGCTTTCCGAAACGCGACCGCGGAGATCGGTTTTCACCGCTCACCTACAGCTCGGCGCATTCTCTTTACGGCATCGCTCGTATCTAACTGAGCTATTTCTGCCTTGATCGATTGCGTCGAACCCGAGTCAACGGGACTCTCGGACGATCGATCGGAGTAAGGCATGCCGCATGCGATTCAGCGGGTATTCTTACCTTGATGCTGTGACTCAAAAGCGACATCGATCGCCTTTGCCACGCCCCTTCCACTTGATTCCATTTTTTCGGTCGAGACCAAGACCATGAATACGACTTCGAACTCCACAGCGTCCGCGAAGGCATCCCCTTCTGCGAAACCATTGTTGCCATCGTCTGGAAAACCTCTCGTCAACTACCTGTTGCTGATCGGTCTAGGAATCGCAGCGGGGGGCTTGGGGATGCGTTGGTGGTTAAACCGATCCAATACGGAGGGGGCAGATAGTTCCCTTTCGCAATCTGCGTCTAAGAATCCAACGAACGGTTCTCCCGAGCCTGCGGCTGAACTGCTCGGAAATGCCATTCCCCACGGAATCGTTTCATTTCCAACAGATCAATGGAAGGCTGCAGGGATCGAAATCCAGCGAGCCATTCTGGGCGACGCCACGAAAAGCAACCGGCTCACGGGAAAGGTTTCTCTTAACGAAGACCGAATCGCGCACATCTATTCGATGGTCGAAGGGACGATTGACGCAGTGAGTGCCACGTTGGGGCAAGCTGTCAAAGCAAATGACTTATTGATGGTGATCCAGAGTCGGGAAATCGGGAAAGCCAAACTGGACTTGTACCAAGCGCGATTGGCGCTGGAAATTGCACAACTCAAACTCGGTCTTCAATCTAAGATTGCGGAGAATACTCGCCAGCTACTTCACGAACTTCGACAGCAACGTCCGATCCAAGACATTGAAGAGCAGTTTCGAAGTTTGACAATGGGGGATTATCGCGAGCGATTGCTGGCATCGTATGCCGGATACTTGAAATCCCAGAGCGATGTCAATCGACTCGAGGGGATTAAGGACAGTGGCGCTGTTTCTGGGAAATTGCTCATGAACGCGCAGGCGAATCGGAACATTGACCTTGCAACTTTTCAAGCGAGAATCGAACAGATCGAGTACGAAGTTGAAACGCAGGTCTTGCTCGCGAATCAAATGGTGAAAGAAGCTGAGACGCGTGTGGCGGTCGATGCAACGAGTTTGAGGATCCTCGGTTGTTCTGATTCGGATATCGCATCGATCGATCCTGCCAACCAAGGTCAGGCAATTTCCAATTATCCAATTCGCGCTCCGTTCGATGGAACTGTTATCGCAAAGGATTGCGCGTTGCGTGAACAAGTCCGGCCGAGCGCGTCCGTCTTTACCATTGCGGATTTATCCACCGTTTGGATCACGGCGGATGTTTTTGAAGAAAACGTGCCCCTGTTGAGCTCGCTTGAGGGTTCCAAAATACAGTTCACCAATTCCGCCTGGCCCGAGCGTGTGTTTGAGGCAACGGTCTTTTTCACGGGAGAAATCATGGATGAAAAGACCAGGACGATTTCACTGAAAGCCGTTGCGGAAAACCCCGACCGGCTTCTGAAGCCGGGCTTGTTTGTGGATGTTCTCATTCCCAGCAAATCGGACGGAACGAAGCTGATGGTCCCGGCGAACGCGATTCAAGAGCACGAAGGAAAGAAGTTTGTTTTCCTGCACTTGGGTGGAGATCGCTTTGAAAGGAGAGATGTCGAAGTGGCGGCAGTCAGAGAGGATGCGGTCGTTGTTCGATCGGGTATTCAACCAAACGACCCAATTGTCGTCCGAGGCGGATTCATTCTGAAGTCCAGGTTGTTGTCCGAATTGTTGGGTGAGGAGTAACCGCGATGGTCAACCATTTGATCGATTGGTCGTTGAATAATCGCTTGATCGTGCTGATCCTGGCGCTTCTAACGCTGGGACTCGGCGGATACGCGGCAACGACTATCCCCCTGGACGCAGTCCCCGACCTGACAAACATCCAGGTACAGATCTTGACCAATTCCCCGGCTCTCGGGCCGGTGGAGATCGAACAGTTCATTACCTTCCCGATCGAAAACGCAATGAGTGGCGTACCCCAGGTCGATGAGATCCGGTCGATCAGTCGTTTTGGGCTCAGTGCGGTGACCGTGTCGTTCCAGGAAGGGACGGATATCTATTGGGCGCGCACGCAGGTCGGAGAGAGGTTGCTGAGGGCTCGCGAATCGATTCCGCCTGGAATGGGGGTCCCCGAAATGGGTCCTATCGCCACAGGAATGAGTGAGATCTATCAGTTTGAGGTCCGAGGTGCGCCAGGTTCTGGGCATAATCTGAATGATCTTCGGACCATCCTCGACTGGCAGATTGCCTATCAGCTTCGCAGTGTTCCAGGAGTGATCGAAGTCAACACGTTTGGCGGGGAACTCAAAACGTATGAAATCCAGGTAGATCCGAGCAAACTACAAAACTACAGCATCTCGCTTGCGGATCTGTTTAAAGCGTTGCAGGAGAACAACGGAAATGCCGGGGGAGGATATATCGTCCATGGAGAGGAACAGAGGCTCATTCGGGGCGAAGGATTGGTTGCATCCCTTGAAGATATTCGTTCGATAGTACTCGACAGCCGGGACGGAATTCCGATCCGTGTTCGCGACGTTGCTGAAGTCGAATTTGCTCCAATGCTTCGACAAGGGGCTGTAACACGGGATGGGAATCGGCAAGCCGTCATCGGCATGGTGATGATGCTGATGGGTGGCAATTCGCGTCAGGTGGTTGAGGATGTGAAAACCAAGATCCAGAGCATTCAGAAATCACTCCCACCCGGTATTGAAATCGAAACCTTCTACGATCGGACAGAGTTGGTCGAGAAGACGATTCATACGGTTTCAGAGAACATTGGCCTGGGTGTGTTGTTGGTGATCGTGATGCTATTTCTGCTGCTCGGAGATCTGCGCGCAGGATTGATCGTTGCCGCGGCCATACCACTCTCGGCAATGTGTGCGTTGATCGCCATGCGTTACGCAGGAGTTTCTGCGAATCTTATGAGCCTCGGAGCCGTTGATTTCGGCGTCATCGTAGATGGTGCGGTCGTGATGATCGAAAACTGCATGCGTCGAGCCGTGCAATATCAGAATCAGAATCCGGGCAAGTCGGTACCTGTGGGAGTCTTTCGCAGTTCTGCCAAGGAAGTCGGGAAGCCGATTCTGTTTGCGGGACTGATCGTGATTATCGTCTTTCTTCCCATTCTGAGTTTGCAGGGCATCGAAGGAAAGATGTTTCGGCCGATGGCTTTTACATTCATGACGGCACTTTCGTCGGCATTGGTGATCGCGGTGACCGTGATGCCGGTCATGGCTTCGTTATTTTTGGCTCGAAGTATTCGACAGCGGGATACGATTTTGGTTGTATGGTTGAGGAACCTCTATCAGCCGATGCTATCGTTTGCCATGCGATATCCCTCATGGATGATCGGAGTTTCGGCAGCTTTGTTTGCAGTGAGTCTGTGGCTTGCGTATGGTCTGCCACGGGAGTTTGTTCCTAAGTTGGACGAAGGAGATCTAGCGATCCAGGCGACTCGGCTTCCAAGCGTATCCCTAGAAACATCGATCGAGATGACCAAGGGAATCGAACGGTGCCTCTTAAAATTCCCCGAAGTCACCTCTGTCGTTTCTAAAACAGGACGGCCCGAGATCGCCAACGATCCAATGGGCGTGTACCAAACCGACGTGATCGTAAGGATGAAACCCAAAGAGCAGTGGCCTACCCAAAGATCGAAGGACGATCTGATCGAAGAGATGGAGAAGGCGTTGGCGTTAGAGGTTCCAGGGAACGCATTTAGCTTTACTCAGCCCATCGAGTTGCGGGTGCAAGAGTTGGTGGCAGGAGTTCGCTCCGACATCGGATTGAGTCTTTACGGTGATGACCTGGATACGCTGAAGACGAAAGGGGACGAAATCGTCAAAGCCCTGACATCGGTTCCGGGCTCGGCAGACGTGCAGGCCCAACAGATCGCTGGACTTCCTTATTTGCGCATCATCATCCGGCGCGAGGCTTTGGCACGCTATGGGATCAATGCGCGCGACTTGCTGGATGCGGTGGAGACAGTGGGCGGCAAGAACGTGGGTCAAGTCTTCGAAGGCCAGCGCCGCTTTCCGATGCAAGTTCGTTTGAAACCGGAATGGAGGCAGAATGTGGAGAAGCTATCTACATTAAAGATTTCAGATTCCAGTGGACGTCAGATTCCAATCTCACAATTGGCAGATATCGTGATCGAAGACGGACCCGTCGAAATCAGTCGCGATTCGATTCGAAGACGACTGCTCGTGCAATGCAATGTGCGAGGTCGTGACTTGGCAGGTTTCGTCGCGGAAGCGCAGGCTGTGGTCGAACGCGACGTTCGGTTGCCTTCGGGTTATCTCCTTCACTGGGGAGGGCAGTTCGAAAATTTACAAAAGGCGACCAAGCGCTTAACGATTGCCGTACCGGTTGCATTATTGCTGATCTTTTCTTTGCTTTATATGACTTTTAACTCCGTCAAATTGGCGTTCCTGATCTACATGAATGTTCCGATTGCGGCCACGGGCGGGATCTTGTCGTTGTACCTGCGAGACATGCCGTTTTCGATCAGCGCAGGGGTTGGTTTTATCGCCTTGTTTGGCATTGCCGTCATGAATGGTGTGGTATTGATTGAGCACATTCGGCATCTGCGTCATTCGGGGGAGACGCAAACGGATGCGGTCGTGCACGGATCGATGGATCGATTGAGACCTGTATTGATGACGGCGACATGCGGAGCGTTGGGATTCATTCCAATGGCCATTTCCGGTAGCGCTGGAGCGGAAGTTCAGCGTCCATTGGCCACTGTCGTGATCGGCGGACTCATCACTTCGACGGCCTTGACTCTTTTGGTACTCCCAACCATCTATCGCTGGTTTGAGACGATGCCACCGGACGCGGAAGAGGAATGGAATGCGGATCAACTGTTGCATCCGGCCCAGGGGCAAGGAAGTTTGTCGAATGCATGATCCTTCCTTCGATCAAGCCCACAATCCGTTACCAAGTCAATTTCCCTCGCATTTGGTAGAGCCAAAGGAGGGCATGATCCATGATCTGTTCGCCGGCACCCACTTCGGCGGGGGCGACTTGTGCGTCGGCGCCGTAACCCCCTTCGGCGGCAGCTTGGATGGTGGGAAAGTACTGATGGTAACCGTTGCAGTAACCGAAGAAGAATATGCGGTCGAGGTCCGCACGTTGCCTCAACCGAATCGCATGTTCGGTGAAAAACTCACCGGAGACAGCCACTAAACCAATTCTCTTATTCAGCAAGACGACGGTCAATCGAGGTCGGATGCCTTGGTCGTACTCGTCGACAAAGTTCGCGATTAATTCGGGAAAGAAGGCCACGGAGTATGCCGTTTGGACAAGCGGGTTTCGGAAATCCGTTCGCGACGCAAACGTAAACCGTTCCTCGCGACTTTGAAGCGAAGGATTGGTTACCTCTTCGGGTTGCATCGTACTCAATATCGAAAGGACTTTTTGAGCGAGCAGTTCGCCGTACGCTTGATGATCACGGTTAGGGCCACGATCGATGCTGATGTCACCTGCTGCCGCTGGCATAAACACCGCGAGTCCCCCGTGCTCCTTTTCGATCAAGGTACGCATAGGACCGACATAATCGGATGAGAATTTCAAGGTCTTCGAAGGAAGTGAAGTCGGATGTCCCGTAAAATTGACTAACACCGCGATGGGTTGCTGGGTCTGCGCGTGATCGAAGCGCAGCAGATTCAACGTTCGATCGACAGGGGGGTTGGGCTTTTTGGAATGGCGATTGCGATTCAATCCCTCAATTTCGACAGATGCATCCGCCAACTTTGCGGGAGCCAACTGCCCGTCTGCTTGTCGGATCGCATCGACGATCGCGTCTTCTAACTGTTTGCGATAAGCGACAGCGGCATCGAAGCGACCTGCCCCGAAGCCTTTGCGGTCGGTCAGTTCGACGACGGGACCATGATGCGTGTGCGATCCCGCGATCATCGATAGCTGGATACCTAGCTCATCGGCAATGCGTGTCCGGATGGATTGCAAGGATGCTTCGTCCGGTGACCTGCCAAGATCGAGTCCGACCACAGCGAGCTTGCGTCTCCCAATTTGTATCACGAGGGCGGTCGCGGTGAGCGGATCGAGGGTTCCTTCGGAAAGAACGGCATGCCGATCCCCGTATCCCCACATAGGGACCGGTTGCGAGGGCGTGATATCCCGTCGAGCGATCCCTACCCGGAGCCCAGATTCAATGGCGAGCGCAGGGAGTTCCGTAAAGCAGAAGATAGCCACCATACTGACAGGAATTCGGCAGAGAAGAAGCATCGTTGGTATCCTCAGAAGTAGGATTGCTAACCGCATGCGAGACATTGGACCAATGCGTTCCATTTGACTTCTCCGATTCTCCGATTCTGAACCATCCGAATGGGCGTAACCAGAAATGATAACCGAGTCAGGTTAGAATTAGGTGCTCATCAACACTTCGCATTTCATAAGGCCACTTCGATGAAGCGAGCATTGCTTTCGCAGATTGGTTACGCCGTATTCATCTGTATTTGTGTGAACGGTGCGACGCAAATATCCGCACAGGAGATAGCCGTACCGGAAGGCGTGGATGCAACCGCACCGGTGATTGTGGGTTCGACTCCGATCGCAACGGAAGGAATCGCGACGACGGGTCCTGGGGATCTCATTCTCGAAAGTAACGACGCGATTCCTGAACTGATGTCTGGGATTATCGATAACAGGCGCGTGTACAACCATTTTGTACGCAGAGGCCAAAAGCTGATCGCAGATGATAGGATTTTGGACGACAAAGAAGTGCTGCGATTATTAGAGGGTGCGCCGCGGTGCGTTTCGCGTGCTGTTCCGTTAGCCCAGCCACTTTCGAGCGGGCCATTTTCGAACGATGCGGTACATGAGCGATGCAAGAAAGCTTCGTTGATGATAGGAACCCTTTATGATTGTGGGCGCTGCAATAACTTGCATGCGAACCTTGCCGGCGCGGTTGCGATCTCAGCCGACGGCATCGCATTGACGAACTACCATGTTCTCGAGCGGAACGAAGGCAACGTGAAAGGTTTGGTTGCGATGAATTATCAAGGAGAGTGCTTCGCCATAGCAGAGGTCCTAGCTGCATCGAAAGCCAACGATATTGCATTGATCCGACTTGCTACAGACCGGCCGTTGGATCCGGTTCCGATCGCAAAAGTATCTCCCAAGCCGATGTCTCCCATTTTTGTCTTGAGTCATCCGCACAATGAATTTTTCGTCGTTAGCACAGGTGTTGTGAGTCGATTGGCAAAGGGCACTATGACGGGTGATTCCACAACTTGGCTGGAAGTCACAGCGGAGTTTTCCGGTGGATCCAGCGGTTCTGGCATTTTCAATGCAGAGGGAGAACTTGTCGGCTTGGTTTCACGCATACACCCATTATTTCGCAATGAGCGAGGGGCTGCAGATTCACCTCTTAGGGGAGATCTACCCACCGTTTATGTGGAGCAGATTTTGAGACGATGCGTTCCTGTCGAGTCGATTCGTTCGCTGATCGAGTGAACGAGACTGCCGACGATGGATGCATCTGACGGGAATCGTTTTGCTGGTGGAACTCAAGGCGACGATTATTTCCGTGCCGTATCGACCAACTTTTCCAGTTCGGCTTGATCGGTTCGCGTCAGGGGATACTTTTGGAGAAGAGCCAGGTCGATTCGCCTCCGGATGACTTCGGCTTCGTCGTTTCGTTCTGCCCTGGAGAGGGCGACGTAAAGGTGAAGCTGGATGCGTGGGTCGCTTTGGCCGTTCGTATCCGCTTTCTTCAGAATTTCGACAGCTTCGGCATACCTACCTCCCAGCGACAACACCGTTCCCTTGCTATCAAGCAGGACAGGTTTTTCACCAGCGAGTTCGATGGCGCGATCGATATAGGAGAGTGCTTCCTCGGTACCATTGGGTTGTTCGGCCAGCAAGTTGGCTAAATTGTTCATGGCGATGATATCGTTGGGTCGGAGTTCAATAATCCTCCGAAAGGTTTCAGCAGCTTGACGATCTTTCCCTTGCCAGAGCCACAGATCGGCCAACGATCGCAGTAGCTGCGGGTCCGCTGTGCTGACGCTCTCCATTTGGGATAGGACTTCTTCGGCAGACGCCATCAGTTTTGTATCTGCTTCTCCGGTTTTCAGGATTCCGGCGAGCATGATGGCGAATTCGTTGGTCTTTGCCTCTTGAACGCGCTTCAGAAGGAATTCCATCGCCATTTGACGAACCACGGTGTCGTCTGTTTTCAGGAGGTTTTTTACGTAATCTCGGGCAGCCAATGGATCCCATTGGTACGCTTCGCGAAGGAGTTTTTCCGCGTCCTTCGGGAGTTGGATCGCGAGCAAGGCTTGCCCCGCTTGCACCATGGGGATCGCTCGCTTGGCGACATCGCTGTCTTTCGCCAGCGGCAGCAGGCGCGCTTCTAACCATCCCATGATCGAACCTTTGGCTTGATCTTCTTTGCCATTGGCCATATCCAATCGGGCCTTCAGGAGGGCTGTAGAGAAGCCATCTCGATCGAGCACCGCGAGTCGTTCGTATTCTTCCAATGCATCGTAATAACGGTCTTGTTTGAGAAGAAAATCCGCATAGGTGTAAATGTATTCCGGCGAAGGTTGGCTGCCGGTGCAAGACATCTTCAGGAGACGTCCTGCGGCGTCTAAGAGTTCCTTAGACTCCGACGATTCCCCATTGTTTTTGACAATCAAGCGTTCGCTTCGAAGATAGAGCGACGCCAATTGAAAGCGGTCCTCGTCGGTTCGATTCGACGGATCCTCAACGATCAATTCGAGCAGATATTGTGCTTTCTTCAGGTCTGCAAGTGTTCCCTTGCGGCTCAGTAGGAGAACTTGCATTCGGACATCGTCCGGAGTGTTTTCCGTGCGGGTGGGTGAGAGCAATTCCTCTACGCGTTCCCAATCGGAAGAAGTATCTCGGGAGGCGAGCAACGCGGCGAGCCGACGTCGAGTGGAGGAATCTTTGGGCTGAGATTCGAGCACCTCTTCCAGTTGCTTAATGGCCTGATCGCGGTTTCCCAGAGACAACCACAATTGCGAAATGCGATTGCCCACTTCAATCGGATCGGCCCCACGGCTTATAGATTCTCGAAAACACTCAATGGCTCGTTCGTAACGATTGAGACTCAAATGCATTTGTGCCATCGAGCGATATCGTACTGCTTCATCCATGCCATCTCCGTTTTGAAGTGCCTCAAGGACTGCTTCTGCTTCTTCGTAGCGACCGAGAGACCGATAGAAGTTGAACTGAGCGTTCTTGATTCGAAGATCTTTGTCCTGTGTCAGCTCGTTTGCTTTTTTAAACGCTTGCTCCGCTTTTTCCAATTCGCTTGCTCGTACGGAATCGACTGCGTTCCTTGAATGCACTTCGGTGACTTCGGCTAGCCAAACCCACGCCATCGCATCGTTAGGACGAGCCAGTACTCCCGAGTTCGCTACCGCCAGCTGATCTCGCTCTGCTCCTCCTGCCAGCTCCATGGCCAACGAGGAGAGACGACGAGATTGGTTGGATAGATCGCCTAGCTTGTCGAGTACGATGTTGGCTTCCGAGAGCATCCCTTGACGGTACATGAGTTCTGTGAGTTTCTCAAACACCACCAACTCATGAGTACCGTACACGACAGCGCGGTTTAGTTCACGAATTGCCTGCAGCAAATTGCCTTGTCGTTCTGCAAGTAGACCGAGCAGGATATGGGTGGATGCCCATTGTGGCCGCTTCCGATCTAAAGAACCGGCGAGATCCGCCAATTCACTGAAATCGAAATTCGTCTCCACGGATCCGGCAGCGAGCAGTCGCCGACCTCGTACATATCTCCATTCGGATCCGTCGTCGCCCTCCAACTCCTTGAGTAGGTTTTCAATTTGCTCCAGTCGCGAGCACCAGACGTCCACTTGTTTTTTGAGAACCTCGGGCCTCTGCAAGTCCGATTCATAGGCGACAACCGGGGCATCTAGGGCCAACTCGTAATGATGGCGCAAACCCGGAAGTTTGTTACCTCGGAGATTTTTAAGGCTCTCTAAGTTCGTGCTCCAATCGTTTGTAGCCGAATTGACATTGAGGATCACCTGTTTCACACGTTCGTTGCTCGGCTCTTCTTGAAGGCGTTCCTCGAGGATTCGAAGGGCATCTTGCTTCAACCCTTCTTGGAGCAGGAAGTCCGCTTGCACCAGGAGCGATTCGATGTCCTTTGAGGTGGTTCTCTTCAGAGAATCAAGCAATTGGTTCACGGCATCAGCGTTGCCCCAGGATCTTAAGCGACGTATCGCAAACCGTTTGAGTTCAACCGAATTGGGATGGGCTTCACACAATGCGATTAGCTCCGTCGCACTGTTTTCAATGGCCTGCGAACGATCTTTGTTGATACGTCTCAAGAGGGAAGCATCGATCTTGAATATGTCCAAGGTCCATGGTTTGGTTGACAATTTAGGATCGTTGGGCATCAAGCGACGAGCTTCGGACATGGCTTTGTCGAATAGCAACCACAAAGAGGGTTCGGCCGTTATCCCACGCTGCAGATCGAGGATCACCTCGGCAATTTGAATCCAATCAAAAGCAGTCTTGTTTTCAATCGTTTGCAATTGCTTGAGCGACTCTGAAAACCGCTGGGCCGCGAACCACGCACCGGCTGCTTCACGGTGGTACTCCGGTGAACCGGGGAGAATCGAAATGGAATGCTCAAACGAGGCTGCGGCGCGATCCCATTGCCCCAGTTTCATGAAGCAAGATCCCAGAAACGCAGACGCCTCGGCTTGGTTCAATGAGTTCATTTCCTTGGCTCCATAGACGACTTGCTCCATGGCCAGGACCGCAGGTTGGTAATCGCCACGAGCTAGGTAGTAGTTCGCCCAAAACTGCTTGGCCAGCCGGTTGGCCGTGCCGAGATTATCGTTTGGCATCGAATTTGAGTCGCGACGGATCGCCGCGTCCATCAAAGCCAATTGATGCTCGGCCTCGTCCAAGCGATTCATCCTTAGAAGAAGTTGCACTATGTTCAGTTGAATGTCCGTGGTGATGCCCCTCTTACACCTTTCGGAACCTTCCTCCCAAATCTCTAGCGCGCTCTCGATTTCCCCTCGTTCCTGAAAAACTTCTCCCAAAGCCACATAGACGGATGGGTCGGGGGTAGCACCGGTGCGGATAACGCTTCGGAGGCATTCTTCTGCTCGGTCGAGCCAGGCGTTTTTCCGGCTATCTCCGGCGAGCAAAACCACCGATTTGGCTCGGTTCAGGAAATGGATACCGACTTGTTTCAAAACGATTGGAGAATCCGGAGCGAGTGCAATGGCACGTTCCAAATCCGCATCGGAAAAATTGCGATCCTTGTACGAAGCGATTTCGTAATGTGCTAGCCATGCATTCGGATCGCGTCCATGGGCGGCGACCAAACGATCGGAAATTGCCACGGCGCGAGCGATTCGTGTTTCCTTGGATTCGGCTGCTAGGACTGAGCCTTGCAAAAGTGCAGGATCTCCCAAGCAGACATTTGCGAGCGAAACTCCTAGCTCCATATCTCCATATTCTGTGGATTATCGACATAGGCCTTGAGAAGCAAATCGACAATGTTGAGCTCGAGCAGCCCTGAAAACCAACGTGGAAGAGCTGTTTTGGACGAATCCGCGATGTTTGTGGACCGTTTTTCGGACGCCAAACGATATCTGCACATCGCGAGATTGCGTTCCAAATCCAAATCCACTTTAGGGCCAGCGAGCTTGGCAATTTGCTCCAGTGCATCTTCGTAACGGCCCACTTGCATCATTCGAGTCACCATGCTGTGTCGAATGGCTGGAATTTCGTTTACCAAGCCGGGAGTGGATTCGCAGGCCGAGACTGCCAATTGCAGCAAGCTAATCGCTTGCTGGATTTCCGATGGAGCAACGGCAGTCTTGTCAATGACTTGAGCGAATTTGATCTTGCTCGAAGCGTCGTCTGGATAGATAGCCAAATACCGACTGAGATAGTTCGCGGATTTGGCCCAATCTTCCTGCTCGATCAACCGATCAGCCACCACCAAAAGCATCGTAGCGGCTCGTCGCCTCTGAAATTGGTGCAACAGAATAGAGCCTGTCGCGATGACTACAACGAATCCGAGGAGAGCAATCAGGGCGGTAAAATGGATTCGCCTCGTTTGAAGTTGCTTCATGAGTCACACTGCCAACCCATCGCTGAGCAGGTGAGCACTCAAACGATCTACCGGTGAATGGGAACGAGAAACCCCCAAAATAGCATGCCTAATTGTCCCCAAAAATCCTGGTCGACGACCGTCAAGCCTGCCGCCCGCTAGCAGGACTTAATCGTTCGAATTTGCTTTCGATGCCGTCGCAAACCGAGGAGCGTTACTCCTGCAACACCCCATAGTACCATCGACGCAGGTTCGGGCACGACCGTCTGAACGATAAAGCTCGATTGCAACGCTTCGCCGGACATCAGCGCGAGGGAAATCCCAGCGGTAATACTATACATCTTCGAGGAATCCAACGATATACCCATACGATTCGCGAACGAGAACTCGTCCAAACCATCCTTGCCGCGAGTGAAGGTGGGTGACCCCGAAAAACCATTGGATGTGCCGAATTCGAAACCTGAGGGATCAATCGCCGCCGTGAAAAGGATTCGAGAATCTTTGAGACCTTCCGAACCAAACCCAGACGCATCAGCGACCAGAATTCCGGAGGAAAGTGCGGTCACGAACGTTTGCGTCCCCCAAATCTGAAGCTTGCCATTCCCGTCGTCGGTTTTACCTGCGCGAACATCCAAGTTTAACGCGATGCCGCTTGTCCCTGTTTTCGCGTCTTGAAAACCCTTGGCGGCGAACCCGGGATCGAAGTCAAAGTTCGGCAAGAACGACTTGAGCAATTCCCAAGTTCCGCCATCCGCTTCCGTGGTCAGACCAATCACGCCATCCTCGGACCCAATCGACGAATCGGACAAAGTCGTTCTAAGGCTAACCAATTCCTTATCGCTGCTCAGCCACTCGATCGTCTCCCCGGCTTTCTTGCCGTCGGCCATGATCACGTCGATTCCAGTGGTCGACATATCGTCGATGTAAACGAGCAATCCGCCCTGAGCAGGAACCGTGGACACGATGGCAACCACAATCGATAGCCAGCACACGTTTCGACAAAAACGACGAACTACCAATGTTTGGGAATTTTGGATTTGGGATGGTTTGGGCAAGTGAGTCAGCATACGTTCTTAAAAAATATGGTTTGAATTCCATTTCATGAGCGGAACGAACCTAGGGAAAAACCCTTGATGATTCGTGCGATCCCGTTCGACAATCGGTTCGGCCACTCTGTCCAGTGATGTAGCCGAAAAAATAAACGAACTCTCGTTCGAATAATCGCAGACCACGTACGCTGACAAAGCTCTTGGTTGAACCGGAAAGCTCTGTCGGTTGGTTGGGTCATGCCGATGAAACTGTCTTGCGGAGGATCGCAGAATCGAATGACCGCCGAGGCGACCTCCTGGTCCACACTCCTTTCCGTGATTTATTTCACCGGTACGACTTCGAAGCAGGTTTCGTACCAATCGATGCAATCAACGCTCTCTTCTGATTTTTCCATCCCACTGTGGAGTCAATAGAAACACAAACGAGCGGATCTCAAACGCCGATGGGACCCGAATTGTTCGCGATTCCCCTGAATAAGTCGCCGAGCAATCGATGTTGCTTTTTCTCCGCAGCCATCCACGACGAACCACCCACCGCGCTTTCCTAAGTCAGTCTTCCATTTGGCCACAGTCATCAACGGTAAATCCTCTAGTCCAAAAATACCTGCCTTTGTACTTTGGTACTCGGATCCATTTCCTGAATTTCAGATCAATAACGCTGCATGGTTCCAACGCGGATGGGGCCCGAAATGGCTTCGCATCTTTTGAAAGTGCGCGAACTGATTCAGCACTTCAAGACGCGAGAACACTTCAACTCGGGAGTAACAGTACGATAAGCACCATTGTTGTCAATCATTCGAGCGGCTGCCGATGCATACACGACATGACGCAAGGGTTTGAACTCTTACAAGGATCCGATGGGAAATCGAATAATATTTGCCAGCCGACGTGCTCTTGCGCATCAACATGGTCCATCCGCCCAACGAAGTCTCGATGTGCGCAATGGAATGCGAGATTGCGCATAGCCTGTGAAAGAATCGCGACAGATTCGGAGTTTGGTCCGCTCGAAACCGCATTTCATCTAACGTAAAAAAATGTGTTGTTTTAGCTAACTTTTCTTAGCTCGCTTGAACCGTCAACTTCCCGAGAGGTCCTTTGTCGTCGAAACTTTGGCCGTCCTCGTGCCAACAAAAGGCTCGACAGCTTCGTGGTTAGCATTACAGAATATTTACTTGACTGCAGTCGAAGTTTAAAGACAAGCAGAAGGTTGCTAGGGATTCAGGTTCAGGAACGGCAGATATCCAATGGCATCCGCATCTTTCATCGCAAAAAAAGCTCGCCCCGCAAATGTTTGCCCGCACGGTTCCGAGAAACGATAATGCGGATGCGCAAACAAGTCGGCGGTTTTCATCGGTTCGGCGGCTCAGAATGAGAATGCGTTATTTTTAACGCGACGAGACTTGTTCATCGCTTGCCGATCATAGCCCCAAGAGCCAAAGAGCAGAGCAACACGAAGCAAAAGGTTTTTGGCACAACGTTTGCTCTTATGTTTCTCGCCGCTTCTTGTACGCTCGAAGTTACGGTAGGATCTTTCCGACGTGCCGTAGAAAGTACTGTCAGCGGGGTGCCGCAACTCGTAGATTCCTTGCGCGATTGTGCAACAACAGGACAGTTTGTCTGTCTCGTTGGCTGTCAGAATCGTTTGCGGAAGTATCGAGCGGCGCTGAGTTGATCTGTTCAATGCCTGAGGTAGGACCCATTCGATGTCAAATACGCTCGTAAATCACTTGGTTCAAAGCAATGCGTCCCGTACCGCCATCCGAAGTCATCAACTGCTGTCCGATGCAGGATTGAAAGTTAGTTGGGTAGACGGCGGCAGTGAGATACAAGCTCGGACGATTGAATCCTTGGAGCCAACACTCGCCCTTTTCAACATGATGTTGGCGGACACCAGCGCGAAAAGCTTGGTCAATCGCATCAGCGACCTTGCAACGTGTTCTGTGATGATCATTGTGGCCGGAGGCAACGAGCTGAATTCCGCAGTCCGCTTGGCAATGGATCACGAAGTCATGGTCCTACCCGAGGAGAGTGAGGACATGGAAATTTGGGACGTTCTTACCAAGGCTGCCTCGCGTGCGAACCACAAAGCAAGCTTCCAACGTGCCCGACGAATCCTCATCGATCGCTTCCAAAATTGCACTCCGGATGAACTTACGGTTCTGAAGTATTGGGCGAGTGGATTGGATAACAAGTCCATTGCCGACAAGCTAGGCGTGGCTCAACGTACACTTTACTTGAGAAAGAACTCGATTCTCACCAAGCTAGAATGCGATAGCATCTTTACCGCGATCAACCTGATCAATCGCTATCAATTGTCCGAATACGCTGGAGCTGAAACGATGAAAGTGAGTCTTTAATCCACGGGAACCATCGCTCGCGGATGCGTGAGTTGTTCTGACCGCAGGGATTGCATTCCCGCTTCTTTGCGTCTGGCGCAGGGAACACACGGGGCGATGTTCTCGCGGTCGACTGAACCGGAGCCATAGAACCGGACGGGCATCGAATCTGCCGATGCTCGCGTCACGGATCGAAGGCTTGTTATTGGAAATCCAGTTGACATTGCCTGGCCGATTCGCGACGCGATCTACACTCTTTCTTAAGGCACGTCGAGGCTATTTGCGGAGCAACCGAATTCTATGTCCAAATCCTGGTTTCGGTTTGGCGTATACGAGTGCGTTTCGCCGCGCGTCGTTGTGGGAACAACTCTGTCGATACAGCATCGTTTCACATTCCTGAGTTGGATGCTGATCCTCGGGATAGGCGAGCTTACGCTGTTTGGACAAGAGCCCTCCAGTTCATCCAATTTGCGGGATCACACCGACGTTACATGCTTTGATGCAGGGGGTGGGAAACCGTCTCTCATTCAATCGGAGTCCGATTGGGTTCGACGCCGCAAGGATGTCCAACACAACGTCGCCAGGGTTATGGGTGAACTGCCCAACCGCAGTGGATTGCCCAACGTTGCATTCGAAATCCTCGAAACACAAGCGCTCGATGGGAGCTTGGTCCGCCAAAAGATTCGCTATGCGACCGATTTGCCAGAGCGGGTCACCCGCACTGTTGTCACCGCCTATCTTTTTCTGCCGTCGGAATCCAAATCACGACGATGTCCCGCTGTCTTATGCTTGCACCAAACCAATTCCATGGGGAAAGAAGAGCCGGCAGGAATAAACGGTAAACAGAACCTAAGCTACGCGTTGGAACTGGCTCGACGAGGATATGTCACGCTTGCACCGGATTACCCTTCGTTTGGCGACTACAGTTTTGACTTCAAGGAGAATTCGGACTGGCCGAGCGGTTCGCTCCGGGCGGTTTGGGACAATATGCGATCGATCGACTTGCTACAGCAACTGGAGGAAGTCGCCAAAGACCGTATCGGTTGTATCGGGCATTCCCTGGGTGGCCACAACGCGATCTTCACTGCATTTCATGATCCGCGTATTCAAGCAACCGTTTCCAGCTGCGGATTTACTCGCTTCCATAAGTACTACCAGGGAAATCTCGCAGGGTGGACCAGTCCCCGTTACATGCCACGTATCGCTCAAGAATTCGGCAACTCGCCCGATCGTGTTCCGTTCGATTTTCCAGAGTTAGTCGCTTCGTTGGCTCCTCGTGCATTTTTCACCAGTTCGCCAGTTGGCGATGGAAATTTCGAAGTGTCCGGCGTTCGTGATACGATTGCATCTGCACAGGGGATTTACCATCTTTTCAGCGCGGACGCAAAGCTTCAAGCGATCTACCCCGATTGCGAACATGATTTTCCACCGGAAGCTAGGCTCCGAGCGTATGCGTTCCTGGATGAGCAACTTCGATGATCCTCATTCTATCCCCAAGCATGGAAGCACGATCACGGTCCAGCTTCTTGCGTCGACCTAGTTGTGCTAGTTGGGCTCACTGAATTCAATCGTCTTCCTGGCGAAAGGTTGCACGACATCTTGAAGCTCTGTGATTTCGAGTGATTGCCCAACATCGAGATCATGAAACACCTGTGTCGTTCCGCTGACAGGCCAGAAAATCTCGAGCGTACGGATTTTGGTTGAACTGCCCAAGCCGATGGTTTGTTCGAGTGGGTTGGCGCCAAAACTGCTGCCGGAGGAAATGTGCCGATAGATAGTCATCGGTTCGGGTCCATCGGTTTCGATCTTGATGCGTGCCCCAATGGCTGCTCGGTTTGTTTTTGTTCCAATCAACCGCAGACAGATCCATGCGTTCGAATTGCCAGGGTTTTGGAACAATATGTTGTGGTACTTGTCACCATTGACCGCGCCTCCCATTTCGATGAACAAATCGAGCGTCCCGTTCCGATCCCAATCGCCAAATGCCACACCGTGTCCTTTCTGAAGATTTCCTGTGCCGGATGAGGACGTGATATCTGCGAATTTTTTCCCCTTAATATTTCGGAACAAACGGTTGGGCACGAGGGTGCCGAACGAAGGATCTCCTGTTCCCAAATAGAAATCGAGCCACCCGTCGTTGTCGACGTCACCAAAATTGGAGCCCATGGTGATGTAGACATTCCCCAACCCCACGTCGGAGGCAACATCGCGAAATCCTTTGCCTTCCATGTTCAAGTACAAAGAGCTCTTCGCTTCCGTGTGCGGCTGTCCGGTCATGCCACGGACACAAGCGTCAACCGAACGGCAGTAATTCGTCGCCAAGATGTCCTGCCATCCATCGTTGTTGAAATCCCATGCCCAGCATGAAAAGCCATTGAGAGGGCCGTCGATTCCCATTCTCTTCGTGACGTTTTCGAAGGTCCCGTCACGCTGATTGCGATAGAGTTGCGCTCCGACGCTTGATAGGTGGTTCACGAAAAGATCGGGCCATCCATCATTGTCGAAATCGATCCAATTGGCTCCTTTGCAAACAAAGCCTTCCCCACCGGCGATACCTGCTTTCCCAGCGATTTCTTCGAACGTTCCGTCCTGCTGGTTGCGATACAAGCGATTCGCTTGCTGCTCGCAGCAGACAAACAAATCAAGCCATCCATCGTTGTCAAAATCACCCCATGTCGCGGCGATCGAGTTGAGAGGCAGGCCCATTCCCGCGGCAATGGTAACATCCGTAAAGGCTTTGCCGCCGTCGTTCCGAAGAAGGGTAGGTCGCATCGCCAAGCTGGATGGCAGCCAAGCACCTCGAACAATCAAGACATCCTTCCACCCATCATTATTGAAGTCGGTTTGGACGCAATTCAAACCTCCCAATTGATTGGAGACCCCTGATTCGCTCGTTCGGTCGACGAAATGCCCTTCTCCATCGTTGTGATAAACTCCCATGATTTGCGTGGGATCAAAGGACGAGACGACGACATCCAGTAAGCCGTCGTTGTTAAAGTCTTCCATGATCGCCCCTCCGGCTTGATTGAGTCGATTGAGACCAACATAGGCGCCAATATCTCGGAACTTGCCGATGGCATGCTCTTGCCGGGTGAAGGGTTCGATATCGACCAGGCGGTCCATGGGGACGCTTCGAGGATGTTCGTCCAAGGTCATATGGGCCACATTGAGCAGCCATCGAACCTCGCCATCCTCTGGGAAACGATCGAGATACTCCGAGAAGTGTTTGATCGCTAATCGGGAGCCATGCGTGTTCTTGTGAACGGCCGCTTTTGCAATCGGAAGGATGCAAGAAGTTTCGCCACGGCATTCGATGCAATTCTCATTTTCTCCGCGACGCATGGCGGTGACTCCTTGCGCATAAATAATGGTGTAGAGAAAATCCTTGGCAATCGATGATTGTTTCTCAATCCATTGCCGCGCAAGACTCAAATCTTCGTATGCCTCTTCGGCGCGTCCCTCAAAATTGAGGAATGTTGAACGAGCAAAGTGCGTCGATGCGCGCTGATCTTCGGGTAGATTTGGATTCGCTAGAATCCCGTCGAGCGTGGCGACGCTGCCTCGGAGCGATGCGCGAAAGTGGGCGCCGACCTCTTCCAGAGTGTACGTCTTGGGCCATGGCTTGACCGCTCCAACCACCCATCCGTAGCCAGAGGAATCGGAGACAGTACGCGGTTGGTAGTCGACCCTCGAATTGGTCTCGCGGCCATTCCCCTCCTTGATTTCCAAAGTCGATGGATTGGTCAGAGTATCGGTTCCAGTCATCCACATTCCGTCGAGCGCAGACGTTTCGGGTTTTTTGCTCCTTCCCATCCAGTTGGTTGCGAAGATGGCTAGCACCCCGATGGCAACAATGGAAGCAAAAAGTTTCTTTTTCGCATGGACCGAAGAGGATTGCGACTTTGGACTATCTGACGATGCAGAGGACGAAGATACCGAGGACAACGAAGATGCCGAGGGTAAGGGAGTAACGTTCGTTGACCGCGATTCATTGCGATTTGCCATTCTTCCACCTATCCATTTCCAAAACGGCACGGAATGAGTTGTTACACATTTGCTGTTACGGTTACCGTCGAAATCGGCCAACGGTTGACGTCAGCCAGAGCAAGGGCAGGGGCGAGCTCATGTCGCATGCCCTTCTCCGCTCCGTTTTCATGAATGCACTCTTTGCCCCGAGGCCCCAGGATGCACCTGTAAGCGGACTTATCTCATCTTGCTCCTTATTGTAACTTATGGAGCGAGGGCGAACGAAGTTCAAATGATCCGGGGACGACATCCTCGTTGCGCGTCGGAGAGGATGAGAACCGGCCATTCGCCGTCAGATGGAATGGTGGCAGCATCGACGGGTCCGCAAGATGAGCTCCTGCGAATCACAGAGAGGAATCTTGCAAAAGTTTCCGCCAGCCTTGCGAACTCACCGACAGATGCGAAAGGACCGGCTAAAATCAACGTCGGATGACTAACCTCTCCGTTCCGAGATCCCACACCCCATACCATTGATCAACACGAGAGCAGGCACGCTTATTATTATGGGGACTCGACTTTTATGGGGACGCGACGGGCGACAGAAGTTCTGATACAGCGTTTTATCCACACAGCCCAGAGGATCCTTGAGATGGCATGGAATGAGTTTTCAGAAGTGACGAACGGCGGGCTTTCCCGAAGGACTCGTGGGATCGCTGTTGCGTGTTTTTCCCTGGTGATGGGCGTCGTTGCTGGAAATGCCGTAGCACAGCATGACGAAGTGGTCTTTAACCGCGATGTGCGCCCCATCTTGGCCGACAAGTGCTTTGCTTGCCATGGCTTCGACGAGAAGAAGCGTGAATCGGGTTTGAGATTGGATACGTTTGAGGGAGCCACAGCGGCGCTTAGTGGAAAGCAAGCGATCGTTCCTGGCAATCCGTCCGACAGCGAACTTTGGATCCGCATCCAATCTCGAGACGATTCCGACCGGATGCCACCACCCACGACGCACAAAGACCTCAATCCCCACGAGATTGAGATTCTCACGCGATGGATTGAGCAAGGTGCTCGCTACCAGAAACACTGGTCCTTTGAAGCTCTTGGTGCGGTTGCCACGCCGAACTCCCCTCCTGCAGGTCGCAATTCAATCGATGCATTTGTCTCAGCGCGATTGCAGAAGGAAGGATGGGAACTCTCGCCGGAAGCCAGCAAACCAATTTTGATTCGACGCGTCGCGTTTACCCTCACGGGATTGCCCCCCACCCTTTCGGAGGTCGAGGAATTTTTGACGGACGACAGTCCCAACGCCTATGAAAGGATGGTCGATCGCTATTTGCGATCGAGTCATTATGGAGAAGAGATGGCCCGACATTGGTTGGACGTCGCTCGTTATGCGGATACGCACGGTTTGCACTTGGACAATGAACGGCAAATGTGGGCCTATCGCGATTGGGTGGTCCGCAGTTTTAATCGCAATCAGCTGTATGATCAGTTTACGATCGAGCAATTGGCCGGTGATTTGTTGCCCAATCCCACCCCTGACCAGTGGATTGCGACGGGCTTCAACCGATGCAATGTCACGACGAGCGAAGGGGGATCGATCGATGCGGAATTTTACTACCGATATGCTGTCGATCGCACCAGCACGATGTCTTCGACATGGATGGGCCTCACGGCCGGTTGTGCGGTTTGCCACGATCATAAATTCGATCCGATTTCTACCAAGGAATTTTATTCGTTGTACGCGTTCTACAACGCATCGGCGGATCCCGCCATGGACGGCAATGCCTTGCTAACGAATCCCGTGTTCAAACTAGAAGCCGAGGCCGATCAAAAACGATTGGCCGAGTTTGATAACGCGATCGGACTGGCCGAGCGAGAGCTCGACGCCTCTGCTTCCAAAGCAGAGTACCGGGATCCAGCCACCATGGAACCTCGCTCAGCTCCCCAATTGTTGGAAAGTGTCTGGTTGGACGATGAATTTCCTCCTGGCGGGAAGGTGACTAGCGGTCCGGGTCAAGGGACATTGTTTGTATCCAAAGAGCAAAACGAGCCTGTGTTCAGCGGGATAAAGTCCCTCAAACGGACCGACGGAGGATTGTCGCAGGATGTTTGGCAAGAGGCTACGGCGCCCCTTGTGATCCCTGAGAATGCAACCCTCTTTGCCTATGTCTTTCTGGATCCCGCAAACCCTCCGAAATCGATCATGCTTCAATTCCACAAGGGAGATTGGTTGCATCGCGCTGTATGGGGTGATTACGAAGCGATCCCGTGGGGACAAGTGAACACAACGCAACGAGTGTCGATGGGAACACTTCCAAAACCCGGAGAATGGGTTCGCTTAGAGTTTCCAGCATCCACCGTCGGTTTATCTGGGGGAGATAGCATCACCGGATTTGCGACCACCCAATTCGGCGGAACGGTGCACTGGGACAAGGTTGGTGTTTCCGGGATTTTAGATCCGGCTCGCGATCCCAAGCGATCGTTTTTGGCATGGTGGAGATCGGTGTCAGGCAAAGATGTGCCAGGATTGAGCACGCCACTCCATGCGATCGCTAAAGGAGGTCCGATCGATAGCGTCGACGCTCAGCAGCGGGCTGCCCTCTTGCGACACTATTTGATTCGCATTTGTGTTGATACCCAACCACAATTTGCCACGGCGTTGAGCGCCCTTGAAAAGTTACGTGCGGAACGCAACGCCTACTACGAGGCGATTCCAAGCACCTTCATTTACAAGGATGCCGAAAAGCCGCGCGAGAGCTTTGTGATGCTGCGAGGTCAATACAATCAGCCTGGAGAAAAGGTAGAGGCGGGTACTCCATCGATTTTACCACCCATTCAGGGCTCGGAATCGGGTCGACCACTCAATCGTTTGGATCTCGCACGATGGCTTGTTTCTCCCAATCATCCGTTGACTGCCCGAGTTGCGGTGAATCGCTTCTGGCAGCAGATGTTCGGAACCGGATTGGTGAAGACGAGCGCCGATTTTGGCACGCAAGGAGAATTGCCATCCCATCCCGAGCTACTCGATTGGTTAGCCCTGCATTTTCAATCGAGTGGTTGGGACGTGAAGGACTTGCTCCGAACGATGCTCACTTCCGCCACCTTTCGGCAGTCGTCGCACGTCACATCGAACATGTTGGAGCTGGACCCTGAGAATCGACTTCTAGCCCGGGGGCCGAGATTGCGTTTGGATGCCGAACAACTTCGGGACAACGCTTTGTTCGTGAGCGGCCTGATTGATCTATCCATTGGAGGTAAAGGGGTGAAACCTTACCAACCAAGCAACGTTTGGGAGCCGGTCGGCTTTGTGGGCTCAAATACTCGCTTTTATCAACCGGATCGTGGATCGGCTTTGTATCGCAGGAGCTTGTATACGTTCTTCAAGAGGACGGCCCCTCCTCCCTACATGGTCAATTTTGATGCCCCCAATCGTGAACAGCCCTGCACGCGGAGAGAACGAAGCAATACGCCGTTGCAAGCGTTGCAGTTACTAAATGATGTTCAGCACGTAGAAGCTGCCAGAGCTCTTGCACAGCGTATGATTTTGGAAGGTGGATCGACATCCGACGAACGTATCAACTGGCTCTTTCACACCATTCTGTCGCGTAAGGCAGAATCTAGCGAAGTTGTGCTACTCAATCATCAGCTAGCGCTCCACACGGCACGGTTTGTCGAGAATCTTGAGGATGCCAAGCGGTTAGTTCATTTGGGTGAGTCCAAACCTTCGGAAAATATGCCACCGCAGGAACTAGCTGCATATACGCTGATCGCTAGTACTGTACTCAACATGGATGAAACCCTCTGCAGGAACTGAAACCATGCACCCAAACTTTGACGATTCATTGCAACACAATCGACGGTTGTTCTTTGGCCAAACGGGGCTTCGATTTGGTGCTGTCGCCGCGAGCATGATCGCGGCGGAGGCTGGAGGTATCCGAATAGGGAGTTCATGTTTTGCGGATTCCCCTTCGGAACCGGCTCGTGTTCACCCGGCGTTGGCGGGCCTACCCCACTTTCCGCCGAAAGCGAAATCGATCATCTACCTTCATATGAACGGAGGTCCGTCACAGATCGATACTTGGGATTACAAACCAGGCTTACAAGAATACTACGACAAGGATTTGCCACCGAGCATTCAGGGAGGGCAGCGATTGTCCACTATGACTAGTGGTCAGACACGTTTCCCTGTGGCGCCCTCGAAGTTCAAATTCGAGCAAAAGGGAAATTGTGGGACTTGGACAAACATGGATCTGTTTCCGCACCTTTCCGAGGTCGTCGACGACATAGCGCTGGTCCGTTCAGTATTTACCAATGCGATCAATCACGATCCGGCGTGTACCTACGTCATGACGGGCTCTGAAATTCCAGGCAAAGCGAGTATCGGATCGTGGTTGGCGTATGGGTTAGGTAGCGAAAGCAATGACCTACCAGCGTTTGTCGTGTTCACTCCCAAATTCCCGGAGGACAGCAATGGCCAAGCCCTCTTCAGTCGGATGTGGTCGAGCGGTTTTTTGGCGACGCGATTCAATGGTGTCGCTCTGCGTGGCAGTGGGGACCCTGTGTTGTATTTGCCGAATCCCGAGGGGGTTTCGCGTGCCGATCGTCGTGCCATGCTCGATTCGCTGCAGGCCTTGAATGGGAGGACTCAAGCCGAATTCGGGGATCCAGAGACCGCAACGCGAATTGCACAATACGAAATGGCGTTTCGAATGCAAAGCAGCGTCCCTGAATTGACCGAGATAGCGAGTGAGTCGGCCGAAACTCTGCAAATGTACGGACCGAATGTGAACGACCCCGGATCGTTCGCGCACAGCGCACTGCTGGCGCGGCGACTCGTAGAACGAGGTGTTCGCGTCGTGCAGTTGCTCCATCGAGGATGGGATCAACACGGCGATCTTCCTCGGCAAATCGGCAACCAGTGCAAACAAACCGATCAGCCGATCGCAGCGTTGATCAAGGATCTTAAACAACGTGGTTTACTCGACAGTACTTTGGTCGTGTGGGGCGGCGAGTTTGGTAGAACCGTGTACAGCCAAGGGGGGCTAAGTCGAGACAATTACGGCCGCGATCATCACCCGAGAAACTTCTGTATGTGGATGGCAGGGGGCGGGATTCGGGGAGGTATCACGTACGGTGCGACGGATGATTTCAGTTACAACATTGTCGAAAATCCAGTCAACGTCAATGATATGAATGCAACCATACTCCATTGCTTGGGGATCGATCACGAACGTTTCAACTACAAATTCCAAGGATTGGATCAGCGCTTGACCGGTGTAGAACCTCAACGGGTGATCACTGAGCTCCTGGCGTGATCGGTCGTAAATTAGAATGGTCGACTAGAGGCTGTCGATGAACCGATTTGTCGCATTGTCGATCCGTAGCGATCCTGTCGTGAAGCAGTGCCCTCGCCATTGCATCGCAATTCTTTTGAGCGTTGCGATTTTTGGATATGGGTTGCCATCGCTCGCATTCGCACAATCTGCGCCCCCGTTTCATGGCACGATCTTCGTGAACGAAAACATCCTTACTTCTGAGGATGCCACCACCTACGTGGGACTCACCGACGGTGGGAAAGGGACACGCAAGATGTTTGATCGGCGACTCAATCGCTTCGCCGAATTCGACGCTTGGATCTTTCATGCATCGTTCGACGATGATTTGAAGATCGAAGTACAGGCCAATCCTGAAATGGATGTGGAAACGGCCCGCAGAGAGGCCGAATATTATTTGAAAGTGGTTGGTCAACTACCGCATGCGTTGCGAGCCAATGTCCAAACGATGTGGCTTCATTCAGGCAAGCAGCTTTTCGGTGGTGGGAATCAGAACTTGCTGATACACACCGAGCAGGGGCAGGAGTATGCGAGACAAGGGATCTTGGAAGAGACGCTAATGCATGAAGCAGCCCATACGTCGCTTGATCCGCTCCATGCAACGAACGATCGTTGGCGGAAAGCTCAGGCATTAGATAACAAGTTTATTTCGCAGTACGCAAAGGACAACCCAGATCGAGAAGATGTCGCCGAATCCTACTTGTTGATCTTCGCCGTTGAATTTGTGCCGAAGCGAATTCCCGCATCGTTACGTGATACGATTTTGCAGACCATACCCAATCGCATCGAATATTTTCGGAAGGTCGATATGGATTTGAGGCCTGTTGTTCTTCACGACGCCAAGCGTTGAGCGAAAGTTTTGGCTTTCACCGTGCAAACATGGGTGCGGCTGTGTATGCGCCGTGGCCTCTTTCCCACACCGTGACCAAACGTGTCCCAGGTTCCGGCTAATTTCGTGAGAATCGGGGCCTGACCATCGGCTGATGGAACTTCGTCGAGAAGAGGCTGACCTAGCCAACGTTAGAATTGGAGTGTCGTCATTTGCGTGAGTCTTTTTCTGATCGATGTCACGGCCGACAAAAGTGAGCCTGAGGCGCTAGCCGAGTTCCTTTGAATTGCAGAAATCGGCTAGCGCCTCAGGCTCATGAAATCGAAAATCGCTTTTTGTCAGCTGTGTTGTATCGGGTAAATGCGGATCGAGCGAGCAGGTAGCGTAACTAGAAGGATAAGGTGCAAAATCCATGTCGGAAACCAAGTCGAATCGGAAGGCGAAAAAGACTTCGATCGAATCACGCGCGGCGATGCAACGTTCGTTTCTAGGATGGGATCGCCCTGTTCTGCAATCAGCTGTTGATTTTTTGCAAAAGAAGTACCTTCGCGGTAACGAATGGAATCTGGATTCCGTCCTTTTGGTGGTGCCTGGGTCGATGGCAGGTCGCCGTTTGGAGTTGCTGTTAGCCGAGCGTGCCAGTCAGAGCAATTACGTGTTGAGGCCACCACGTATTCTGACGTTGGGTGAGTTGCCGGAGGAACTTTATCATGCGAAGTTACCTTTCGCAGAGCCGTTGACGCAAGTCATGGCTTGGGTCCAGGTTTTGCGAAAGATGCCAATCCAAGAACTGCAGCCCTTGCTATTTGAGGTGCCCGACAGCGATTACTTGGGGCCTTGGATGGATCTCGGTCGGTTGCTCGCATCGTTACACCGCGAGCTAGCATCGGACTTGTTGGATTTTTCGGATGTTGCAACAGAATTGAAGGGGACGGCTGAAGAATCGCGTTGGCAAGTCCTCTCGCAATTGCAACGCCGCTATCTCGATGTTTTGCACGAAGCTGGATTATGGGATGTCCAGTCTGCGCGTCGATTTGCGCTCGAACATCATGAAGTTGCCAACATCGACACAGAGATCATCTTGATCGGGACGGTGGATTTGAATCGTGCACAGAGGCAATTCTTGGCCGCGATCGCTCCTAACGTCCAGGCTCTAGTAGGGGCACCTGCTGCGTATGCGGAAGGCTTCAATGAGGATGGAACGCTGAGTCCCGTTTTCTGGCAGAATTTGGAAATACCCATTCCCGAGGAGATGATCCATGTGCGGACGACTATCAGCGAAGCAGCGAGCGAATTGGCAAGGAGGTTGGCTTTACTCGATGGACAGCGGAGCGCAACCGAAATAACGGTGGGAGTGCCTGATAGCACCCTGGTTCCGACGCTCCAAGAAACGTTGGCTCGGTCTAACGTCGCATTGCGTTATGGTCCGGGCGTATCGATCCACCAGTCTTCCGCATTGAAAATGCTACAGGTGTTTCAGGACTATTTGAGGGATCAGAGCACAGAAGCCTTTGCCCATGCGATTCGGCTGCCGTACGTCTACCATTGGCTCCTCCAGAATGCGCATCCAACGCTGAGCACTGGGGACACAGAGAAACCAATCGAGAAACCGAAGTGCTTCCTGCGACAGATCGATTCGTACCTGAACCAAACGCTGCTCCGAAGTACGATTGGGCCTGTCTATCCGGACGCGGCTGGTCAAGCGGAGTTTATTTCGGCGGTACAAGCGTTGGATGCACTCCTGCAACCCATGCTCGCGGGTAGGTTGGCTTTAACTCAGTGGGGCGAACTTCTTCGTCGGCTGTTTCAAGATTTGTTTGGGGCTGTCGAGGTCGATGTGCAAACCGAGGAGGGTAACTTGATCGCGCGAGGGTGCCGCGAAGTCCACTCCGTCCTTGAGAGATTATCGAAGGTTCCGCCGAACTTGGATTCGCCAATGCGTTTTGAGGAAGCGGTGGCTTGGATTCAACAGCAGTTGCATGGAGTTTTGATCCCACCGTTGGCGAATCCAGAAGCGATTGAGATGATTGGTTGGTTGGATTTGGCATTGGATGATGCGCCTGTGTTACTGCTCACGGGCATGCACGATGGAGTGGTTCCTGAAAGTGTGAATTCGGATGCATTCCTCCCGAATCGACTTCGAAGTGATTTGGGGTTGCTTGATAATGCACGTCGTTACGCGCGCGATGCGTACGTGATGATGAATCTGCTCCGAACGCGGGAGCACTTTGAGATTGTGATGAATCGCATGACTGGTGATGGGGATCCAGTGACCCCCAGTCGCCTTCTGTTGGCACTTCCCTCTCATCGCATGGCGCGGCGAGTCAGTATGTTGATCTCCGAATCCCTTCCCGCTCGGGAGAGTGTGGATGCGGTGCGGGTGGCTGAATGGACGCCTCGCCCCATCCAATCCAATATTCCAATCCCGTTGCCCGACCCAAAGAATTCCGTTCGGAGTATGGCCGTTACGGATTTTAAAGCGTATAGCGAATGTCCCTACCGCTTCTATCTGAAGCGCGTCGAACGCAGGAGACCTTTCGATCCGTTGCCATTGGAATTGGATGGGGGTGGTTTTGGGGATCTGGTCCATCATGTTTTGGAGGGATTGATTACCTCTCCCGTTTCTAAATCAATTCTCGCACAGGATATCGAAGCCTGGTTAATCGAAGAAATTGATCGCGAAGCGCGCGCCCGGTTCGGGGTTTCGATGCCACCGGCACTCGTGATCCAAATGGAACAAGCCAAGATGCGATTGCGAGAATTTGCCAAGCATCAAGCAGAGCATACGCGGCAAGGCTGGCAGATGCGGTACATCGAACACAAGGTGGAAAAAGGCCAAGGCATCCAATGGCAATTAACGAACGGGGTGATGGAGATCCATGGACGTATCGACCGTATCGACTTTCATGAAGAGACAGGGGAGTGGGCGGTCCTCGATTACAAAACAGGGAACTCTGCGGACGAACCTCGCAAAAACCATCTGAAAAAAGACGGGACATGGAAGGACTGGCAATTGCCTCTCTACGGACAACTGATCTCAACGTTGGGAATCGAGGATCTGTCCCGCGTAAAATTCGGGTACATCCTTCTTCCGAAGAACTCGCAACAAACACAATTTGTGTATGCCGATTTCACGTTAACGGAACATGCATCGGCTATCACGTCCGCCAAGGAAATTGCAGGCCAAGTGCTCAATGGAAATTTTTGGCCACCTTCGCATCAAGTGAATCTCGAATGGGATGATTGTGTGTGGATCACGCAGCGGACTGTCATGCGACCGTGGGTTGCTGAATTGGAAAAAGGCATTGATGGCACTCCAGCCTCGATTGCAAAGGAAACCGATACCGGTCCGATGATCTCGGAGAACGAGCTCTCCCTGGAATCGACGGGTGAGGATTCCTTGAATGAAGACCGGAACACCGCGTCGCTCCCAGCGGCTGACCGACGCAATCGAGAAGCCGATGTTCCGCAGTTCCTAGCGATCATGCCCGTGCAAGCCAGTGGAACACCTCCCGTAGATTGGTTCAAACCCACGAAAATTCGAGCATCGGCGGGAACGGGAAAAACATACCAGCTGGCTTCCCGGGCGATTCGACTTTTGTTCTCAGATCAGTCCCTTGACTCTATCTTGGCGACCACCTTTACGCGCAAGGGGGCCGGTGAAATCCTGCAACGCGTTTTAGGTTGGTTGGCCGAGGGATGCGAAACGGCCTCTGGATTGCAACGACTACGCGAAATCTTGACGCCGTTGGTCATATCGCCAGCCGCGGTTGAGTACCACTTAGCCAGGCTGTGTTCGCATCTCCATCGATTTCGTGTGAGCACACTGGATAGTTTCTATACGCAGTTGGCCAAATCCTTTGCGCTCGAACTGAAATTGCCTCCTGGATGGAGTTTGATCGACCCTGCTCAAGAGGAACAAGTCCATCGCGAAGCGATCACATCGATGTTTGCGCAAGTCGATCATCGACAACTCCGTTCCCTCATTTCGCAGCTATCCAAGGGAGACGCGGTCCGAAGCGTGTGGACGGAAATCGAGTCGGTGGTCAAAGAAGGCTACGCGTTCTATCGACCGGGTAAGCCTGAAGTTTGGCAGATGCGATCCATTCCATCCGCCCCTGCGCCAGAAGAATTTGACCGCGCGTTGAAAGCCCTAGAAATCGTTTCCGCGAGCAAACAAATCGAGAACGCCAAAGCCAAGCTTCTCCCAATGATTCGAAATGAAGAATGGGAAGAGTTTTTGGTTCAAACGCTGGTATTGGCCACGTTGGACCCTAAACCTACGTATTACTCCAAGCCAATTCCTGAAGAAGTTCAAGCCCCGCTGACGGTCTTGCGCAACTATGCGCGGACGATGATGCTCAATCAACGACAATTGCAAACGCAAGCAGCCTATCAAGTGCTCGATGCGTTTCATATCCATTTGACGAGCATCAAGCGCGCGCGGCGGTTGGTTTCCTTCGCGGATATCACGAAGAAGCTCGAAGAGTGGTTGGACGAAACCGGTCCCAAGAGCGATGCGGACCGGGCTGTTAGCGGGTCTTCGCGTTCCTTGCAGGAGTCGAAGGCGCATTTGGAGAAAATCGATCATCGCTTGGATTGCTCTGTCGATCATTTGCTGCTCGATGAGTTTCAGGACACGTCACCGGAGCAATGGAATATCTTGAAACCCTTTGCAAAGGAGATTGTGAGCCAGCAGGAGCACGATGAGACAGCGACATCCTTCTTTTGTGTGGGTGATAGCAAGCAGGCGATCTATGCGTGGCGTGGCGGAGTGTCCGAGATTTTTCAATCCGTGGATGAGCAAATCCATGGGATAGAGGAACAACGTATCGTTGAAAGCCGCCGAAGTTCACCTGTCGTGATCGACTTCGTCAATCGTGTTTTCCCTGCTCTTGGTAGGCATACGAACTATTTGGGTGATGATAAGAACAAACCGTTGGATTCAAGTCATCCGGTGCCAGCGTGGATCCAGAAACATTTCAATAAGCACAGCACGACCAAAGGGGAACTTTCAGGCTTTGTCGAGTTTCGCAATGTGTCCAATAAAGAGAGTGATGGAGAAACCGAAGACAGTCCAGCATCGTTGCTGTTATGTGAAATTGCAGAACGGGTCAAGGAACTGCATTGGGCCTCACCAAAATCGACCATCGGCATCTTGACCCGCACGAACAAAGAAGTGGCGGAGATCATCACTCTGCTGCGCGAGCGCGGTGTCGAAGCAAGCCAGGAGGGTGGAAATCCGCTGACCGACACGGCGGCTGTGCTGCTCCTCCTGAGCGCCATGCAGTTAGCCAATCATCCTGGTGATTCACTGGCCCATTTTCATCTTCTTCATTCTCCTTTGGCGAGGCATTGGCGTGAGGACGTGCGACAGGATCCATCTGCTCTATCAGCAGAACTGCGCGAACGAATCGATAGAAAGGGATTTGGTGGGACTGTCAGTGAGTTGGCGCAAGAGATCGCGAACGAGTGCACCGAGCGGGACCAAATACGGTTGCAGCAGCTCATTGAATGCGCCCATCGGTTCGATACCTTCCGAAGAATACAGATTCAGGAATTCATAGAATTTGTGGAAGCGGTCAAAGTTAGCATTCCTGGCGGGAGCTCCGTCCGGGTGATGACCATCCATCAATCCAAAGGTCTTGAGTTTGACGCAGTGTTTTTAGCCTCACTGGATCATGAAATTGCGTCGAACCTACCTTTGTTTGTCGTTAGGAAGGGGGATCGGGTATCGGAGCCCGTCGGGATTATTCGGTATTTGAGTCGGGAACTGCAGAATTATCTTTCCCCAGGCTGGCAAGAGGCCGTTCAGAAAACGCGTGAACAGCAATTTGAGGAAGCGTTGTGCTTGTTTTATGTAGCGATGACGCGAGCCAGGCAAGCGTTGTATTTGATGACCTCTCCCTCCAAGAACCCGAAGAAAACGTGGGGGTCGGCGCTGCACAGTGTTTTTGCGGAAGGGAATCCATCGGCAACGCCAGGGTTGGTCTTCTTTAGCGCAGGCAATCCGAGATGGTATTCGAGTACGATGGACGAATCGGCGAAGCAAGAACATGCCCTCCTGTCGGAATCGCAACCAACCACACCGGAGAGTAAGCCTCCCATAACGCTGACGCTAGCGCCCGCTCAGCGGATCGATTCTGTTGGACAGCACATCGCGCCGAGTCACCTTAGCGCAGCCCAGCCGCAAAGCGTTGCCGAATTGTGGCAACAGCAAGATTTCGCTGGGGCTATCATCGGAAAATTGGTCCATCGCTGGTTTGAGGAGATCGATGGCTGGGTGGAAGATTTCAAACCCGAGCGATTATCCCTTCAGGCGATCGCAAAGTCCTTCTTGACACAGGACGAAATGACTCAGTTGAAACTCGATGATTGGATCGAGCGTTTTTTGGGTTACTGCAGCGCTCCGGGTGTACGACAAGCCCTCAGCCGCGAGCGTTACGAGGATTGGAGTCAGCCCAAGCCATTGCGTTTGGAAGTGACGACAGAGCGGCGATTGCTACAACTGCTTGAAGGAAATTTAGTCCGAGGCATCATCGATCGATGTGTCCTGGGTTTGGAAGGCGAGCGGGTAGTACGAGCGGAAATCCTGGATTACAAAACGGATCAGCGGCGCGCAGGGGAGGAGCTCGATGACTGGCAAGCAAATAGAATTGCAATCCATGCCCCCCAATTGATGGCGTACCGCAAAGTGTTGTGTCGACAATTTGGACTGCATCCCAATTCAGTTCAAATGACTCTTATTTTCCCTGGAGAGGATCTTGTCGTTGCCGTTTCCTAGGGAGACGTGGGCTGGGGTGTGCTTCGCAGGTGGGGATGAACTGAAATCTGTCGATTTGGAATCGATCGGCACGGCTTCCGAGTAGCCGAAACAGGGTTTCGAGCATAGACTTCGAAATCGAGGGCGTTCCTTCATTCCCTATTTTATGATTCGTTCATGCGTCGAAGACCCAAGTATTGTCACGAAAACGCGTACGATTTTTTTGATCTAGCCATGCGTGCCCCCGATGGAAGCCAAAGGTTGCTAGCCGGTGCGGTGGGAATCGCGCTCCATTTTCTGCCCAACCATTCTCCCGCTGCGTCTCTTGAATGGATCGAGGAGATCGCGGAAACCATCCGCCAAAGGGTTCGCGGTCCCAGCCCCGAGGCAATCCTCGCGCACATGCACGCTGTTCTCTTCGACGATATGGACTTTCGTGGAAATGAGCAGGACTATTTTCACGTCAACAACAGCTTGCTTCCACATGTCCTCGAATCCCATCGCGGATTGCCGATCACGTTGGCATTGATTTACAAAGCGGTCGGAGAATGCTTGGGCCTGACGATTCATGGAGTCAATAGTCCAGGGCATTTCCTGGTGCGCGTCGAGATCGGTGAGGAATCGTTGTTGATCGACCCGTTTCATTCTGGGCGACTTCTGAGTCCAGCGGAAGCCATTTCGATGATCGAGCGAATTGTGCAACAACCGAAATTGCCCGAGGAAGAATGGTTTACGCTTTGCAACGAAAAACAGTGGTTGCAGCGCATCCTCAACAATCTCCGATCGCAGTTGATCCACACCGGCCATTCCAATCACGTGGCTGCCATGCGGGAACTTCATGCCGTCTTGAACGATGAGTGGTCGTCCGAAGGCTGAAAACGAGTGTGGTCGAATCTAGAATTTCCAGAATTTCTCCCTGAGCTTCGACTTGTTCCAGAGGGTTTGGTTTGGCCAATCATTGCTCTGGCGGGGGTCGTCCATGCGGGTTTGGCTCGCTATGGATTGCCGAACGTGGGGAGGTACGGTTAGGATGCTCCTGGAAATAAACGCCCAGAGGGATCGCTTATCCGTAGCCGAGGAAATCGAGACACGCGGTGAGCCTACTTTTTATTGGCTTCCGGAGTTTGGCTGCGGAGCGGGTCGCTCGGCAGGTTGACTTTAACATGGCATTTCAATGCTGAGGAAAGAACCGAGGATGGCGAAACCGAAAGTGCTCGTAGTCCGTGCACCAGGGACGAATTGCGATGTGGAAACCGCATATGCCTTCGAATTGGCAGGCGCGGAAGCGGTTCGATTGCATGTGAATCAATTGATCGAGCAACCTGCGCTGGCAAACACATTTCAGATCCTTTGTTTTCCAGGCGGGTTCAGCTATGGGGACGATATTGCTGCAGGGCGCATCGCCGCGGTCCATTGGCAAACCAAGCTTCGCGATACCCTAGAATCGTTTCGCGAAGAAGACCGATTGGTGCTAGGTATTTGCAATGGCTTCCAGATCATGATGCGGTTGGGGATCTTTTTTGACGAACCATCCAGCCGACGCGAGGAACCGATTCCGCCGGCGACTTTGACCTGGAATTTGCAGGGACGATTCGAGTCTCGTTGGGTTCATCTCAAACCTGAGTCGGACCATTGCATCTTTTTGCGAGGCATCGAGCAGATCTACCTTCCCATGGCACATGCAGAAGGGCGGCTTTTGATGCGCGATGATACAGCGCGAGCGACGCTTCGAAAGAATCAGCAAATTGCTATTCGCTACTGCGACTCCTCGGGCATTACTGGAGATGAACCTTTGCCGTTCCCCGTAAATCCCAATGGAGCGGAGGGGAACATCGCAGGCATATGTGATGAGACCGGTAGAATCTTTGGTTTGATGCCTCACCCGGAACGTTTTCTTTTCCCGACGAATCATCCATCGTGGACCCGCAACGATTCATTGCCCAGCCACGGCGATGGGTTGAAGCTATTTCAAAACGCAGTTGCGTACTTTGGATAGTGTATGAAGATCGTTGAAAACCCATCCGAAATTTATTCCCTCGTCGCCAGTTCCAAGTGCAATGGTAAGCGAGTCGGATTGGTTCCGACGATGGGTGCGTTGCATGCGGGCCATTTGTCACTGGTTGAAGAAGCCAAGCGACACTGCGACATCGCAATCGCAACCATCTTCGTCAATCCAACTCAATTTGGCCCGAACGAGGATTTTTCTAAGTATCCGAGAACGTTGGATTCGGATTTGGAGCAATTAGAACGAGCAAAGTGCGATTGGGTTTTTGTGCCCAGCACGATGCAAATGTTTCCTGAGGGGCTTTCCACCTATTTGGAACCACCAACGGTTTCAAAAAACTGGGAGGGGCAAATTCGTCCAGGGCATTTCCGAGGTGTGACGACGGTTGTCTTGAAGTTGTTTCACATGATTCCCGCCGATGTGGCATTTTTTGGTCGTAAGGATTACCAACAGGTCGCAGTGCTAAGAGCGATGGTCCGGGATCTGAACGTGCCGATCGAGTTGATCGCATGCGATACGGTGCGAGAGCAAGATGGGCTGGCCATGAGCAGCCGAAATCGCTATCTGTCCCCAACAGACCGGGGCAGGGCGGTTGGACTCTGGAACGCGTTGCAGCACGTGCAATCGTTGGTTCGCGAAGGGTGTCACGACGTCGAACGGCTAGAGAGTGAGATGCGAGATATGCTTCTTGCTGTACCCGTTGATCGGATCGATTATGCAGCGATCGTAGATGGCGTTACAATGGAACCATTAAGTCATGTTCTACCCGATGCTGTGGCGATTATTGCCGTTTGCATCGGGACCACACGATTGATCGACAATTTAAGCTTGGACGTATGAGAACTCAGTGGGAGCATCGTTCGTGCACGGTCAATTTCCGGGATGGATCGTAATTCCGCTTGCACTGTAGGAGTCTTCGGCATGCGGCAAACATTGTTTTACCTCCCTCATCAACTGGGGCCACTCCCATTATTTGGTTGGATGAGTTGGTCGATGATCGCGTTGTTCGTCTACGTCGCAATTCTGGCGATCAGTATGCGCGGACGAGAAAAATTGGGAACGATCCTTCAGGAAAGTTGGCTCAATTGGGTCCTCGGCGCGGTCATTTTGGGATGGGTATTGCCAGCGATCGAATATCGCATTGGACGGGGTACGGAAAACGAATGGGTCGTCGGATTGCCAGTGCGAGGCTACGGCGTTTTCTTGATGCTCGGGGTGGTATCTGCGATCGCAATTGGACATCGCCGTACAGCACGATTGGGCATCCCGCGAGAGAGCTTCATGGCGCTGGCTCTTTATACGGTAGTGGGTGGTTTGCTCGGTGCTAGAATCTTCTATGTCGTTCAGAAATGGGACGAACTGGATGGAAACACTGTGGTTGGCAAACTGTGGACTGCACTTCAATTTACCGAAGGGGGATTGGTTGTTTATGGAAGTATCCTTGGAGGAATCGTAGGCATCGTTGGCTGGACATGGCGGTATCGTGTGAAGCCACTGCCGTTGTTGGATGCGATCGTGCCCGCCTTCTTTATCGGATTGGCCTTCGGTCGTATCGGATGCTTGCTCAATGGATGTTGTTACGGAGGGATTTGTGATCCAGGGTTTCCCGCCTTGGAGTTCCCCCGAGGTGCACCCGCCTACATGGATCAATTTCACAGCGGTCGTTTGCTGGGAATGCAAACACGGTCGTCGAGCACTGGCGTGGAAACCATCGAATCGATCGAGCCAGGAAGCTGGGCATCGGAGCAAGGCATCCGCGTTGGACAGCAATTGGATGCGGTGGATGCGAGTTTGTTGAGGGAAACACCGGAGTCCTTTGTACTCGCATCGCCAGAACTGGAGGGTCGACTGCAGATCGATCGTCGAGGGTATCGTTTGCACTCGTCGGATTTCCCGCCAAAGAGTTTGCCTGTCCATCCCGCTCAAATCTACGCGTCGATCAGCGCTTTCCTGTTGTGTCTGTGGACATGCTCGATACCCAATTGGAACCGTCGCCCAGGGTTGGTATTTGGAACCGGCTGGATCGCGTATGGCCTATTGCGAATCATGGAAGAGATCATTCGGGTGGACGAAGCGGGACAATTTGGGACATCCCTCAGCATTGCACAGTGGATCAGTGTTCTTGGAATTATTGCGGGAACGTTTTTTGTGGTGCTAGGATGGCGAGCTATTCCCAGCCAGGCCTCTGCATCGGTGACTACGGAATCCAATTGATCCGTCGACCATAATGATTCCTCTGAAAAAGATTGCATCTCTCAAAACGGCCCAACAGTTTCGCGACCACGTCGCGAGTCTCGGGATCGATATTCCTATCGACGAAGAGGTTTTCGCGCCATCCGATAGTCCCTTGCTACAGCCGCTGCAGTGGAATCAACGCACCATCGGAAATCGAATCGCGGTTCAACCGATGGAAGGCTGGGATGGCACCGACTCCGGCGGTGTTACTCCTCCAATGCTGAGGCGTTGGCAAAGGTTTGGGGAGTCAGGCGCGAAATTGATCTGGGGTGGCGAAGCCATGGCGGTTCGGCCCGATGGTCGCGCCAATCCGCATCAATTGATCTTAACAAGCGAGAATCGGGACGGCATTGCATCTCTTGTACGAGCCCTTCGTGAACGACATCGCGAGCAATGGGAAACCGACGATGACTTGGTCGTTGGGTTTCAGTTGACCCACTCCGGTCGATTCTGCCGTCCGAACAGTCACCATCAATGGGAGCCTCGCGTCGCATTCCGTCATCCGTTGCTGGATGCTCGCTTCGGCGTCGAGCGGGACGACTGCGTTTTGACTTCCGAGGAGGTGTTCGCGCTTCGGGAAGATTACGTGCGCGCGGCGCACGTGGCTCAGAAAGCAGGTGCTGATTTCGTCGATATCAAGTGTTGTCATGGCTACTTGTTGCACGAATTTCTATCAGCCCGGATTCGTTCGGATGCATTTGGTGGGTCGTTAGAGAATCGATCGAGGTTGCTTTTCTCGATCATCGAAGGGATCCGCGAACGTTTACCCGATTTGGGAATTGGCGTCCGGTTGAGTGCTTTCGATACCGTCCCCTTCGAACCCAATCCCGCAACCGCAACCGAGGGGCGATTGGGACAAGGCCGACCGAGAGACATATCCCAATTGCTTCCCTACGTGTGGGGGTTCGGAATGGATGTGCATAATCCGTTGCAGATCGATCTGGCGGAGCCTCTTCAATTGATTGGTTGGCTACGCGAAGCGGGGGTGAGTTTGATCAACATCACTGCCGGTAGTCCCTACTACACACCCCATTTGCTTCGTCCGGCCGCTTTCCCACCTTCCGATGGATACCAACCCCATGAAGATCCCCTCGTGTCGGTGTCAAAACACATTTCCGTAACGCGAGCGATCAAAGATTCCTATCCCGATATGGTCGTTGTGGGTTCGGGCTATTCGTACTTGCAGGAGTTTTTGCCTGGGGTTGCTCTCCATACCGTCCGTTCGGGGTGGACGGACTGCGTGGGATTGGGTCGAACGGTGCTGTCCTATCCAAAGATCTTGACGGATGCGATTCAGCGTGGAGTGAGCGAGCGAAAGCTTGTCTGCCGTACCTTTTCGGACTGCACGACGGCGCCGAGAAACGGACTCCCTTCAGGATGTTATCCCCTGGATGATTTCTATAAGGGGACACCCAACGCAGAAGCAGTGAAAAAGCTCAAAAGCGGTCTCTAGAGGGCAAAGTTCAATGACCGCATCCCGACGGCGCAATACTGATGCATCAGCGCCGCGATACCATCGCGTAGAAGATTGTCTCTGCTGCGTCGCAGCATTCATTGAAGGCGCGACTTAGCGTCCCTTCGCATTCATAACGGCAAAGAGGATGCCTACCACCACCAATGTCCACAAAACAGTAAAAAACCCGCCGCACCCGATCCCGATCGCGGCGTGCACACTTCCTTTGATAGCGGGATCTTTCTTGCGGGCTTTCAATCCCATAATTCCCAACACAAAGGCTGCGATTCCAAGTGGCAAGCCTATCAGGGGCAGCCCACTCAGTATTCCCAGATAGTACGCAATAAGCGCCGATGGGTTTTTGTAGGGAATTACCCCACCCGTGGCATCCCCTTCACCGCGAGGTTCTGCGGACTGGTTCAGGGGACTGGCAGGATTTGCAGACGGTGCCGAATAGGGATTGGGAGATAGATCGTTGTCGTTGTTCGAACTCGACATGGGGAGCTCCTCTGAATTAGATGTGCCAATCGACGATCCACGTATTTTAACCTATTGCGATGTGGCATTCTGCCATTGGGATCGATCAAAAGCGGCTGCTTTCTCGTTCCGAACACCAAGCATCCAGCTCCGGCCAGCGCGAATGGAGATGCCAAGCCAATTGCTTCAGCGAAAAGAACTCGCTCGCATGATGGCCGATCATCAATAAAGCAATTCCCAAAGCTTCTGCTTCCAAGCATTGATGATAGGTCGCTTCGCCTGTGAGGAATGCATCGCACTTGTTTCTAGCGGCGTGCGATAGGAAGCTCCCGCCACTTCCACAGACGATTCCAAGCTTGGAAACCTGGCGCAATGGATCATGGGTGAAACGGGGTTCGCTATGTGGGATATGCAAACGCATACGTTCCATCACTTGTTCGATCCCGATAGGTGATTCCAACCATCCGAAGAGTCCGGACCCTAAGCCGAGTCTCGCCATCTCTGGATCGGTTGAAAGAACGAGTGGCGCTAGGTCGCGCAGGTCGAGGAAGGCTGCAAGCTGGTGATTGATTCCTGTCTTGGCATTGTCCCAGGCGGTATGAGGGGAGTAAATTGCGACTTCATGCCGAATCGCTTTTAAAAGCAATCGACCCGTTGGTGTGACATCGGTAATCCGTTGCAAGGGTTTAAATGGCAGCGGATGGTGGGAGATGATCAAGTTCGCATTGCGATCGATGGCCTCGCTCAGCGTGGTATCGGTAACGGTCAAACAGGTCATGGCCTTGCGAACCCACGCATCCTGTTCTCCCACGAGCAAGCCGACATTGTCCCACGACTCCGCTAGTCGCAGGGGAGCAAGTTCATCAAGCGATGGAAGGATCTGGGAGAGTCTCAGCATGGTCGGGCGGTGTCAGATGGTGAAGCGGTGTCAATCGAGTCGTCAACCGAACGGAGAAAACAGCCTAGCCGGCTGATCGGAAGTCGAGGCAAATGCGTTGAATCAAGTGAGGGGGCAGCTTAGCAGATGGTCGACGTCCTAGCAGGCGGATGAGGCTGGTAATTAAGGTTGGACCGCCGAAGAAGTCCGTTCAAGAAAATCCCATTCGATCTCTTTTCCTTCTTCCATAAGGAGACGGATCCTTTGGCACATGTCCAACTGCGATGGGGATGCCGTGCGTTCCGCGCGCTCCAACGATTTCAGGGCCTCTGTCGGGATTTTGGCTGAGTATTGAGCGATTGCAAGCACCAAATACGAGTACCAAGTGGGTTGAGGCAGGAGATCCAGTGCCAATTGTGCTTCTTTGACGGCTTTCTTTCCTTCGATGTCTAGTTTCTCGGCGTGGGCAGCAAGAATGAGAGACTGGAATCGACGCGCACCCAACTCCAGCGGCTTCACTGAAATGAGTTGCTTCACCTCTTTCTCGGCAACAGCCCATCGTTGTTGGTCTGCGGCAATTCGAGCGTGAATCCAACGCACATAGGGTTGAGAGCGATTCGCTTTGAGTGCTAATTGCAATGCATTTTGAGCCTCTTTATCTTTGTCCACACTATGCAGCAGGATGGCATTGGTCGCCCAAGCGATAGGTTGTAGGGAAGTATGGGCCGCAAGTATTTGCTCTGTTAGTTCGACTCCTTCGTTGATTCTTCCGGCGCGTTCCATGAGAAGTGCTAGCGCGATTTTCGCAGCATGATCCTCGGGCTCGGAAGCTTGCAATTGCTCGATAGCTGCGCTTACTTCATCCTCGGAAAAGTGACGTTCGGGATCAGAGAACGGCCAATACCGATCCATGAATTGCGGCCAAATCAAAGTCCATTCGGCCCAGTTTTCTTGAAGCATGGACGCTTCTTGAAAGGCTCGAAATCGGCGTTGCAATACGGCTCGAGCGGCCGCATCGAGCTGTTGGATCTCCTGGCTGCGCAAGGTCGTGTTGAGGTCGAGCATCATCCGATCGGCTAAAAGGCGATTGTAGGAAAGACTTTGATTGCGGCTAACGATTGTAGAGAGGGACATGCTGACTGCCTCCGATTGCACCATGGATTGCATAGCCGACATTTGCTGTCGGATTTCCTCGTTTCCAATCCGTGTGAACTCCGCTTCCGTTTGCGTTAGCGTTTGCTCCACCGCTTGAAAGTTCTTTTGGATGCGTGCTCGCTTTTCGAGGAACTCCTTGTACTCGGATTGGACCTGCTGGATTTTTCGAACCAGCAATTCTGCTTCGTGTGACGAATCGGAATCCTGGGCAGCCGCGTCGGAGCGAAAAACGATGCCGAGTGTAAAGCCGAGCATAGTTACGATGAGAAAGAGTCGAAATCGGATGCAAATCAACGAAGCCAGGAGATTTTTTCGCATGATCAAAGATGCTGGGTTAAAAGGCGAACACTCACAAGAATGAGAAGAATCGACGACACCCTACCGAATGAAAAATCCTACACTTTTTGAATGACACTAGCTCGCGGTAAAGCGATCAAAAGTGCGAAAATTGGGTTCTTCAGGAATTTTCGTGCATAGGTATCTGCGGTCCCAGTGAATTGTTGGGATCCAAAACAGAGGTGTGAACTACGGATTTTTCCGTTTTGATGATTGCTCGTGGAATCAGCACCCCTGTAAAATTCGACGAGTCTCTGTTTTGGTGCTTGAGCGCGGAAAACAGCGCGAGAGGTGTAACCATGATGAAATCAGTTTGGCGTTGGAATGATCACGATTGCGGGATGTCGTTCGAGTGGTTTGCTCACAGTTTGATCGTGGGCGCCGCGTTGATAGGTTGGTCCTCGGCCGCCGCCGATGATGCAAACAAATCCAATGATAAATCAGACAGCGTATTTCGGACGCAGTTACAGGGCATTCTGGCGGAAGAGGCAAACGGTGCGGGCAAAGATCGCTCAAGAAAGATCAATGATCTTATTCAAGCTATTCCCGATGTTTCGAAGATCGACCTAACGACTGCTCAACATCAGTCGGGAATGCTTTTACTGAATGGCCAGTGGGTTGCCATCGACGAACTCCAGTCATCTCCACTGAGTGAGTCACTGTCCCGTTATGTCGCCGAGCGTGGTTCAGGTCCTTTGGATACAGCAGGCCATCGACGCATGGCACTTTGGTGCTTTCAACACCACCTTCTGGAGCAATGCGCTGCTCATTGGTATGGCGTTCTCAATGAAGTTCCTGACCATGCCGAAGCACGTCAGGCACTAGGATTTCAAAGGATCGATAATCGCTGGGTCAGTTCCGAAGAATGGAAGGAAGCAAACTCACAGTCCCAAGCACGCGTTCAATCGCTTCGAAATTGGATGCCGCGAATACGGCGATGGGTGGTCGACCTCGAGGGGTCAGACACAAAAGACAGGCTGAAGGCGATAGCACAACTTAAGAAGATCTCGGATCCAGCAGCCATCCCGGCGCTCTTCACTGCGGCTTCTCAGGCAAGCAGCAATACCAGTATGCATCTTATCCAAGCCATTAGTCGATTTCAGACGCGCGATGCGTGTTCCGCCATGGCTTTGATCGCTGTGCAAGATCCGAACTCAGAACGGGGGGCATTCGCGACCGACGAGCTTAAAAAATACCCTTTCGGATTTTACGTTTCTGACCTATTGGATGCGATGTGCTCCGAATTCGAACTGAAACAACAAGTCGTAACGCGGGCTAATGGTTCGATCTTCCTGACGTCGGTCCAGATGCGAGAATTGAGAAAGCACTACGAAGTCGCTCAGTTAGACAAGTTGATGGTACTGGATAATCAGGCTGTGCGAGATCTACCTGTTCAAGTGGCTCTAAGCTCAAGGCTTTCGCTTATACCCGTAACAACAAATCCTAAGAATGTCATTGCGGAATCAACCGTCTCAGCAGAAGTAGGTCGGACGGCAGAGTCGAATCAACGTCAGGTTGAACTAGCCAACGAACAAGTAGAAAATGTGCAACGCAGGATGTGTACGGTTCTTCGATCGACGACCGGTGTCCAACTAGGAGACAAGCCTCAGGATTGGTGGGAATGGTGGGATCGCTACGAAGAAGTTGCTTGGGAAGGAAGCAAGGAATACCAATCGCAGTATTACGAGGATACGTCTTCCCCATTGTTTGTTAGAAATCCAGTTTCCCTCGCGATCCCTGCCAGCCCCCGTCGTCATGAATGCTTGGTGGCTGGAACTGCCATCCAAACGCAGGGCGGGTTGATAGCGGTGGAAAAAGTATGTGTCGGTGACATGGTTCCGAGCCTAGATATAAAAACCGGCGAGTTGTCTCTCCAGCCTGTGCTTCGTGTTACCAAAAGACCTCCTGCAAGGACGATGTCCTTTGTATTGAGCGATGGTGAGCGTATCGATTCAACGCTCGGACATCCGTGGTGGGTGGTTGGGGCTGGTTGGACCAAAACGAAGGACCTGAAACCAGGCGCTATTCTTCGAACAGCCCGCGGTGCACACGAAATCCAATCCATGGATGAAGGCAGCGAAGTGGAAACGTACAATCTGGTTGTCGCGAATTCCCATACCTACTTTATCGGCACCGCAAGACTTCTGTCGTTCGATGCGAGCGAATTGGAACCGACGTTTCAGAAAGTTCCCGGACTGCCTGCTCAGGTGACCTTTCATTAGTGCTTTCACAATAGCACCCTTCGAGTTTGTCTCGCACCGGTTTTCCTTCCCGCTGAGGTGGTTCCTGAATCAATTGGAATCTGGTGCGGTGCGTGGCTGCAATGGATCACGCACGGGGTCCGATGTCACCGTGATCAGTTCGCTCCGGTGCGTCGTTTTGTCTTTGACAACATGTACATAAACACCGACGTAAGGTTCGGTAACGCGAATCTTTGCATCGAGAGGTGCGACGATGAGCAGTTGCAATCCGAAGCGCTGAAAAAGATCGAGAGCAAACTCTGCATGTGCGTCGTCACTGCGCGAAAACATTTCATCCACCATCACGAACTGAAAGCGGTTATCGTTCTCTTCGTCGTGTTTGAGATCGTATTGGTAAGCGATGGCGGCTACGAGAACCAAGAACGCCAACTTCCCTTTCTCGCCACCGCTTTGCCCTGATCCTCCTTCGTAATAGCTTCTCGATTCACCCGTTTCAGCAACGATTTCCCTCGCCGCGAAATGGAACCAATTGCGAACGTCGGCGACCTTCTCTCTCCAGCGTTCGTTGCTAGGATCCCGAAGTTTCCCGATCAGGGTTTCAATTTTCACGTAGGTGGTTTCGTTGATCTCCAGTTGTCCATCCGAACTACCCGATAGACAAGCCGCCAAATCCTTGCGAAAGTCTTGGATCTCACGGTCTGCTACGTCCGTCGCTTCAAGCTTCATGAATGTTCCTGGCTTCCACTGAAGCAATCGCAGGGAACTATTCAACTGCGAGATCTTTTCTCGAACTTCTTCGCGATCGTTTTCCAAGTTGCTGTGCAGCAGTCCTACCTCGTGAAGGACCTTTTCGTTCAGCCGATTCTTGAATCGCTCTTCATGTTTTGGGAGGTCGTCAGTGTTGATTTTTTCATAAAGCGATCGAAAGTCATCGAGGCAGGCTACGTCAGGATCTAGATCGATGTTCTCTTCTGGAAAAGCGCGCAGGTATTTGGACATCGCGTTGGTCACCTCTCTGGACAACGGGGACAACTTCCCAAACAGCGTCTCGACGTGATTGCGATGCTCCGTGAGGGATGCCGCTGGCAATGTCTCTATGTTCTCCATGGTCAGAGATGTTGCAACCGAATCGGCGATCGATGTTCGATTTGAAGCGTAGCGATCCCATGAACCTTTCGCGCGGGCCAGTTCGATCTGGTGCAAAGCCGTATCCAGCATCTTAGATCCATGCTTGAGTTCACCCTCCAGTCGCGTCCCGTCACTGATATGCAAGTCCCGATCCTCTTGATGGCCGATCGCTTCGGATCGCATCGCAGCCATCTTTTTGGTCAGGTTGGTGATAACGTCGTTGGAACCTTGTAATTGGCGTAACTCGAGCTTGAGTTGTACCGAAACGGATTCGTGCTTTTGTGAATCGATTTCGTCAAACGCATGGTAGGCTGCGATCTGCTCCAAATCCTTAAGGGACTGAATCGCCGAATCGATCTGATGGAATGCGGATTGGGCTTCGCTTTGAATTTTCTCAAGGACAGCTTCATTTGCCTGAATCGACTGAAGGAGCGATTTTTGCTTCTCCTGGTTATCCCAACCTAAGATGAACGCGCTGCCATCCTTCTGCTCGGAACGATCATCTTTCTGATGTTGGTTCGAGTTTCTTTTGATATGGCGATGGGCTGTCATAGCAGGAACAGCGGAGGCTTGGAATGCTTCGATTGTCTCGCACGCTTGAAAGGCAAACCGGCTAGCAATTTCCGATTTCACCCATTCCATCTGGGGATGCGGACGAAAGCGTAATTTGGAAAGGAGTGTTCCTTTTTCCACGCCGGGCTTTGTCTTTTTTTCGATGCATGTGACTCGAATGTAGGTCAATCGCTGCCCTCGGCCCTGTTGATCGACAAGCCTGTTCGCTTCCACATAATGGGACACACGCTCGTAGTATTCCGTCGGAACGAGAAGACTTCTCGCAAAGCTAGACAGGACCAATTCAATCGAGGATTGCCATCGTCGCTCTGCTGGGTGTACGTCGACTAGTTCCGCCGCAAAGGGCAACTCGGAGGGAGAAATTCGGAGAGCTTCACAAAGTCGGTCGCGGAGTGTCGTCAGGGCCTCGGGCAGGTTGCTCTTGTGCGACACGAGGGAATTCATCTCAAGCTTTGCAGACTGCAGTTCTTTTTCTAGAGCTCCCATCTGATACTGGAACCCGTGACTGCGTTCACGCCATCGCTCTCGCTCTGCCATCAGTGATTGTCGGCGTGACACCAACTCCTCGGTCACGCGATGGAATTGTTCGGGAGACGTGACCTTTCTGCGGATTCCGCTTGAGGACAGGAGTGTTTCGTACTTGGCCCGCGCGTCTCCCTTCGCCCGCATCAGAATCTCAGCTTGTTCAATTTCGGTGGGGAGCAGGCGATGCCGATCTCCCGCAGCGCTTTCGAGATTGAGTTCGAACCGTGCGATATCTCGCCGAAGGCCGTCGAGCAATCCATCGATCCGTTTCACTTCGAATTGATGGTGATTGATCTGCTGCTTTAGCTTTGCGCAGATGGGTTGGAGCAACGCGATCGATTGTTCAGCAAAGTAGAGAGGAAGCCATTCGAGTTTTTTCCGAGCTACCTCAACCTCCTCGTAGTGTTTTCGATAGACCTCCCCCGCCGAAACGATGGGTTTGAGGAATTGAGCTTGGGATCGGACACGGACCAATAGCCGGTGGGCTTCGCTGAGTTCGGCGAAATGGGTCAGCAATTTTGTAACGCGCTCGTTCCAGGCTTGCTTTTCGAGCATATGCTGTCGGATGAATCCATCGAGCCGCTGGACATCCTTAACAGCTACGGTTTGATTGAAAATGTCCATGGACTTGGAGCGCAGTCCCGATTTCTTCTGTAGCCATCCGAAGTATTGGTTGTAGCTCGTTGTGGTTTCAAAGCCCCGTTCTTTGAGTTGCTTCACCAACACGGAACCAGACGTCAAATCCCCTAGGTCCTGAACGATGCTCCTGGCCGATTCACTGAATGCATAGACTCTCTCCACCGAGTTGTCCGGGTTCAAATAGAGGACCTGACAAAGCGTGATCGATTCATTCGTCTGGTAGTTCCTAAAAACTGCTAACAGGACGGTGTAGTGTGAATTGCCCGGGCGCAAGTATTGGACTTGAGGCTGCCCATGATCTCCAGTGGTCCGGTCATGAGCGCCGCGGATGTAGGAGCGTTCATCACGTTCGTTGCGAGCGGCTCCTGCGGCGAGGTTGTAGCTACGTCCCTGTGGACGGACCAAAAGGGTTAGCAACGCGTCCACGACGGTCGATTTGCCCGAGCCATTCTCACCCACAAGAAGAGTCGTCTGTCCGTTGGGGACAACGGAATGGACTACGCCATCAAACACTCCCCAATTGTACATCTCAAATTTTTCCAGACGCAATCCGCCTAGAGGGGGCCGTTCGCATGGACTCTCCTCCGAGTTTTTTATCTTTGATTTTTTTCGAGGTACCTTCATCGCGGACATAGCTTGCTTGGATTCATGATCGGGGTTGGTTCACGGCAGGTTGGATACGGTTGGGCGTTCAACCGTTTCCAGCCGTCTATCCGTATGAACGGATGGGTGTGGGGTGCATCAGGCATCACCCGGAGGGGATGGATGGTCTTCTTTCGTTGCTGATTGGGGTTCCTTCACCGCGCGAAGGGATCGCTCGGCCAGCTCGTCGAGCAATGCCCTGCGCAAAGCGTCCAAGTCCTCGAGTGGGAGGCGTGCCTTCAGGATGCGGCGGACTTCCCAGGTGGCTGGATCGCGTTCAAATTGCCGCACGAATTTCATTTCTTCCAATCGATGGAGGGCGTGGATCAGAGAGCGATGGTGCTTCAGTTCATCTGGGTTTGTTGGGAAGAACGCCTGCCAAAGTTCGAAAAGTTCCTGCTGGGGAACGATACAGCGTTCATTCAGAACCTCATTCTCCTCGAACTGCTGGAGTTCATCCCTCAGAAGCACACAAAGAAGTGTGGCTTCGTAGCTCAGTGGTTGGCGCCGAAACAAACGGGGAACAGGGGCGGACCCGGTCCCTGATAAGCCGTCCGAGTCGTCTGATTGCTTCAGATAAGCCATACCATCGGAGACGTCGAGAATCAACTGAAGACCTATCTTCGTGAAGTAATCGGCAATCGCAGAAAGGTGGCTCAACAACAATTCCCATTGAGAATCACTTTCGTCGCTGTAGATGACTCCTTGAAGCAATCGGACCGCGATTCCACTCCATGGGACTAGACCATCAGCGCTCGGCGCAGGAATCGTGAAACGGTCTGCATCCGCAACATTTGCATCGGAAAGGGAGGCGTTGGTAGGGGTAGACGGGTTACGATCATGATCGGAGGAAAATGGTCCCATCAGCGTGGCTTTCTCCCATCGGGACGTGAAATGGCCTTGGCATGGAATACCACGCGTGGCAATGTAATCCGCAATGTCCCGGGCGAATTTGTTTCAACCCCATTCTTTCCCGACGACGCCGATAGATTCGAAACATCCGCGTTCCAAATCAGTGTTTCCTTTTCCGAATGGTCAATCGAGTGACCATCTTCGTGAGCAATCTGGAGGTACCCCAAGATCTCAACCACCCCTAATTCGAGTGGAAAATCCTGAACCATTTGTTGCAAGGAACATTCTGCACCCTCGAAGGTCGCCTCCCGAATGTGGCTGCGTAGTTTGCGAAAATCTAATCGATGCAATTTGGCGATGAGATTCACAACTCTATCTTTGTTCCGTGCGTCGACCTGATGGTTTTCCAGAGCGATCGGCGCGAAACGAAGTTCGGGCTTCCAGAATGGCCTCGCGATTGGGGACTGGAGATCCAGTTGAACATCGATTGTGAATCCGACCGTTTGTGGAGGGCATTCCCGAAGTTGGATCGCAGCGTGACGTATCTCTTGGATTACCTGAGTCAAACGGACGCGATGAGCTGCGGCGCGAGAATCTAATAGCTTGCGCATCGTGCTGGATAGCCGGCTGGTTGTCCGCATCACCTTGTCCGCTTCCGCCAAGAGGGAAGGAACCATGCGTCGCATTCGAGCCAGTGATTCAGGCTGATGGATCAATGCCCCCAGTTGCTGAATATCATCGATATGCTTTCGCAGTGTCCGTTGTTCGTTCGGCGAAAGGAGAAAACGAACGAACGCAAAGAAGCTGACCCCTTCATCCTGTGACTTGAGAGTTTCCTCGGCATCCAATGCAAAGCCCAGAATTCGGCTTCGGTTTTCGATTCCGGCGCTATGAAGATGTTGAACCTTCTTCGCAATGTCCAAGAAGCGCTCTTCCACGGAACGAAAATCGCTCTGCAACTCGCGGAGAAGATGAACGGCGGTTTGAAAGCGCTCCCGAATCTGAGGTGGATGGTATGCCTGCACGTCTTTGCCCGAAGTGATCGCATCGATCTCGCGATCGATTTTCTCGCGTTGCAATCGGAGGAAGGCAAGGCGCGTCTCTGGATCCGCAGAAGCTCCCCGGACGATATCTTGAAGCGTATCGAGAATCATTCGCAAGCGACCTTCCGTACCGACCATGTTCTTGCGTCGTTCGATCGATTCCTCGACGAAGCGAATGGCTTCTTCCGCGGCGGGGGATAATTGGAATTGTGGCTCGGAGGAGTGCGCGTCGACAAATCGCTTTAACCATAAAGCTTCTGTCCAATGCGAGAGATATCTCTCCGGATGTCCTTTCATGACATCCGGCCGCTCCTGATGCAAATCTCGAAGGAAATCAGCCAGACGCGTTCGTAGATCTGACTGCCCCAGGGAGAGATTCCCTTCCGCCTTAAATGCTTCGCTCAGGAATGCGATCACCCATGGTCCAAATTCGGAACGCAGCAATCGGGCCGTTGGAGAGGTCTCAAGAAAGTGGGAAAGATCTTGGCGTGTCATTGCAGTCAATAATTGGGTTGCTCCCAAGAGATAGATTCCATCGTGACATGGAGCGTTCTAGAAACAAGAAGAATTCGCTTCGCGTGTTACAAAATCCCAGCAAAATGAAGCATTTCAGCGTATTCAACTACCCGAATAGGTTCCGTCTTCGCCTAGCGATGGAGATATCGTTGCCACAGGACTCGCGTCGCCACCGATCGAAAAGGCCGCCAATGATCGGTCAATTGCAGAAGCGTTTCATGATCGGGGCGTCGATCGAGCCCGCGGATTTGCCGGGTCACTTCGAGGATCGCGATATCGCCCTTGGGTAGGATGTCGGGCCTCAAGAGGCATTCCGAGAGATAGATATCGGCGCTCCAATCGCCGATTCCATGGAGTCTTTTCAATTGTGTCTTGACGTCGTCATCGGAGAGGAGATCCAACGATTCAAAACAAAATTTCCCGCTGTGGACTTCGGATGCAATGGATTTTGCAAATCGCATTTTCTGCATCGAGAATCCAATCTCTCGGAACCGTTCCTCGGGAAGTTGCAGGATGTGCGAAGGAGTCACGCGGCCATTCAATAGGGTCAACAGTCGCGCCCATGTGGCATTAGCAGACGCCAGGGAAACCTGCTGCTCAAGAATGATATGGACCAATGTCGAGAATCCAGGCTCCCGATCCCACAATGAAGGATAACCGCATTGCCGCAAAATGGAGTCCAGCGCCGGGTCGCGGGCGGCCAGTTGATCGCATGCATGGCGAAGAAACACAGAATCCATTCGCAATGGTTTCGGCTGCATGATTGTAAGGAGAGTTGGAGCGTCAAACGGAAAAATACTGTACGCAGGTTATTTGGAAACACCCGCATTTGCATTCACGCGTTCACGATTGACACGCATTCCCTCAAGGTACATTCCCATCGCATGCTCTCCGGTCCGCTGAAGACTTCCTTTGTCTCGATTGCTGGTTTCGTACCAACCGTCATTGAATTTGTCGATCGCCTGGCGAGTGATCCACTGCTGTGTTTGGCTAGCGATAGACCACGCGTTCTCTCGCCCATGGAGGTCCGCATACCGAATCAGCATTCGAAGAAGTTCCGCTTGTTGCCAGGCTTCCGGCGACTGCTTCGATTCCGGATCGCTGATCGTGCTTGTTGCGGTATCCAGATCGTACAGTGTGATATAGTCAAACAAACGCTGTCCATTTACGAGAAACCGTCGAGGCATTCCCATTCGTACGGATTCACTAAGCAAGTATGCCCATTTCGCGAGATGGCCCGGCTCAATCGTTTTGTTTCCTTCGAAAGGAATGGGATTTGACCAACCGTCGTCGTATTCCTCGGCGACGTATCCAGGCTCGCGCCATAAACGATCAAAGACGAAATTGACAATATCCACAGCATCATCCATGAGGACTTCTGAACCTGTCATTTCGACCAGCGCCAAAAGCGCTTCGAAAGATTGCATCAAAGCGCGCTGTGAACATCCACTCTTCTCCGAAAAGTTCTCGGACGCCTGGGTCGTCCAGCCTGACGAAGGGTCGTACATTTTCGCCTTGATCGTCACCCATGCTTTTGCGGCCGCAGCGACATATTCGCTATTGCCGGTCGCCAAACCAGCCGATGCCAGGCCCCGTATCGCTGCAGCTTGACTGAGTAACCGTTTTTCCTTGTTCGTTGCATTTCCATCTGCATCGACCGACTCATAGAAGCCACCATGGGCATGGTCGGAATAATGCTTGAGCAAGAACTGCGCGCCGTCATTGACGGCTTTTTTGTATCCCTCATCATCCGTTTCCTTGACGCCCATGGCCATGAGATAGAGGACATTGCCTTGGGCAGCGAGAGAACCGGTTTGCTCTTCCTTGGGCGCCCAATTGGAATCGAATTGCGTGCGGAAGAAACCGTTGGACGTCGGAGAATGTGAGAACCATGGCGTCAGTAGGTCCTTCAACGAGCTCTGCCTGAACCAAATCCAATCTATGTCGCTCAGAGCAGTGGATTTGCGTTTCACGGGGTCAAAATCCCACACGAGTGTTGCCTGAGCACTGCGTCGGGACGACGCAGGTATCTTATTGATTCGGATCGAACCGACTCCTAGGACACCGCTTTCCGTCAACTGGGCGACCGACAAAAGTTTTTTCGCTGGGTCGGCTCGATTGTTGTTTGTGAACTTGTCGTAGGTGAAGCCGATACAGAATCCACTGCCGTTGGGAATATGGCACTCGCGACATTGCGTTCTGCTCGGAAATTGCCATCCGTTCTTTGAAGAATCTCCCACTCCACCCCCAATGGCCCCCGCAGGGATGCCTTCTTTGGGAATCAATGAAGCATCCGATTGATCGTCGGACCATCGATAGGAATAGGAAAACCAATCGAAGTCCTTTTTCAGAAGCACCCGGGTTTCTACCCGCTTTGGCAAAGTCGCTGAATTGCCACCCTTCTCGGCTAGGTAAATCGTCTGAAGTAGAACCGCACCATCGGGGAAGTTCCATCGATTGGCTTTAGTCGCGTCAATTGCCTCTCCTTTCGGAATGCACACCCAACAGTCATGAGCGTCTCCGTGGCCATCGTAACCCTTGCCTTGACTGTAGTGAAGAAACTCCGGTTTTAGTAAACCCTCAGCGATCGATGCGAACCAATCCGTATCGCTCAGTTGTTCGGGCATTTGCCATGGAGGATCCTTATGTGAGAGAGACAATCGGTAGATCCTGCTATCGGAATCGATCAACAGCGGATCTTGATTCGAGTCGACTCCGAGGGCGCGAATGGTGCGACTGGTAGTTGCCACCCGTGTTGGCGCTCCAGCCGTAGCATCTACTGGGACTGTCCACACATCGCCGCTGGAACGATCCACTGCCAGTAGGGAAGTAGTTTGTGTCCCTAGCACTCCGATCCCTAGAGTGCACCCCGAAGTGACGGCTTGTTTGTTCCAACTCCCTTGTATCGATCGGTCGGGAACAAACCCTGTCCCATCTCGCAAGATCAATCTCGGAGGAACGCGAACCAATGCCCATGCCGGATCCAATTCAGGTTTGGTCGCCGTGTTTTCAGCATCCTTGGGTGACTCGACGGGAGTCGCCTTATTCTCGTTGCGAACAGCGCCGGTTAGTGAATCAAAAATGGGTGTGATTTTCCATTGATACTTGGGCAACTCCTGGACCCGGACGGTAATCGATGCGGCGGAAAGTGTGCCCCCTTCCCCCACATCCACCAGGATCGTGCCATTGCTGAGCGATCGCATGATGTCGATATGGGAAGATCGGAGTGTTCCCCGCGCGACCACCAACGATCGATCGGTCTTCAATCGAAACGGTGGTAGCGAGTCGACCCTGAATTGAAGCACTTCCAAGGTTTGGCCACCATCTCGCAGCTTCTTGCCAACGATTGCGACGTAGAAGACCCCGGTCTTTTCGAAATCCGTAGGGAAGGCAAGTCCCGCGACGTGTTTATCAAATTCTAGAAAGAGAGCTTTTTGATTCGAGCCAACATGGTCATGCCATTGCCAAATCGAAGCGTAAGTACCATCGGAATTGTTCTCGATACCCCACATCAATCCCATCGCCGGAAACGGGCCGACTGCCACCAAATCGCGAAACCGTTGTAGTGGAAACGCTTCGGTCAATTCATACGCTTCTGAAAAACGAGGTTGCAAGTCTGCCAACGTGCGTCCGAATGGATTTACTGATTCGATCCCCCAAATATTTGAAACTCCTTCACCCGGGCTTTCCGAAAAGGGCGATCGAGCCGCACTCGCATTTTCAGAAGGAAACGAGATCAGTTGTATCTCAGAATCAGGATCATTTGTCCGACCGCCGTAGGATCCGTAGGATCGCGTAGCAGCGATCGTCGTCGGTTCACTTCGCTGACGGTTTTTTTCAAAAGATCCCGGGACTGCGCGAGAACTCAACGCATCCTCCAGATTCCGATCCGCCGATTGCGCCCAAGCCAGAGGGACGATCATCAAGCAATTCAAGACCGAAGCGATAAAAGCCATCGCAAAGCGATAGAAATGGTCATTGCGCATAGTGCTGCATTAGCAATCGAATGAGTGCAACGATTCTAGGGGCTGATAATTCCGAGTGTTGACGAAGCGGTGCTCGCAGCAAAGAAAACCCTTGATCCGCGTCACAAAATAATGCAACTGGCGATTTTGTTTGCCGCATGCAATTCACTTTTGTCAGCCCCGTGTCGAATGTAACCAGGAAGGCACGTCAAAGCGACCGCATCCGAAGAAATCTCGTAACAATTTTATACCGTTGCGATGATGGATCGAACCTGTCGAATGACATCTCCGGGAGATTCTTCCATAACGTAATGGCCGACATCATCCAGTTCAAGGCAATCCGCGTTCGGCCACACGCTTCGAAATTTCTCAAGACAGGTTGGGCGAAAACACCAATCTTTCATGCCCCATACCAGATGAATCGGAAGATGTGTCAATTGGGCTAATTGCATTTCCAATTGGGAAAGAACCCGATACGTGGGATGTGCCGAAGACAGGGGGATATCCTGGACGAAGGAAGCGATACCAATGCGGTTGGCTGGCGAATCATAGGGTGCCATCAGGCCATCTCGAACATCAGGTTCAAGCGTTGTCAATCGATTCAACGTCATCTTGGTGGCAGCGCGAGCAAAAACATTTCCGTGCGTCATTGCCAAACGCCCCACCCATGGAAGCTTGAGAATGGAGATTCGGAACGGGACGTACGGCGGGGGAAACGCTGCCGTATTCAGCACCACCAAACCCGCCATACGCTCGACGCAACGTGTCGCGGCTCCCAGTCCAATAGCACCTCCCCAATCATGCACCACCATCACGATGTTGCGAAGGTCAAGCGTTTCAATCAAGGAGACCAAATTGTCGGTGTGGCTGGCCAAGCAATAGGGATAGCTTTGCGGTTTGTCGCTCAACCCCATTCCCAGATGATCCACTGCAATGGATCGGTGCGAATCGCGCAATTCTCTGATCATCGTGCGATAGTAGAAGGACCAGGTCGGATTGCCATGCACGGCTAGTACGCAAGGCGCCAATGCCTTCGCTTCAGAAACTCGTAACGCATTCCTGCCTTCGGGCGGATCTGGCGATGGTCGTTCGTCGACATAATGCAATCGAGAACCGCATTTCAATTGCAAATAGTGGGACTCAAACGGATATAGCCTTCTCCAATCGCTCGATGCGACGCTCATCGATGACCACCTGGTGCGAGGTCCGGGCGAATGTCATAGAACTCGCGTAGTGAATACGGTAACCCAACATAGTCCAGTACTCGGCACAATCCGCGAAGGGCGATGCCGAATCCGTCCGGACCACTAAATCCACCGAACTGTCCGCCCCCTTTTACATGGGGTTCAAGATCCAAAAATAGCCCGGGCAAACCTCGCGATTGGACACGCGCGATGATTTCCGCATAACTCTGTTTGATATCGCGGAAAATCGCCTCGTGCCCGCAGTCCCCCAGATCTGCCGGCACAAATGCGCTGAGTGCGTCTTCGTCGACATGGGACGTTTTTATCACCGGACGTTGATAATCCTTGACGTGGATCCAACCCAATCCATGCTTCATCGCAGCGTACTCATCGAAGACTTGGTCGGTGGACATTCCCTGGCAGACCAAATTGGCCCCGTCGAATACCAAGCAGAGTGCTGGATGGCGGACGTCATCGTAGATCTTCGCAAGCAGCCGACCTGTTTGCCCGACAAGATTGGCTTCGACCTCCAAGCCATACGTCAGCCCATAGGAATCGCAAAGCCGCACCACCTCGCCGATTTGGTCAACCGCTTGCGAGACATGATCGTACGGATCCTGGCCTCGCGGGTGGTAGAAGGAAAATCCACGAATGAGTTTGCACTCAAACCGATTGGCTAATTCGCACGCGCGACGTACATCGCGATTCAGGTATTCCTGAAAGGGAACATAACGGTTTGTTGTTCCATCATCGAGATCGCGTAACTTGATCTTGCCGATCGGTGAACCGATACACGATACCGACAACCCGTATTCCGCTTGCAATTCCAGAATCTTGTCGATGGAATCCGACTCGAGTTGCATCACGTTCTGAATACCCTTGCCCGCATCGATAAATCGCAAGGTGTAATAACGAAGTCCCAACGCAGCAAACGCGCAAAATTGCTGCATCGCCGTCTTTTGATTGGCCGCTTCGTCGGCAAGTCCCCCGAGAAGCAATGCTGGCAAGTCCTTGGTCATTGACATGTGGATTGTCGTCATCTCTCTCGTTGAATTGGAAATGATGGAACCGTCCCGTTCCGTTCAGGCGAACCGTCCCTAGAATCCGCGCCGTACGAATCAATTACGCAAAACCTGTTTCAAAGGAAACCTGCGAATTCACTTGCGAGAACATGAATTGTAACCGATGGCGACCGGATTTCGGGGAAGCGAGTGCGAACATCCTTCATCGAGTGTCCCGCGCCCTTTCACCTGCGATCACGTCTTCTTTGTATACGAAACGGTGATGTTGGATGTGATTCCGCCCCGAGCTCCCCAGCGACTTTCAAGCTGCGCGCTGCGCGGTTGCGTCACAGCCAAGAGATCATCAAAGATGCGATTGGTGACGTTCTCGTAAAAAATACCTTCGTTGCGAAAACGCTGAAGGTAGAGCTTCAAGCTCTTCAGCTCGACGCATTTGGCATCGGGAACGTACCGAAAAACCAGCGTTCCAAAATCTGGTTGACCTGTTTTTGGGCAGATCGACGTAAATTCAGGACAGACGATTTCGATCGAATAATCGCGGTTCGGATAGGAGTTTTCGAAGCACTCCAACGTGTCGGCGAAGGGGGTACCTGGCACTTGTCACTTCCAAGAATGGTTGGGGGATAATTTGCATGACGATGAGTTGGGACGCTGCCTTCGGGTTCCTCAACCGAAACCTGATTAGGATGCGAGATCTACCCAGTTCAACTTGGCTCACCGCGGACGGTCGCATATCTTAACAACCTCCGATGATTTCAACAGATCGCTTTTTCTCATGGAAAGAGCATCTGTTCTCGGAAGGCATTCGTCCAAGGTACCGGCAGTGATTCGAATCGCAGAAATTTTTCGTAGTGTCCAGGGGGAGGGAATCTTCACAGGTTCCCCAAGCATTTTCATTCGAACCAGCGGCTGCAACCTGCGCTGCTGGTTTTGTGATACCCGCTACGCGTCCTGGGAGCCCGAAGGAAACTCTATGAGCGTCGACGAAATCATCCAGCGGGTGGAGGGGTGGTCCATTCGCCATGTCGTGTTGACCGGCGGCGAGCCGATGATCTTCGATGAGTGCCCGATCCTATGTGCCGAACTGAAACGCCTCGGCAAACATATCACGATCGAAACAGCAGGTACCGTCAATCGAGACTGTACCTGCGATTTGTGGTCGATCAGTCCGAAATTGAGCAATTCGTCTCCTGTCGGATACACGACGGGCGAATGGATTCAGAACCATGACTCCCGTCGTCACACTCCCGATATCGTGCAATCCCTCATGCAGCGCGGGGATTACCAACTCAAGTTCGTTGTCGGATCCATTCTCGACGCCGAAGAAGTACTCGAGTACTTGGCGGAACTTCAAGGCTGGTCGCGCGATCGAATTCTCATGATGCCTCGGGGAACGACCCATGAGGAACTGGTTCTCCAACTGAGCTGGCTCGGGGATTGGTGCCGTAACCATGATTTACGGCTCTGCGACAGGCAGCACATCCATTGGTTTGGCAATAAACGGGGTACTTGAGGAGACCTACCCCTCGAAACCACCACACAATCATCGCTCAACTCTGCCTACTCTCTACTGTCGACTGCCTGCTTTATTGTCTACTCTCTGCTTTGGCCGTGCTCTTCCTGCTTTGTCCGTACTCTTCGGACTCAGGGTATTTTTCGCAGGAATGCGATCAAGTCATTCAAGGCAACCGGATCGATCTCTTTCAACAATCCGTCGGGCATCATCGAGCGACCGGAAGACTTCCACTGCTCGATCGTCGGTCGAGGTATTGCAACCGTCTCGTTTTGTGTCGTCAGCAAAACGAGTTGGTCTTTGTCGTTCTGCTTGAGGAGACCGATGACAATGCGACCATCGTGCGTAACGACTTGATGCTGTTCGTATTTGGGGTCCATTTCTCGACTTGGTTCGGCGATCGCCAAAGCAATCGCCTCATTCGGGCGCACGCGATAGGAATCCAACGATGGCCCCAGCGCGATGCCGATGTCAGCGACTCGGTGGCACGACGCACACCACTTTTTGAAATGCACTTCGCCCCTTGATGCATCCCCGGATACACGCCAAGCAACGCGATAATGAGAAGCGATGGTCTCCCAAGGAACCTCCGTTTGCCGATCCCATTTGGAAGCCCGACTGCGAACGCCTTCTGTCGGAAAGGAGCGAAGGATCTGCCACGCCCACGCGTGTACAATCTCGCGTCCGAATTGTTCTTGGTCCAATCCATCGAGCAATCGATTCGCACCTACTTCCGTTTTCAACAGGGCCTTGATAGCGGCTTGTTGAACCAAGGGAGGTAAACTTGACAGGCGATCCACCATCATGTCCTGCAACGTTGCTTCCCCAGAAACCCACGCTTCGATTGCAGCGATTTGAAGTGGGGTATCCACGTCTGCTGAGAGCGTGCGTTTCAGCCAATCAAGCCGTTCCTCTACGCTCAATGTACTCATCCACCAAGCGAGTGAACGTTCTCGATTGTGAAACGACATAACGTCGCCATTGAGGAGTGATTCTTCGGAAAGTTCCGAAGCCGGATCTTCCCAGAGTGACGTCAAGAAGGAACGCGTGTGTTTCTGGATCGCTGCGTAAGTGGGGCTGCCGTTTGCAATGCCGCGACGTTCTAGCAATCGAGCAATTGCCTCGAACACAACATTGTCTGATGGCGTACCTAAGCCGGGGCTCGGTAGTGCTTCCAAAGTATGCGTGAGAGTGCCTGCAGCCTGCATTTGGAAAAACATGGCGTCAATCCATGGTCCATTCGCGAGCGCATCATCGGTCCAGGCTTCCTTCAACCGATCCCACAATCGTTTCGATACCGGGCCTCGGGCCGCCATCTCCACGGCCGCGCGCAACTCGTCCGGTCGCGGATCTCGCTGCGACCATGCAGTCAGAAGTTCCACGCGGCGCTCAACGTCCGGAATCAGTGTGTAGGCGCGCACACATGCTGCGATTCGAACATCGACGTCTGTTTCCTCTCGCAACGAGGAAAGTCCATTCCACGCTTCCTCGGCCGTCAATGCAGGATGGATACGATCGGAAAAAACCACACTCCAAAGCCGAACTCTCGGATGAGGATCTTTCAATAACTTGATCCATAGAGCTTGATCCCAACCCTGAGAAATCGACGCCAGAACGCTCAGGGCATGCAATCTAGCCAGGGGTTCTGGATGGCTCACCGCCATCGTTTGAAGCGCAACCACATCGATCGGTTCGCGAAGGGAGCGTTGGATCAGCAATTGAGCGGCGGTTTCGCGATGCCAGCCATTGCGGGACGCTAAAAGTTCTATTATTTCTTTGCTCGATCTCGCGTTCCAATTTTCACCACTTCGGCGAATCGGATGCTCTTTGGCTCGAACTCGCCAGATGCGCCCGAGTTCCCTTCCGGAGGTTAGATCCAATTGGCTTTTTATCGGCTCGGGAAGGCTCTTTGGATGTTCAATCGTTTCCCTAGCCATATCGACCACGTACAAACATCCATCGGGCCCATTGGCCATCTGGACAGGACGAAACCAAGTATCCCGGCTCCGCAGAAATTCCGTTTCCACGTCCATCCGTTCCCCGATCAATCCCGCCTCTTTTGGGTTTGGCAGCAATCGCTTGCGATGGACCAAATTGCTTCCGACATCTGCAACGAAAGCAACCGAGTCCTCGCTACCACCCCATTGGTCGCCATCGTAGACGACCACTCCTGTTGCCGATGTGAAATATCCGCTGGCTCTCCCATTCCCTTCCAGGAGCCCCGTCGAGGCGCCGGTTAATCGCATCTGAGTCCGAATCGTCCGCCAAGACTCGACGGGCGAAAGGCGATAGACCTCTGCTTGCGGACCATCGATCGCGATTGAGCGCCGCCATGCGACAGGCCGCGAGAGAACGGCATCCGTCAACTCAGGAAGATACCATGCTGCGACTTGTTGCAAATGATCGCTGTTACCAGTCAACAATCGATCTCCCCACGGTGTGAAATCCATCCCATGTTGGCCGTAACCGACGATCGTCGTCACATCCCCCGTGTTCAGATCGAACGCCAAATCGCGAGCGTTTACGTTGAGAGGAGTTGAGGGAAGATGCAACGAAGAGCGAAGGCCCAATTGCAATGCCCCGCCGTTGGAACTCGTGGATAAATGGAGCTTTCCGTCGAGCCCCCACCGAAATGAATTAGCCATCCCTTGAACGTTCTGGCGACCGAGCCCTTCCAAGAGTGATTGAAGCCCATTTTCAGGGTGGCGAGGAACCTGGTTTTGCACGGGCGTCTCGATATCGCCGACAGTGGAATACTGCCAGAGATAGGGAGGTGCAGCGACCCATGTGGCGCGCTCCAAACACGCGACCGCGGTGGGCCATGAGAGTCGCTCGGCAACGATTTCGGAGTGATCCATCGCGCCATCTTCATCGCGATCCTCTAGACGCGATAGGCGCCCAAGGGCGTCCTCTCCCTGCTCACTGTAGTCCACCATTTCAACGACCCATAGCGCACCAGACGCGTCAAACTGAATAGCTACCGGACTCCGGATCAGCGGTTCGGACGCGACCAACTCGACTTGAAAGCCTGGAAGGACTTCCAGGGCTTGGATCGCTTCCGCAATCGTCAAGCGCGGCGCACGCAGAACCTTGGGAGGATCATCGTCAACCCCGGGGACAGGAGACTGGAACGCAAGGACTAGCGGCGAATGGCAGAGGAATGGCAACAACACCATCCATGCAAATTCACAAAGTTTGCGTGGCACAGGATGTCTGTAAAACGGATTCATCTTGTATTCCCGTTCAAGAGAAACTCGAAAACATCGGGAAGTCTGCGAGACCATGCGAGTTCGTTATGCTCTGCATCGGCGATGACGCGGAACTGCATCTCAAAGTATTCCTGATGTTTCGTTCCGAGTGTTGCGATGAATTGTCGAAAGTGGTCCACGGTACGGGATTGTGTAGAAGCGGATTCGCTTTCGCGGGTTCCCGTATCGAGCCATAGCTTCGTTTTCCTGGATGGACTGACACGAGGTTGCCAATCCGAAAAGCTTTGATTCGCGTGCTCGCTACCCCAGAATAACGAAGGTGACATTGCCGCTCCACCACCGAAGACATCCGAACGTTCGCGCACGGCATGCAGAACGAAGAGGCCTCCGAGCGAAGACCCGATCAAGGAAGTGAACGGAGCTTCCGGTTGGGTTGGAAATGCTGAATCGATTTGCGGTTTTAATTCGTCGCACAGGAAAGACAGCATGCGATCCGCACCTCCTCCGAGAGTACGGCCTTGCCACTCTCCCTGCACGGGGGTGTACTCTGTCATCCGATCGGACGAGTTATCGACGGCGACGATCATGAAGGGAGGGACGCGTCCTGAATCGATCAAATCCTGCGCCGACTCATCCGCTCTCCATTCCACGTTGAAAGCTGCCCGTGATCCATCGAACACATTTTGACCATCCAGGAAATAGACAACAGGCAATCGCTGAGCGGGAGTGGATGCGGTCGAAGCTGGTAGCCAGACAGTCACACGACGCTTACCGCCGAGATGGAGGCTATCGAAGTCACGCCAGCGCAAGTCCCCGGTGCCCGTATTCGGCTTTGGTTGCTGAGCGATTGCCCAAGCCGCCACTTGAATCTCGGCCTGAGCATCCCCTTGCACTCGCAGAATGCGATTAGCGATCTCTCCCCCACCGATCGCTTTCTCAACTGTGCTCCAGCTGCCCCGCGTGATCTTGTACTGCAAAGTATGCCCTATAGGAACATTGAGCTCTCCTTCGAATGCCAACGGACCGACACGCGTGAGAGGGAAAACATCAGGTTGCCACGGACCCAACGCATCCAGGTTCCCCGCCATGTACAACTTGCTTTGGGCTGGCGTACCTTGGGGAACCCGGACATGAAAGGAAATTTTCGCAGAGTCCTTTGCCGAGTTGGGTGTTTGAAACGCAAAGGTGGAATCGCGATGTGCAGCGAACGCGCCGATGAGAGCACACATGGTTCCGATCCATCGATAGAAGGGGCGAGAACCGAAAGAACGAAAGGATGCATTCGCGAAGAGGCGGTGTGAAAACATAGATGGGACGCACGAGATCGGGCAGGGAAGGGGGGAGGAACTGCGATCCATAAGGACCAGGGTCGCCGACGCAATCGGTTCGCCCCAGTCCTTAGTATAATGTTAGAAGCAGTATAATGAGCGAAACCACACTTTTTGGACATTCATTGCGACGCAACGATGCATCCGGCATATTTCGAGACACGATTCCTGCTTGAGCGATTCCCGTCGAGGATACCAGCTCGGAACGCTATTCTGTCCGCCTTTGCAACGACCGGAGAGAAATGGTCTGATGAGCGAAATCAGAGCGCGGATCAAAAGCTCCATGAAACCTTGATCGAACGGGGCTATGAAGCCGTACGCGCCATTGGATACTCACCGACAACCCAACATGCCGAGCCTAGTTGGTTGGTGGAAATGGAGGAAGGTGAAGCGATCGCCATCGGGCAGCAATTCCTTCAGCATGCGGTCTATTTGGTTATCAACGACGATCTGATGGTGGTCCTGTGCGAGGATGTGTCTCTTCGATGCAGGATCGGATCCTTTCGCGAGCGATTAGATACTGCGATGGAAGAAAATTGGACACCGAAGCCGCGAATAGAACACCCTCGGTGCGAACTCAGTCCATGATCGCCAGCCGCTTGCATAGGGCTTTCAGGGCCAAGGCCCAAGTGGGACGCGTTTGCAGATAGGTTTCCCACCAATCCATCAGGGCTGGAATGAGTTGCTTCGTGACGTCCATCGAGGAGGGAACTGCGATGTCCCAATTCTCAATAGCGAGTTCCGCGGTCACTTCATTGCATTTGCTGATCTCCAGCACTTCCGCTGCCGCGAGGGCTGGGGGCAACATGGCGAGCGGCGCCAGCTTCTGGGCCATGCCGACACCTAACGCATCGGTATAGACCGGATCGTTCAGCTTCAGTTGCGAAAGCAGCCAGGCCAATCGCACCACCTCAGGCAGTTCCGCTAGCGGATTGGTCAAAACAGCTTCGATGCTGACGATGCCTTGTCGAGGATGGGCTTGGCCACCTCCGCCCACAACTGGTTGCAACGCGACGACCCTGTAAGAACCGGTTGCAATGTGTTTTTCCGTCATTCGGCCCAGGTGAGCCATTAAACCATTTCCAAAGCCTAGCCATTGATCCTGGAGGGGGCGCATGCGCAATTCGCACTGCTCCATATATTTTGGAAACAGCAATTGGAAAGCCGCTTCGACGTCCGTGATCAGCCCAGTTAGTTGATGCTGTAACGAAGCATCGCGTCCTGTACCCATCTCGCCGCGCAGAATCTCAGCCGCCAAAAGGCCATTGGATTCGATCTCCGCCCCGGAACCAATAAGGTTACCCCACGCGTTCGCGCGGACTGCCGGTTGCCGTCCGTCAATCCAATCACCAAGTCGTTTTGCGAACGGGCCCATGGCGGGCTGGACCTTCGGATCGATCACACGGCTACGGAAGCAATGGCATGCATAGGCCGTATGCAGAGCACTGGAAGAAGCGCTCTTCATCCAATTGAGTTGCATGAATCGCCCTTACTTGGACTCGCGGCCAGTGATCTGCACGGAAATCCATTCTTCCAGTTCCTGCCAATCGACCGGTGGAAGCTTGCTCAAATCCGGTCGAAGTGCGACCGCATCATGAATATAGACATGATGGATGTCCTTTTGATCTTTGGAAACGTTCCAGTGAATCAGGATTCGCACGCAGGACATGAGCGAGCCGGGAACTTCGACTTCATAGCCGCACAACAGAGGCACATCGAGCCAACCCATTTGCCGCGCTGCCAAGGCTGGAAATTCGGCATTCAAGTCACTTGTCACCGTGAAGATAGCACTTGCGATGTCCTTCGATTCAATCCCGTTGCGTCGAATGATCAAGGCCAGCAATTGACGTGTTGCCTTGAGAATGGCGTCGCGCGTGTTGGCTTCGACCGTGGTCGCTCCGCGCACACCGCGACAAAGCTTGCCTTCGGACATGGCATTAAGTCCTTTTCAAATCCAATAGTTTAATGAAAATGGGAGGTCGTTCCTTCCCTGGCAAACCGCCTGTGACACCGTGGGAGATGCGAGTATACTTCAAACCATGCCAAACGACGACGCCACCCTGCTTGCCCCCCACCACATCGAATCGGGATTGAATTCCGAGATCGATGCCAAAGATTTCGCGTTTCTGATTGTGGATAACGATCCAGCGCATGCGAGGGCAATGACCGAGAGCCTCGAACGGGTCGGATACCGCTGCGACGTCGCAACCAGCGGACCGGACGGAAAACGATTGCTCGAGCAAAACACCTACGACGTTGTCATCACCGACCTCGTCATGAACGAGGTGGACGGCATGCAGGTCCTGGCAGTTGCCAAGCAATTGCTCCCGGACGCACAAATCATCATGGTGACCGGTCATGCCACCGTCACCAAAGCTGTCGAAGCCATGCAACTGGGCGCCTACAATTTCCTTGAAAAGCCGATCACCCCCAATCGGTTGCGAGCCGTCGCTGCCAAGGCCGTCGAGGCGGTACAGCTCAAGCAAACGAACTTGGAACTGCGACGTCGGCTCGACGAAAAATTCGGCTTTGAAGGGATCATTTTCGCCAGCCCTCAAATGCAGCAATTGATCGAGCGGCTCAAGCGAATCGCTCCTACCGATGCGACCGTTCTCATTACAGGCGAAAGCGGGACAGGCAAAGAACTGATTGCTCGCGCGATCCACCAAAATAGCCCGCGAAAAGGGAAACGCATGGTCGCTCTCAATGTCCGGGCCGTTTCGGAAAATCTCGTCGAAAGCGAACTCTTTGGGCACGTTCGCGGCGCCTATACCGATGCCGTTACCGATCGCGAAGGGGCTTTTCAATATGCCGATGGTGGAACGCTGTTTCTCGACGAAGTCGGCGATATGCCGATGAGCACGCAGATCAAATTACTGCGAGTCCTCGAAGAACATCAAATCACACGCGTTGGCGATAACAAATCGATCAAGGTCAATGTACGGCTCGTCTCCGCAACCAATCGGCCATTGGAGGAAATGATCGCTGATGGACAATTCCGGACGGATCTCTATTACCGCATCAAAGTCGTGACGGTCCATTTGCCACCACTCCGCGAACGCCGTGACGATATCATTCCCTTGATGGATCATTTCCGCAAGCAATTCATTCGACGTCATAATCGAGGTCCCTGCAATTTCTCTCCAGCTGTGACTCGCAAGTTCTACGGTTATTCATGGCCAGGAAACATTCGCCAACTTAGAAACTTTGTCGAGACGATGGTCGTACTCGATACCGATGGCCGTCTTGATGTAGATGATCTACCACCCGAGTTGATGGATGGTTCGGAACCGATCGAAACGACCTCTATCCACAAGACTGCCCCCGAGTTTGCTGGAAGCCATGGATCTGCATTGGCTCTCCCGACCGAGTTAATCGGGAAGAAGATGGACGATATCGAGCGTTGGGCTATCGAAGAGACGTTGAAGCTCACCGCGGGTAACCGGGAAGAAGCTGCGAAGATCCTCGATATCGGTGCCCGAACTCTGTACCGCAAGCTCGACAAATACAAGCACGAATCGGAATGACACCTGCCGATTCGCCTTTTTTCCCGATCTCTCAGATTTCCAACTATTGAGCTTTGCTCTGAATCGACCACGCTACGCCTATGTCCATCACACGTGAGTTCACCGAGAGCTGGCTGCAAGCGCTCACTTTGTCGGCAAGTATCGATGCGGCTCGACGCATTCGGCCTTGGATGACCATCCTCACGTCGTTGGGTTCCAGTGAAGTCCTTCCCGATCAGCGGGCAGGTGCTGAGCAAACATGGCTTTATGCGTCCGAGAATGGATTGCTGGGTCTGCTCTCGATTCTCCCATTTCGGCAATCGGAATGGCGATTTGAAGAGGACGAAGTATTCGCATTTCGGCACGCGCCCAATCCAAAGGATGCAGCGGATGGGCGTCTAAGCAGTACCGAGGAGTTCATTCGGACGCTGGCCATTGAACCGATTTCAGTACCGATGCTCGCAAGTGTCACGGCAGGAGATTGGACGAATCTCATTCGGAAAGAAGCGGTTCGAAGATCGAAGCCGCTCAGTGTGATGGCGATTCCACCAGGTTCTCGCGTCGAAGTCCCATGCACAGCGCGATGGGACGGTCGTCAATGGTCGATGGCATTTGCCCAACCAGAATGGTTAGTGGTGGAACAGCCGGGCGTTTTCCATGCGACGCGGCCTGTTCAAGATGTCCTGGATTCGGCCATGGTGGATGCATTGGACTTTGCTAACAAGTCCCTGATGCCGACAGTAAAGTTAAGTAATTTTACGGCCATCGATGCGGCATGGATGGGGTGTATCGAACCCCTTTATCCTTGGCACCGTTCGGTGCTGCTCTCGAATGAATTGGGAGTTAGCCCCTGGTTTCGGAGGGTGTGGAACAACGTGTGGCCTGTGATCTATCGGGAGCGAAACAAACTTCGCGGTCCGTGCGATCTATCGAAGCTCCGAACCGAGTTAGCCGAATGCTTTACATCCGCACCGAAATTGACGGAATGGATGTTTGTCTTTGCACGGCTTGTATGCGAAGTGCAATGGGGACGAGGGTTGGGGATCGCTGGGGATTTTAGCGACGAGTGAGTGATGTTGCGTGAGTGTTTATTCTTATCTCACTTCAGTTCGATCGGGTTGCTTTCTTTCGCAAGTTGATCCAACATTGTTTGCAAGCGCACTCGCAATGTTTTCATGATTGGATCTTCTTCGCCGCGCGGCGCCCGCTCGGTGGGAACATGGATCGCATCATCCACTTGCAAAATGACTTCTAACGGACCATGCACGGAGGCTCGATCGGTCAAATCTTCTTGCAATCTCTCGATCGTTTCCAGAAGGCGTGTGTCGGTGGTGGGTGCGACAAGATATTCCGGCGGGTACGACGCAACCTGCTGCGCGAGATAGATCTTTTCCAGTTGAGACCATCGCCGCTCTCGTTCGGCGTCGTGCAATTCCCCCGTCGTTAGCTCGGGTACGATTTTCATGCGAAGGTTTTTAATGCGAGGGATGATCGGTCCGTCTGCGGATTTGCCCAGCCATTCGGCTTCGAGCGGGTCCAGTAAATGATCGACTAATTTATCTTGGCGTTCAATGAACGTACCGGTTTGTGCTCCCCCCAAATACTCGATCTCTTTGAGGCAAAGCATGGCATGCGTGATCCGAGCAATCCGATTGAGAATGGGAGATTGTTTGCAATTATTCCACGTCAATCTCCTCTCCAACTCCTCCAAGGTATCACCCACCGATTTTTCGATATCCCCATGGAACACGTATTTGATGGCCACAGGGTGGATGACCACTTTCCCATCCCCTTCTTTCGCTCGCTTCTTGGCCGCGGAACGAGCGATAAAGGCCACACCATCCAAAAGGGGTTGCAGGATATCGTTCGTACGAAAGACCGCTCCTTCCGGAAAGACGACCAGCGGTCGTTCGGGTTTCGAGAGAGTTTCAATCGCCATATCCAGGGATTGGCGGTCAAGCCCTTCACGGTAGACACTAAAGGCACCCACGGTAGTCATGGCCCATCGTTGAAATCGGCTCTGATGGAAGAGATGCCAACTGGCCATGGCATACATCAACGTGTGGGCTTCACGAGCGATGAAGGACATGACCAACGGATCGGCGTAGCGGCAATGATTGGGCGCTAACAAGACGCCATGGCCGAGACGCAACGACTCCCTGAGGTAATCCACTCCCTCGACGCGATGGGAGACTACCCCTTCGAATTTCTTCAGATACCAAGGGACCGCGGGGGATCGGAGAATCCATTGAGGAAGCCAACGCCCTCGATGAGGAGGGATGAATTGGTACGGTTTCTCGATGACGATGTCCTGCACGAATGAACCTTTCCCATGGGCGTCGAGTGGATGCTGCATGCAAAAAGTCGCAGCATCTTGCGTACTGCCCTGTATAAATGGACCCGGGCACAATCGCAACTGGGGCTTTTGGGTTTGGCTATCGTCGGTTGCATCAGGCTCTCGTCACAGCTTAGGATCGGGATAACCGCTACCCGCGGAAACTTTTCATTCGAATCCATCCCGGTGACATAATCCCGTTCCCCGCCCAACAGCCAATCGGGAATCATTGGTATAACGGCATCGGGGTAGCTTCCACGAGTTTCGCAATCGCAAGCAAAATAAATGACGATGGCTAAAAGCAAGCTGAGACAGCGCAAACAATCGGTAGCCGTTGCGATTACCCCGCAGGAAACGATGTCGGGGTGGGCCGAGCGATTCTTGATTTATTTGACGAGCGAATGCCACCTAGCGACGAACACGGTGGCAGCGTACGGACGAGACCTCGAACATCTGAGCACATGGCTGGCGGGACGTTCGCCAGCGCAGCTTCAGATCACTGACTTGACCGACTATATCGGATGGCTCAAGGATCGCGAATTGGCAGCCTCCTCGATCTCGCGGCACATAGTATCGTTGAGAATGTTTTTCAAATTCCTTCAATTGGAGTCGGCCATTGAGGAGAATCCTGCGGAGTTGCTGACGACGCCGAAGATGTGGCAGCGAGTTCCTTTTGTTTTGACCATCCAACAGATCGATCGTTTTCTTGAAGCCCCGCGCTCCTACGATCCCCTTTGGATTCGCGACCGAGCGATTCTTGAGTTGATGTATGCCACGGGGTGCCGAGTTTCCGAAGTGTGTGACATGTTGCTCGCCAACGTCCATCTGGAGGACGGTTACTGCCTGGCTGAGGGAAAAGGTCGCAAGCAGCGCATGGTGCCGCTGGGTGATCGAGCGGTCCAAGTCATTCGGCGCTATCTTGAAGAGAGTCGTGCCGAATTGATCGCACCCAGAGGGCTAGAATCCATTCCTTGGCTGATCGTTTCCCGCTCCGGGCAACGCCTGCGGCGGGAAGCGGTTTGGGAATTGGTGAAGAGGTATGCGGCACGTGTCGGAATCGATCCCGAAGCCAGTCCTCACACGCTCCGGCATAGCTTTGCCACCCATTTGCTTTCGGGTGGCGCTGACTTGCGATTGATCCAGGAAATGTTGGGACATGCCAGCATCCAAACCACACAGATCTACACGCAAGTTGAAAACTCAAAGTTAAAACGGATCCATCAGAAGTTTCATCCGCGCGGATAATCTGCCGGGCATTTCGATCCGTCCCTTTTTTCTCGTTTCTTCTGGTGCTCGATTATCCCGTCCTCGTTGACTGAGAACTTTCACCGAGCGAGGAAGGGAACATTCGACTCCAATCCAAAAAAAAGACCTCTGGAAATTCCAGAGGCCTTGAGTTTTTGCGAACTCATGTTCGTGCCAGCGAAATGGTAATCGATCAGCCCCCGGGAGGTGCAACGCGTCCGTCGCTAGGCGTCGGATTCTTGGCTTTGTCCTCCTCCATCTTCTTGTAGCGGGCCGCATCTTCTTCGAGTCGCTTCTTCACCTCTGGTGGTGGCTCATTCTGCTTTGTACCAACGGTCATCTCGCTACCCGAATCACAGCCGGTCAAGCACATTGGCATGCTCGCCAAGCACAAGGCCAACAAAAATCTTGTACGCATCGTTTTCCTCAAGTTCAGAGAAATGGGTTTTCACCCGAAACAAAATGGCTCTGCCAAGCTCTTCAACTGCCTTGGCCTCTATCCTTCATTACAACCTTTTCTCGATATGCCTGTCAAGCATACCTAGCGGCCAATTCCGGCGTTATTTTAAATCCAAGGGCCGATAAAGCCACGGCAATGAAGGTCGCCGTCCAGCGACTCCCATTGGATACGATCCGCTCGACATGCTTGGTTCATCCATTCATGCCCTTTTCCAGAAATCGGTCGCCGAGAGCTTCCGCTCCCTAAGACTCGTGGAGAGATGAAACAGTCGAATTGATCGACTAATCTAGCATCCCAGAAGCTGCCCAACAGACGCCCCCCACCTTCGACCAAGATATTGGTCCAACGCAGCCGGCCCATTTCCTCGAGTATCCACGGCAGTGGAGCCTCTGAGACTTCGGCTGGGATAGTCCATACACACACGCCCAAGTCCAGAAGCCGTCGCTGTTGCGTGGCGCGTGTGTTTTCCGAGGCTCGGTCGGCTGTATCGGGTGGGTTCGTAATGACGATTAGCGGCCATTCGCGAGCTGTCGTGACCAAGCGACTGTCGGCCGCAATTCTAAGACGGCGATCGAGCACGACACGATGTGCTCGCCTTGGTGGAACTTCCGGGGATGGCAAACGGGTCGTCAAGAGTGGATCGTCCAGCAACGCAGTTTCGCTGCCGATCAGGATGGCATCGCAACCGCTTCGCATGCGGTGGACAAGTGCGCGCGAAGCTTCGTTACTGATCCACTGGGAATCCCCTTTTTCCGTTGCCAGAGCACCATCCAGGGTCATGGCCCACTTGGCTATGACCCATGGCTTCTTTTCTCGGATCAGCTTGAGATAAGGCGCGTTCAGCCAGCGTGATTCGGTCTCGAGGATCCCCAGGTCGACGGGGATACCAGACTCTCTCAATCGCGAGATCCCTTTGCCGGCGACTTCAGGAAAGGGATCCTCCATGGCGACGACGATACGATGGGGCGGATTGCGCAAGATCGCATCAACACATGGTGGTGTCTTTCCGAAGTGGTTGCATGGTTCCAACGTGACGTAGAGCGTCGCACTGCGGACGTCTGCGGCCGACAAGCCCGCAAGAGCATTCACTTCCGCATGCGGGCAACCATATTTCTCGTGGAACCCCGAGCCAATTTGCACGCCGTCGCGAACCAAAACACATCCCACCATGGGGTTGGGTTCGACAAAACCTCGTCCCTTTTCGGCCAATGCCAGAGCTACTTGCATCCATCTCGCGTCTTCCGTTGGATCCGATCTCAAGAATTCTTTCTCCATGGGAGTGACTGATCGTCGCTCGCGGAAGCGAACGGAGCTCTGGGTGTTGGGATCTCCATACGCTGCGCTTTTATTCCGCGACTGGCTCTTTGGCAGCGACTCCCGCATGATAGGTAGAATACACGTAGATCGGAATATCTAAGTCCCCGAGCGTCTCCTGGATCAGAGGTTTGACGTCTGACCATTTCAGCCCACCCACTCCGGTTGCCAATGCGGGAAGGGCGAGACTGCGAATCTTCTCTTTCTCGACTAGGTGTTTCAAGCGTTTGAGGGCGTGGTGCACGTTGGCGGTGGTTGCTTTGCCTGGTCTCGAACCATGCCCGTGTTCCCCTTCTTGCGTTAGAAGGTTGATGATGTGTGTATCCCCAACACCGCTCCACATCCATAGCTCACCTGGCTTGGGATGCGTTTGATGAACGTAATGTCGAAAGTCTTTGGCCATAGAAGGCCAACGATCGCGCAGTGCTAGCCCGAGTCCGGATTCAAAGTGATCATTGGGTGCGACTCCATGAGCAATCGCATGAGCATGGCTGAGGAGGATATCGCCCGAAACTTCGTGGATCATCGGTAAATTCCTGAGTGGAGAGGTAGAAAGGATAGAACAGGGTTTGGCATTGCGGATTTCCTTATCCAGAAATCGCTTCTCTGGATGATATCGTCTCGCAATGAATAGCGCAGGGGTTGTCTTAACCTGCTTCAATTCGCCGTACTGCCGCACGCGGACAGATCGCGCGGACAGCTGCGGGCTCGTTCGATGCATTTACCTATTCTTGGGATCGAGATTGGCCTCGATTTGCTCTGGCGTGACCTGGGACGGTACCCCGTCTTCGGGAACTTCGACCTTCGCTAGCCACAAGCACGCATTCAGGATGACTTTTCGGAACGAGTCGTTTGCCCAGTTGTCATGAAAATGCCCACCAGTGAATCCGAAACCGCGTCCACCATCGGGGCGTTCGACGGCCCACAGCATCGCCTCGGCTCGCCCTTTGTCTGCTTCGATGTGAGCGTATGGACCAGCTGGGTAGACGTACGGTCCATCGCGGACATCGTCCGATGGAGAGGCGACAAGAATCGGAACGAACGTGCCACTGGACGTGTCTGCCGCTTCACCACCCGGCAAATCGTTAACGAATCGCATGTGGAAGTACCATTCGTCTTTGGCCTGAAAGGGTTTCACGCCTCGAGTGATGGGGTGAATGGGGAACTGAGAAAAGGCGGGTTCCCAAATAGGATTGCAGGAGAACATGTTTTCGTAGTACCCGCCGATCCATCGTTTGAATTCTTTGCCGGCTTGATCGCTGACGACTTCGACCGCATAGTGCATACAGCCGATGCCGATCCCTTTGGCGGCAAGCGCATCGACCAACGCCAGTCGCTTGCCTTGGTCTTGAACCACTTCGTGTCCTCCCCCTCCGTCCATATAAAAAACCACTGCATCGGCGTTGAGTAGAAGGGACTCCTCCTTGGGCCAACCGTTCAACGAAACATCGACTTGAACGGGAGCGCCTGATTCTTTGAGGCAACGCGCCAGCAACTGCACTCCGGCATTGAATTCATGCATCCTGGGAGGGTGAGAAGGTCGGCCCGCCACTAGCAAGATCTTCTTCGTTTCTTGCGGGCTTGGTATTTCTAGTGGGCTCGGTATCGGATCGGCCGCGACCAACTCCGCAGCCGTCCAGCCAAGAACAATCCATGTCATCCAAAGGCTCAAGGAGACCAAGCATCGAATGGGTTGTATTTTCATTCGGAACTCGCAATTCGTAGAGATGCTAGCAAGGAGGAACCAAGAGGGGGAGCCAATCGGGAACCGCAGGCAATGCGATCCTCGCAGGATCCCTTAATCTGCCGTGGCAAAACGATCTGAAACGGCGCGATACACTCCATTACAGCCCGCGAGCATGCCAGCCAGTCTACCTACGATACGCTCCCTGCCGCGAGCCGTCGACGGGCAACTTCTCGACAGGCAAAATCTTGAGATTCCAAATCGCCAGCCTCCGTCGATGCGTAGGTGCCGATTCGGACTGAAGGCAGTAGCTGCGACTGCCATCTAGAAAATCTTTCCCGTTTTTTCCAGTTTGACCAAAGGTGTCCGCGACTAATGGATACTCCCACCATCGGACACACAAGCGTCGTCCCGATGGAATGGCAGGCCAAAACCGGTCTCGATTTGAGAATACTGTCTCATTTAAGACTGCAAATGTTTTGGCAAACGATGGCATTTTGAAAGATTGGGTGTTTCCTTTCCATTCTTTACAAAAGTTGGCCAACGGAAAACCACTTCCATCGAAGAATCTTGAGTGAAACCGTGTGTATCAAAGATTTTTTTCAAATAAATGATCCTTTGGAACCTTATTTGCATCCTTATCGAGGGAATCAAGGTGGCTTGAGGGTCAATTTGGCAATGCAGGCAACCAATATCAAGGAGGACTAGACATGCTAGTTTTAAGTCGAAAAGAAGGTGAGCGGATCGTTATCGGGGACAATATCACTTTGGTCGTTTCCAAGGTGCATGGAAACCGCGTGACCATCGGCATCGAAGCGCCTCGAGATGTCAAGATTGTACGTGGCGAATTGGAAGTCGAAGTCTCGTCCGTGGATGGGGAATCTCGTTCGATTCCAGTACCCGCAACGACGCTTCGCGAGTTCGCGAACAGCGTTTTGCCTCTCCAGCGCCAAGTCGGATAACCGAATAGCTGCCGTGGCTTCCATTGTTTACCCCCGCGAGACTACTTCGTCATTAGGCGAAGTGGGAGGGATTGGTAAAGGATGATCTCAGATTCATGCTTATCGCAACGCTGAGATACGAGTTCACCTTCGGGCTTGTGCCGAAGGTGTATTGATTGGCAACTCCAGCATGCAATGGCAGGAAGCGATATCCTGCCATTCGTGATTGCCTTCATGAGGAACGCATTCGAATATGCCGTTATCCTCTAAGCCTCTCAACAGGCTACTCCGTCGACCCTCTAAACCGGGGCGACCCTCTAAACCGGGCACCACATGTTCTCAAGTGTCAGTCTACTAGCATACGCAACATGCGTCGCAATGGCTCCGCTGCTCCCCACAGGAGCTGGTCACCTACGGTAAAGGCAGCCAAGTATTGACCGGGCGAAGATGGGTCGAGGTTTAATTTTCGAAGCCGTCCCACGGGGCAGACAAGTGTCCCCGAAACCGCCGACGGACTCAGATGCTGAATCGACGCCAACCGCTCATTGGGAATAACCTTTGCCCAAGGATTCGCCTGAGTGAGAAGATCGGCTATTTCATCCAAAGGCACGTCCCGATTCAGCCGAATCGTTAACGCTTGGCTATGGCAACGCATGGCTCCTATCCGAACACAGATTCCATCGAACGGAATTGTCGCGGATGCCAATCCTAGGATCTTGTTGGTCTCAGCCTCTCCTTTCCATTCTTCTCGACTCTGTCCATTCCCCAAATCCTTATCGATCCAAGGAATCAACCCTCCCGCCAAGGGAGCACCGAAATGCTCGGTGGGGAAATGATCGGATCGCATGGTTTCGGTAACGGTCCGATCGATTTGCAGAATTGCAGAACCGGGGTCTTTCACCCAATCCGAAACGGGAGCCGCCAAACTCTCCATTTGCCGGAGCAACTCGCGCATATTCTGTGCCCCGGCGCCGGATGCAGCTTGGTATGTCATGCTGGTCATCCATTGCACAAGGTTTGCACGAAACAAACCATGCAATGCTATGAGCATGAGCGAAACCGTGCAATTGCCTCCAACGAAGGTGTTGATTCCCTGCGCGAGGCCACTCTTGATGACTGCGTCATTCACTGGATCGAGAATGATGATCGCCTCGTCTCGCATCCGCAGGGATGAGGCTGCATCGATCCAGAACCCTTTCCATCCGGTTCGACGAAGCGGATCGTAGATCGCATTTGTGTAGTCCCCACCCTGGCACGTCAGGATCACATCCATCTGGGCCAATTGCGCGAGGTCATCGGCGGATTGCAACGTCCCGGACCGTTTCCCAGCAATCAACGGGCCCTCTCCTCCTGCATTGGAAGTAGAGAAGAAAACAGGCTCGATGTCTGCGAAATCGTTCTCTGCGATCATCCGATCGATCAACACGGATCCGACCATTCCTCGCCAGCCAACCAATCCAACTCGTTTCACGTGTGTGTACCATCATCCATTTGGGAAAAAGATCTCGTCGACATTGCCACGCAGGATTTGTTGCCCCAATTCGATCGCAAAAGACTCGGACTTGCCGCGCTCGTTGCAAACCGTCTGTGCCAATACACTAGCAAGTATCCGCTTGTACATGCGATACTTGGGAAGAATGAATTCCAGCTTGTAAGCGTCGCTGTAGTAGCCGATGAGTTTATTGCGTGGGATGGCGTCGATCCTGGCTCGCAAATCATGCTGAATAAAGCTCGGCGTATTGCTGTACCACCAGTGACCGTGCGCAATGACGTTTGGAAATATCCAAGCATAGTCGACGAGCTCTTGATTGTTCACGGAGGCAAGTACCGAGATCGGAAACTTGACTGTCGGAAATGCATTTAGTAACTCGGCATATTGAATCATCGACCATCGAGAATCGTACAGATCCTGGCCTTGATACACTCCCTCGGGGTAAACCTTGCGATTTACGCCGATCATCAAATCGAACGGGAGGGAGAACTCGCTGCAGTACTCGGCCAATCGCCAGAACACCCAGTAAGACAATGTATGGCGATCTTCTTCGTTTAACTCCAATGGCCCCTGCAGCAAGCGACGGAAGGCCGATTGCGCGGTACTGTCTTTTGCGTCAATGCGCCGCGGTGTGAACCATGGCGGTAACGAGATGGCACATGCCCTGGCGTTATGCTTCGTAAAATGAACGAACAGGGAACCGAGACACCGGTCTAGGTCGTCAAGGGATTGCAAATGAGAGCGCGTGCATTTGCTCAGACGTTGCTGGGTCGTGGCCGATTGCAGATGAAACACCAAATCGTCCGTACGCAAGCAGGGTATAAAGCGATGGGTATCGAAATCATCGAGCCCATCGTCAAAATCATTGGTTAAGAAAATACGGGTTACATGACTCCGCTCGAGAACCGTCTGGCTCCAGTTTGGGCGCTGCATGCATCTCTCGGCCGAATCATACAACAACTGCCAATTCGATCGATCGATGGAATCTTCATTGAACCCAAATAGCTCGCGAGAGAGCTCCTCAAACCAGGACCACTGGACCGTATGCTGGATGTGATGGAGTGACTCAAAGAGCCTTGCAACCTTTTCCTCGCTCGATATCCCCACCTGCTCAATTTTTTCGCGAGGCATCCCGGCTGAATGCACGAGTTCAGTGTAGTAGTGATACCCGAGAAGGTCTGCTAAAGACGAGGACGCGGGAGCGTGTGGGTTGATGTGCGAGTGAGAATCGACCAGAGGAATCGCGTCCAGTGCATCGTAGATCGCAATTTCCAGAGTGTTCATTGGATTGACCGGGCAGGGGAGGGGGCGTGGGATTCTCGCGCAGGCTACCCGCCGCTGACAGGGGGAATCAACGCAATTTCAACGGGTTGATCCGCGCTCAATTCTAAGCATCGAGCATCGTCTACAAAAGTACGGTCGACAGCTACCCGACTGGATCGTACCAAGTCCTTCGAATCCGGACAAATAGCAGCGATTAGATCTTTCAAATCTCCCGCACTCGTTCGAGGGTTGCAATGGACATGCAAAGTCGGCGAACCGATCCTTTCTCGCAATCCTGCGAACAGCTTGATCTCCAAGTTGATCTCGGTTCCCATGCATCCACCCTCAAAATGCTGGAGTTTCGCGACAGACAAATCCCGTTGCAAATCTAGAGAACGCGACGCAATGCCGGCGTCATGCAATGAGCGGGTGTTACCGAACGATGTCCATCGACAGGTCGGGGTTGTCGTTTGGCTTGTTCCATTGAAACATGTCAGCCGAGTCGATCAACAGTCGAGCCTACCGAAGAATCCTAGCTGTGCTCGATGCACTTAATAAGGACATGGTCTCACCGAGCCGCGTTCGGAGCTTGATTCGTGTCGCCGTAACCATTCGAATGCCGAGTCCCCGATCGCTCCTGTTTGCGTGCGCATTCAATGCAACTCGTTGCATAAGGAACCGCTTGCAACCTGGCCAAAGGAATCTGCTTTTCGCACGCATCGCAATCGCCATAGATGCCATCACGAAAACGGATCAACGCCTCCTCGATTTGCGTCAGTTCGCGGCTTTCGACTTCGACCAATTGGCTGCTAATTTCGTCTTGGGCCGTATCCATGGCAGCATCCATGACGTCACCCCCTTCCTGCGAAAGGGTCTGGAGCATACTGATGTCACCGTCCAATGCCCTTCGCAAAGCTTCCCTTCGCAGGTGCAACACATCCTTAAGTTTGGTCAACGCATCTTTCCTGGACATCTAGCTCTCCTAAATTTTGCCGACCGCCAATGCATAAGAGTTGCAGTGGAAGACCCAAGCTCAACCATAGTACGCATTCCGATGGAATTTGTTCAACCGGCGGGATCCACTCTAACACTAGCGTTATCATCCCGTTTCCATGCCGGTGTTTTGGGATCGTAAGCCTCTAAGCATTCGAAACTTGCGATTCCTCAGGCAATCGTTCAAGCCGTGCCAAAACCGCATTTTGCGAGAGATTTTACGGTGCCATCTTGGCCACTCTGCAAAATTAACCTACTTGGAAAACCGGATTTCAGCCCATTTGCCAACAGAGTTTCCACCATTAAAGAAAATAATTCTGCGGGTTTGGCATTTGCCTTAAGAAGGTATCAGCCATCCAGACCATCAACCGTGCCGGAATCGTTCAAGCAAACTCTCGCGATGTGCAGTAAGGCCTTCCTTGTTGGCCATTTCGGTGACGGTCGGCTCGATGGCCTTGAGTGCGTCGCGGCTAAAAGCGACTTCGCTGAAGGAACGCAAGAAATCGTTAGCTGTTAGCCCCGAAGCCCACCGGGCAGTCGCCCCTGTTGGCAACACGTGCGATGGTCCGGCAGCATAATCGCCTAATGCAACCGGCGAATAATGGCCCTTGAAGATAGCCCCTGCGTTTCGAATTCGCGAACTGTACTGTTCGGGCTCATCGACGGAAATCTGCAAGTGCTCAGGCGCTAACAAGTTTGTCAATTCGACGACCTGATCGCTATCTCGACATTGGATGCTCGCTCCAAATTCGAGTAACGCTGTCCGTGCCAAGTCGGCCCGATCAATCTTCGATAATTGCCGCTCCAACTCCTGATCCACGGCATCGAGAATGGAAGCATCAGCGGAAAGGATCATGCTGGCACCGGGCGAATGCTCGGCTTGCGCGATCAAGTCGGATGCAGCGAACGCAGGTCGTGTCGTTTGATCTGCTATTACTAGGACTTCGCTCGGTCCGGCGATCGAATCGATATCGACTGTGCCATAAACCCAGCGCTTTGCCAACGCGACGAATAGATTTCCTGGGCCAACAATCTTGTCTACCCTTGGGATTTCTGGGATTCCAAAAGCAAGGCTTGCGATCCCTTGTGCGCCTCCTACTGCATAGACCTCCGAGACTCCCAATTCGGCGCACGTTGCGAGCACTTCTTGATTGTAGGCGCCGAATTGCGTCGGCGGGGCCATCACGACGATTTCCTTGACCCCAGCGCATCGCGCGGGAATAGCCGTCATCAATACGGTCGATGGATAGGCTGCGACTCCTCCTGGAACGCAAATGCCGATTCGCTCGAGGGCCGTGTAACGGTGTCGAAGGGAAACGCCGTTGGGTGCTGGCACGTCGACGTCGCGATGCAAGATTGCCTTCTGGAATCGCTCGACATTACTACGAATGGAACGGACTGCCGTCAGGAATTCCTCGGAAACCGATTGGTGTGCTGCTTGGATTGCCGAAAGAGGCACTCGCAGGTTTTCAGCCTGTATAACTGGGTTATCCAGAACCCTGGCATACCGCAGGACTGCTTCCGTGCCCGACGTGCGTACATCGCTACAGATTCTCTCGACCACTTCTTGCGGAGAGAGATTTTGTCCGAACAGCAATTGGGTCAGTTGCTGACCACGTTCCGATACCACCGAACCATCCGGACTTAGCTTTTTTCGAAGGGCAGCTAATTGCGATTGAAAATTGGGTGCATCGGCAACGATTCGTCGAAGCATGGATCCGCCGTTGGGTCAAATTAGGAACCGAGCGATTGCAACTGCTCGGCTGTGAAATTAACGTTTGTGGCGACCGACTGAACGTCGTCGTGATCTTCGAGTTTGTCAAGAAGTTTCATCACTGTAACGGCCATTTCCGAATCGACCTCAACAGACAGATTTGGGATACGTGTTACCTGTTTGGACTCGATAACAATACCTTGACCTTCGATGACTTCCACCAAACCGGAATACGCATCCGTTGGACAGGTGATGTCATAAAACTCTTCGGATTCTGTTACGTCTTCCGCTCCGTTGTCGAGAGCGATCTCCATCAGTCGCTCGAGATCGGTATTGCTCTTTTTGATCGCAATCAAACCCTTTCTTTCGAAAAGATAAGCCACGCAATTGGTGGAACCAAGATTCCCTCCATGATTTTCAAACAGCTTCCGAATTTCTGGAGCGGTTCGATTGCGATTGTCGGTCATGATATCGCATAGGACCGCAACTCCACCGGGTCCGTAACCTTCGTAGAGAATTTCTTCGACGTCTCCACCATCCAATTCACCCGTTCCCTTCTTGATGGCTCGATCGATGTTGTCTCTGGGAAGCGATACAGCTTTGGCATCAAGAATCGCAGTGCGTAACCGCACGTTGGCAGAAGGATCTCCTCCTCCCAGTTTGGCCGCGACGATGATCGCCTTCGACAGCTTGCTCCAGAGCTTGCTCCGTTTGCTATCTACCAATGCTTTTCGATGTTTGATGTTGGCCCACTGCGAGTGTCCAGCCATGATTCTCTCCCACGTTGCTACGGTTGCGATTGTGTCTTACTTGGGTTTCTTTTTCGTGATGCTCGAGCCGACCGAAGTTCTTCCTATCGGCTTATCGGTGGACTTGGATTTCTTGTCCCCCTGTTCGATGGCCTTCGAATCGGCTTTGGCCTTTCCGCTAGCCTTGGTTTTTGGGGGCTCTTTTTGGTCAGCCTTTTTTGGACCTTTGATTGGTTCAGCGCTGGGTTTCGTTTTCGCTGCGTTTTTCGAGGCCGGGGATTCAGGCTTGTTCGCCACTTTCGGCTTATTGCCTGCAACGGGCTTGGCTGTCGGATTGGCCTCTATCTTCTTAGCACTTGTCTTTGTCGGCTCGGAACGCTTCGGGGGTTCGGGTTTTTTGCTTTCCGGTTTCTTGGATCCCTTCGTATCTACGGCTTTCGACTCTCCGGTAGACTTGGCGGGCGCGGGCCCCTTGCCAGGAGCTTTGTTGGCAACTGCGCTTTTCGAGGCTGTATTTGCGGTCGTTCCCTTGAGACTCGCGGCTGGTTTCTCGACCGGTTTTTCCTTGACCTTATACGTTACTCCCAAGTCCTTCAGGACAGCGATGGGAGTCGCTGCTTTAGGGTGCAAGTGCAATTCGATCGCGAACTGGTGCAAGATCGACGCGAACTCGGTCCCCTTGTTCTTTGGAATCGCGCGTTCCACGCCTGGGATCAACTTCTTGTCTGCTTCTGCAGGAGTTAGTATTTCGCATTGAACGAGCGCATCGATGATCAATGCACTTGCTGGGATCGAATGGCCACCGAGCGAATGTTGAGAAACATAACTGACAACAAACGGGGTTATCCCCTTCCAGGCTTCAAGTTCGGCTATTGCCTTGCCTAAATTCGCTTTCTTCAAATCTTCGAGATCGTATTGGTATCGAGACTCAAACAGCGACTGCAAGCATTTTTTAATGCGTTGGGCAGCTTGGCCAGCGAAAGGCAAACTATGCAGCGCCTCGCTCAACTCTACAACTGTGGTGACACGGACCTCGTTCCAATCGAAGTACGTTTGTTGCAGCTTGGCAAACGCTTCATCTGCATGCTCGCTTTTGGCATCTTCCAAGCAACATGCGTACAGCAGATGCTCAAGCACCGTTCTTTCAGGCACCTCGGTCAGAGGCTTGAAGTGCTTCTTCAAGGACTTGTAGAGATTCTCGTACTTCGTTGCTCGATTGCCGGCGGTCATGGATTCTCACTCTCGTTGTCTTGGCTAGTCGAATTTCTCTGCAAAGCGTCACGAATCCAACCTCAAATGGGTTGGATTCGGCGGGGGGAATGAAGAACGATCACGACGGATCAGTTGGAATCAATTTCCTCGTTGGACGAATCGGAACTCCGAGGGTACTCGGAAGGATCTTCGGCTGGGGCGTTCGGATTCGGTGATTCGTTGCCTGTCCGTTCGCGGGCGATTTGTTCCAGGATCTGCTGTACTACGACCGACTTCTTCACGCCCTCGTCCATGACGAAGGAAAGCTTTGGTGTATATCGCGTATCGATCCGCTCCGCGATTCTCGTTTGCAAAAACCCACGCGAGTTCATCAGTCCGTTGAGTGTCGTTCGTTGTTGAGACTCATTCCCCATAATGCTGACGAAGACTTTCGCCTCACGCATATCGGGCGTGACCTCGACACCGACAACGGTAACGTGTTTCACCCGAGGGTCCCGCAATTCGGTGAGTATGGACATCGAGACGACTTCCCGAATCGCCTCCGCGGCTTTTAGCAATCGGCGACCACTCATGATCGCGATGAATCCAGCGTTCGAGCGACTTGTTCGATGCGGTAGGCTTCGAGAACATCATCGACCTTGACATCGTTGAATCCGGATAGCTTGATCCCGCACTCCACCCCGCGGCTAACCTCCTTCACGTCTTCCTTTACGCGCTTCAAAGTATCGAGCACGTAGTCGCCAATGCGACGCCCTTCGCGGTGGACTCGAATACGGCATCCTCGTTCGAGCGTGCCTTGTGCTACGTAGCAACCGGCGATCGTTCCGACTCTGGACACAGTGAAAACTTGCTTGACCAGCGCCCGACCCAGTTCAACCAGTTTTTCTTCCGGCTTCAAACGTCCCTCGATCAGAGCGCGGATGTCCTGAGCCAAGTTATAGATGATGTCGTATCGTCGCACTTCGACGTTCTTCGCATCTGCAAGCATCCGAGCCGCTTCATCCGGAATAACGTTAAATCCAACGATGACGGCCTGCGAGGCACTGGCCAGAGTGACGTCGGCAACGGTGATTCCTCCCACTGCCTTCTGAAGAATGCGAATCTCGACTTCAGGGTGATCCAGTTTGCTCAGTTCTTTCTCGATGGCTTCAAGAGATCCGCGAGCATCTGCCCGAATGATCAAGTTCAAGATAACGGTATCTTCCTTGACCCCGATCTTTCCGGACTGGAGCAATTCTTGGAAGGTCTCGAACGACACACGTGGAGACGTACCAGAGAGAGATTCTGTACGGGTGATTTGTTCGCGTGCTGCGGCCAACTCACGAGCTTGTCCGATGTCATCGATGACGTGGAACTTCTCCCCTGCCTCAGGGGCTTTTTCCAAGCCAGTGATGTTGACCGGCATGGAGGGGCCGGCCTCGGTCAATTGCTTGTTCCGTTTGAGTGTATCGTACAACGCCTTGACACGTCCGAAGGTCGATCCGCAGACCACGATGTCGCCGACGCGAAGCGTTCCTGTCTGCACCATCACTTTCGCGATCACTCCCCGATCCGACGATTGTTCGCTTTCCAAACAAACGCCCATCGCCGCTCGCTTGGGATTGGCTCGGTAATCGTTAATTTCCGCAACCGTGAGAACGGTTTCTAGGAGTTCATCCATCCCCGCCCCAGTGATCGCGCTGGTCGGAACGACTTCTACGTCCCCACCCCATGCACTAGGGGTCAGAC
>JBAWXH010000013.1:0-91061 GCA_037144155.1 Planctomycetota bacterium | reverse complement strand
ATCCAATCCCGAGATCCCAGGCCCAGCCAAATCCAATGGCTCATCCTCTAGTGACAAACCGCTGTCGGACGGACTCATCAAGTTGATGCCGCTTTCGGAGCCCAATCCAACGGCTGAGTCCGAACCCAAAACCAAATCATCTTCGTCATCTTTCGCGAGTTCGAGATCGCCACCGAGATCGAGACTGCCGCTTCCTACCGAGGGTGTACCCATATTGGACCCAGTACCGCTCTTGATTCCGAGATCGGAACCAAGCACGTTGGAATCAGGCTGTCGTCCGAGCAGGTCCATACCGCTCGCGCTTGCATCGTCAGTGAGTTTCAAATCGCTCCCCAACGCAATGTCGCTTCCTTCGGTTTCCGAATCCAATTTGAGATCGGAATTGCCAGCATCCTGTTTGTTCCGCTTCACCAGCTTGACACCGCTACCACTCTCAGGATCGGCGACCAAGGCCACATCGCTCCCTTCGGTTGCCAATTTGAGATCGGAACTGATAGCGATTTCATCGTCTTCGTCGCCATCCGCGGACTTGCCTGAAATCAGAATCGAAGAGCCACCCGCATCTTCATTGAGTGCGTCACCATCCAATTCCGATTGGACTCGCTCTATTTCTTCTTGTTTAAACTTCCAGCTAGCTCCATCGCGATAGCCAAAGATCTCTCCGCGCGAACGCATCTCGACCAATTCGTCTGTCGTAATTCCCAAGATCTTGGCGGCTTCGTCAAGCGATACGTAGTTTGCCATTCCGGACATTGACTCCGACGGAAAAAAGAGATGAGGCGACGCGACCAACTCCAATCTACACTAGTCTACGCAGCCGTCAGATTCTAGCTATTGTTGCATCACAAGCATCGCAAAAACCACAGAACTTTTTCCGAGCCGATGCAGTGCGAGGATTTTCGATTGATTGCGAAATCTCAGGCAAAGCAGGGACTTATCGTCCCCGAGGGCCAATTCCAGAATCATTCCTTTATGCATCGATCCGATTGTGCGGAAGTTGTCGATTGTCCCGTCTGATGGGGCAATGCGCGCTATGCCACTCCTACTGCCTCAAGTCCCCCGCGAAGTCCCATGCCAAACGCGACGCGAAATCAAACGTCGGGAACCACCAGCGATGGAATCCCGGCCGCATCCATCGTGACTGCGTCCAGTCGCAAATCGACATGGCCAGCGGGATCGATTTCGAGCGTCGCGATCCAACCCAACGAGACCTCCTGGTCCCCTGCAAAATAATCGAATACGAAATTTCCCAGACTGTAGACGATCGGCCTTCCATGGTAGAGGTCAATGGTCTGGGCCACGTGGGGGTGCGCCCCGATGACCGCGCTGGCTCCCGCATCGATGCACTCCTTCGCGAGCGTTCGCTGGTCCTCACGAGGTTGCATTTCCATTTCTTCTCCCCAATGGAGGAATGGCAGGACCACATCGCATCGGAGCCGATCCCGGCACAATCGGATATCATCTAGCAACGCCGTTCGCTCCAAAGGATTATTTCCGGGACGCTCTTCTCCGGCCGCGTAGTCCTCGGCAAAAAACTCATTGAAGCCCAACAAGCCGATCCGCCGTCCCTTCTTCTCCAGGACCAGAGGCTTCCGCGATCGCTGGATGTTCTTGCCCCCCCCAAAGTAGGGAATTCCCTCTTTTTTAAGCTCAGCAATGCACCCCATCAGCCCATCGGGGCCGTAGTCCAAGGTGTGATTGTTTGCCAGGCCAACCGCATCGAAGACCGGTTTCAAAAACTTGGCGGAACCCCCAGCACCCCGAAATACATACGGTTTGCTCTGCCTTTCTCCCTGGCTCCCCAAAACGCATTCCAAATTTCCAATGCGAAGATCCGCTTGATCCAGGATCTCCCGACACCGCGCGAAGGGATCCTTTCCCAAACTGATCCAATGCCCGGGTCCGCCATCCAGCATGATATCCCCTACAAACGCTATCCTCAAAAGATCGGAAGGATCCGGTTCGTCGGGGACAAGGGGCAGGGCGACTGCCGGTCCGGCGGTTCCGGTTCCTACTCCTAAACCCATCCCTGCACACGCCAAACCGATTTTTTGGGCTAACGACCGGCGCGAAATTCGGCGACCGATCCTTGGGACTCCCACAGTCTTCTCCACAGTCTTCTCCGCCGTCTTCTCCGCCGTCTCCTCCGACTTCCCGTTCGATGCCCCCAGCCCATTCCGTTTCCCTTGCTGGGCTGATGCGATTACCGATTGCTGGCAATCGATCCCCTGCGGTTCGGGAAAAACCCCTGCTTGAGCCCCGTCCATTTCTGGAGCTACTCGAAGCCGACTGTCAGGCTCGATCGTCTGTGGACGCTGTTTCATGATTTCCTCCAAGGATCCGACGGGAACACGGCGATTAGCTCTGGACAAGAAACGGCCTGATGGCCATCATATCAGGCCCGTTTTGACGGGGAGACGCTATCCCAATCTTAATCAGGAGCTGTTGACGTGCCAAATATCGAGAGTGCCAAGAAGCGGCTTCGCCAGTCGCTCCAACGCCGCGCTCGCAACCGTGCTGCGAAGTCCACCCTTAAAACTTCCATCAAGAAGTTGCAGTCGAGCGTTCAGGCGAAGGAATTTGATACCGCTCGAACCCAGTTCAATGCACTTTGCAAGCTACTGGACCAAACGGCTTCCAAAGGGATCATTCACGTCAACAAGGCATCCCGCACGAAGAGCCGACTCAGCCACTTTATTCACAAAGCATCAGTAGCTTCTGTTGCGTAAACGCTGCCTCTTCTGAATCCTCGAAGCCACATCTAGCAGGCGAGCGAGGGTCAAGCCGACCCTCGCTAATTCAGCGGCTTACGATTTATTCAGCAAGCCGCCCAGCGAAGTGAACATAGATTAGCACGGCCATTTGCCGTGCTTTTTTTATGCGCTGAATGTCAAGATCTCAAATCGTTGAACCAAGGTGCTAGCCGCCATCCCTATCTATCACCTGCCGTCCAGGCTATCTCGATCTCCAAGCAATCTCGGAGAATCAAGTCAAACACGAAGGCAAAGCCTTCCTATCCGTCACGGCGCGACCTGAACCAATTTTCCTCATCTCTCGGTCAAGCGAACTTCGATATCCATGGATGAACTTCGCTCTTGATTGCTGGAGAATGAGCCGACTATGGGATTGCAACGCAACCGTTATTTTATGCTCGGAGTGGTCCTGTTCTTTTTGGGATTGCAGTTTCGCCTCGTGGATAGCTTCGTCCTTAACGAAGGAAGCACGCGGGCATTGCAGAAAATCGCGAAACAGGCCAAGGTAGCCGAAGGTGGAAATCCTGCCGCCAATGCGTTTATGCAATCTTCCCCAGTCATCCCAAAGAAATCCTTCAAACCCCCTCAGTGGCTGGGATTTGTGTTTTTGACGGTCGGTGGAGTCATCTCGCTTCACGCTCTCGTACTCCCAAAGCAGTAACGAATCATGAAACTTAGGTTGCAAAGGATGGCGACTCGCCTGGTTCGGCTACCAGCCTTTTGGGTCGTGGGAGGACTATTGCTGGTCACTGCGATCGTTAATGTCCATGCGATTCCTGTCGCGTCGCAATCGCACGCATCGAATGCCTCAGCCATCGCGACACCGTTGGACCAATCCGTTTTGAAGGCCACGCAACGCGAAGGAACGACCCTGACGAACGTTCGTGGCCATTTCGAAAACAGCGGGGACCGGATCCGATTCGTGAATGTCCATTCTGGAACGACCTATGTCTGTCTAGAGAATCTTCCCCTTCAACAAATCATGCAATCAACCTCGAAATCCATAACTTCGAATGAATGGATCATACGAGGTTATTTGACGGAATTCGATGGAACGAATTTCTTGCTCATCGACCGCTCGATTCGCGCGCGGTAGCGGTCCCGGCGATCCCGGCTTTCTCTCTCCTTGAGATACTACTGAGGGGGAATCATGGAATCGCGGATGAATTCCTCGGGGCAGTCCTTTTGAAGCGCGCTATTTTGGCTTCTCTCGTACTCGTACTCGTACTCAATGAAATGGTACTCGTACTCGTACTCGATGCAGTATCGTCGAATACGAATACGGGTACGAGCACTGCTAAAGCGGAGTACGAGTACGAAAAAGACAAGGAAAACATGGATTGCGGCTTCGATGGACTCGGAAATCGCAACTTCGAAAGGCATTCGACGGCATCCATCGGGATACACCGAAATATTCTGAGTGATGAGATCTTGGCGAGAGGTCGATCAATCTTTGCGATGCATGCCGTGTAGCCACTGGTGAACTTTGCCGTTTGTCCCCACGGAACCGGTGGGCAAGCCAACCAAAGGCCAAATGGATCCCTTTATCCATGGGGTGTGGTGGCGTCGCGTTCCGCTGCGGATTAGACTCTTGGAAATCGTCGTCGTCTGTGATTTCCCCCACCACTCTGTAGCGTCGTTCTCCTATGAATCAAACATCCCCCTCTGGGCCTCTGGTCCCCAATGCCTACCGGCTTCTCTGGGCTGGTTTTATGGCCATCCTCGCTGCCGGCGTCGGTTTCGCCATCCGTGGCGGTATCCTCGATAACTGGGAAAAGCAATTCGGCTTCAACTCCCAGCAACTCGGTTCGATTACCGGCGCAGGTCTGACCGGTTTCTGCTTTGGAATCATCCTCGGTGGACTCGTCGTCGATAAGCTCGGCTACGGCAAGTTGGTCATCCTTGCCTTCCTGGGGCATATCTTGTCTGCCTTCGTCACCTTTGCCGCGTCGACTCCGGACAACGCCTACCATTTCTTGTATTGGGGAAGTTTCATCTTCGCCTTTGCAAACGGAACACTCGAGGCCGTCGCCAACCCGCTGGTTGCAACGATCTTCCCCCATGATCGAACCCACTACCTCAACATTCTCCATGCCAGTTGGCCTGCAGGACTGATTATCGGAAGCGCTCTGGGTTGGGTTCTCGATGACCAACTCAAATGGCCATGGCAATACCAATTGGCCCTTTATCTCGTACCGACCGCGCTGTACGCAATCATGTTTTTCGGTCAGCACTTTCCAAAGTCCGAAGCTGCTGCGAGTGGCGTTTCATTCTCCGAAATGTACAAGTCGGTTGGTATCCTCGGTTCGCTCATCGTTTGCACTTTGTTGGCCTTGTTCTTTGGGGACATCCTCAAAGGTATTCTGCCGCCGGATCAGAGCTATCTCGCTTCTTATATCGGATACGGAATTGGGGGTGTGCTCCTAATTGCAGCCGGTGTCATGACGAACTTCTCACCAGGATCGATCATCCTGTTCGTATTGTTCCTCACACACGCTTTGGTCGGTTCCGTGGAGTTGGGTACCGATAGCTGGATTCAAAACATTACCGGGAACCTGTTCACGTCCGAACAAGGCAAATACTTGTTCCTTTACACCTCGGCCATTATGTTCGGGTTGAGATTCTGTGCTCATTGGATCGAAAACACGTTGAAGCTTTCCCCAATCGGCCTCCTTCTCGCGTGCTCGATCATCGCCTGCATTGGCTTAAACCTCGCTAGTACGATGACGACGTTTTGGATGGCCCTGATCGCCTTGGGCATCTATGCTGTCGGCAAGACGTTCTTCTGGCCCACCATGCTCGCTGTCGTCGGCGACCGCTATCCGAAGTCGGGTGCAGTGGCCATGTCGATCATGGGTGGTATCGGAATGCTCTCCGCAGGATTGATCGGTGGTCCAGGCTTGGGCTATTGCAAGGACCGCTTCGCTGGCGAGGAACTCCGCCGCGTGGATGCTTCCCTGGCCGAGGAATACAAAGCTGTTACTGATAGCCGCTTCTTGAACATTCCAGCCACTGCCGTCTACGGGTTGAACGGAACCAAACTCAACGAAGCCCGCGATTCGAAGACGCGCACCGATGCCCAGCAAGCCGTGGTTACGGCGGGTGAAGTGGGTGACCGAACAACGCTTCGCGTCGATTCCTTCATTCCTGCCGCGATGGCGGTGATCTACTTGCTGCTTCTCCTGTACTACAAGAGTATCGGAGGATACCGAGCCCTTCGGATCGATGAAGAGCAACCCTAGGTCGTGCATTGGATCGCCCACAGCGGCGTGAACCTTTGAATGTTGAGGCATCCCGAAAAATCTCGGGGTGCCTCTTTCGTTAATAGGGGTACAATCGCAGCCATGACGAACCTGCGTCCGCTGGAAGAATGGGGTTGGACCGACGATGCTACGCCTCCGATCGCGGCGTACATCCATGTCCCTTTTTGCCGACATCGTTGCGGCTATTGCAACTTTGCGTTGCTCGCCAATCGCGAGGATCTTTTTGAACGCTATGTCCAAGCGATCGAACGAGAGCTCTCCTGGCTCGAAACACCGCGCCCGGTCCAGACTCTCTTTCTAGGGGGTGGTACGCCGTCGATCTTGCCACCTCAACACATGGAGAGGTTTCTGCAAAGCATTCAAAAGTGGTTGCCTTTGCTTCCTAACGGCGAATGGTCGATGGAGGCGAACCCGCTCGATATCCATCCGGATTCCCTTCAACTCTGGTTTGATCTTGGAATTCATCGCATCAGTATCGGAGGGCAATCCTTCCAAAGGGAGAAACTTCTTCGCCTCGAACGAGATCACTCCCCATTGCAGCTAAACCAAGCCATTGCGGCGGCGAGGGAGGTGATGCGCTCGGTCTCGCTCGATCTGATCTTCGCCGCGCCGGGAGAAACACTCGCTTCTTGGATCGACGATGTCGAACATGCTATCTCCAGCGGCATCGACCATCTCTCGACCTATGGACTGACCTTCGAAAAAGGGGCCCGCTTTTGGTCTCTGCGCGAAAAACAACTGCTCGAACCAGTGACCGAAGATCTTGAACTGGGCATGTACGAGCATGTTATGGATCGTCTGACGCACGTCGGCTGGCAGCACTACGAGATTTCCAATTTCGCTAAACCGAACCATCGGTGTCGCCACAATCAAGCCTATTGGAATGGCGATTCGTGGTGGGCCTTTGGCCCGAGCGCAGCCAGATACGTTGGGGGGGTCCGAAGCGTCAATCATCGCAGCACCCTGACTTACCTGCGACGCATGGAATCCAACCAATCACCGGTCGATGATCGCGAAGTGCTCAATACCGATCAGCAACTCCGCGAACGATTCGTCTTTGGCATGCGACAAATCGAAGGTGTGCCATGGCAACTTTTGCGACAACAAGCCAGCGAGTCCACGCGCTACGCCATCGATACTGCCCTTCAATCCCACATCGATCAAGGCTGGATGCAGGTCGATGGCGATCGTGTACGATTGACTCGAAAAGGGCTCGTTCTCAGCGACGGTCTGTGGCATGCGTATCTCGATTCATGATCCAAGATCCCTAATCAACTCCATGAAACCGTCCGAATCGAACGATGAACAACTCGGTATTGCACAGGTGTGGTGCGATGTCGGTGGGACCTTTACCGATTGTTTTGTATCGAATGGAACGGGAAAGATCGTCAGCACGAAAGTCCTCTCACATGGGCGAGTCCCAGGGACGATCCAGCGTTGGTCGAGCGAAGTCTGTTTTGAAGACGTATCCCGTATCCACGACCCAAACAATTTTTGGCAGCAGTGCACGATCGCATGGATCGACGAAACGGGGGGATGCGTCGGCCGATCCGTCTGTAGGGAATTCGATGCCGCGCAAGGACGATTCAGGCTGGCATCTCCCCCCAGTCTTTCTCGTAACGGATCCATTGCCGGGGCCATCCGAGCTTATGAACTGGAACCATGCATCGAAGCCCCTGTCCTTGCAGCCCGCTTGCTCCTCCAGATCCCGTTATCGCAGACCCTTCCTCCATTGCAGATTCGGCTCGGAACGACTCGAGGCACCAATGCGTTATTGACTCGCAGTGGCGCTAGAACAGCTTTGCTCGTTACGCGAGGATTCGCGGATCTTCTCGAGATCGGTTACCAGGAGCGTCCGGAACTGTTTGCGATACGGGTGCAAAAACGAAAACCGCTAGCGGAAAAAACTATCGAAGTCACCGAACGATTGGCTGCAAATGGCGAAGTTCTTACTCCCCTCGATTTGGAGGAAGCCCGATCGCAGTTGTTGAAACTGAAATCGCAAGGGGTCCGGTCGATTGCCATTTGTTTACTCCATTCCTACTGCAACCCAACACATGAACAAAAACTAGCCCAACTGGCCTCCGAGCTTGGGTTCGAATGCGTGTGCGCCAGCAGCGATGTTGCGCCCGTTATCAAAGCCGTTTCGCGAGCCGAAACAACCGTCGTCGATGCCTATCTAACCCCTATCGTGCGAGAGTACTTGAACAAAGTTCATCGTCAGTTCAGCACCCATGATCAAACCAATCTACGTGTGATGACCAGCGGTGGAGGACTCGTACAAGCCTCCGATGCGCGCGGACGTGATACCGTTTTGTCTGGGCCCGCCGGTGGTGCTGTCGCATTGCAAGCCATGGCACAACAATTGAATGAGCCTCGCATGATCGGACTGGATATGGGTGGCACTAGCACCGATGTATGCCGTATCGAGGGTCGACTACAACTCGAACACGAAACCATCAAAGCGGGGGTCCGAATGATAACCCCCACTCTTGCAATTCATACGGTCGCCTCGGGGGGTGGAAGCATCTGTTCCTTCGATGGCGTGCAATTGCGAGTCGGACCGCAAAGCGCTGGTTCCGATCCAGGGCCGGCCTGCTACGGACGTGGCGGACCATTGACGATCACCGACCTGAATCTTCTCCATGGTCGGATCGACCCGGCTCGCTTCCCAATCCCACTGGATATCCATGCGTCTCAGCGGCGCGTCGAAGAACTGTTGGCCCAGGTCCACGACCATCCATTGTTTCAATCGATGAATTCGGACGACCTCATCGATGGCTTGCGTCGGCTAGCGAATGAGCAAATGGCTTCTGCAGTCCGTTCCATTTCGATCGAACAAGGTGCCGATCCTCGCGAGCATGTCCTTTCCGGTTTCGGAGGGGCAGCTGGGCAACACATCTGCGAAATCGCCGAGCTACTAGGAATGAATCGCATTGTCGATCATCCCGATGCGGGTCTGCTGAGTGCGCTCGGTATGGGCTTGGCACCCATCCAACGCTCACGAAGTCGATCCCTCTATCAATCGTGGGAAGCAGTGCAATTGCCCCAACTCGAGGCCTTGCGTTTCGAACTTCAGCAATGGGTTGCTCGCGATTTGGCCACCGAGGGTATCGATCGACGCCGTATCGAGTATTGGACGGAACTGGAGATTCGGTACTCAGGAACCGATGGTGCTATCCGGATCCCTTGGCCTGATCCGTCATCGCTGGACTCGCTCGCTCAAGAATTCGAAAGGCTTCACCGAAAGCGCTTTGGTTACCTTCGATCGGGGAGGGGACTGGAATTGGTGAGTGTTTGGGTTGAAGGATCCTCTCGAGAATCGGCTTGGACGACCAAGCCCAGCAGCAACCCCTTGGAAGCATCACCTCCGATCGATGCATCGATCTCTCACCGGATGTATTCACGCGGGAAGTGGAGTCAAGCCACGCGCTGGCTGTATTCCGCGATTCCACCCGGAACCATCCTCGAAGGACCGGCCCTTATCCAAAGTACCGGTTCGACCACCATCATTGAGGAGGGATGGAACGGGAGTTTGCGACCTGACGGAATCTGGGTGCTTCAGAAACTTACTGAATCGTCCAAAGCTTCCAGCGACTCTCGATCGATCACCGATCGGTCCATCGATCCCGTTCTTCGCGAAGTCCTGGCACAGCGCATCGCGGCCATCGCGGATCAAATGGGAATCGTGCTGGAACAGACTGCCATCAGTGTCAATGTCAAGCAACGTCGCGATTTCAGTTGCGCGGTGTTCGATGGCTTTGGGGAATTGATCGCCAATGCCCCACATGTTCCGGTCCACCTGGGTGCCATGAGTCGCACGGTCAAGGCGATGCTTGAAGAATTCCCGATCATGCGACCGGGCGATTGTTTTGTGACCAACGATCCCTACCGAGGAGGTTCGCATCTTCCCGATGTGACTGTCGTCACTCCGGTGTTTGCGAACGATCTCTCTACGGACTCTGCGACGACATCGCAACGCCCCGACTTCTTCGTCGCATCGCGTGCCCATCATGCCGAAATAGGAGGGATTGCTCCCGGTTCGATGGCCCCAACCTCCACCATGCTCGGAGAAGAAGGGGTTGTCATTCCACCGATGCGATTGCTCGATGCCGGGAGAGATGCCAGCGAACAGATCGAGCACCTTTTGCGCAATAGCCCGTACCCCTCGCGCTCGGTGATTGAAAATATGGCGGACTTGGCGGCACAACAAGCCGCCAACATGCGCGGCGCCCAGGCCATGCAGGAACTGGCCACTTTGATTGGATGCAACCGTCTCAAAGACTATCTCGAAGCCATCCTCGATGCGGCGGCGGCTAAGACTCGGCGATGGATCGAATCGCTATCCGCATCGGAGTATCATCGGCGCGACTTCATGGACGATGGAACGCCGATCGAAGTGACGCTGCGCAAACAGATCCGAGATGGTTACCCCTGCTTGCGCATCGATTTCACTGGGACGGGGCCCGTCAGTCGAGGCAATCTCAACGCCAATCCGGGAATCGTCACTGCGGCCGTTCTGTACAGCATTCGATGCGCGATCGCCGATACGATGCCTCTCAACTCGGGGGTCATGCGAGCCATCGAACTCTCTATTCCCGACGGCATATTGAACCCTCCATGCGTTGGACCCCAATCCCAATGGCCCGCGGTAGCCGGTGGCAATGTGGAGACCAGCCAACGCGTGGTCGATTGCTTGCTAGGAGCATTGGAATTGGCCGCTGCCAGCCAAGGCACGATGAACAACTTTCTCTTTGGCAATTCTCGGTTTGGTTATTACGAAACGATCGGTGGTGGGACCGGCGCATCGGCCTGGGGATGCGGGGCCGACGCTGTCCATTCGCACATGACCAATACGCGACTGACGGATGTCGAGATCCTGGAGAGCCGTTACCCCGTTCGATTGGTCCGATTCGAAGTGCGTCGCGACAGCGGTGGGATAGGGCGTCATCGCGGAGGGGATGGCATGCTGCGTGAGATCATGGCGCTCGAGCCATTGGAAGTCTCGCTGGTTACCAGCCGTCGCGGACCGGATGCACCCTTTGGATTGATGGGCGGTCAATCAGGAGCCTTCGGCGAGAACTGGTGGATTCATGGCGATGGCCGAGAAGAACGGCTACCCAGCGCTTGCCAATTGCGCATCGAAGCGGGAGACCGGATTCGTATCCTTACACCGGGCGGGGGTGGATTTGGCCAATTGCAGTGATCGGTTGTTAGCCATCTTTCCATGACGCATTGTCATTGAATAGGACAGCAACGTCCAACATCCAAACTTAGTTCTCGTTCGAGCGAATCGCAATCGCCCTGCGCACAGCCGGAGGTATTGGGCTGTGTTCACCCATGATGGACCTCCATAAAATTTCGTTCAATTCGAAGTCGTCGATGCGATCATACTCGCTGAAATCCATCTTCATCGAACGCTCCGCTCCATACGCGAGCGGGCTATTCTTTTCGTCCAGATCGATCTCCGGCGGCAAATGATCGTAGGGGGTCATGTCAGGGACCGTTGTAAAGGAGTTGAACATGGGACGCGCCGCAGCATCGAACTGGGAGAGTGGATCCAACCCGAGGATCAGTTCGATGGTTCGAATCAAACTCACCGTGCTGTACTGCGTGCTATCGACGTGCTTGCGCTTGGTGTAGGGACTGGCAACCAAGCAAACGGTGCGGTGCGCATCGACGTGATCGGGTCCATTTTGAGCATCATCTTCGATCACAAAAATAGCGGTCTTGCTCCACAGTGGGCCATGGCTAACCGCATCCACCAATTTACCCAGCGCCAAATCGTTGCTGGCAACGCACGCTCTCGGAGTATGAGCACCCGGCTGCGTCCCATCGGTGTGGTCCTCGCCCAAGCTCATAATGATCAGGCGTGGCATGTTTTCATCCTTCGCAAACTGATGGTACTCCTCGAGCATCACATCGACGAGATCTTTATCGCGCTCGCGACCGCCTCCTAGCCCATATGTGGGACACATGTGACCCACCAACCCTGGTACTCTTCCCTCCATGATCGGCTTGCCCGAAGCATCCGAGACGCGTGAGCCATACTCCTTGTAGCTCCGATAGCTAATACCCGCTCTCAAGCAAGCATCCCAAATGTAGCCAGAGGGAGCGTTGGACAGATCCCCTTCGTCATCATCGTCGATGCCAGGGCGCTGCGAGTACGTCAAATGCCAGTCTCGCGCAATGTAATCGGTGTGATAAGCCATCGTGCTCCAAGGATGCCCATCGCGAGACACTTGGCCATTGCAGTAGGTGTTGTCCAGCAGTACGAACTCTTCTGCGATCTTGTGATGGTTCGGAGTCACGACACGTGGGAACATGCATAGGCTCGGGTCACCGTTCCCTTTAGGCTGATCGCCGGTGGCCAGATCTCCGAAAACTTGATCGTAGGTGCGATTCTCTTTGATCACGTAGATAACGTATTCGATCGGACCAGCCTCTCCGACGGTAGTTGGAATCGGGGTCGGCTCGGAATTAGGGACGGAGACCAGTAGTTCATCCGAGTAAGGGCAATTGCGATAGACCTGGGCGGTGTAGGCGGCTAGCTCCTCTTCCTCAGGGATATCGACGATGGAGAGCGCACCGCTCATCGTGGTTCCAATGTACGGGTAAGGGAGCATTTTCTTGACGATCTTCTCCACATCGTCCATTTTCTCTTCATCCGCATTTTCGCCGTAGAAAGGGTTTGCCTTCGATTGATTCCCTTTGCCGACGCCGACCAAAAGCCTTTTTCCATCCGGCGTGACGGAAACCGCCGTGGGATACCATCCGGTCGGAATAAAGCCGAGGACTTGGCTTTGGCGCGGTACCGAGATGTCGATCACTGCGATACAGTTGTTATCCGCGTTGGCCACAAACAATCTTTCTCCGTCAGGCGAAACCGCCACTGCATCCGGAGTGCTCCCTTCGGGCGATTGCGGGAAGAGGCTCGTATAGATCGTTTCCACAACGGTTCCCCGTTTGGTATCGACGACCCATACTCCGTTCGACGAAGCGCAAGCCACAAACAAACGATCATCGGAGGGATGAAAGACAATTTGGTTCGGATGTTCTCCGACCGGGACGGTTGCGACCACCCGCCATGCCTCAGGATCGACGACACGCAGTCGCCGTTCCGACCAGTCGCTGATATAGAGGAGCCCATTTCGAGGAGACTTCTGAACATCATAGGGTCGACCACCTAATTCGAGCGTTCGCAGTGGTACTCCGTCGATCTGTTCGGACTTGGGACTATCTGAAAGATCGTATTCGACCAATTCCCCCTTGTTGATGTTCAATGCCAACAATCGGTTGCGCGAACGATCAATACTCAGACCACTCTTGAATCCGTTTTCTTTGAGCATCTTGCCGCGGAGTGCTGCAAGTTCGGCTTGGCTCATCTTAAGAACGTCGGGCTCTCTCTCTGACTGGAGCGTGATTTGATTGGCATCGATTCCGTAGTGATGCAACCTTCCCAATCCACCACCCGACCAAAAGAACTCCGACTCATCGCTGGACATCGCCAACCCGAACCAACTTTGGTGTGCCTTGTCCTTAGACAGAATTTCGCCAGATTCAAGGTCGACCAGGGCGACCGTGTGCGTGTTGAAGCCATTGGTGGTAATCAACGCCCGACGACTATCGCTGAGAGGAACAATGTTCAAAAGCAAATCATTGGTCGTGATTTGTCTTCCGGCAGGAGTGAGATGCCAACCGTTTGGCAGCAAAAAACCGGTTTCAGTGGGTCCGGCAAAGCGATCGGAACGCGGGGCGCTCGCTTCTTGGGAACGACAAACGACGGTGGAGCAAAAGAGCATCCATCCGCAGACCATACTTTGCAATGCGCGCCGTGCGGCGAAGCGTTGGGGATGTTTCATAACTCGCTCTCGATAAAGACGCTCAGTACTCGATAAAGACGCTCAGTAGAGGGGTAGTTCCCTGTACGAATTCAAAAGCCTGACACAGGTCGACCAAAGTGACCATCAATCTATCGGGGCACGGGCAACTGAGTAGGTTTCGGTCGATTTAGTTTCCGTGAAGTTCCATGCGTTCAAGTCCGCGCGCTACCACCCATCGAATACGATTTCGGATCACTGGATCGACAGTAGACGATTCTTTTCTTGATAACGCATTGCATATCGAACGAACAAGTATCCTCGAATCCATTCACCTGTCGTCCCATGCACTCGAGCGCGCGATGCATCGCCCCCGTTGGAGATGCAGGCCCAGCCACATGGGAAACGCTCCTGGTTTGGGGAGCTGATGGTATCCAGACCGATCATCCCGAAGCCTTGATCCAGTTGCTCGTGAATCGGAAGTAGCGATCACTTTACGGAACTCGCAGTTGCGAAAGGATTTTGGGGATGCAACAGCATTCGCAGAAAGTTTTGTTCCGATGCATTGGCTTGCAACGGGGAAACGCGGTACAGGCTTACGATCCGAGATGCGATTAATCGCCGATGACTTGGCCAATCCGAAGCAGATTGCCATCCGGATCGACAATCGCAAATTCCCGCAGGCCCCATGGCTTATCTTCCAGGATATCGATGCGAGGGATTCCCGCGCGAGTCAATCCGACCCCTAAGAACGCTTGATACATCGTCTCGACATCTAAGACCCGTAGATAGCAACCTGAGAATGAATCGGCTGGAACGAGTTCAACATGTTTGAAGAAGTGAAGTTCGATCGACCCACGTCGGAGAATCGCGTAGTCGCGGTTGAATTCGTGTGCGCCTCCTTCAAAACCTAACCGATGATAAAACTCCACGGTCGCATCGATCGAACGGCTTGGCAGAGTTGGGATGGCGAGATCATGGTCGTGCATCTTGATGGCGACTTTCTAGCATGGCGGTGGAGGGATCAAACGATTCGATCAATCCCTATCCTTTGGGCAACGAACAAATTTCGCTACGTTGGATCGAAGGCATCGTATTCATGCCATCGTACCTTCTTTCGTGTCATTACTTCCTATTCGTGCTTAGCCATTTTTTTGCTTGTAAGCCTTAAAAAGATCTTCAACAAGCACTCCGTTGATCTTCATTCCGGAAGTATTCACATTGGAGATCTGAACGTCCGTCATATTGACATTGTGGAAGTGGGCCTTGGACAGATTCACATTTTCAAACGTGGCTTGACCCAGATTGACGTCGTCAAATACGGCCTCTCCCAGGCACACATCGCGAAATCGTGATCCACTAAGGGCGGCATGTTCTGCCAGATGCTTTCCGGACTTGATCGTGGTTTCCATAGTCGCATCTATATCCTAGCTGAGGTCCCAATTACCGAGTCCAATGGAGACCCATATTCTCGTTACTGCCCGACGATCGAGCCTATGTCGGTCCAAACCGTAGTTTCAGCAGTTGGCTCTGTCGAGAATCTTACGATGGCGTATCGCGACCAGCAATTCCACCTTCGTATACTCTAGCCCCTCCGAAACTCACTTTGAGTCGAATGAAACTCGTTGCAAACGCATAACGACGATTTCCGAATACTCCCGAATCGACACGATGGCAAGGATCGCAAAAAACGTAACCTACGCTAAATCCTGGTACCCAGTGATACATTTGGCTTACGCCATTCAGGGCAATTCGTGGCTCTTCAATCGATTCGGTTTCATCCTGCGTCGAGTGGTTCCAATCCTTCGCGAAATCGACAGCCGCAATCAGCATAGTGGGAACGTTCGACGTCATGAGATTTTGATCGGGAATTCGCCGCTGCCCAGGCCCGGCGGGCAATACGTCGGCATGCGTCTTAAGATCTTTGCTTACATCCGCCTTTCCGGTTTAAATATTTCCGTGCCTCGAAAGAAATCGCTACCAACTCTCTTCAAGGAGCACGAAGGAGTTCGTCGCAATCACGCGACAGAACTGGCCGAGGATTATGTCGAGGCGATCGCGGATCTCATCGATCGCGGATCTCATCGAGCGCGATGGCCAATGCCGACTGACCGAAAGTGCCAAACACTTTGCGGTCAGCCATGTGACCGCCAATCGCACGGTGGCACGCCTGAAAAAATCGGGGTTGGCTACCAGCAAACCGCATGGCCCGATCGAGTTAACAATGGCCGGCTTCAAACTGGCGGAAAAATCGAAAAGGCGACATGCGATCGTCCTTGCGTTTCTCGTCGCGTTAGGTGTCAGCCCAGCCATCGCCCGAATGGATGCCGAGGGAATCGAACATCATGTCAGTGACGAAACGTTGCAGCACATGCAAGCCTATTCCAAATGGAAATCAACGAAACCTCGATCCCCCAAGCCATAACGCGGCGGGTTGAGAGATGCGTTGTTGGATCAGGGCCGAAGAAACGTGTCGAACTCCTTTGGCATACGTTCCTCGATCGGCAAGACCGGAACCGGATGCCCCGTAGGATAGAGCTTGATAATGGTCCCTTTGCGATAGGCTTCGTACAGTCGCGGCACCGAGAAAGTCATCTGCAATCCTCCACAGCCATATCCAATGGGCAGTTCCTTGCGCTCGATAAGTTTGACCCCAAACATACGATCGGGAACGCTTTGGCCTCCGTTGGGTTCCCACATGCCCAAAGCCGTTGTCGCTGCAGCAAAGTCGTGGACTTGATCGACTTTCCATTCTTTCGCTACGTCATTCCAACCCGTTTCGAGCAGTGTCACGGTAATGGTTTTCTTGACATCATCGACTTCGTCGACTCGGAGAGGAAATCCGCGATCCCGTAGATAGCTTTGAAAGCGTTGGTATTGCTTGAACGTTGCGAGAGATTGGCTTGATTCGTCCAACCAAACCTCGGTGCAGCGTGTGATCAGTGGCGGCCCTTCATAGAATTTACGAATGAAGTTCGCTTGAATGGTTTGGCCAACCGCAAGATCCGACGCTGCGACGATCCGATCACCCAGATACCAGGATGTCTGGTCGTTGAATGAGAAGGTGATCGGCGTTTCCTCGAACGGACTGGCGATCGAACTTCCCACGGTCCATTGTGGCTCGTAAGAGGAAGGGTTCGACTTCGTCTGGGGAACAGATACCGCTTGAAAGGTTTTTTTTGCGGCGTCGATCGATTCGACTCGAAATCCTCGCTGCTGAAAGGCCTGGACGCTAAAGCTGTCGCTCACGCGAAGCACATAGCGAGGCAACTGGGTCGCTTCGTCACCGTATCCCCATATTTCGACCATGGTTCCTGGGGGTATGTCTCGAAGTGCAGCAGGTGCACCGCGATAGAAAATCGGTGCGGCGGGATGAAGCTCAAAATCGATCATGCGATCGCGCGATTCCAATCGCAACACACCCTTGCGATGGATCGGATCTAGCGAAACCAAACAAGCCCATTGCCGCGACTCGGAATCGGGCGGCGGGAACTCATGAGGTGGAATGATTTGGTCCCCTTTGGTTCTCAAAGGGACAGGAACGGTGCGGTAAACACTTTGCGCATCGGCCGTTTTAGGCCAAGGAGACGCGGCGATACCTAGCATAGATAGGAGAAACAGCAACGATCGCATCAGCTGACGATCTCCGCAATCGGACCGGTACTATCGACGAAGGATTCGGTTTCGACTTCCATCTTTTGCAACATCGTCAAAAGCAGATTGGAAAGGCGTGCATTAGGATCCTGGGGCCGGAAGCATAGATTGACAAAGTCCCCATAGGCAAGCGAATCATAGGCCCCGATCTTTGGCAAGTTGTAATCAACGTGCTGACCATGGCGTATTCCGAGTCCTTTGCCACCGGCAAAGACAATGGGCAAGTTCGCATTTCCATGGCTGTGTCCATACGACATACCGGAACCGAAAAGGATCATAGTCTGATCGAGGAGCGTGGACTCCTCTTCACGAATCGAATGCAACTGGTCCAAGAAGTAGGCGAACTGTTCCACCAAAAATGTATCGCTTCGTGTCAACGTGGCTTTGACGTCGGCAACTTCGTTGTGATGCGAAAGCTCGTGGCGCGTCTGCTTGATGTTAATCTCAGGTATCGCCAGCGCATTGCCTTCGGTGCCGCTAGCATAGGTCACGACCCGGGTCATGTCCGTCCGGAGTGCCAACAGGATCAAGTCGTAGAAAGTGCGATAGAAATCGCCCGCTTGCTCTCGCGATACATTGCGTTGGAATCGCGAGCCATCGACGGCCGGTTTGGGTTTGTCCAACCACTGATCGAGCCGCTCGAGCCGCTTCTCCACGTCGCGAACGGAATTCAAATACTCGTCAAGTTTGGCACTGTCCTCACCACCAAGCTTTCGGCGCACGTCCCCAGCGCTCTCCATCACCGCATCCAGAACGCTGCGACGCCGAAGCAAGATAGCGCGCTGTTCTTCGATCCCATTGGAATTAACACCAAACAATCGATCGAATACCGTTCGCGGATTGTCTTCCGCCGGAAGGGGGGCACCATCACGCGAGTACGCCAGCGTCGAGGTGTTGTAAGGCTGTCCGACCCCTCCCGCGATTGACAGTTCCAACGATGGAAATCGCGTCGAATCGGCCGTTTTCTCCGCCATCAATTGGTCGACCGAAACGAGGTTACGATATTTTTCCGAGCCGCTGCCATTCGTGAGAGGGGCTGCCGTGAGCCACGAATCCGCGCACACATGCTGTTGATTGAGCGCATTAGGATGGTGCAATCCCGAAAAGGGGGTGATGTTCTGACGGTGCCGTTCCAGCGGGCGGAGCGGAACGCTTAGTTCATACTCAATCCCCGCGCGAGGCATGCGCCATGTCTCGACGTTAACCCCATTCGGGATATAGACGAACACGGCCCGGCGCGGCAGCGAACTGGCATCACGGCCGCAAACGGGACGCATTGCATTGAGCATCGGCAGCGCCATAGCGACCCCAGCCCCACGCAAAAAATAACGTCTTTCCAACTGCCAGCTTTTCATTGCCATGGAGCACCTGCTGTTCATTCTTTCGTTTGGTTACCGCTGTCGAAACAATTCGCTCTCGATCAGCCTTTTCACTAACGACTGGACGCGATAGTCGTCGTCTCGGGACTGTTCGACAATGCGCTCGACCGCTCGCATGTCGCTAAACGTCAACCCTCGTCGCAAAGCATACGTGGCCAACACTTCGGTCCAGGCAAGGGCTATCCGGTCGATATCCCTCATCACACACTGCTTGAAATCGTTTGGGCCGATGAAGGTTCGACCATCCGGCAGCATGCCACTCGCGTCGATGGCAGGTGCATCCCCGGTACCTAGGGAGGAATCCTCGTTTGTCCTCCATCGTCCGATCGCATCGTAGTTGTCGAATGCCAATCCGAGGGGATCGATCTTTGCATGGCATGCGGCGCAGCTCGGGTTCGCGCGATGCGATTCCAGCTTGGCTCGCAGTGTGGTCTTGGGCTCATCGGGCATGGGGGTTGGAATGTTTCCCGCGTTCGGTGGCGGAGCAGGGGGGACCACTCCATAGATGACTTCGGATATCCATTTGCCACGATGAACGGGGCGATGTCGGAAACCGTCCGAGGTCAACAACAAGATCGAAGCTTGAGTCATGACACCTCCTCGATGCACGCCTATAGGAAGCTGCACTGGTTTCAAACTAAAGTCCGCGACCCCGGCGACGCCATAGTGGCTCGCAAGACGATTGTTTAACATCGTCCAATCGGAATCGATCAATTCACGTAGGCTTCGATTCTCTCGGAATACATGTGCAAAAAACTCCTGCGATTCGGCGACCATGCTCCGCTGCAGTCCAGCGTCGAAATCAGGATAAAGCTTCTTGTCGGGAGGGAATTTTCCAACTTCCTTCAGTCGCAGCCATTGCCTGGAAAAGTCCGTGGCAAAGCGACGTGATCGTGGGTCAGCCAGCATCCGATCGACTTGACTCGAAAGCCCCCCCGCCTGTTGCAATGCACCCTGTTCGGCCGCTTGGAGGAGCACTTCGTCAGGCATCGTGCTCCAGAGAAAATACGACAGTCGGGATGCGAGTTCGTAATCGTTGAGAGCATCCCGAGCCGGAACGGCGTTCAAATCCTGGGGTGCATGCTCGGTCGAAGAACCTTCCACCAGGAACAAAAACTCGTGCGAACAAAGAATGGCCAGAATCGCCTCGCGCACGCTGCGCTCGAAAGAGAGTCCCGTCTTTTGCGATTGAAGGACAATGTTAGTAAAGCGTCGAATTTCGGAGTCGGTCGCGGGACGTCGAAACGCTCGCCGAGCAAACCGTGACACGATCGCTTGCGCATGGGATTCGCTCTGATCACCCTCGAACAGGATTTCTTTCTGAGCGGCCGGCGGCCAAGGATCGATTACCGATTCGATGGTGAACCGATCTAATATCAACAAGGGAACATAGGGGGTTGCTGCGTCATCCGTGACCTTCTCCAGAAACGGAGATCTCCCTTGCTTCAATGATAAGAACAGATCGACGGCGCCACCCCGTTGATGGGGTTCGTAAGGTGAAGGTCCAGGTAGTTCGTTGCGAAGTACCAAGTCATGAGGACCCTTAGGGAGCCATACCAGTTTCTCGATCGTTTTCGGTTGGTCTTCCGGCGCATCGATATCTTCCTCGACCAACGTCCGATCGATCGTCGCGTCGTAGAGGACAACGTGCGGCACACTACCACCGACCGGGCGCAATCCGCTGGCTTGGATCCGAATACGAAACTGACCCGCGTAGGGGACTTGGATTTGATTCAGGCCTCCGACGTAATGTTTCCAATTATTGGCGGGGCCAATGAGCAAGCGATGTTTAGGCGTGTTTGGATCGCGTGCCAGTCGTCGTTGATAGTCGGACCAACTGATGATGCCCGGCGCAGTCCATTCGTAGCTCCACTTCTGAGGAGGTTCGGACAACGGCATGACTTGCTGGAGGGCTGATTCCGCGGCGGTGATCGCACGCTCGATGTGACTGGGCGTGAGAGACAGGATGGTTCCCAAACGCTCGATTCCATGCCAGCTTGGATCCTCGGGCAATCCACCGGGATCGCCGGGGTGGTACGTGTATCCGATCAGATCCTGCAGCGTGTTGACATACTCTTCGCGCGTCAATCGTTTGAAGGAGACTTGTTCCCGTTTCGCGTTCTGCACGGCATCCCAAGCCTGGAGACCATGCGAAATCCATTCCATCGCCGCGAATCGTTCGGAGGGATTCGGTTGCGATTCCTCCTTGGGAGGCATTTCTCCTGAATTGATACGCTCGTAGGCCCGTGCCCAAACCGTGCCAAAACTAGGAGACTCGGGATCCGAGGAGGCCGTATCCAATCGGAAATTCCCTTCTTGAAGATCGTTGCCATGGCAACGCAGACAGTGAGCCTCAAAGAAGGCGGGCTTGGTCTTCTCGGAAGGTTTGTCCTCGGCGAAAGTCATCGAGCAAGGCAATCGCGCGACGAGACCTGCGAACAAGATAAACACGCATAAGCCAACGACAGGACGCGTGACGGGATTCATGAATGCCAATCGCTCCTTGTTCGGACTGCGGTTTCGAGAATGAAACGTGAATCGATGCATCGATATCTCGGAGGGCAAGAAATCTCGACCATCCGGCGTGCGTTAGCACCCGGTTAACGCGGTTGCGATTGGACAACCGGACGCTAACACGTTCCGGCTGATGGGGCAATCAAACCAAACTGATTTTCATGCAGTGCAATCCCGATCAGCCGGTGTGTATTAGCACCCGGTTCATACGATGTCAGGACAACCGGACGCTAACGCGTTCCGGCTGATTGGGGAATCAAACCAAAATGTTTTTCATCCAGTCCAATCTCGATCAGCCAGCGTGCGTCAGCACTCGTTAACGCGATGTCTGATCAACCGGACGCAAATGCGATCCGGTTCATGTTGGCGACGCAAACGCGATCCGACTGATCGTTACTTTTCGATCGGCGTTTCTTCTTTGCCGTTGCGCAGGAACGGCTTGCGAACTTGTTTGCCCTCGACGGGAACGATTGGCCGTACCCAAATGTTTCGGAAGCGGACAGGATCACCGTGATCTTGCAACGAGATCGGTCCCTTCGGGCTATGCTTGCTGTACTGCGGTGGGCGGTTGAAGGGCGTGTCCCCTTTGAGTTCAAAATGGTTCTGGATAACAACACCGTTGTGCAGGACGGTGATGTAGGCGGCGGATTTTAGCGATCCATCGTCATTGAATTTGGGTGCAGTCCAGAGGATATCGTAGGTGTTCCAGTCCCCCGGTTTTCGTGTGACGTTCACCATCGGCGGAGTTTGTTTGTAGATCGCGCCCGCTTGGCCATCGAAGTAGGTTGGATTTTCGAAAGAGTCGAGGACTTGCAATTCGTAGTTCCCCATTAGGAAGACACCGCTGTTGCTGCGGCCTTGGCCTTCTCCTTTGGGAGGTGTCGCCGAGGACCATTCGATGTGGACTTGGCAATCGCCAAACTCATCGACGCTAGTGATCGAACCGCGTCCAGCGACCATGGTATCTCCGTCGATCTTCCAGTTGTCCGCGCCTTTCCAGTGCGAAAGGTCTTTACCGTTAAAGAGAATCACGGCATCGGATGGAGGGCCGTCATCGGTTTTGCTGGTCACAACCGCAGGTTGTTTCCATTCGATTCCATTGAGATACTCTTGTGCATCAGCGCTGGCACCAGAAATTAGGGTTGCCGCGAGCGAGGATGCAATGGATGCCAGCCGAGCCGTGAAGCGTTGTTTGCAAATCAAAGCCATGGGAAGAACTCTTTCAAGGAAGGAGGTAGGTAGAGGGAACGCAAGGGATCCAGCGCGCCGTGCGGCCAAGGCGGGAATGGTGATCGAAGCGATTCGATGCCGCCAAGCTAGAATACCACGGGAGAATCCTCCTCGCAAAACCAGAAAGGGAATGCGTTCCAGATTCGGACACCGACCGATCGTTTTCAATTACAATCAGTCCAGCCGTGTCATGGCCATGTCTTGGATTTCGACGTTCGTCGCCGAAGGCCAGACTTTGCTTCAACCAAGCTCCTCGCGCAATCCGCCGAATGGCATTCGTTTCGCCTTCGACCGAAGCCGATGGTCCCTTCCCGATTTGTCCCCTCACCTGCACAACCCTCTCCTAAATATCATGTTCTTGTTTTCATTTCGCCGATCGACTTTTTGGACCATGAGTATTGCCTTGCTCGTTGCAGGGACGCTTGTTTCAGGTTCAGCATCTGCTTTCCAAGCTCCGGAAGCCAGTCCACCCGCCAGCCCCGTCATTCAACCCGGGGATCGCGTGGTGCTGATCGGAGGTGGATGGATTGAGCGAATGCACAATCACCCGTGGCTCGAAGCTGCGATCACGCTCCAAGTTCCCGGAGTCACCTTCCGCAATATGGGATGGAGCGGCGATACAGTGCATGGCGATGCCCGCGCGGTTTTTGGAGCGCGGCCCGATGGTTACCAACGCTTGCTCCGCGATTTGGATTATGCGGCTCCTAAAGTCGCGTTGGTCAGCTACGGCGAGAACGAAGCCTTCGGCGGAGAATCGGAGCGTTCCGAGTTTGTGGCGGGCTACGAAAAACTGATCAAAGACCTTCGTCGACATGATTGTCGCACCGTGCTCATCATCCCCCGTCGCCACGAGAACGCTGGACCGCAGTATCCCGACCCCAAAGCCTACAACGAGAACTTGTCGAAGCTAGCGGACGAAATTCGCAAATTGGCTCGGGACCAAAAGTGCGGATTGATCGACCTGGAGAACTTTGAGCCAAACGGGAAGTTCACCAACGAAGGGATTGCTTGGAACGATGAAGGCTATCGACGCAGCGCCGATGAAATCGTACGGCAATTAGGTTTGCGACCAGCAGGCTTGGAACAGATTGCGTCCAAGCAACCCGAAGCGTTGGAAGAGTTGCGAGCCGCCATCAAGAAAAAGAACGAATGGTTCTTTCACCGCTATCGCCCTCAGAACGAAACCTATCTCTTCCTCTTTCGCAAACATGAACAAGGCAACAACGCTGTCGAAGTGGAAGAGATGGAAAAGTTCGTTCGCCAAGGGGAAGAGAACATCGTTGCCTGGCTCAAGCAACATAACCTCTTGCCTTCGCAATAATCGAATCTCACTGCACTTCATTTCTAAGTGGTTCGCGAGTCGAACCGCTTGAGCCGTCCTTCCCTCCCAATCACGATTCCAACACGTTGGAGTAACCCACCGATGACAACCTCTCCTGTTCGACGTCACGCTGTTCATTCATCTCTCAAAACCCAACTCATTCGTTGTCTAGCGCTCGGATCTGTGCTCGGATCGAGTTTCTTGGGTCACGCTCGGGCCGATGAGCCTCTTTGCATTGAAAAGCCGTTGGCCATTCGATGGCAGGTCTTGCCACTGGCGCTCGATGCCAACGAAGGCTGTGCGATCGGGGATGTCGATGGCGATGGTAAATCCGATATCGTGGCGGGTAGGCATTGGTATCCAAGTCCATCGTTCACGCCGCGCCCCTTGCGAAACATCGAAGACTGGAACGGCTACATTCAAAGCAACGGCGACTTTCTGCTCGACGTCAATCGGGATGGCCGTATCGATGTCATTGCGGGGAGCTTTGTACCGACAGAACTGGCGTGGTACGAAAATCCAGGCGCTGAAGGTTTGCGATTGGGACACACCTGGAATCGCAATCTATTCGTCGATACCAAAGCGACTGAAAATGAAGCTCAACTCATGCATGACATCGACAAGGATGGCATTCCAGATTGGGTCGTGAATAGTTGGAACACCAAAAATCCATTGACCATTTGGCGATTTGTCGACAACGGAAATCGCGATGGCAAAGGCTCGAGTTACGCGCTCGAGCAGAAAGTTATCGGCAAATCAGGGAACCAGCATGGCATGGGCGTCGGCGATATCAACGGGGATGGTCGCGACGATGTCCTCGTTGGGCATGGCTGGTACGAACAGCCTGAGAAGCCGTGGGAAGGAGACTGGAAGTTCCATGCCAATTGGAACATTCAAGGGAGCATTCCAATGATCGTGGTGGATCTGGATCAGGATGGCAAGAACGACATCCTCGTTGGAGCCGGCCATGATTATGGGCTCTACTGGTGGCGACAGACAGGCAAGAGCGCGGATGGATCGATTGAGCTGGAGAAGAAATTGATCGACAACGGATTTTCGCAGCCCCATGCGATCGCCCTGGCAGATTTGGACGGGGACGGCCGGGATGAAATCATCACAGGCAAACGTTACTACGCGCACAATGGGGGTGATCCAGGGGGACAAGACATGCCCGAAATCCATGCTTACTCTTACGTAAATGGTCAATTCACCAAGTCCCCCATCGAGCGCGGGCACGTCGGTATCGGCTTGCAAATCGCAACGGGGGATCTCAATGGCGATGGTCGCATCGATGTGGCTGTTGCAGGCAAGAGCGGAACCCACGCGCTTCTCAATTTGCCCCCCAAATAATTTTTGTTCTGCGAAACCCATCGATGACAACCGCTGTTCACGAAACCTCACGCAAGATTATTGCCAACGTCGAGCAATGCATCGTTGGCAAGCGCAAGCAACTGGTGCTCTCGCTGGTGTCGTGGTTTTCTGGCGGACATATCTTGCTGGAGGATGTCCCGGGCGTTGCCAAGACGATGTTGGCCCGGGCGTTGGCGGCCAGTGTGGGTGGATCGTTTAAGCGGGTGCAGTGCACTCCCGATCTGTTGCCAGGGGATATCACCGGCGCGTCGATCTTCAATCAAAAGACAACGGAGTTTGAGTTTCGACCCGGCCCGGTCTTCGCAAACATCTTGCTCGCGGACGAAATCAATCGAACCACCCCTCGAGCCCAGTCGGCTCTGCTCGAAGCAATGGCCGAAGCGAGCGTGACCGTCGATGGCAAGACGCATCGCTTGCCACCACCGTTCCTCGTCATCGCGACGCAAAACCCGATCGATCATGAAGGAACTTTTCCGCTCCCCGAAGCCCAGCTTGACCGCTTCTTTATGAAGTTCACATTGGGGTATCCTTCGATGGAGGATGAACTGCGGATGCTGCAGCTACTCGAGCGGCAGCATCCCATCGATTCCCTTTCGCCCGCAGTCTCTTTGCAAGAGCTCTTAGAAGCCCAACGTTTGGTCAAAGAAGTTTTCGTCGATCCCAAAGTCCGCCAGTACATGCTGCAGATCGTGCATGAAACACGCGGCAATGAGAACTTGGCACTTGGAGGAGGGCCCCGTGCCTCAATCGCCTTGTTTCGAGCTTCGCAAGCCATGGCAGCGATTCGAGGTCGCAATTTCGTGCAGCCGGACGACGTGAAGCGAATTCTCAGTCCGGTGATTAGCCATCGACTCATTCTGCGTCCGGAAAGCCGACTGCGACGCATTACCGCCGAACAGGTACTGGATGGGATCGTGGCAGAAATCGCGGTTCCAACGTTAGACGAACCTGCGCGGTGAACGATGGCCATCGTACCGATCATCACCTTGCTGTTGCTGCTGGGCATGCTCACGGGTGCAAATCTCTTTGCGCTCGGAGCGAGCACCTTTTTGATCGCCATTCAGTTGGCCCGATTTTTGTCCAACCGTTGGGCGCAATCCATCACCATCGAGCGCCAACAGAATCAAACGGAGATTCAAATCGGCGAAGTTTTTCCCGTCGGCCTTCAAATCAAAAACACCAGTGGTTATTGGATTCCGTGGTTGCTGATCGAAGATCGTCTCTCGAAGGTGGCGTTAAAACTGCCTCCTCCTGCGTTGGAGTTGATTGGACGCTCGGCGCGACTGCAATGGTTTCGGCCACGACAGGTTTCGTTGATGACCTACACCCTCCGCGGATTGCGACGAGGCTATTTTCAAATCGGACCATCGATCATTGAAACCGGAGATCTGCTCGGACTGCATCGCAGCTATCGCGTCGTCAGCCAGCCACAATATCTGGTCGTACTTCCGAAGCTCATCGAATTGCAAGGGATGGAGATTTCCAGTCGCAGGCCGATGGGTGATTTGCGAGTGAACGATCGAGGCATGGAAGATCCGACCATGATGGTCGGCATTCGTCAGTACATCGCCGGGGATCCTATTAACCGTGTCCATTGGAAAGCAACCGCGCGGACCGGTGTATTGCACACTCGGATGTTTCAACCCACCTGCATGCAGGGGGCCATGATCCTCCTCGATCTGCACGTGGCTACAAATCCCGAGCAGCACGAACCGGTCCGGACTGACCTAGCAGTCACGGCCGCAGCTTCCATCGCCAACATGCTGTACCACATGGGCCAACCGTTTGGACTGGTGACCAACGGTCGCGACGCGGCCGATCGCATGCGCGAGATTTCTACGGAAAATGTATTCACCGATCGCAATGCCGCCACCCGCAACATCGACATGAGGCAAAAGAACGATCGCATCCGGCCGGTCGTCTTGGGTGCTCAGCGCGGCCCGGAGCATTTTGAAGAATTGCATCGGATGCTGGCCCGCGTCGAACGGACCGATGGACTTCGGCTCAGCGATTTGTTAATGGAAACCCAAAGCCGTTTGCCGCGCATGATGTCGCTGATCGCGATTGTGCAGCAGATCGACGACGCGGGTGCCTTGAGCTTAGCCATGCTCCGGCGCCGAGGTTTTGCGATCACCGTGATTGTCAATCAAGTCGACGAAGCCTACATGGACACGGCGGCCCGCTTGGTGGCTCACAACATCCCAACATTGCCCCTTCACGACGAAACATCCATCGCGACCGTCTGCCGCAAGTGGATGATGGCGGGTCAGTTGTAGCAGGAAGGACGACGTTATCAGCGCGCGATGGGAATCGCCACATTGCGTCCAATGTCTGATCGAGCTAGAAGACGAGCGAGTGCCGGAGGCACGGAAAGAACAATCTGCCGGTGGGTCTCGCCCACCGGTGTTTCTCCACCCTCGACGCAATAGTGCCGATAGGCACGGCAGGACCTACAATCATTCGACACGTCATGAACGACCTGGCATACTGCATTCTCACCGCCCCTGCCGGGGCTCGCGGTCAATAGAGGGATCAAGTCCGGTGGCCATTGGCCACCGGCATGGGATCTTGTCGGCCCATCCGGGCCTTATCAACCAGGCCATATAAACGGTGGTTTGCGATCGGATGGCTTGATTGCAAATCGATGGTTGAGAACAGTGCATGGACATCCGTATCCGAGCAGTGCGAATCGTAAGTCCTCAATGGTGGAGCAGAAGAGGGTTTTGAGCCCATGGCTTATCGCTACATCATTAATTCAGACGGAGGTCGGCCAAAGTCGGTCGAGGATGCTTGTTGCCGGGCACCCTCCCGAGACCACCATACATGCGGTTCCGCATACGACGGTTCAACAACGAAAATCTCGCTCCTGTACCGCCTAACATGCGGTCGAGATATCTTTCCGGCGATGATTGGCAAGGGCTTGACGGCGATATCTACCGGGTGCTTTCCATACTCCTTTTTTCGGCACGCACGGCTATAATTCTACTATAGTATCACTCAACGACATTTTGATTTCCGCACAGGCATTGCCGTCTTCCGATCGAGCTCGATTGATCGCCTCCCTGTGGGATACTACTTCCCCAGAAGATTGGGTTCGACCCAACGCGGACTGGGTTGGTGAGGCAAATCGACGTAGTCACGCCTTCGATGTTGGCGAAGAGACTGCCTCAAACTGGCTTGATGCACGAAAACGAGCAAGGAAGGCGGCTGGAATAGATGAAGACTAACGTCGTCATCTATTCCAGCGCGGAAAGAGAGTATACCGAGTCTCGATGAGTTTGTGAAACTAGACCATGCGCCGCTTCTTCCAGATCGCAATGAATATCATCCTTGCACCCATTTGGATCCTCATTGCCGGTGTTGTGTTGTTGGCGTTGTTGGTGATTTATATCCCCGTTATGTGTTCCGCATTTGTCGCCGGCCGTCGCTGGCGCCGTGCGTTGCGGATCGCTGGGCGCACGCAATCCCCATACGCTTTACTTCGTAGCCAGGTTTCTGGAACCTTGATCGTCGATTGCCCATCGCTCGGATGGAACACGACATACTGCTGGTGGACCCCTGACGACATCCAATCACTTGCGCCGATTTCTATGCCCACGGACGAAGATCGACGCAACACATTCAAGTCGAGGGATGATGGCAAACTATCTCATCCATTCGATAGGTGGGTATACGAACGGTACTTGGCGCAGGAAACGGGTACTGCGATTCTTTTGTCAACGCGCCGGGGGGACAGACTTGCAACAAAATTGCATTTCAAATTTCCATCGCACAAGATCATCTGGTCATGGTCTGGGCCATGTGAAATGGACCTAGATCAACAGAATGAACAAAGCGAGGAATAACCAAATGGTGCACCGAAGTCGCTTAAATCGCGGGTTTTGAAATCAAGATTTTTTTGGCGGCGACTCGTTTACTGCCAGCGTTCTGATTTTCTAGTGCTCGAGGACGTCGTGTCGGATTAGTGGACATTAGTGCGAATTAGTGTTCCTCACTTGATTGCATGATCACCAGAAGGTTTGGAACACGAATCGAAGGCAGAATGGACACTAATCACTTTCCCATTGCGCCGGGTTCGTTTTGATTGCTGCGGCGTTTGATGAAAGGTTGCCTTGACGCGGCGAGTTGGAGGCGGAGCCTCCGGGGCAGTGCGTTCCACGGCAGGAACCATGGGACGAGATGGGGGATTGGTATCCGTCCGGGGGCGATGCGTTATTCGGCTAGTCGATGAATTGTGTTATGGATCTTTCCCTCGGCTTTACGGCCTGATTGGGTTTGGAAGGCATAGCTTATTTGCATACCCCACGTCGGTGCGATCCCGGCAATATGGATCATCACCCGTTTGCCATCCTCCGAGAGATCGACCTTGGTGACTGGCAGGCTGTGTTGGTTGATATGCTCCGAACCGTAATTGGCGGTTCGCTTGAGCCCCCAAACTTCGATCTGTACTTGGCTCTTCTCCATCGATTTGGGATCTAAGGGTTGGGCGAATACCAATTCGATCCCTTCTTCTTTGGCATGAAGTTCGATCGGCAAGGTCGTGACGGCATCGGTTTTTCGCAAGCGATACAACCCACCCGGCGCGGTTGCGTTTCCAGCCCATGAAAACATGCCGCACACGATCAAGCTGTGATCCTGAGGATGCAATCGACCGCGCATGATGCCGGTCGGAAACGATGGGATGGGGAGTTCGATCATTCCGGCCTGTCGAATACCATCGATCGCTTCATGGAGCACCAGAAAGATTTTTCCGTAGCCGTAGGAGAGGTTGAACAAGCTTCCATCAAGCTCCTGCCAAGCCGGACTGTCGAGCCATAGAAGTTCCGCGGGAGAACGATCGAAGGCATTGGTGATCCAGCACAGAGGGGCTTCCATGGCATCATCGGAGGGATCGGTAACATCGTGATAGCCGAACATATTGCCATAGAATTTAGGCTTCGACCCAGGATCCACCGTCACCCAGTTGATGCGGTTCTTCGGATTCCAGAAACCTTCTTGATCGGTGACGATAAAGGAACCATCCGGATTCAAACAGACGCCATTGGCTGCTCGAAATCCCGTGGCCAGGATATCGGTCTTCGATCCATCGGAAGCGACGCGGAGCAACGTGCCATGCTGGGGCACGATGGCTTTGAGGGCATGCCTGCCCGATTTGGCATAGTACAGATTGCCATCTTCGTCCGCTTGCAATCCCATCGCAAACTCGTGGAAATGTTCAGTGACTTGATGGTCGTTATTGAAGCACTCGATGAACTCCGCCTCTCCATCTCCATTGAGATCGCGCAGGATCGCGATTTGGTCTCGGCAAGAGACATAGATGGTGTCGTTGAGGATTTTTAAGCCCAGAGGTTGGTAGAGGCCGGCCGCCATGCGCCGCCAGAAGAGCTTATTTGTTTCGGGGGATTCGCGGACATGCCAGACATCCCCATCCCACGAACAAACAGCCATGCTGCCATCGGAGAAAAAGTCCAAGCCGGTGAATCGCATCTGTGCCAGCCAAGGATTGGAGTCGGGCCAAGTTAGCCCTTCGACTCGGAACTCCTCGTTGCGATGCGCAGCAGCAATCTCGGTTTCGAGGATCTGTGGCCAGTGTGCGGGACTTCCGTGGATCATGGCCTGAAGGTCAAAATCGGATTCTTCGATCATGGCGGAGACATCGGCCGATTGGGTATCGCGGTCACCAGAAATCCAAACCGCGAGTTGCATCGACGTTTCCGAGGGTGCCAAGGAGACGCGCACAGAGTTTTGTTCTTGGAACGAATCGATGGCAGAGAGGGGACCGATCACCCCGAAGCTTCGGTCCGGAAGCTGCAAACTCCAACCCTGACGTCGATCTTGATCGGATCGATGAGGACGCTCGGTTGGCCTTATCAAGGAAGGAGAACTCAGTGAAGCGGATTCGTCGTCTTCCAGATCCGCGACACGAAACGCCAGGGTTTCGGTATGCGGAGCAACATTCAGAATACGAACGAGGATAGGCTCCCCCGATTCTTTTTCGGTCCATTGCATGGGAGTCTCGAGGATCTCTGTTCCTCCGATGGTGTACGAGACAATGGTTCGCGAGCCATGCGTATAGGTCCCGCGAAATTTCCCCCATTCTTTGGGTAGCGGACCATAACGACGATCGTCTCTCCCCAGCACGCGTTGGTCGTCGTTCCAGGAATGGGAGGTCGGCTCGGCCCAGCCTGGCCCAACGGCGTTGGCAAAAAGTGTACGGCCGACGATGCGCGGGTGGATGCCATGTTCGCCGTTGAATTGGATGTCTCGCCAATCGATGAAGCGAGCGTTGGGTTTTTCGGGATCGACGGTCCATCCGGCTGCCCAACGCAACGTATCTGTGTCGAAGACCATCCATTGATTGCCTCGGGCAATCCCCCCAGGGCCAGGATCGAGTCGCATTGCGATCCCTTTGTACGCAATATTGAGTTTGTCTCCAGGGACTTCGTAGCAATGGGCGAGATGGTTGCCGTAGTCCATGGCGCTCCAAACCTCGATCGGACTCGGTTCGGGCCCTCGGGTGTCGCCACGAGGCAATTGGGATACGTAGTCAGTATCGATGGGTAATAGATGGATGTTCGGGTTGTCCTTCATGAACGCCTCGCGAATGTAATGGATCACATCGTACTTCTGAGATGGGACCATCCACGATTGCGCGGGCATGAATCCGAAGCCATGGGTCAAGGTTCGATACAGCGAGAGTGGATCGCTGCCGTTTTTGAATTTACCTTCGGCAAAGCGAAGAGCCGTTGGCAGGGATCCGAGTTGATCTCGCGTGCCATGGCAATTGGCGCAAACGCGCCGGTAAATGGCTTGCCCGCGTTCCAAAGAATCCTGACCCCATGTGCTGATCAAGCCCGCATGATCGAGATGCGATTCGTATTCCGGGATCTTGAGCACCAGCAGGGAGTCGGCCGGCTTGAGTTCCACCGCCCGCTGCGGTCCACCATCACGTATCTCGATCAAGTACTTGACCAGGTCGAGGAACTGTTGCCGGTTGCTGAGCAAATTGACTTGTCCACTGGGCATCATCGATTCTTTCGAGAGTTGGGACTCCGAGATCATCGAACGAGGGATGGAAACGGTTTGCCCGTTGGCTAGCCGCAATTGCAGTTCGGTTTCGGAGGAGGGCAATGCGATGCCCGTGATGACTTCATCATCGCTTGTTTTGACGATTCGCGTTTCAAAGCCTTGGCGAATGGATCTTGATGGATACAGCAGGGATTCGACCAATTCAGAATCGGTCGGACGAGCCGCATCGAACCGAGAAAGATCGGGTCCGATGGCTGGGTTGGCTCTGTCATTGCCAGCGGTTTCATTGCCTGGGGCATGACAACGAGAGCACGCCAGGGAGGGTTGATAGAAGATCAGTGCCCCGCGGGAGGCGTCACCATAGAGGACGGCGTCTTGCGCGAGTTGAGTCGGCGGGATGGCTTGCAACTCCCCTTCCAAGGACGGATTTGCTGGAGTCTGGGCGAATGCGAATCCGCCGATGCTCAGCGTTGCCATCACAAAAAAAAGAGCGGATCGAGCGAGCGTCGATGCGTGCCGATGAAGCGTCGTCGATAGCGAAGTTGAAGGGCAGGTCATGGATTACCGAAAAGTAGTGGCGTCAGATCGTGGGGAATCGAAATAGTGTACCCACGGACGCTGTTCCATTCCATGAAAAAGGCCCGTTGCAATGAATTCATCGCGACGAGCCTTAGAAATACCTGCGGACGAATGATGACAACGAGCATCCGAGCGCGACCGTGTTGCGATCGATCGTGAGCTAGCTCACAATCTCGACCGTTCCGTGGTTATCGCAATGGCCTTGATGTTGGTGATGGAGATGGCCATCGACCAGATAATCGACGTGATCGCCGTGAGGAACGGCCGGGTGTCCACAGTCAGGGCCATGGACGTGGTCTGCTGCATGACCGCCGCACGCGTGGCCACCCGTGCAATTGTCCGGATGGGTGGCGTCGACATCGAGCGAATGCTCTTCGACCACTCCTTGGGATGTTTGATGGTGTAAATGGCCATCGTGCAAATAGTCCACATGATCACCATGTTGAATGGCGGTATGGCCGCACTGAGCACCGTGAACGTGTTCGTGATTTTCGTGATTATGAGTCATGGCAAAGGTTCCTTGGAAGGGAAAGGGACAACAGATCGTCGAGTGTGAACTAATCGTCGAGTGTGAACTACTGGAGGACTAATGATCGTGCTCAGCACCATGAGCGAGACCATTGGCGATGAGTTGAGAAATATGGTTGTCTGCTAGGGAATAGTAAATGTGTTTGCCTTGACGCCGTGCTACGACGATGCGATCGGCGCGAAGGAGTTTGAGGCGTTGGGAAATGGCGGGCAAGTTATCTTGAAGTTGTTCGGTCAATTCGGTGACACACATTTCACGCTGAGCCAGCAGGCAAAGTAAATTCAGGCGACTGACATCCCCAAGTGCTCGGAAAATGGCAGCGGCACGGACCGTGTTCTCCGGCGACGGCAATTCCAGCGGCGCATTCGGTTCGTGCGGATGGCCGGCACATTCTGGAAGGGGTTCGTGGTGAAGTTCGTGAGCCATGATGGTTTTTGTTGGAATTGTGCGTCGACCCCAATGGACCCAACGCTCAAACAATCAAGCAGGTGATTGAGTGTTTCCCGTATCCTACGACAGTTGATGGTTCTGTCAAGCGTTTTTGTGCTTGGGGGAGGCAGATTCTTGGTTGATCGATGGCTAGCAATCGATGGCGGGTAGCTATCGGTTCGTGAATCGCGATCGGGCGGGGGCTGTTATGGAGGCAGAGCCTCCGAGGCAGTGCGTTCCACGGCAGGAGCCATGGAACGAGTAGGGCCATGGGACGAGGCAATGGGAGGACGAGGCTCCTTAACGGGAGAACGAGGCTCCTGCCGAGTTATTGAACCTCAGAGTTCCTTCGGATTCTCCCGCCGAGTGGTTCGAGCCCTGTATGTGGAGGGTCCGCGCCGGGGCGTGGTACAATATCGTTCGCATTGGGTCGGGTTCTGTGCTGTAGATGCAATGGGATTTCGCTCGCATGAAGCCTGTGCCCGGCGTGTCGATGATAGATGACTGTGCCCAGAACGCTCCGCCAACGAATTCCTCCCAAAGTTGACTTGCTAAGCAAGTGAAATTTGGCCGCGCCTTCCCTCCCAGCGAATGAGGATCCTTGCACTATGTCCCCGTGGGCAATTCGGCCAACATTTCGATTGGTGATCCCATGTTCAACCTCGGAAGCGATCAGTCGCTTCTCGGAGGCCATGCGTCCACACGACGATGCATCCCTTTACTTGAATCATGGCGAGTACTCCGAGTTTCATCTCGAACCCCACATGCATCGATTGTGGTCACCTCATCTATCGGTTTACTTTGCAGACCACGATCGAACGGATCAATGTTGGTTGATCGGACGCTTTGCACCTCGCCCAAACATATGGACGTTGGTGTGGATTTTTTACCTCGTCTTTTTCTGCAGCATCTTCTTCGCTGCCATCTTCGGTGGATCGCAATGGATGATCGGCCAATTCCCTTGGGGATGGGCCATCGTACTGGCGACCTTGATCCTGTACGCAGGATTGTTTTTGACCAGTCAGATCGGTCAATCGTTGTGCCACGATCAAATGGAATTGCTGCGCAATCGTTTGGATGAAGTCCTTCTTGAGGCCCGATTGCTTCCTGTGACAACGGAAGAGACACGCGAGATGGATTAACGAGAGACGTGGCTTGTTGCCTTTTACTTGCGTCTCGGGACTCGCCCACTCGAAGATTTGTTCGAGCGTTTGCGTTGTTTGGTTCCCACAATGCGTTCGTCATCGGCCTGCTCTTCTTCGACAGGCTGACCCAAACGCTCTTTGGATCGCAGAATTTTATCGCGCAGGGCTGCTGCCCGTTCGAATTCTAAGTTTTCGGCTGCCGCCAACATTTCTTCTTCCAAGCTCTTCAAGTAGGTTTCCGAGATCACTTCGGAAGGATTTTCCCGCAGCACCATGTTCCGAGCTCGTTTGCGGGCTTCGGCACCCTCGTGGATACTGGCCACGATTTTTTTCTTGACGGTTTCCGGGGTGATGCCATGCAGGGTGTTGTATTCTTCTTGGATCTTCCTGCGGCGACGGGTTTCCTCGATGGCCATTTGCATCGCTCGAGTAATCGAGTCGGCATAGAGGATGACTTTGGAGTTGGCATTTCGCGCAGCGCGACCAATGGTTTGGATGAGTGCCGTTTCGCTGCGCAGGAACCCTTCTTTGTCGGCATCCAAAATCGCGACCAGCGAAACTTCAGGAAGATCCAATCCTTCGCGAAGCAAATTGACACCTACCAAACAATCGCATCGGCCATCTCGCAACTCGCGAAGGAGATCGACCCGTTCAAAGGCATCGAGTTCACTGTGCAGCCAACGGCATTTGACGTCGTGATCCGTAAAGAAGTTCGCAAGATCTTCGGCCAGTCGTTTGGTGAGCGCCGTGACAAGAGTTCGATCTCCGATCGCGACCCGTTCACGTATTTGACCGAGCAAGTGCATGACTTGACCATGGGCGGGGACCACTTCGACTAGAGGGTCGAGCAATCCGGTGGGGCGGATGACTTGTTCGACGACTTCTCCGCCGGTCTTCTCGAGTTCGTAGTCGTTCGGAGTGGCAGAGACAAAGATAGTCTGTCCCGACTTGGCTTCCCATTCTTCGAATTTCAGCGGTCGGTTATCGAGAGCGCATGGCAATCGAAAGCCGTGGTCGACCAAGGTCGTTTTGCGACTGCGATCACCGGCATACATGGCGCGCACTTGAGGTACCGTCACGTGAGACTCGTCGACGAAGAGCAAGAAGTCCTTTGGGAAAAAATCGTAGAGCGTATCGGGGGTCGCGCCGACGGGTTTGCCCGAGAGAGGTCTTGAGTAATTCTCGATCCCTGGACAGAAGCCTGCTTGCTGAAGCATTTCGATATCGAATCGGGTTCTCGCATTGAGGCGCTGTGCTTCAAGGATCTTTCCTTCTGCATTGAATTTTTTGAGTTGATCTTCTAGTTCTTGTTTGATCACTCGCACGGCGCCCAGGATGCGGTCCTCCGAAGTGACGAAGTGCTTGGCGGGATAGATGTAGACTTCTTGCAAGCGCGAAACGGTTTCGCCGGTGAGCGGATTGATGATCGAGATTTGCTCGATTTCGTTCCCCCACATTTCGATTCGGTAGGCGAATTCTTCGTAGGATGGCCACAGTTCCATCGTGTCGCCACGAATGCGAAAACGACTTCGTTCAAACGCGATATCGTTTCGCTCATACTGGATATCGATCAGACGAAGGATCAAATCCTCGCGCTGGATCGATTCACCGACTCGGATCGGCACGACCATCTTGCGATACTCTTCGGGTGATCCCAAACCGTAGATGCACGAAACGCTAGCCACAATGATGCAGTCGCGGCGACTGACTAGTGCACTGGTCGCGGCTAAACGCAATCGATCGATCTCCTCGTTGATCGAAGCATCCTTTTCAATGTAGATATCCCGTTGCGGGATGTAGGCTTCCGGTTGGTAATAGTCGTAGTAGCTCACAAAGTAGTGAACGGCGTTTCTTGGAAAAAACTCCCGAAACTCGGAATAGAGTTGTGCGGCCAACGTCTTGTTATGGCTTAAGACCAATGCCGGTCGCTTCATGGCGGCAATCACATTGGCCATCGTGAAGGTCTTGCCAGAACCCGTCACCCCCATCAGCACCTGATGCCTTTTGTCCGATTTCAAGCCATGCAGCAAGGCTTCGATCGCTTGGGGCTGATCGCCTGCTGGTTGGAAACGGCTGTCGAGATCGAAATCGATCGGTCCATCCATGAAGTGCATAAAAATCTCGCAAAGCGTAAGAACGCGTCCATCGCTGGTGGTTAGGTGACCGACCACAAACACAAAGTGGCATTTCTGTTCATCGTAACCCGAGCGAACGATTTGAGCATTAGGAATTGAGCATTAGGAATTGTCCGGCCGCAGTTCTTCCCCCCTTCAATCGATCGATGCCCAAAGAGGGGCAGGATAGGGTTCTGAAGTTGCGCCATTTTGGCTTTTCTCGTACTCGTACTCGATGCTGTGTCTACTCGATGCTGTGTCTACTCGATGCTGTATCTTCGAGTACGAGTACGAGTACTGCTAACGCGGAGTACGAGTACGAAAAATCCAGGGAAATCGCGAATTGAAACTCCGAGACATTCGAACAGCGCAACTTCAAAAGGGCAGGGCAGGGGGGGTAGAGATCAGGAGATCGGCAAGCGATGGCGATGGTTTGCCTTAAACGCATTCCCTAGAGACTTTACGGTGCCGAACGATCTTCCGGTTGCGGCGGGGGTGCCAACGGAGCGACCCACACGAAAGGAGCGATGGCGGTAAACTTCCCCTCCTTGATGCCGGGGATGTCTTTCAATTCCTGCACATCTTGAAAGCCACCGCGCTCTGTACGCCGTGCGAGGATTGCCTTGACCAATTTGTCTCCGACACCTGGTAATAGATGGAGTTCCGCTTCGGAGGCATGGTTCAGTTCTACGCGGAAAGGAGTCGCCATCGCGTTCCGATCAAGCGTCGCGACCGAAGGCGAATAGTTCCAAAGGGAAGCGCCGAGAAACGAGACCATGGCGACGATCGCGATACCTCGCGTTCGAACGCGCAAGGCGGAGAGAACATTGGCCTCCCAATCGGCCGACGCACTGTCCGCATCCTCCGGTGCGAAGGTTTCGTCGCGCGTTTCTAGATTCTCCATGCGATGGTCCCTTCGCGATGGTGTAACGATTAGCGTGTTCGTAACTGCGAAAGAACTTCGGAGACGATACGATCGATCAAAACATCGCTCGCATCGTTGGCGAGGGTGCGCGGAGGTTGTTGCCCCGATTGCATGAACTCGAAGTTTGATAGCATCTCTTGTAACTTGATTTGGGCTTGTTCGGCAGCCGTGGTTTGTTGGGGGGAAAGAGGTTGTCTCGATTGCCCAAGATCCCAACCCCGGATTCTCGCTCCGCGCCGAAAGCCTTCTGGAAACTCGAGCGTTGCGATCATCGCATCGAATAGGGGTAGCAATCGATACTGCAACTGCATGCCTCGTTCCCATTGGCCCGCTTTGCAGGCTTCGTAGATAGCGCGAGTCAATTCCGGAACGACTCCGCTCGTGGCGTTGGTGCCACCATCGCATCCGACCATGAGCATCGGTACGAGAGCCGCATCCCATCCCGTCATGAAGAAGAAATCAGGACGCAGCGGCCTGATTTCGGAGATCATTCGCATCATGTGGGGAATGTCCCCTGAACTGTCCTTGATGCCGACCACGCGCGGGCATTCCTGCGCGAGACGCTTGACCGTGGCGACATCGATCGGAGATGCGAAGAGGGGGATGTTGTACAGGGTCACATCGACCGAGACGTTGTCGGCTATCTCTTTGAAGTACGCAAACACACCGTCCGGTGCCAGTCGATAGTAAAAGGGTGCGACGATAGCCACAGCCCGACAACCCAGCCCTCCGTAGGTATCACACGCACGAATCGTTTCGGACACATTGGCTTCGGCAGCGCCCGCCAGGATGGGGACGCGGCCTCGCGTTTGATCGACGACCACTTCGATGACGCGGCGACGTTCTTCAGGAGTGAATCGCACAAACTCCCCCGTACTTCCGTTCGGATAGAGGCCATGCACCCCTTTTTCGATCAGCCAGTCGACGTAGCCGCGAAGCGTTTCTTCATCGAGTCGTCCCCGGGGATCGAGGGGAGTAATATTCGGAGTGAAAATGCCGGCGAGTGGTTGGTTCATGCGACAAACAATAGCACAGAAGCTTGCGGGTTGGCAATCAGCGCCTACGATACGGAATCGCCTGACGAAGGCGCGTTCCTGGAGCAGAAGGCGTTCCATGGGCACACGGCGGGACGTTCGGCTGAGGATTGGGAACGATCGCGAAGTCCATTCCCGTTTCCGCCGGGCCTGCCATGAGGATAATCCCGGTCCCATCTCTATGCATTCGGTCGTTAACGATCTCGGTGTCAAAAATACCTCGAACCTCACGAAAATGGATCGCAACCGCTGCAAGCGGAACCCTGGTGGTGGGGTATTTGCTAGCAATGCTGATTGTTCCGGCCCTACCTCTTGCGCTCCCGGAAGGGGACGTTTTTCCGGTCGGACGGCTTGAGCTTTGGTTTATTTATTTTTCCGGAGCGGAGGGGATTTGGCAGCAGTGGACGGGGGGATTTTCGCCGAGTTGGACTGACCGATGGCCGATGGTTTTTTCTGCGTCCTTGTGGATAGCCGTGGCATGGGGGTTAGGAACCGCCTGGACACGGGCAGATCGGCTGGCGGCATGGGGGGAGAATGTCATCCCGCATTTTCTGGCCACCGCAGCGGGATTGGGAATCCTTGCGCAATTGGTACTCCTCAATGGCTCGACTTTTGGGACTAGGTCGCTGCTAGGATTGGCCACATGGGTGGCGATCGCGTGGATTGGCGCTTTAGTTTGGGGTTGGGGTTGGAAAAAAACCGGCTACCAAACAGACGGGGCCGCCAATGAAGACAAATACAGTACAGACACACATCCGGAACGCGGAGGGCATGCAGAGTTCGAAGGGGAAGCGGACGAATCCATGATCCGAGGATGGAGTCGACGGTGGATCCCGCTGGCGTGGCTGGTCGGACTGTGGGTGGCATGGTTGACGTGCGCGGCAGCTTGTTTGCCGAGTTACGACGCGGATGTCCGCGAGCTCGATATGTTCGCGACCAAGGAGTACTTTATTCGGAACAGCCCGGGAGCGATCGAACGACAAACACCGTTGCAGGCACCGCGCGGCTCAATGATGCCAGCCCTCGGAATTGCCAGTGCGCTGCATTGGGACGGATCGAACACGTCGGAGTCGTTTCCTTCCAACGCACTACTGCATTCGATCCTGGCCAGTCAACTGATCCAGGGAGCGATGTGGATTATCGCTATCGGGATGGTCATGGAAACCCTTCGTCGGACGTACGGTCTACTCGCGTGCACCCTAATTGGATTCCTGTTGGTCACGCATCCCGGTATGCATGAACTGGTGCGGTTGGGGGGCGGGGCAGGGGGGGCAGGGCTGTGGACAGCATGCGGCGTGGTATTGATGCAAGCCCCTCGATCGGCCAAACAGCCGATCATGACACTGGCTGCCGTGGGTGCGGGCGCGTTCGGAAACTCGATCTGGATCGGAGGAGTGGTAGGGCTACCGATTCTAGTTCTGTTTATCTTGAGATGGCGATCGGAAGTAGGACGAGAGCCAAAGACACCGACGGAACAACTTCGGTGCAACTGTTTGTTAATTTTCGTATTATTTTTCATGGCTCTTTGGCCATTGAGAATTTTTCTGTCGAGCCGAGACACGCTGTCGGAAACGCTAGGGATGGGATCGACGTTGGAAGGGAACCTATTGGGTCGGTTCGATCCTGTCGATCTGATGCGACTACTGCCGAGGCTCGTATGGGATTCACCGGCGCATGGGTTGCTGTTGGTTCCGTTTGCGGTGCTGGGATGTTTTCAACGCTGGGATACCTGGGTCCGTACTTCGGTATTGTGGTGGAGCGGTTGGATGTTGCTGTGGTGGTTGGCAACCGAACGGATGGATCGGGATTGGGTGTTGGCGACTCCTTTGCTGGCTTGGCCCGCAGCAGCGGGTATTCAAAAGCTTCAACGATCGACGGGCCCCTGGATATTGGCCCCTGTCTGTTATGTTGCGTTGGTCTGGTCGGCGTTGTTAATGAGCGCTTGGCCGATGAGCGATCCTCGCTGGCTGGCACCCCTTGGAGCGTTGACACCTTGGGGCAATGTTCCACCGACGGAGCAAATGGTCAACGAAGCGAATTCCTCGAGCGAGACATCGGGACGTGATGCCAGGAACGGGGTAGGGCACGGGGGGCCAGAAGAGGGTGACTCTGTTGCGGTAGCATGGCATCGCGTTGCGCCGGTGTATTGTCGATGGGTGAATGAAACCTCGCGGGGCAAAGCGTCGTCGGATCCATCGAAAAAACTTCAGTGGATGATCGTTGGCAACTCGGATACGTTCTTTCTGACCGTGCCGACCTTGTCATCTTCCCTTCGGGATCGGTGTTGGATGGACGATGTCCTGGCGGTCATGGAACGAGCGTCGGCCGAAGGTCATGACGAGGCGACAGAGACCGAGCGATGGTTGCGCGAGCGGAATGTCGGGTACATCCTGATCGATTGGCAAGGAATGCACGTACGAGACGAATTAAGACATGTCGACCGTGAGTCCGCGCTGCGCGATGCAGTGGGCAAACTGCAGGAAATGGGCTGTTTGAAACGGCTGTCCTGGCCGTTTGCTTCCGGGGATGCGGATTGCTTTGAAGTGGTGACGCCTCTCAAGCGCCAATGACCTCGATTGCGAATGGTTGCATGATGGGTTCGATATAAGGGTTCGATAAAATTCATTTTTGATGAGGGTGTGAACCGGATATACTGTTTCCAGTTCGAGTCCTAAGTTCTCTAAGGAGATGTGTGTGGTCTTCCACGTTTCATTGATTCGCATGCGATCCACGTTTTGCTGTTTCGGACTTTGGGCTGCGTGTTTTTTGGCGATGGTCGCGATGGCAACAGCGACAGCCCAAGCGCAGCCGGAACGCGCGAGCGAGGGAACGCGGATCGCAGCCGAGATACCCGTGTCTAACCAGTCGATGGGGATCGATTTTTTTGACTTGTTGGTCCGGGGTGGCGTGTTCATGATTCCGATCGGGATCACGAGTTTGGTCGTCGCGACCTTTATGCTGGAACGGTGGGTTGGATTGCGGCGAGGGAGATTGTTTCCCACCGATTTTCGCAAAGCCCTGACGACGGTCCTGCGAAGTGGCGTTGCCGACCCCCGTCCATTGTATCGGTTGAGCAACGAGTCCCCTTCCGCAGCAGCATCGATCGCCCGTACCGCGGTGGTGCGGGCTGGTCGGCCTCAAGCAGAGATTGTGAGCGCCGTTTCCGAAGCAACCCAGCGCGAGGTGGATCGCGCGTATTCGAATGTGCGTTGGTTGAATTTGGGAGCGGGTGTGGCTCCGCTCCTGGGCTTGCTGGGAACAGTTTGGGGATTGATCCGCGCCTTTCATGACACAACGCAGTTGACCGCTGGTCAAAACCGAGCCGATTTTCTTGCGGTCGGAATTTATGAGGCGTTGGTGACAACGCTCGCAGGATTGATGGTTGCGATTCCAGCGGCGGTCGCTTCCCACTATTTCGAAGGCAAGATTCAGCGCGTTTTCGGACAGATCGAAGAATTGATGGCGGAGTTGGTCCGAAGCCTGGAATCCTACGAAGGGAAAACGAGGTTCGATGTTATCGGCCGTGACCTGGTGCCCCGCGATATCCTATCCAACCCCCTGACGAGTCCTTATTCGAACTCAACCAAAGCGGTTCCCGCCCCGCCCGTCTCCCGTCGCGTCGATTCTTAGACGTCGTTGTCGTGCTTGCTACTCGGCCGATGGTGCTTGGGGATTGAGCCGGAATGCGATGCTGATGCGAGCACACCCCGCCGACGCGAGTAGCGACGCGAGTGGCCACAGTTGGCCAATCTTCTTCCGATAGCTGTGATCCGTCCACGGTGTACAATCTCGTAGAGACTACTGACCGACTGATCATTCTATGTCTAACGAGGAGTACTGCTATGAGATTGCGATCTTTCTTCATCATTGTCTGTTTTGTCCCTCTATTTTTGGGCAATCAATCGACGTTAGTGCGAGGGGACGAGCGTGAGGAGATCAAGCATCGTATCGTGGAGTTACAAAATGAAATGTTAGAACTGCAGGGGGCTGGCAAACTGGATCTTGCCAATACCAAAGCAAAAGAGCTCCTCGAACTGACATCAGCGCTGCGGCGCATGGAGCGCAACGGCAGAGAGGGCGACGTTCAACAAAAGCTCCATCAAGTGGATGTGTTCCAAGGGAATCCGAACCCAAACGATCGCGAGCCTGCGATGCGTCGCTTGCAACAAATGGGGGAACGCATTCGACATATTCGAGAGGCGTCGGAGCATTTGAAAGCGGCGGAGTTGCACGACCAGGCTCGCGACTTGATGCGCCGCGCTGAAAAGATGGAAGAAGAATTGAGGCAGGCCAAGGAGCGATTCGTAGACCAACGCAACGCCATCACTTCGTCGGCTCGGCCGGAAGGAGGGGCGTCTTGGGAAGCAAGGCGAGCGCGCGAGGTTGACATCCAAAGGGAATTGGCTCGTGAACAAGAGGTTCACGCACGCGAGCAAGAAATGAGAGCCCGCGCGCAAGTGGTACCCGACGCGCAAGTGTTATTCGAGCAAAATCGAAGACAAGATGATCTTCAAACCGAACTTGGAGGGGCCCTGAGGCAACTGCGTGAAGAAAACGAGCAAATGCGCCGCGAGATGCGCGAAATTGCCATGCAGATTGAACGCATTGGAGGGGAGTTCAAGCGACTTCGACCGCAAAACGACCCGAACAAAGAGCCAGGACGAGACTAGGCACACGCCATTCGCGACGCGCGCCATTCACAATGCGATGCATGTCGCGATGAATCATCACCACGGATCGTTACTCGTTGTCGATCCGTGGTAATACAAAAAGGCTTGAGAGCAGCGATTCATCAAATGGGTTTATAGCAGCGACTTGAGCGCGCTGATAGCCGCTTGGTAGTTCGGTTCCGATGCGACTTCGGGAACGGTTTCAGCGTACACAATGTTTCCCTTGGCATCGATCACGAGAACCGCTCGGGCGAGGAGCTTCAATTCGTCAATGGTCAGTCCGAACTTGTTACCAAATTCGCCCGTTTGGTAGTCGCTGCCGACACGCATGTTCTTGATCTCTTCTGCGCCGCAGAAGCGATTCATGGCGAATGGCAAATCTCGGCTGACGGTCACGGCATGGATCGAGTCACCGAGCGCGGATAATTCCGTATTGAATTTCTTGGTTTGGATTTGGCATACGCCTGTATCCAAAGAGGGTACGACCGACAGGATGGTTGGCTTGCCCAATAGGTCGGACTTGGTGATAGTCTTCAATCCACCTTCGAAGTAGTGCAGGGTGAATTCGGGGAGGGGGCTGCCGACTGCGAGTTCGTCTCCCAACAAAGTCATGGGAGCCCCTTTGAATGTGACAATTCCCGTACGTGCCATGGTGATGAATCCTTTGAAAATGAAGGTGTTTGAAGACCGATCGACGGGAGCGGACCAAACCGCGGGTCGAATCGAGCATGAATGTAGGTGAGGGAAGCAAAAGGTCAATCCTTTCGGAATCCGTGGGATTTGCCTATAGTACAGGCTTTGCGGCCTCCCGAAACGGGCGTCCCGCGCGTCCATCGAGGCCGTTTGGCGAATGGTTTGAGTCTTGGGAATGGGAACTCTTCGGCTCCCTTCGCTGGCACTTGAGCCGTCGATGGGGCAGGGCAGGGGGGTATCTAGTTCGTGCCTGAGATTGCCTCGCAATATGGTTAAAGTTCGCGACTTCCTCGGTCCCTATCGTCTGGCCCGTCTGATTCGCCTCGGCAGTACATGCCAAGTCTGGGAAGCCATCCGCGATACGGACAATGTTCGGGTCGCGCTCAAAGTGCTTCGCCCGGAACAGCGCGGCAACAAGGAAGAGATTGGTTTTCTCAAGCATGAATACGAGGTGGCCAAGGAACTCAGCCACAAAAATATCATCAAGCTCATCGAGTACCGAACCGATGCCGAGACGCCGTTCATCGTGCTCGAGTTATTCAGTGAACTCAATTTGAAGATGTCGATGCGCCGTGGCCCGGAACCGATAGCGTATCAACTGACGAGCATTGTCGAGCAGTCCAGCGAATCGCTCTATTACTTGCACTCGAAAGGCTACGTGCACTGCGATATCAAACCGGACAACCTGCTCCTGAGTCGTCAATGGGAAGTCAAGCTGATCGACTTCACGATCGCCAAAAAGATCAAGACCGGACTCGGGAAAATGTTTGCTGGCAAAAACAAAGTGGAAGGAACCCGTTCGTACATGTCCCCCGAACAGATCCGAGGTCAGCAACTCGATCCGAGAAGCGATATTTACTCGATGGGCTGCATGATTTACGAATTGATCTCGGGCAAGGCACCCTTCACCGGGAACACGCCCAATGAATTGCTTAGCAAGCATTTGTCGGCCTCAGTCCCCTCCCTTTTGGTTGGCAATGAAAATGTTTCCATCGACTTCAACAACATCGTCAGGAAGATGCTGGCAAAGAAACCGGAGGATCGTCCACAGACCATGTGGGACGTGCTAAAAATGATTCGGGCGACTCCCATTTTTAAGAAACCGCCTCGAATTCCCGAAACCTCGGTATTTGATGATTTCCAAGGGGGTGGGCGCATCGAAGCACCCACGTGATTCCCATTTCCAAACCCTTTTTTGTTTCCTGAGCGATTCCCTTCCGTTCGACGGATCGAGTGTTATGACAACTGCATCTCCTGGATTTGAATTCGAACAACCGATGCTGGACATCGAATCGCAATTGCGCACCCTGGAAAATCAATCGGGATTGACGGAGGAACAGCAGGATTCAGGCCGGCAATTGAGGCGACGTTGGACCGAGGTCACCCGCCAGATCTACGGGCAATTGACCCCATGGCAGATCGTCCAAGTCGCTCGGCACAAGGACCGCCCTTACACGCGAGACTATTTGAATCTGGCTTTCGATGAGTTCATCGAGTTGCATGGCGATAAGTTCTTTGGGGATGATCGCGCAATGCTAACAGGGTTTGCCAAACTCGGTCGGCAAAAGGTCTTGGTCGTAGGTCATCAAAAAGGGCGCACCTTCAAGGAGCGAGCCGCCTGTCATTTCGGTTGTGCGCATCCCGAGGGATATCGCAAGGCGATGTCGAAGATGAAGCTGGCCGAAAAGTACCGCTTGCCGATCATCTGCTTTATCGATACTCCGGGAGCCTATCCAGGCGTGGGAGCCGAAGAACGTGGGCAAGCCCAAGTCATCGCGGAAAGCATGTTCCTGATGAGCCATTTGCGCACGCCAATCATTTGCATGGTCATCGGCGAAGGCGGGTCTGGAGGTGCGCTCGGGATCGGTGTTGGCGATCGCATCGCAATGCTCCAATACGCTTACTATTCGGTGATTAGTCCCGAAGGATGCGCGGGGATTTTGTGGAAGAGCCATCAACATGCGGCCAAGGCAGCAGACGTCTTGCGATTCACATCGCAGCACTTGCCGCAATTGGGAGTTGTTGACGATGTGATTGAAGAACCTCTCGGTGGAGCGCATCGCGATCATCATCAAATGGCCTCTCGCATCAAGAGCTATCTTTCAAAAACGCTGGAGCAACTAGTGAAGACCGACGTCGACACCCTGCTCTCGCAGCGCTACGAAAAATTTCGCCGCATGGGCTCTTATCTGGAAAAGCACGAGGACGGCAGCCTGCACCAGCACGGTCACACATTCGCTATCTGAGCGAGCACGATCTAGTCTAGGCCGGCGAAATCTAGGAACAGAATTTCGAGGCCCCGCGATATCTCGTCAGCGAAATACATGCTTGGCTTGAATCAGCCTGTCACATCCGGCTGCACGGCTCTTAAGCAGTATTCGCCATCGGCAGCGGCAATCGGTGGAAGAGCAGGGGGGGCCATGTTTTTTGGCAATCCGCTCTCGGGACTTTTACCGCAAATCGTTTGCGATCATGAGAGGCGTAGAAGTTTTTTCTATGCTTTGTTTAGGCTTGCTGGTTCTGGGTTGGACCGGTCGCGAACCCAATATCGGGAGATTCGAAAACCGTTGATCGATAGCCAGTGAATCGTTACCAAAGTCACTGCGGTTTGAATCAAGGCTTCCAATGAGAATCGCATCCATTCTGATAGGAAGACAGAAGACGTTGGAAAGAGCTTCTGAGGCATGATGGCGAACGTGTCGTCAGAATCTAAAAGTCTTTCCCAGGGAATCGTTTGGCTATCCCAATAGATGCAATCCGAAAGCCATCGCATGGCCGTTGTTACGCCGATCCAAGCCACGATACAGATTCCTCGAAGCGAACGCAAACTTTGGATCGATGCCAATACCATCCAATGGACCGGGATCAAGCATCCGCCAATCGCGCCTGAGACCCAGATTTTAGATTGGTTCGGAAACCATTCGTACCATCTTGGATTGCTTGGCGAGAAACGGAATAGTGGCAATTCCGGTGGGTCGAATCCAATCACCATCGTTTGTCGCATCCAGGATTGGTATGCATAAATGAGGATGGCTGCGAAGACAGTAAGCCCGAGGAGTCGTTGCAAATTCAGTTTGCCAGGCATTGGGTCTTTGAATGAAACCACATGCGAGTAAGAACGCCAGATACCGATACTGGTCAGCCATTGCAAACAAGTCCCGACCGCGAATCCGAAGGCTAGAAACAAGAGCCAATGGACTGCGTTATTCGCGAGGGCATGACGGATCGCATCGGGTGACGCCCCTGCCAACATGATCGTGTTCCAAACAAGAAATGAAGCGAGGATGGAGGCAAGAGCCCAGATCCAATCGCGTCGGTCTTGTTGCGTCCTCCATGCCAGCCACAAGGTGATCATGGGGATCGGCGCGAACAAGCAAATCGAACTTAAGCTGGCCAGCAGTTGGCTTTGAAGAACGACTGCCAGAGCGCGACCAACCCCTCCCGCGATCCAAGCGGCGATGAGCGCCGTCAGCCAAAGTCGCGGCCGATACGGTTCGGATGGGCTGGTGTTGCGAGAGCGACTCGAAGAATCGCTTGAAGAGGATTTTTCGGATTGGGAAAAGGATGCTGCTGGGTCCATGACCCAATTCTATCGGTATCCATCTTCGAACGTCGTTCGTAGTTTGGGGGCGCGCTCGAAGGAGATGGTTTTTAGAGAGGATCCTCGTCCAGTGATGGGATGAATTCTGCTGGAAACCGGCCGGTAACACGTTCCGTCGAATAGGCTGGAAAGCCGGTGTGCTCGGCAGTTGCGAAACCCTATCAGCCGGCGTGCATTAGCACCCGGTTTTCCCCGACCGGCAATTTCCGGCAATCTAGGGCAAATAGACCGCCTGAGAGAAGTTTGCGGTTTGGGTGATGTTTGCGGCTTCAACGGGAGGTCTTGCCTCGCTGGATTTTGGTCGTTGAACGGAGAATTGCGAGGGCGGAAAGATCTTGAAAGAGTCCGGCTTGGAGTCCGGAAAATCTCAGTCGGCAGTACGGGCGGTACTCGGATGTCGGGAACGGCCAGAAGCCGCACAGACTCTGAAACCGTGCGGCAGGAGCGACCGGTACGCACGCGGACGAAACCCGATCTGTCGACGGCCACCCAACCAAAAACCAACAAATCCCAGGGAAAAACCGACTTAAAACCGAACATAAGAAACATTATCGGACGTTATTTCTGGGGTGGTTTTGGGGGATGTCGCATCCTGGATGGCGATTGGTGATCACTTGGCGGTCGCGCAACTCCATCAGTCGCTGTGCGTTCGCACCCGGCTTTTGTGGGTTTGATGGATCCTGCCGGTAAACGGACGCGAACGCGATCCGGTTGATAACTTGGAAAATGCCAGCGAAGCCCCTTCAGCTCCACACCCCATCAGCCGCAGTGCGTTAGCACCCGGTTTTTGTGGGTGTAATGGGCACTGCTGGGCAAACCGGACGCTAACGCGTTCTGGCTAATGGCGTAGATTTGCTGGCAAATGGGAACTTTCTATCCTCCAGAAAATCCGCTAATAGTTCCGAGGAGGAATTCCCGCCGTGGATGGGAAATTGGAGGGATTATTCGGGGCTGGATAACCCGTCGATGGAAAGCCAGCCGGCGGCAGCCCGCCGCTGGTTGGGTTCCCTCCGGCACCCGTCGGCGCCCCAGAGGATCCCTGGTTCTTCAGCCAACGATTCAAGATGCCACCTACGGAATCGCGATCCGCCGCCGGTGCATTTCCGTTGGGTTCGCCCTGCCCCCAACCATTGAACGGCGCGTTCGTTTGTCCGTCGAATCCGGTTCCCCAAGGCTGCGACGGCGTCCCGCCAGGCAACCCATTGACTTCATTCCCCGCGAAATTTGGGTCGCGGCCTTCCTCCAATTGCTTGTTCACGTTCGCAATCATCGGGCCAATGACCTGCTTGACCTCGTCGGGAAGAATGGATCTTGCGCTGGACAAAATACCGCCGATGTACTGACCGCTCTTAGAAGTCGCGATCGCATGCTGCTGTTTTCGACCTAACAACGTCATTGCAAACATGGTCAAGATACAACACAGCGCCGCTCCCTTGATCAACCCGAATCCTGCCCCCAATTGACGGTCGAATTCCTTGAGCTTGATCTTGTCGATCGAGGTACTGATCATCCGAAACACCATCCAGATGATCAAACTCGATCCGAAATAGAGGAGCAACATGGCCAAAAACATGTTCCACGGCGGTTCCGCGTTGATCATCTTGGCCACGTCATTGCGGAAGTAATTGGCAACGAAATAGCTCGCCACAATGGATGCTAGCGAAGCGACTTGCCACGCAAATCCCTTGATCGCACCAAAGATCGTGGCCGAGGCAATCACCACCAACATGATGATGTCATAGGTTTGCATGCAAAGGTTCTCGCCCGGGAGAAGTAGGTCTGGATCCGTGGGACATACAGGTTATCTCTTAAAGCGTTCGTTGAACGTCTCCAATTCTTGACTGGATAAACTGTGTCGTCGAACTATACCCGTTCCTATCGGGCCAAACGAAGATCACTTTGCACCTCCTTTGGCTTTGTTTTTGTTCTCCAAGGTTGTGCTAGCAAATACCCTGAGCTTCCACCATCAGCCGAAACGCGTTAGCGTCCGGTTGGCTCGTATCCTTTGCCCATAGTTCGTGCTCAATGAAATGGTGCTCCTGCTCGTGCTCGTAATCGACAATACAGATCGTCGAAAGCGTTCGATTCCGGTTGGCTCGTAAAACCACAAAAACCGGGTGCTAACGCACTGCGGCTGATGGGGAATTTGCTACCGTCGAGCCGACACGCATCATCGCGCTCTTGTTGCCAACGGCTTGTACGTGCTATTTCCTTACGACCGCATCGCTTGAATGTGGCATTACCCCCTCTCCTCGTTCACGTTGATGCCCCCCTGCCCTTTGCAATCATCGGCCTAGAAACATGGCAGATTTCCGAACCCATATCACGCTGAGCACGATCGCAGGGTCGTTGTACGGCCTGGGAGGTTATCAATCGGGAATGCCGTGGGAAAGCTGCGTCATTGCCGGCGGCCTATGTTCGGTCAGCGGCATGCTCCCCGACCTGGATAGCGATTCAGGCATCCCGCTGCGTGAAGCGGTTGCGTTCTCGTCGGCCTTTGTGCCTATGTTGATGCTCGATCGTTTACAAAGGGTTGGGATGTCCAATGAAATGATGTTGGTGGTCACCGGTGGCATCTACTTCTTTTTGCGGTTCGGGATCGCCGAACTATTTCGCCGATACACGGTGCACCGTGGGATGTGGCACAGTATCCCGGCAGCCCTTATCGCCTGCTTGTTTGCATTCCTGGTCAGCTCTTCGGAAAACGTCAATTTGCGTTTGTTCAAGACCTTCGCTGTCTTCATCGGATTCATGTCCCATATCCTGCTCGACGAACTTTGGTCGGTCGAGTATCGCCGTGGCCGGTATGTCTTCAAACACAGTTTTGGAACTGCTCTCAAGTTCTATGGTGGCACGCGTATTGCCAATATCATGACGTATGGTTTGCTAATTCTCATGGCGACCATTGCGTACCACGATGAAGCGTTGATGGCTCACTTCGGTAAACCACCTCGCACCGAGCTGCCTCATACGGCGATGGAGTGGATCCAGATCGTGCGCGACCAATCCCAACATTGGATACGTTGAACCGATATGAGGATTCCATGGCGAGAAGGGTGATTCGCACGTGCACGTAAGCCACCGCGGTCCCTCCCCTACCCTCCCCTGCCCTCTGTATTGGAGCGCGATGATAGATCGCGTGTCCGTTAAAAAAGGTTTCTCGAATCTGAACCAAGATTGTTTCGTTCCCATCGAATAGAATGGGGCTATGTCTTAAAAGGATCCGACCTCGCGCATTGCAACCCATGAACTACGCCATCGAAACTCGAGATCTTTGCCGTGCTTTTTCCGGCAAGCTCGCTGTGGATCATCTCTCGCTGACAGTAGAACCTGGAACCTTTTATGGATTTCTAGGTCCCAACGGCGCGGGCAAGTCCACGACGATCAAAATGCTGACCGGACTCCTAGCACCGAGCAGTGGCGCGATCCGTGTCCTCGGTCGCGACATGCTCATCGCGAGCGAAGCGCTTGAAGTCAAACGTCAAATCGGAGTCATTCCAGAGAACTTGGCACTGTTTGATAACTTGACCGCTACCGATTACTTGACCTTTGTCGGCCGCATTCATGGACTGGACCGAACTGCGATTCGAAAACGAAGTGGCGAGCTGTTGGAATTGTTGAGCTTGGATAAAGAGACCAAGAAATTGGCGATGGAGTACTCGCACGGCATGCGGAAAAAACTCTCGCTTGCAGCCGCCCTCTTGCCCAACCCGAAACTGCTATTTTTGGATGAACCCTTTGAAGGGGTCGATGCCGTTGCCAGCCTGATGATTCGCGATTTGCTCACTCAACTCACTTCGCGCGGCGCGACAGTCTTCCTGACATCGCACGTGCTTGAAATCGTCCAGCGACTATGCACGCATGTCGGCATCATCGTCAAAGGGCAATTGGTCGTGCAGCAGTCGATGCAGGATCTGCTGCAGTCACGCACGCTCGAAGAGTCCTTTCTCGGTGTGGCAGGAAGTGACGCGGCTGCCTTCACCCGTCTTGATTGGTTGGATGCGAGCCCTGTTTCTGGTCGCGGGACAGACGTTTTGGCGACAGCCAGTAGGGTAGCGACGGCTCCTGCGGATGAGATTCCTCCCAGTGGTAGCGAATCCTCATCAGACCTTGATGGCCAGGAGTATCCGCAGTGAGGAACGGATCTTCTACGATAGTTCCATCCAGCGCCCCCCTGCCCTACCCCGCGCACTCAGTGGCAAACAAGGGCTGGCGAAATTGGATTAAATCATGCTTCTCGCACGTGAGCGCTTTGATCTACTTGAAAAAGCGACTGGCGTACCGTCGTTGGCAGCGAGAGCCTGTTTTGGGTCGAATCCTCTTGGCCATCTTTTATGCCATCTTTAGCATGGGCGCCTTCTTCGCGATTTTTGTGGCAGCCGTTGCAGGATATTTTCTGTACGAAAAAGTGGCCGAGCCGAGTGTCTTGACGATCTTGTGGAATGGGGTCGTGGGAATATTTATGGTCGCTTGGTTTGTCAGTATATCCACCGACATTCAACGCAATGAAGCGATTTCACTCGACCGACTTTTGCATCTACCGATCTCTCCCAGTCAAGCGTTCACGATGAACTATCTTTCGTCGTGGATCAATTTTCCGATGCTCTATTTCGCCTCGACATGCATCGGGCTATTGATCGGTGGATCGATGGCTGTCGGACCCAAGTTGCTATTGGGGATCGTGCCATTGATTGCTTATCTGACCATGGTGACCGCGTTGACATCGCAGCTGCAGATCGTGATCGCATCGTGGATGGCGAATCCACGTCTTCGGCGATGGATCGTGTTTCTGATCCCTCTGCTGATCGGTGGTTTCTTTGCCATCGTGCCATTGACCTTCAATCGTTGGTTATACATCACGAGGACTTCCGAAGCGGTATCTCCCTCTCCACCCACTGCGGTCGTTGCTCCCCCGTTGGAAACGCCCCCGTCCACCGACCTACCTGAAATGAATCCGCCGGAAGAACCGTCGAGCCAGGTATCCAGCGAGACGAGCGAACCACTTCCCGACACAAGCACTCTGGCAGAGGAGCCTCAGCAGGTCAAAACCGAGAGCGACGGATCCGATCCCGGCGCGCTGGTAGAACCGATCGAACCATCCGCAGGCTCAAGCCCTGAGACGCCTGAGGTTGTCGTTCCTCGCAAGCGGAAGGTTTCGCCGTTCGACAAAGTTGTCTTAGACGGTATTCATGCTCGCTTGCGCGGGATCGATCGCTGGGTACCTCCCATGTGGTTCGCGGCATGCATGGAGAGTGTGACGCATTGGGTACCGGATGCGTTGTGGCTCGTCCCTGCCATGTTGCTGATCAGCGCGTGGTCGATCCGCAAGAATTATGACTTGACCGTTCGCTTTTACCAAAACGGGTTCGATCAAGCAGTCTCATCAGATCGCGCGACAGCGGCTGCTTCCCGGGATCAAGCGTCCATCGAGACGGGCAAGCGTGGCAGCGCTCGGATCGATGGCAAGGTGCGTTGGATGGAACGCTCCTTTTGGGGATTGTCGGAAACCACTTCCGCCATCGTGGCGCAGTCGTGGCTAGCTGCATGGCGAGCCCCCGAGATGAAATTGCAATTGCTCATTCCCTTGGTGCAACCGGCGTTTTTCCTATTCATCATGAGCTACTGGAAGTCGCTCGGCAACGAGTTCATGCAATCCCTTACGATGATTGGTGTCGCGGCCTTTGGTTTGTACACATCGTCTTCTTTTCTCGGAAACATGTTCGGTCCCGATCGGGCTGGATTTCGCACCTGGGTGTTGTCTCCAATCCCACGCGTTGAAATTTTCCAAGGACGCAATCTCGCGTTCGGCATCCCTGCCTTGATTCTCGCGATCCTTCTTTGTCTTGCGATTGGTATCGTTTGGCGGGTTCCCATCGACAAAGTCTTGTTTGCGTCGATTGCGGTTGCGTCCTTCTTGCCGTTGTATTTGCTGATCACCAACTGCATGTCGATCCTGTCTCCCTTTGGACTGCCCCAAGGTTCGATCACCCCCAAGCATTTCTCGTGGAAGAATATTTTGATCAGCTTGCTCCTATCGACCGTCATTCCGGTCATCCTGGGCTGGTCCCTGTTGCCGCTGGGGATCGAGTACATCGTCGAGTCGTTTTGGCCGTCGATGGGTCGATGGCCGATTGCGTTGCTCCTGTCGCCACTTTGGCTGGCGGGTTCACTACTTCTTTACCAATGGCTTTTGCCCAGTGTCGGTAAGCTCTTCGCTTCCTGGGAGTTAACGGTATTAAAAACCGTGGTTTCTCAAGAGGAATGATGCTCAAAAATACCGAAACTGCGTGGGATTGAGGAGTTTTGACATACTCAAGCCCGACGGGATTTGCCAAAATGGTTCATCTTGAATCGCCCTGAGAATCGATACCACCGCTACATCCTGACTTTTTTTGGTGGCCGGACCTGTTATCGATGCTTGTGGGAACTGAGTTTTCTCACCGTTCGGGTCGCAGTCTTCCCTAGACTTGCCTCGCCACACGTTTCTGTCCTTTCCCAGCAATCCATTCATTTATGTCCACGGAAGCCGTTTCGAGGTCCGAGAAACCTGTCAAGTTTGTCAGCGGAATCACCGTCCGTTTGGCGGGAGACTCTGGCGATGGTATGCAACTACTCGGTCAGCAATTGACGAACACCTCCGCACTTCTCGGAAACGACGTCGCCACGTTCCCCGATTTCCCGGCCGAGATCCGGGCCCCGCGGGGTACTCGTGCAGGTGTCTCTGGGTTCCAAGTCCAATTCGCATCGCACGAAGTCCACACGCCCGGTGATACCCTCGATGCATTAGTCGCGATGAACCCGGCGGCCTTGGTCACCAACCTAGCCGACCTGAACAAAGGTGGATTGCTCATCGTCAATGACGACAGCTTTGACGATAAAGATCTAAAACTTGCCAAGCTCAGCACCAATCCGCTCGATGATCCGTCAATGGAAAACTATCGACTGATCAAAGTCTCCATGACGCGATTGACGAAGCAAGCCGTCAGTGAGTTTGGTCTGAGCACCAAAGAAGCCGATCGTTGCAAGAACTTCTTCGCGATGGGCCTCGTCTACTGGCTCTATGGCCGCAACATGGATGCGACGTTGCGATTCATTCATGGCAAGTTCGGAGCAGGCAAGTCGTCCATCGCGGATGCAAACGAAAAAGCATTGCGAGCCGGCTGGGCCTTTGGCGAAACGATCGAAGCCCTTGGCCATTCGTACAACGTCGATCCCGCTAAACTAACACCGGGCACCTATCGCAACATCATGGGTAACCAAGCCCTCGCATGGGGACTCCTCGCAGCAGCCCATCGCAGTGGCAAAGAACTGTTCTACTCGTCGTATCCGATCACCCCCGCCAGCGATATCCTTCACGAGTTGGCCCGTTACAAAAACTTCGGTGTTTGCACCTTCCAAGCCGAAGACGAAATCGCAGCGGTCTGTTCCGTGATCGGTGCGGCCTACGGCGGCCAAATGGGGGTGACCACTTCCAGCGGTCCTGGCATCGCTCTCAAGACCGAAGCCATGGGTCTGGCCATCATGTTGGAGCTGCCATTGCTGGTCATCGATGTGCAGCGCGGTGGACCCAGTACCGGCTTGCCGACGAAAACCGAACAAGCCGACTTGTTGCAAGTCATGTTCGGCCGCAACGGCGAAGCACCCTTGCCAGTACTCGCAGCCTGCAGTCCCGGCGATTGCTTTGAGATTGTGCAGGAAGCGTGGATGCTGGCCACGCAATTGATGTTGCCAGTGGTCGTTCTCTCCGATGGATACATTGCCAACGGTGCCGAACCATGGCCGATTCCCGACGTCTCCAAATTGTCTCCGATCAAGATCGAACATCCTACGGGAAACAACAATCCCGATGGGCCATTCAAACCGTACATGCGGAATGAACTCCTGGCTCGTCCATGGGCCATTCCGGGTACACCGGGACTCATGCACCGCGTCGGCGGGATCGAAAAAGAAGATGGCACTGGCAACATCAGCTACGATCCCGAGAACCATCAGAAGATGGTCCACATCCGGGCTCAGAAGGTCGCGAATGCAGCCAAGCTCCTCCCACCGCAACAAGTGATCGGGCCGCAAAGTGGCGAGCTGCTCGTTCTCTCATGGGGGGGAACCTATGGATCCTGCCTCACGGCGGTCCAACAAGCCCAAGAAGCTGGCCGCAGTGTGGCTCTCGCTCATCTGCGCTACTTGAATCCTTTCCCAAGCAACCTTGGAGAAATCCTTTCTCGCTACGAAAAGGTTTTGATCCCCGAACTGAACATGGGACAATTGCGGATGTTGATTCGCAGTCGCTATCTGGTCGATGCGATCGGCTTCAACAAGGTCAAGGGCAAGCCCTTTGCCGTCACGGAACTGGTCGAAAAGATCAGCGAACTAACCAAGAGCCACGCGCGCGGCAACGCCCATCACGCATCCAAGTAACTAGTCAATCGTTGGAAGCAGCCGACCTTTCGAAGGGGGTTAGAAAAACACTCCCCTCCCCTGCCCTTCCAAAAAACTGATCCCAATACAATTCACGCACACTCCAATACGAATAATACCACCTGATCATGAGTTCCACTCTCAACGTCCTCAAAGCCGATGACTTCGCCAGCGATCAAGACATCCGTTGGTGCCCAGGTTGTGGTGACTATTCGATTTTGGCACAGATGAAAAAGGTCTTGCCCGAGATCGGAATCCCACCTGAGAAGACCGTATTCATTTCGGGCATCGGTTGCAGCAGTCGTTTTCCGTACTACATCAACTCCTACGGTGTCCACTCGATCCACGGTCGAGCCCCAGCAGTCGCGACAGGCCTCAAGCTAGCGCGCCCCGATCTCAGTGTATGGGTGATCACCGGTGACGGAGATTCCCTCAGCATCGGTGGCAATCACTTCATTCATTTGTTGCGGCGCAATGTCGATCTCAACATTGTTCTCTTCAACAATCGCATCTACGGATTGACGAAGGGGCAATACTCACCCACCAGTGTCGAGGGTCAAATCACCAAGAGCACGCCGATGGGGGTCGTCGATCACCCACTCAATCCCATCAGCATCGCCATCGGGGCCGAAGCCACCTTCATCGCCCGTTCGGTCGACAGCAACATCAAGCACCTGGCGAATGTCTTGAAACGAGCCGCCGAGCATCGTGGCACCAGCTTTGTCGAGGTCTACCAAAACTGCAACGTTTTTAACGATGGCGCCTTCAGCTACGCACAAGACAAATCGACGCGCGAAGACACCACCATCGAACTGGAGCACGGCAAACCGATGATCTTCGGCAAGAACCGAGATCGCGGAATCCGCCTCAATGGTTTTTCAATGGAAGTCGTATCGTTGGCTGACGGCAAAGTCAAAGAAGACGATCTCTTGTTCCACGACGAGCACGCCGATCCAGCCTTGGTCTATCTCTTATCGCGCATGCGTCACCCGACGTTTCCGGAACCGATCGGAGTCTTGCGAAACGTCGTTCACGAAACATTCGAAGAAGCGGTTCGAGGTCAGATCGAACAAGCGGTCGCCCAAAAGGGACGCGGAGATTTGCAAAAACTCTTCTCCAGCGGCGACACCTGGACAGTCAAGGCGTAGATCGTTGCCGTGATGCGCGGCTCTGACAGGCAAACTCGTGACGGCCCGTTGAAGCTAATCGCGAAACAAATCTCGCCAAGTGGATTTTGAACGCTCGGAATTGAATGAGTGACAGCGTTCGCCCCTGTCATGCCCCTGCGTGTGGCGATCCATTCGTTTTGGTGTCCTTCATAGAGCACTTTCAAGACTAAGAACCGGGCGAAAATCGCCCATGCCATCGCCGGCATGCTCCTCGAAGTTGCTATTCCGAACCGGATGCACAAGACGACTCCAAGATTGTGAGCAGCAGTCAAAAGGCAACAGGGATCAACTCTCAGAATCTTTCGCTGTTAGGATTTTCTGTGGCAACCCCCATGCGTATGCTATTCGAATAAAACCTTGATGCGTTTGCCCTGAAGAATCCTCGTGCGCTGTCCCCGCCCAAACTCACATTCCCGTGAAAACATCAATTCCAACCTGTTTTGAAACCGCTTCTAACAATTACGCAACTTATCCGTTAGAATCCCCCTTTGTCCTTCCGTTGACGTCGTAACGGAACACGCAAATCAGCTCAATCTGCAATCTCAAACAGAACACACAATCTACGGGGTCATTTATTTATGTCACGCAAATTCGAAGTAGTTACGTTAAAGGTTGACCAAGGCACCGAGATTCTCGCCGAAATCGTCCAATTGGGTGGCGAGGAAAACGTCTCCTTGTCTGCATTAAGCATTGACGGTGTAATGGATGCCATAAAAGGAATTGCAAGCCGACTTCACGGTGTTTTTGAGGCAGTGAAACCACAAGAGGCTTCGGTCGAGTTTGGAGTTAAGCTTGCCGCTAAATCAGGAAAGCTAACCGGTCTATTGGTCGAGGGGACGGGTGATACTAACTTCAAGATTATGCTTAAATATAAATGGAAGGAAGTTCCTGCTTGATAGCGGGTGCTAAACTAAATGACAAAGGGCGACGAAAAACTAATTGAAGCGCTTCATGCGACAATTGTTAAAGTGAAGGTAAACGATTCCGTTGGGACCGGGTTTTGGGTTGCCCCCGGGATGATCGTCACCTGTGCCCATGTAGTTTCGTCCGCTCAAGTGAAAGGAGAGATGGTTTCAATCTTTTGGCGAGCCGACTCTTTTGAAGCAATAGTCGTTAACTACTTCGACGAAGAGGACATTGCTCTTCTAGAATGCAAAAAATCCGCTGTTAAGCACCCTTGCGCCATCCTTGCTGATGAATACTTGATTGATGACGAGCTCTACAGCTTTGGATTTTCAGACGACTATCCCGAGGGCGAACCGTTGACGTGCATGGTCGAAGGAACAAGTAATTCTCCGACTCTGATAAAACTGAAGAATGGTCAAGTAGTACCAGGTTTTAGTGGGGCCCCAACGCTGAATCGACGTACTGGTGCCGTCTGCGGCGTATTGCGACGCACTCGTGACAAGACATCTGATCTCGGAGGTCGCGCTGTACCTTCGTCTATTGTTTTGTCAGCGTTTCCATCCATTGCAGATGTTCAGCATGAAATCCGAAAGGCTGAGACAATTTGGTCAGCATCGCTGACCGCGAATCAAAAGATGAAACTTGGGATTAAGTTTCACGTGTTGAGCACGTTGGACCGAGTTGCCGAAATCTACGCTCTGTTAAACTATGACGTTCAACGTAACGCCACGATCGCGAATCACAATGTCGACTTGATGTTAACACGGCGTCTTGCCGACATTGTTATCCAACGCGTTGTATTTATGTGGGACATCAATACGGGAGTCAACCAACTTGACATTTATGCCGCGAAAGTTTTGGCGATAGGAAACAAGCTGCAAGGAATAAGTGGAACCGTTATTTGCCCCAACCAAGTGGAGGATGAATATGTCGTTCGCGCCAAATCGCACGGTCTTCAGCTCATCACGGTTGTCGAGTTAGAATCCCAGCTTTTTGATTCATCAGGATATGTAAACAAAATCATTAGGGAAATCGAGAGTGATCCTCGTTACTCGCTCGATCTATTTGTAGAGCCTTTCGTCGGAGAGACATTATTCTCTGAGAACCAGCCAGCACGAAAGTTCTTTTCCGCATGGATAGAAAACGCTGAAGAAAAACAACTGACGGTCTTGGGCGATGTTGGAATTGGCAAGACATTCTTAAGCAAGGTCGTCGCATACGAAGCCGCTCTCAAATATCGTGAGAATCCTGGGGTTGCGAGGTTACCAATACGCATTGACCTCCGAAACGCAGACCGGCAATTCACACTCGAAGCACTGTTTATTTCTCATTTTGCCAAGAACGAGATGCGTGACCTTTCATTTGATTTGTTTCGACACTCTATTCGGTCCGGACGTGTCTTGGTCATTCTCGACGGGTTTGACGAAATGTCGGCCAAAGTCACACCGCAGATTACAGCTAAGAATTTTCAAGAGCTCGCAAGAATAGTTGAGGGCAATGCAAAAGTAATACTTACCTGTCGAACACATTACTTCCGAAGCCGATCCGATGAAGAAGAGGTTGTCTATGGCGAGAACAGTAACTATGGTTCAGAGTCCGCGCGCGAGCTGTATTGGGACCTGATCTCGCGGCGTGGTTTTCAAATCGCCTATTTGAGAGAGTTCAATTTCTCCCAAGTGGAACAGTACGTCGAAAGGGTCAAGAAGTCGAAGGCTCCAGATGCAATCAAGAAGATCAAGAGTATCTATAATCTTGAAGAACTCTGTCAGCGACCCATGCTTTTGGAAATGATTGTTAAATCGATTGGGAAGATAGATACAAAAAACATTTCTGCTGCGGCGTTATACCAAGTATTTACTGACGCATGGATTCATCGGGACAAATGGAGAGACATCCTGACACCAAGTGAGAAATGCGATTTCTTGGAAGGTCTTGCTTGTCTCCTCACCACACGAGGTGATGAGAGCATTCACTACAGCGTGTTGGCAGACTTCATTAAGGGTGGTGTAGCTTCAAAGATATCTGATCCAAAGCGACTCCTGGAAATAGATAGTGATGTACGAACATCAACATTTCTGACGCGAGATGACAACGGAAATTACGGATTTGCCCATAGATCGTATCGCGAGTTCTTTCAGGCGAGATCGATTCGATCAGCACTACTCGGTCGCAATTACGACTTTATATCGAGACGCCGACTGACTCCTGAGGAGGTTGGATTTACAGTTGATTTGTTGAATATGGAGTCAGGCTCAATCGAAAGTGTTGTTAGTGAGCTTGAATCCATTCTAACGTCGACGTATCAACGATTCATTTCTGAAAACGCGCTATTGATCCTTGTCGCAATTGGTAAGGGACCGATTTGGGAAAGAACCGAAAGGTCTGAAAGAGTGAGATTACCCGATGGAATACAACTTCAAGATGCAATTTTGAATCAGCTTGACCTTCATGGGCTGGATGCGCGAAACGTCGACTTTTCTGGGGCGGATCTAAGCGAGTCCGCGCTTACTAATTGCAGATTTGTAAACGCGAAAGCGGTTCGAACAAGTTTCATATCAAGTGAATTAATTTTTTCCGATTGGGAATCCGCGATTTTATTCAATGCGGATTTTAGTAGTGCGAATCTAAGTAAGGCGTCACTTAGGTCTTCCAAGTTGAATGGCTGCACGTTTGTCGACACTACCTTGGCTGATGTCGACGTCGCAGGTGCGGAACTGACGGGTGCGAACTACAATGGCGTAACGCTGGATCAAGTTTTGATTGCTGACAACTACGAACGTGTGCCGATACTTCAATACCTTTCGAAACGTGCAGATGTTCGTTCGAGTTTGGAGAACATGCTCGACGACCGGGATTTCATGGCGCGAGTTCGAGGGATAGTACATCGGGTCGCGACGCAGAACGGCGATGAGGGATTGGCCGATGATGTTTTGCAAGAAACACTGATCGTTCTCTTTACGCGTAAACCTGAAATTGATTTTGATAATGAAATGGAGGTTCTTCGTTACATCCGTTACGCGGCACAATCTTGCAGTCGTAATATCTTCCGTCGCAAAGAAGCATGGGAAATTTCGCTCGCGGATGAGTCGTTTAATATTGCAGAAGTGACCAAAGTGGAAAGTGATTTCGATGCCGAGGAGGTGGTTCGACTTTTGATGGAGTCTTTGCCCGATTGTGAACGATTAATCGCGAAGCTAAGACTCGAAGGACAGAGTTTTCTTGAAATCGCGAAACACATTGGAATGTCCGAAAGCACGATTCGAACGCGCTGGTCCCGGATTCGACGGAAACTTAGAGAATCACAAATTCTAAAGAATTTGGATTAAATCGCAGATGTTCCAGTGGAGACATACATTTGCCTCTTGCCAACAAGTCCTGTGCCGTTCTAGGACCATACGTTTTGGACGGTGCTGCCTGAAGAAGGTGCCATCGCATTGGGTTTCGATCCGGTTTCCGAAAAAGACTTTGATCGCAGAAGATTCTGGATCGAGGACAAGTTGCAGCAGTCGGCGCCAAAGCATGAGTGCAGCCGCATAATTGGTTCCTTCGCAACGTTTTCTTCACGCTGATTCTTGATGTCAAAGGAAGGAATGCCACTCGATACTGGCTGGACCCATAAACTGCATCGTCGAATGGAAGATGCCAATACCTCGCTGGATCGCGAGCCAAAGCTTAGTGACGAAACGACCTTCCGCTACGCCACGTTTGAAGAAATGAGTGTCCCCCCGATTTCGCATCCGTTCAGGGGTAAAGGGTCGTATGAATTCCCACTACTCGTCCGTGGGCAAACTTCGGTTCTTCGGCATCGAGTATCACCTTACGATGACGAATTTACCCAAATTCACATTCTCGTTAAAACATCCATTCCAACCAGCGTTAAGCCGCTTCTACATGTAGGCGGTAAGAAAGAGCACTTCGGTGCCTTTTGTATGACAACGTAGCCGCAAAGCATTCTCGATGCGATGCGTACACGATTCTACCGAGCTGAGTCTCCCGTGTAGGTTGGTCAATTCACGTGTATTGAAATTTCTGGGCAACGAGATGGCCACATGCTGGCATGCCTCGAAGCAGTTCTCAAGCAACTCCTGAACTTTGCTGCTCCCCACGGGTGTGAAGTCTGCAAACTGAAAAGTCTTGAGTCTCGCGTATCGTGGCCCACCCCAAGACGGATCGAGATAAACGGCATCCACTCCTTGTACGGCGGTGCGCCAAGCATCAAAGACATCGTCATGGACGAATTCGATTTTCTCGCGAACGCCATAGAGCGTTGCGTTGTGAATCGCCATTTCCAATCGCTCTTTCGAAGTATCGAACGTTCGAACGCATTTGCCGGAGCGTGCGAATGCGATGGCGCTTCCACCAAGCCCGCAAAATGCATCTAAGACTCTCTCTCCAGTCAGGTCGCTAGCTATTTCATTAGCGATGGATTCGGGTTTTATCGAACAGATTCCTTGGGCGTCATAACGGATGCCTTCGTCCCAGCGAGAAAATAATTCGTATCGCTGATGCCAGTATTTTCCGTGTTCTTGACCCAAATCTTCTGGCCCACACTCGCCCGCTCCGGGCAGATTCTTGCGCAACGACTCAGCGTTCCCGTTAATTCCATGGACCAGCTCGAGTATGCGAGCGATTTCGGTGGTGAGGTTTGACTCATAAAAGACGATGTCGAAATTATCGTTATTCTCCTGCAGCCCCACCAACTGCCACGGCGCATCCAAGTTACGCCGTCCTTTGATGTAAACGATCGTGCGTAGCCCCCGCGCGACGGCGTAATAGATATATCCCATCACGCCCGAGGACTTGTTGTTACCTACTATGGGCAGAGCAATCAACGCGTCGCATTGTTCCAGGCTCGTGAGACGGCTCCGCATCACTTCGCCGGGTTCAGCCGGCTGCTTCGGCGACCATTTGATGTCTTCCAGTGGACATGAAACTTCCAGCCCAAACTCTCCCAAGATTCGCACAAATTCCTTGTATTCATCCAAGGGTACTTTCCCGTACCCCAAGAGCTTTGAAGGAAGAGCAACAAATATGCGTGGCGGCATTCCTTAAGCCTCCGATCCAAGAAGTTCATTCAAAGACTTCAATCGCGATGAGGGCTTCGCGTTTCTGCGGATGAGCGGTTCGATCTGATGCAAAAACTCCTGCAAAGCGCGAGACTCGAGCAATCGCCAGTCTGGATACGAATCCTTTTGAGACTCCCACTGAATTCCGGCACGCAGGATATTCGATTCAAAATGAACGACAATCAACTCACCGTTTTTCTTGAAGAAATCTTGCTTAACATTCACAAAGAAACAATTTTCCACATTGTTAATCGCTTCCGCATCTTGACGCACAGCCTCAGCAATCGCTCTTAGTTCGGCTTCGCTGTAATGCAAAAGGTAAACCGGAACCCCTGCCGTCAAATGACGAACAATGACGGGCAGCAAATACTTGGAGACATCGTTTCGCTGTTCAATTGCGACCACCAGGGACGGCTCTCTAGCTCGGCCTCCCTCAGCAAACTCACTCAGTACTTCCAGGCAACGATTAAAGTCGCCAGCACATTGCTCAAATAGATTGTTGTCTGTAATAGCCGCGTATCCCGCACGTAGGAATTCCCCAGCAACCTCTTCTGGTGCGCCATTGTAGAGATTGGCTCTTGCCAACATATCCGTCAAGTGCAGCTCAATATTGCGCATCAAATACGTTCGCAGCGATTGAAGCTCCTCGATCTCCTCTGTGATTAAGTCAGTTTCCGAAGATGTTGCCAACGCCAAAGTAATGGGATAAAACGTGCCGGAAGAATCTATTCGTCCGAATTCCCAGCCCTCATTCACATGATGAATAACGTTGTCCAACATCACTAGTGCATGTCGTATACACTTGCTGTCGTCATCTGCAAATCCGCTCGCGATCGCTAGTCTCATTTTTTCATACAAATGGTTCGGGATACTGAGGCGAATCGAAGTATCCAACTCTTCCGACTCCTGCCCATCCCAGTTCTCCCTAAACAGGTGCACGCCTCCCAGATTCTTTTGTCTACGCAAACCGCTATTCCTAACTACAACTTCCGTGTTCTTGCTTTCCACGGCTACTTCGTAGGCTAAGTTAATTGCATTAAATATTAGCTGACTTTTCTTTTTTAAGCCGGTGTGCAGCACCAAATTGTCGATCAGGCTAACATAGTACGGAGAAAGGCGTACGGTTTTTTCATACTTCAGTTTTTTATTTTTTTTCATTGTAATATATTCCTCAATAGGCCAACCGCAATTGTGGTCAGATTAGACGCCAAGTTGTTCGATCAAGTTGTTAACAACTTGCGAAGCCGTTTCCTTTATGTCAGGTAGTACGTGCCCGCCAACGTGGGGCGTCAATATCATGTTCAGTCGCTTCTCGATCGGAAGTTGTTTGTCCGCCAAGTAGCGAGCCCAAATTGGTGAAAATCGAGGATGCCTTTCGCTCTCAGCCTGCTGGCAAAGGACATCAGCAGCGTAGCCGCCGAGATGGCGAGACTCGAGCGCTTCGAGGACAACATTCTCGTCAACTAGCTCACCTCTACCCATATTGATCAGAACCGCTCCGCGCTTCATCGATTCAAGCAAAGAGCGGTCACAGAATCGCATCGTCGCTGCATTGCAATCAATGTTCAGTGAGACAATGTCCGCTTCCTCCAAACTCGGAATCGACATAGCGTCAATCGGCCATTCTGCTTTGACGCCGTAAAGAGGAAGTTCTCGATTTCCTTTGCCAATCAGTCGCTGACACCAGCCCACTGGTGTGTACTCAGGATCTGGAAGACAACAGGCCGTAGGAAAATCGGAAATCAGCTCCTCAAGCTTTGCCGGATTCATGGTACGATTGACCACAGTTATCTGCTTGGGGTTCCGAGAGTAAATCCCCCACAACATCGAGCGGACGACATGCCCACCACCAAACACTATCCATTCGAGACCATCCGGGCGTCGCGATGTATCGAAGATTCGCCGATCGAAGGTTCCCTCTCCCATCTGTTCGCAGCCCAATTGGACAGGTCGTAGCAGTAGATCTCCCAGCATTAAGCCCAACGTCGCCGTCCCTTCGGCGTTTGTACCTTTCGCCGAAAGAACATTTACTCCTTCCATTTTCATGATCTCCGTTAAATGTGACGTACCCACCGACAAGGTTGCAACGCAAAGTGGTTTTCGCGCATAACTCACGTGCTTCGGTAAAATGACTGCGGAACCGGGCCGCGTAATCACTGCATCGAAGCCTTCCAAAGCTTTGTCAGCGAGTTCACCAAGCGGGTTCGGGCAAAACAGCTCTATCTTGCCTTCAAACGCCAGCCTCTCTAAAGCATCCGTTGCCGATGCAATCGGTCCAGACACATCCGCGAGTGACAAAACTCGTTTCTTTCGACCGCCCATATTCGCTACTCCAAGGCTCGGACTCCGAGAAACCCACGACCCTGTGTGTAGCAAATTGCATACGCGAAGTCAATCAATTGTATGCAAGACACCACAGACATTCTTCAGGTTCATGGTAAAAAACGCATCGTAAAGCCTTAGCTGGAAATTACTTGCGATTTTTTTCATGGGATTAGGAATCCCCTGGGGACATGCACATCGCTTGAACGCATTTCCGACCTGTTCCATTACCAGTGCGATTCGAAAGGGTGCTTTCCAATGGTTTCTTGATCTCTAGACCTTCGGTCGACCTAATCTCCCAGGTGATCGGAACCAGTGTCTTGCCAGGGGTCGGCCTCATCTGTCGATCGAGTGTCTGCGTATGGCTCGACTCACGCGCGCAGAAGTGTCTTTGCTCCCTGCGAAGTTGCCGTCGTGCACGAAATGTTACGCACCATCCTACGTTGCTATCTCTTAGGGTTCGATCCTGTATCCGACAAAGACTTTGACCATCGAAAACTCTGGATCGAATGCAAATTGCAGGAAATGGCCGCCCACATGGGGGTTGATCTCCTCGACTTTGCACTCCTGTCTAATCACTTGCATCTGATTCTGTGATCGAGGCCTGATCTGGTCGCTTGCTGGAATGACGACACTTCTTCGTGGGGTCAGCCAGCCTTATTGGCTGCCGACGAGGTTTAGAATGGGAGTCAATCCATCAATGGACGGAACGCAGACTGAAGGTTTTGATTATGCCGCGAAGGATGGATGGCTTCAAGGATTGCGCATGAAGCCTGCAGGCGCCTGCAACACGTGGGATAGTGCTTCCAGCCTGTCATTGTGTACGGATCAAGGTCTGTCTAAAACCTTGACAAGCCAGAGGCTTATCCCACGGATGGTCGTGGGGGACAATCGTTTCTAACGATCGGTATGACCCTATGCTGAGCTTGAACGATCATCATGCGGTCGCACGGATCGCGACGCGGTTGGATCGCCCTTACAGGGCTAATTGGATGGTGTTGTTTGTTTCCCAGGGCGTTGCCCAGGCCTGGTATAGAGTGCCCCGTTGGGGCGTTTACTCGAGTTTGAGTAGCGCTATGAGTGATTCTTTTCACGGGCTTCTACAGTGACTTCAAGTATTCGACCAGTTGCCAGCGTTGTTCTTCGTTGAACGTGCCGTACGTATCGTGGCCAGAGTTGAAGTTTCCTTCTAGCGACGTATCGAACAACGTTGTGCCTGGGGCCGCGTCGGTTTTGAAGCCTACCTTCTTCGGGTCGAATTCTCGGCTGCCAACATAGAATTTCGATGTCCTTTCGTTGCTGGGGAGCAACAGTTCGTACAAGTTGGGGACGGAGCCGTTGTGGAGATAAGGGGCCGTTGCCCAGATACCTGCCAACGGTGCCGCTTTGTACTTGAGTGTCGGCGGGGCGTCCGCCGCGATCGTCGCCGATTCGGGTTGACCCTCGAACGCATTCAGTGTCGAGCGCAAGTCATCGAAGTAACCCTTTAGCTTTTCATTGTGTGCCTCGAACAGCGCCTGGGCCGTCTGCTCGGAAAAGCCAATTTCTCTGAGAAACGCTTTGATTTCGGTTGGGCTAAATAGGTCATCGGTCGTCAGTTGATTCAAAATACTGCCTGGCGGGGCGACGTCGCGGTAGGGACTGACGACGGCGAGTTGAACCAGTGTTTGCAACAGTTCTCCTCGAGGTACACTTGAGCGTCCGTCGAATAGCCGCTTCAAGTCCCCAGTCGAGGCGACTCCATCCGTTGCATTGGCCGCCATCTTCGGATCGGTGCGTACTTCTGACAGCAACGTCATCGAAACGTTCACTGGGGTGTTCTGTTCACCGTGCGGTACGATCGCGTGACACTGAACGCAATGCGTTTGGTAAAGAGCTTTGCCTGCTTGTTTCTTCGCGGGATCGATCGATCCCATATGATCGGGCCATTTCGGTGACCATAGCTTTTTCAGGTGATTCTCAAGCCGAGCCTGGTTGAATCGCTTGGCACTCGTTCGCGCGGGCATAGGAATTTCGAAGATGGCAGATGCTCGGAACTGGGCTTCCGCAAAGACCCCCAGCACCTCTCCCACGTTGCGTCCGAGTCGTTCGATATCGTTGGTGTTATCAGCCACACCATTCCATTGGACTTGGTTTTGAAACGAGGTGCCCCAAAGAAACGGAATACTAACCGGTGCGTCCGGCTTCTTGCTGTTTTCAGGTATGCCGAGATCGATGGATGCGACGCGATTGAAGATCATGCCAAACGCGTCGATACGTGCCCTGCCCCACGGATGTTCGACACGGCTGTCTTGAATGAACTTGCTCCAGTACTTTACAAAACTGGCTAATTCACTTTTCAGTTTGGTCTTGGCCGTTGCATTGTTGGCTTCGGCACCCAGGACTTTGGCAGCGAAGCGATCGAACTTCTCAGCGTTGTCGCGAGTGGCAGTTAACGAGTCGTCGAGGCCACTGAGCAGTCCCCACATATCCGCCAATGCAGGGGCACCATCGATTTGATAGGTCTTGCCACCAAAGGAGATTTGGTTGGTGTGGCAGGCAGCGCAATTGATGCCGATGTATTCTGCTTTTGTGATATCGTTTTGATCGCGAACGAACCCAACCGGCAGGGTATCGGGATTGTTCGTGGATTGGCTGTTGGGCAAGTATCCCAGTTCTGGCAAGCGGACCCGAACAAAAGAATCTTGACTGTTGCTAATCTCCAACGCCAGAAACCAACGGTAGGGCATGATCCGGGAGCCCTGACTGGTCGTATAGAATTCTTGTCTCACATCGGCAGGCCAATTCTGCTGAAGAAACTCGACTTGGCCTCGGACGGGTGTGGCTGACAAGAACAGCCCCCCAATCAGCACACACAGAGTCGGTAACATTCGCGTCGTCATGGATATCTCCATCAACGTAGAAGGATGAGAGAAAGAAGACCCGTTTCTGATACCGTTCGCCCGAAACGCTTGCCCTATGGCACGTATCAATTCTTAAAGCATACGATATTGCGCGCTACAACAATACTAGCAGCCAGTTGGTTCTGCATGTTTCCCAGGGAAATACCCCGGGCTACCTTAGAGTGCTCCGTTGGGGCGTTTTTCAAGTCCGACGGCAACGATGATCTCTGGAGCGATTGGCTTCCGCCTGTGCGAATCGATGCGTCGCCGATATCAGCCCCAAGCGGGGCGCAATATGACAGCCCAGGGCAACGCCCTGGGTCCCCTCGAACAACGACAGAGTTAGGGCTGAAGGCCCGGCATAATGTATGTCAACCCAGGATTTGTGATCGTTATCAGATGTCGATGCGGTTCAAGGGCATTGCGATACTTTTAGATCGCCCTTACAGGGCTAATAGGACGGTGTTGGCCCGTTTCCCAGGGCGTTGCCCTGGGCTGCCTTAGAGTGCCCCTTTGGGGCGTTTTTCATGTCCGAAGGTCACCACGATCATTGGAGCGAATGCCTTCCAAGCCACAAGAGGTAGGTCGAAAGCGAGAGCGATTATCATCTGCCTGTGCTTTTCGAAGCGTCACCGAATTTAGCCCCATGCGGGGCTTTGTAAGCCAGCCCTTGGCAGCGCCCTGGGATCCCTTTTGCTGGATCGAGTCAAACCCGATGAACGAACCGGTGTCCCGCGACGCCTCACTTGAAATATGTTTGTCTTCATGCGTCCCAGTTCCGTATGTGATATCCTGCAGCTTACGCCAATCCGAGATCTTCAAAATCTATCGTTGCAGTGGAGCGAAGCTACGCGATGAGTATTCTCGAATGGATGAAAAGTCTTTTCTCCCGACGTGAACGGTTCCTTTCCAGTTACCGATCCGGCATGGCGAAGGCCAAGAACGGGGATTTCGCTGGCGCTATCGCGGACTACACCGAAACTCTCAATACACCAGGAGCTCCCGCAGATGTGTTGGGAATGGCGATGTACAATCGCGCACTCGCTTATTCTGCCATCCACGATGACGCCAAGGCCGCCGAGGATTTGAAAAAGGTGCTCAGCATTCCCGGACTCCCGGAGAATATCAAGATCGCAGTCAGCCAGCGGCAAGAGCGCCTTCGTCGACGCGAGCTTTAACGGTTTTGAGTGTGCATTGCTCGCAAGAAAGAATTCATCGTGATTGCAATACGTTACTGGTTGTGCCTGCTGTTAGCGGCTGTCGCACGTTGATATGTAGTTCGTCGTGATCGTCGCGTTATTTCACGACCTTCCAGCCATCTATTGGCTTGACTGTCGCACAGCTCGGCCCACCATCTTTGCCAGTTCCGGGAATAATGGCTTGTAACCATCGCTTCGGCGCATCTAGCACGGAATCGATCATTTCCCAAGTAATCCCTTCCAAGGGGATCTTGATTCGACGCTCCCAACCACTGTCGATCTGTCCCGCTAACTTTCCGATGTCAACGTAGATGAACCGGCCCGTTGGTGGACCTTGGGAGATTGGGCCACCAAAGTTGGGAGGTCCATCGTTACGATTACCCTTGACTTGGATAGTGCATTCGAGGGACAGGCTGCCCACCTTGGATCGTTGGACAGCAATGGTTTTGTAGTCATTGCCTTTGCCTTCTTGAATGCCAAAGTCCACTCCAGGTGGAGGCGCAACTAGAACGACTCTTAAAGGGACTGCGATTTCTGATCTGGGTTCCTTTGGCATGTTACTCCTTCGCACCTGCTTGCACTAACACGTCGACAACATCTGCAATCACACCGGCCTTGGCAGGATGATCGCTTGTAACTAAAAGGCCAAGTGTAGTCGTGCCGCCAACCATATTGGCGATAGCGTTCACATGAGCGTCGAAGGTTCGGCAGGAGCCTCACCCTCCCTTTTGATTTTCGTTCGGTTTGTTGCGGAAAGAATCGCAAGGCCTGACCTTGTTTTCTCCTTCTTGATGCCTCGCTGGCTCCGCGGCTCCTCAACGATATTCGTTGGCTATTGGATTCCGAGCAGTTTTTTTAGCACCGGAATATCCGCGAGATCTTTGTCTCGCCCGGACGCTAATTTGTTGGTCATTAAATCTCTCAGCCCAAGCACAGGAACCGAGATCCCATCGATTTCCAAAACAATTCTCGACTGCCAAGCGTCTGAGAATTCAACTCCTGTAATTGAGGTCAAGATATCGATGCGTTGCGGCGGAACTCCGATCTGATAAACCACGTTATCCGTGCAAAAATCCTCAATGCGAAGCTGAGACACGGGAGCACCGAAACGTTGAAGGGCATTCCATACTCGCCCTGCGTTCACTTCAGTCGGCCGGACCCAAAAGTCGATATCCCCCGTCGCTCGTGGGCTGCCATGCGCAGCCAGCGCATAAGCGCCTACGACGAGATATTCAACCTCGGCCTCGCTTAACGCAAACAACATGTCTCTGAAATTCTCGTTTAGCATCGCTCTCCGATACGAATGCCCAGCAATCTTGGGCTATACGCCACATCATTTTCACACGCTCGGCGGGGGTTGTGCCAACGAGAACATCCAATCCCGATTCTTCGGCCAGCGTTTTGCGTTGAACAATCGATCGGTCGGAAAATTTCGTCTTATCCATTTCCAAATTATACCCTGAAAGACGAATTGCGATCCAGGGAAAAATGGGGGGTGAAAGATGCGATTGCGACGCCAGCCGGTTTGTGCGAATGCCGCCCCGACGTCGAGATTGCTTTACGGATCGATCACGATTTGAGCTTTGCTCCCAGTGAATTCAATCTCCAGTGGCAAACTACCTCCCCAATCGCCATCGATTTGATATCCGACAACGGGAGATTTGGAATTGTCTTTTTCGGTCCTCTTATCTCGATGAAGATCTGCTTGTCGGACGCGTACACCCGACACTCGCAATTGACGCCATTGCTTGGACTGCTGATGTACGCCTCGGGCCACCATGCCATAATTCCACATCCCTTGAAACAGCCCTCCACCTTCAAACATGCCGACTTCGATCAGTCCATCGTCGATCGGCGTGTCGTTGATAATTGCAATTCCAGCGGCATAGCGTGGAACGTTGAAGGCAAAGAGCCAATGGCACTCCCCTACCCTGCCCCACGATCCATCCTGCTCTTTGACTTCGACCTCCAGCAATGGCCATGTGTACGAAGCAAGCGATTTCAAGATGGCTGCGCGATAGGCCCAGCGAGTGATATGCGAGCGACGATTTTCATGGACGCGTCGGACGACGTCGGCGTCGTATCCAACACTCGTGACGAGCAACGTCAATTGGCCGTTGGCTCGAAACAGATCCAGCGGGACGGTCCGCATCGTTTCGATCGCTTGAACCGTCCGGGATAGTTCGCAATCCCGCGCGAAATACTTGGCCAAAAGGTTTTCCGAGCCAAGTGGGAATAACGTCACGGGAATGGTGCTGGGGATCTTGCTCAATATCAACGACGCGGTGCCGTCTCCTCCCGCCGAAACTACGGTACGAAGACTTCGAGCCGCATGCAATTCCTTGGCACGGTCAGTAAAGGCGTCGATGTCGGTCAATAGTTCGACTTGAAAGGAGGCCCGTTCCAGTTCGGCTTGCAATGCGCGTGCGACCTCGAGACCGCTGCGCGCTCCCGATCGTGGATTGGCGGAGATCAACACCGTGCGAGCGTCAGACATAAGACCATCTGCAGAACATCGGTACAACAAAAAAGGGTGATTGGAATTACTCCAAACACCCTTTAGGTTATCGTCGATCAATGGCTATTCGTCGATCCGCCTCGCGGACTATTTGTCCTTGTCAATCAGCTTCTTAATCAAGCCTTTGAGTTCTTCGACATCGGACTTGAGGTCATGGATCTCTTTTTTCAGCGATTCTTGCTCGTCACCATTGGCGGTTTTGAAAGCCCATGCCATGCCTTGTGGTATTCCTTGGGACACACCTTGACCTGGGGTCACGATAAACCCGTTTTCAGGAGCCAGTTTGATATTCATGGTTCCTACGTCAGAGGCTTCGGTCTTGGTCGGCTTGATAGTAACCGTCATTTCCTTCCCTTCCCGTTTGATTTCGAGCTTGATAGCCGAATCGTCCTTGCCCGCTTTTTGAACGGCCTCTTGAAGCGTTACAAAATCCTCGAGTTCCTCACCGTTGACCGTTACGACGATGTCCCCTTTCTTGATTCCAGCTTTCAGCGCTGGTGAGTCTGGCATGACATCTTCCACTACCAAGCCTTCCGTCTCATCTTCTTCATTTTCTTCTTCGGTCGATCGATTGATTGCAATTCCGATGCGGAATGCAGGACCATCTCCCGCAAATTGCAGAACGCGACCTTGGAGCATTTCGGGAAGCCGAGCGATCATTTCCCCTTGCGCCGCATTGCCCCCTTCAAGCTTCTGGAGTTGGCCAAGTCGTTCTAGGAGGACACTGCCATCGAGGTTGATTCCTCCACCTTCGCCAAGGTTGATCTCTTGTTGCTTGCCGTCTTTATCGATGATGATAATCCGCTGTTTGGTTGCGACCTTGCCTTGCTCGTTGGCCTTGTCCCCCTTGTCTTGTAGCTGTTTCATGACGATCGTGCGGTTCTTGATACCACGAGCTATCCTCTCAGCATGAACCCCTTCATCCTTGACTAATTCATCGGCGCGTTTGGCCTCTTGTTCGGCTTTGTCGGCAATATGCTCGGCATGGATTTGTGCATGCAAAGCGATCCCCTTGCTCTTGTCCGCATTGGCGATGGCCGACTGGACTTGCTCTAAGATCTTTTCTTGCTGTTCTTTGGGGAGGCCAGACTTTTCGAGTTGTTCACGAACTTTGGCAACGACTTCGTCTGCTTTGCCATCGTCGGAGCTGACCACCACGACGGTGCTCTTCTTGGTCACTGGCGGATCCTCATCGGCGCGAAGTGGATTGGCGACGAACGAGCCGACTAAACTTGCGCACGCCAGCGAACTCGCATGCATCCAATTAGGATTCCATCCGAAAACACTCTTCATATAAAAACCCTTTTCCAAAAAAACACTGAGAAGAAGAACGCAAGGATCCTGAGCGATCGATGGGTTGCATGCGATCGAAGATCTTGTACTGAAATACGATCGGGGACGCATCACCGATTCGATACCAGGTTGAGTTTGACTACAACCCGTTGGGCTTCAACGAAACGTTTTGAACGGGAACGATGACCTTCCGTCCATCATCGAGATTCCCCGTGTAATACTCAGGTTGCACATCGACGTGATAACCTCGACGTTTGAACTGTTGCCTAAGCCGGGCCGCGTCGTACGCTTCTTTGGCCATGACGATCTGTGGGTCGAACTCACGCGAATCGACCAGAGGAATCTCACGCGATTGCTGATCGATGTCGGAGTACCGAAGCCGCGTCGGCGAATCAAACTGGCCATTGGAATCCGACGCGAACTGAATCGCGCCATCTTTTTCTGTGTTGGTTGCGATAGTGGACTGCCCAGCCGATGGAATTGGCAATTCCTGACGGGATCGCATCCAGGATCCGCCAAACAATCCGCAAGCAAAGAGCAAACTCGCTGCCAGCGCGCTCAGCCAATTCCATGAACGACCGGCCCTGCTCGGTGGCAGGCTAACGCGGTTCGGTGACAGGCTAACGCTGCGAATCCCTGCACCGCTGTTTGGTAATTGAGACCTCGAATCGATCGCAACATCGTGAGGAGTTTCGATACCGAGTGACAACGTGGTCTCGATCGAGGAATGTTCCGCCGATGGAGAAGTAGACGAGGACTTAGAAGCGGTCGCTATCTGTCGTGACCACTGTTGTTCTTCAAGCAAGGAGAGAGCCAGCGAACGCCACGCACGGACATCCTCTCCAAAACCACGGAGCATCTCTGCCCGCTGATCATGGTTCAGCTCGCCGTCGACCAAACGTTGGAATTCTATGGGAGACATCGGAATTTTGAATCTTGACCAAAAAGGTAAAAGTAAGAACAGCATTTGGAGAGGGACCCGATCGACTAGCAACGCAGAGTAGCGATCGACCCAATCACCCCCTGCTTTAATTCAATCTAGCTCGCAGCGCCTTTCGGGCCTTGAGCAACCGGTATTCAACCGTCTTGATTGAAATGCCCAAATGGTTCGCGAGTTCTTGGTATCCCCAACCCTCGGTGTATTTAAGCATCAACAATTGACGATCCTGGGCATCGAGTTGGGACAGTCCATCCGCAACCGACGCTGACGTCTCATCCCGAAGCATCCATTCACCGGGGGCGCTCTCTCTTGAAAATTCGTCAGCCCGTCCTGCCGCGATCGCCCCTTCGAGCAGACGCCGACGGCGACCCGTTACGCGGTGGTGATTGATCACCTTGCGAAGCGCAATTCGGTATAGCCACGGAGCTACCTTGGCTGGATCGGTGGGCCGGCTTGACTGGCGTATCGCCGCCAAAGCGACTTCCTGGAAAACGTCCTCTGCAGCGTCCGGGTCAGCCAAGCGCGAACGAATCACCGTCGCTAACCAACGACGGTTCGACTCCAAAGCTTTGCCCCAGTCGATTGTCGATTCCGACTGGTTTTGCATGGGAAAACCCAACATAACTGCAGACATGATGCTTAAAGAGTGGCGCGCTGTACCCCGTCCCCTGAGGAATGAGTACGAAAAATCGAGACGTACCGTTTGGAATGCTATCAGCCGCAGTGCGTTAGCACCCGGTTTTTACTGATTTTACGGGAGAACCGGACGCTAACGCGTTCCGGCTGATTTTACGGGAGAACCGGACGCGAATGCGTTCCGGCTAATGGTTACCTAGCTAATCGATGCCTGCTGCCTAACAAAAGTGATAGGTGTTTCACCGCATTTTCTTCACCTTGTCTTCAGACTCGGCTGCAATACTGTGCGGAACAACTGCCGACGGAATCGCAAGATCAACTGGCCAGTCCATTTCCCAGGTCCCTTTCCTCCGTACTCCCGTGATGCTCATGTTGCTGCAACGACGAAACCAACTTTCAAGAAACGTGATGCCGATGTTTGCAGCGATGTTTCTGCTCTTCGGCGTGATCGGGTTGCCAGGGGTAGCCCAAACGAGTTCGCCAGACCCTGCCGATCTCAATTCTCTCGGGGGCAAATGGTACGTCACCAAAACCGAACCGCCCATCTATTATTATCGCGATGCGGAACGCTTCCTCGATTTGTTCTCGTACCACTGCCAAGACTCGAACAAAGATGGAATCCCTAATCTTCAACTCTCCCATGATGAAAACCATCTGATCATCAAGAGCCAAGGCTATCCGAATCACCCAACGGCGATTTTTCCGAACAGTGGCAATCCAAACTCCATTCAAGTTCAGGACTTCACCTTTCGATTGCCGTTGCAACCCAAACTGGCCGACAGCATCACACGACTTCCCATGGGTCCGATTGGCACCGCCATCAACGGCGTTGTCTTCTTCAATCCTTTCGAAGCGGGAGGGATGAATGCCGTGGAAGGATACTCCGAAGTGTGGCTCGATGCATGCTGCGGTCATCCGCAACAATCGGGTGTCTACCACTACCACAAATACCCCGCATGCGTGAAGTCTCCCTTTTCGGACGATGGCAAATCTCATTCGCCAATCCTTGGATTCGCGTTCGATGGCTTTCCCTTATACGGTCCCTATGAAAGCGAAGGGCAACAAGCCATGGAGTTGACCGGTGAGCAGGCGCTCGATGCATGCAATGGCCATTCCGACTCAGAGCGAGGTTATCACTATCACGTCACGCCTGGGAGATTTCCCTACATCCTCGGAGGATACGCTGGAGTCGTCGAGCCCTCCAATAACCGTGGTATGCGCCGTGCGGGAATGGGAGTCATTGAAAACAATGCCCAGCCTGGTGACAAGTTTGGTTCCATGATGACATCGATTCGCCCCGGAAATTTAACGCGTGGCACAACCCACACTCTCCTCATCGATATCGATCCACAGGCATTACGCCGACGATTGCCAGATGGAGATCCAACGTGGGTTCAATTCGGGCCGTTCGAAGCGACGGAACTCGCCCGAAAGGGAAACACGATCACCGCCAAGATCAACGTGCCATCGGATGCAGCGTTGGGCGTGTGGCTCGACTGCCACATCGAATTTGGATCGGAGCAAGGCCAGCCAATCGTGCTCAAGCGCAATGATGCGGTCCGCGTGGTGGAGTAACCGTCCGCTGCGAACTTCGAGGTTACACCAAGCTATTTCACGCTCGGCGATTCCCCTCCTGCGTACCGCCAATTTTTAATATAGCTCACCAGATCCGCCATGGCCTGTGGATCCAGCTGGGCTTCGATCCCCTCTGGCATCAGCGACATTCCGCTGGCTTTGACCGACTCCAACTCCGATTTACTGACGGCGATCGAAGGTTGGTTTGCATTCTTCAGGGCGAGATGTTGCGAGGATTCCTCGATGACGATCCCATCGTGGACTGTTCCGTCCTTCATGAGGACGGTCACTCGAAAATAGTTGTTGTCGATGGCGCGATTCGGGTCCAAGATCGAGACCAGAAGCTGCATTGGAGTTTGTGTTCGGGAGTCGGATATATCTGGGCCGATGTTGACGCCGACGCCATCGATGCGATGGCAGGCCGCACAATGCTGGGCGAAAAGTTGTTTACCCCGTTCGCGCTGACCTTTTCCATCTAATTGGGTGGCATAACGATCGATGAGTTGCTGTCGATTGGTTTGGATGCGACCGGCGATCAATGGTTGGATGCGTGATTGCAGCGGTCCCTCGATCTGTCGCAAGGATTGAAGCTGCGAAGCATCCAGGAATTGCACCGATAGCTCTCCCCGTTCGGTCCCTTCCAACCAAGCCGTTAACCGCTCCGGTCGGGCACGGATGGCAGCAAACAGTTCACTTCGGATGTTGGGGGTCGCGATCGGAAATTGCGACAACAACCATTTCGTCAAGTCGGGGTCGTCATGCTTGGACCATGCCGAGATACCGCGCCGCATGACGGACGGTTCATGATCTGCGGTCAACCATTCGCGAAGGGCCTTAGCACATCGAGCCGATTGCTCGGGCGAAAGACTTTGTCCGAGCAATTCGATCAGTTCACTCCGAGCAGCCTGCGAAAGTTGATCGGAGGCCAGCCACGATGCCCATCGTTCCCAGAGTTCGGATTGCTTTCCAAGCCACACGCGATCGGGTGACTCGGCGATGCCCTGCGCAATCGCCCAGGACAACCGCAATTGAGGCTCCAAAATGCTGCGCCGATCGGCTTCCGTAGGAATGGGGGCGTTCTGTCTCGCGAGGGCATTTGCCAACCATGCATCGCGAGCTTGAATCCATTTCGGATCGTCCGGTTTGGCGGTGAGAGAAACCCATTTTCGAACGGATGGCCAATGGATGTTGGTCACCATCTGCTTGGCTTCGATTTTCTTTTCGGCAAGTTCCATGAACGTGATGGTGAATTTTGGAAGATGGTTTCGGCAGTAAGCACTGAGAGCCAAGAGTGCATGAGGATCGTCAGCCGATTCGCAAGCCCTCGCTACGGCAGCGTCTAATGAGCCTGGTACCATGCTCAAACCATCGGGTGCAGATTGCAAGCAGGCGATCAACTCTTCACGCGTCCCTTCGGCAATTGTGCGATGGACTTCGAGCATGAGCCCGAGGGTGTACGAATCGGTCGATGGATAAATCCTCCACAAAGCCGCACGCAGGGTCGGATCAGTGACCGCATGCGGGTAATCCTCTCGCTCACCCAACCACTCGGTCATGCATTCCATCAGGCCACGGTCCCAGGCCCCACGATCGTTCAGTAGATAAACCCCGCGCAGGAAGCCCGGAGAATGCGTATTTCGGCGAGCGAACTCAAGTAGCATCGGTTCGATTTCAGGATCGTCGCGCTCGCTGAGGATTCTGGCGGCCGTCTTGCGAACCCATTCGTTCGAAGCGTTAAGCGCATCGACCAGTTCACTCGATGTGCGGTTACGAAGAGGATTCGATCGCAATGCTTGAAAGATCGGATCGATGCGAGGAGCATCCTGCCGTACAACACGGTAGATCCGTCCAGACTGGTCTCCCCAACGCTCATCCGTTCGGTGCTTCAGTTCTTCCGGTACCCAATCGGGATGTTCGATCACAGCCCGATGCATATCGACGATATAGATACCACCTTCGGGGCCTTCTTCGAGATTGACGGGACGGAACCAAGGGTCGGTGCTGGCAAGCCACTCGCGGTCACGCGCTGGTTCCTCGGCAATGGTCTTGCCTGCGACACGTCCCAGTCCTACGCGATGGACCAAGCTTCCCGTCGGCTCGCAAGTCAGCGCATGTCCGAGCGAGGCAGCGGGCAAATGGCGACTATCCGAAATCAACAAGCCGCAAGCTGCCGTGAACTGACCTGCATGCAAATTGGAAGTCGTCCAGGCTTGGACGAGAGGCCGGACCGCCGATCGTTCACCGGGGGGCAATACCGGTTCGGTCATTGGGGCTAAACCCGCCAAGGGGCTTCTTGCCGCGAATTCCGATTCCAGAAGGACCGCGTCGCATGGGTTGCGGTTGCTGCAGAAGTAACGATTGCCAAATCGATCCCAGCTCATTCCGAATTGCGATGGACCGGTAATGGCTTCGCCCTTTCGCGTTCGTACGTCCATGCGAACATCGCTACTACCGATCGACACCGATTGATCCCCCGAGGTGAAGCGACCGCTGCGAAGTCCGTTGGCGAGATAGAGTTGTTGATCGAGCCCAAAGTCGGGATCGTTCACTCGCAGTTGTGGGTTCTCTGCGGCAAACCCTTGCAACCAAATTTGGCGTTCATCGGACTGACCATCCCCATCGGAATCGCGGAGGAACCACAGCTCCCCGCCGACTGTGACGAGCACGCCATCGCGATGGAATTGCAGACCGGTGGGCATGAGCAATCCATCCGCAAAGACACGGGAGGTTTCGAAGCGTCCATCGAGATCTTGATCGCGCAGCACCCGGATGCGCCCAGTTGGCTTGGCCGAATCGATGGGGTTGGGATAGTCACTCATCTCGACGACCCATAGGTCCCCCGCATCGTCAAATCGAATGGCAACCGGATCGATGAGTTGCGGTTCCGAAGCAGCCAATTCGATCCGTTGCAGAGGATCGAGAACAAACGTCGAGAGAGAGTCGTTCGGGGGAACAGCCGTATCGGGTCCATCGTGGCGAACGATACGCGCCTCGATGTCGATGTCGGCTTGGTTTGCACGAGCCCAACCCTTCCAGTGTTTGGCGGCCATCGATTGAATGAGCCGGCGGAGCCCTTGGACCACTTCGGCCTCTGCACCGACCTCCAAACAACTGGTTCGAGCTCGCCACGTTGTGTAGCCGCCGAGCGGAAACAAAGGCGCCGGGGGCAAGTAACCTGCGTAGTCATTCGCCATGCCGATGTTCATGGTCACAGCAAATGGGCTTTTTGAACGTACCGCCAGCCCCGTATCGTTAAAGGTTTCGTTGGGATAACCGGCGATGACCATATCCCCAATGCGAATGGCTTGTATTGGGATCTCGCGCGTCGAGGGCCACTGCGACAGAAGAACCGTCTCGCGTGCATAGTTCTCCTCCATGTTGGCGGGTAAGCGATCCTTCATACGGGATTCTATGTATGCCGTCGCTTGTTGAAGTTCCTCCGCATCGGCTTGTCGGATCTTCAGCGGGAGTTTTTCAAGGGCTCCATCGAGACCGACGGAGTCTTGATACGCAATGTTCGGCAAGGCATCGAGGATGCGATGTGCGACATAGTGACCAACGTCACGATGATTAAATGGTTTAGCGGGGCGACTGAAGTCGATGCAGTTGGCATCGCCACTGGTTCCATTGGCCATGATGCCAACGAAGGCATTCGGATCATCCGGGCTCAATTGCGATGCCAATTCCTTTGCGACGACACCAAAGTAATCCGATGAGATAGCAGGCGCACCCGCGTAATGCGTGCAGAACGAAGCGAGCACCGCGATCGGGCGTCCTTGTTGGGACTGCACCGACAAAATCGGGATGGTTCGATCGACATCGTTGGTCTGTCGGATTTTGAAAGGGTTGTCGTGCCCGGGATTCATCATGGCAATGTTGCTGTCACGTCCCGAGAAGAGGACTCCTCCTGCATGCCCTGGCTCCATAATCCAATGCCGGCAATGAATGAATCGATCGGCGTTGGTTACGGTAGTGCCCAACCTTGCGGGCTGTCGGCGGCGGTGGGCCTCCACGATCGACTCTGCAATCCAGGATGGTAAGGACGCTGCATAATCTTCCTGGACAGGCGTGCCATGCGCACCCATCACCGACGGTGCCGAGTGGGCATGCGTTGCGCTGATCAAGATATGGTCGGCAGGAATCCCGATCGCTTCGGCAACGAGCTCCTTTGCTCGATCGACGATGGAGGCGGGAACCGCCAGACTATCCACGACGCAGATGGCGACGGATTGGCCTTGGTTTTCCAGAACCAGGGAGCGCGCGTAGAGAGAATCGATGACCCGTTCCCCCTTGGCAGCCACAATGCCGCCACTGACCCACACCGGCCAATGGGTCGGATCGATGTTGCGCACGGCGGCACCGGCCTGGAGTCTCCCGTCGGCCGCAGGCGTTGATCCCGTCGCGACCTGGGCACGGCAGCGCTCCGAGTGACTGCCGACCCCGCTCGAAAATATCAAAAACAGCATTGAGACCAGTCGAAACAGGGACGAAAAATGGTGCTTCATGATCTCAACCAAACGGGGGAAGAGTTGCTCACCGGAGGAAAAGAAACGGCGTTTCTATCCTGTTAGGGAGGCGAGAAAGGTTGGAAAACGGAGGGTAAGGCTAGGCCGGCGCGGATTTTCTGGCTTTCGAAACAGGATTGGAATCGCCATTCCGGACGATTCGATTTCCCTTCGCGGGGATTCCTAGTATTGTGTTCGTTGCCGAACAGCCAGTGGGAAGCCAATTGCGTAAATTTCCGCCTTTTTGGCCTTTCCAATGACGCCACCATTCGTCACTATAGTGGCCCCTCATCTTCCAACCTGCGGAAGATGGTTCGTCGGGTAATTTCTCCGTTCCCTTTTGTCTTTGTGTTGTCGGATCATGAGCCAACAAATCCTGCAAGCGGTCGAGAGTTCCTATCTGAAGGAAAAGGTTGACGAATTCGGGATCGGTGACACGGTCGATGTGCACACCAAGATTCAAGAAGGAAGCAAAGAACGGATTCAGATTTTCAGCGGCACGGTGATCGCACGCAGCGGTTCCGGATCGCGAGAAATGTTTGTTGTCCGACGTATCGTGGCTGGCGAAGGGGTCGAGCGCAAGTTCCCCGTTCATTCGCCAAAGATTGAAAAGATCGAAGTCAAACGACGCTCGGTCGTTCGTCGTGCCAAGCTCTACTTCCTCCGCGAACGAATTGGCAAGGGTGTTCGTCTCCGCGAACGCCGACTGTAAATTCGAACACACGTTGCGGCGTTGGCTATCTTGTATTTGGACGACCTCCTCCTGGATGCCTAGGCTCCTGCTGCGTTCTCTGCGGCAGGATCAAGCAAATCGTTGGACATGACCCGTGTTTCCACGGGGCACTGACCTTTTCCGATCGAGTGTGCATTGTAGATGCCGATGGAAACTTGTCGGATCGCGCGATTCACGATGTCGCGAACGTTTCTTTCGCCCAAAGCGATCAATGCGGTGATGAAGGCGGAAAGAACACAACCAGCACCATGGGTATGGACTGTTGGAAAGCGTCCGGAATGGATCGCAATGTTTTCTTGTCCCGATCCTAAAACATGTTCGGAGATGCCGTTGGATTCTCCGAGTTTCGCGAGGACGAAACGGGCCCCGAGTTTGTGGAGTTCGTGAATTGCGCTTGCGACCGCATCGCTGTCTTTGAGTTCGATGCCGGTCAATCGCTCCAACTCGAATCGATTCGGTGTGACCAAGAAAGCATGCTTCAACAGTCGACGGTATGCATCGACCGCATCGTCGGCAACGAGAGTGTCACCATGCTTGCTGACCATCACAGGATCGACCACCAAAGGGAAAGGAAACGAAGCTGCTTTCGCCGCAACGGCATCGATGATGGATGCGCTTCCGAGAGCACCGGTCTTGGCGGCAATGGGTTTGAGATCTTGCAATACGGCGTCGATTTGATCGACCACCATTTCCGGTGCTACATGCTCGATGCGTCGAACCCCAAGCGTGTTCTGAACGGTGAGCAGCGTCACCGCACTGGCACCATAGACGCCAAGTTGTTGAAAGGTTTTTAGGTCGGCTTGCAGCCCTGCTCCTCCGCTGGGGTCGGAGCCAGCAATCGTAAGTGCGACGGCAAATGGCTGGAATTCTTGATGATGGATCATGAAGGATGGGATGTGGTAAAGGGTTTGAATGGGGATTCCGTGTCGACGGATAGCTAAAAAAATGGGAGCATGGAATCGTAGTCCTATCACGAGCAGGCTGCGATGGCACGTTCCAATAAATCTGGGTTGATGTCCCACCATTTCCTGAGTGCGAGCAACGCTGGTTGTAGTCTGGGATCCCCATACATTTCTGCCGCTTCGACGTACAATTCGCCAACATGGTCCGACGATAAGTACGAGACCAAGAGATCGATCCCACGAGGATCTTTGCGTTTGGCCAACCCGATCGCGGCTTCGCTGCGAGTATCAAAATCGGTATCGGTCAACCTCGCCAACAATGCATCACGGATGCGAGGCGAATCCTCGTCGATCTGAATGGCCAACTCAAAGGTTGCCCAGTCTCGGACGCGAGGCTCGGGGTCAAGAGTCAAACCCAGCAACGTTTCAACGGAGGCTTCGTAATGCGCGTTTTGGGGTTCGGGGGTCAGCGGCAGTGCCCACGCGATCCGCCATCGCACGTCTTCCGCTTCATGTTTGGCTAGACGCAACAGCCATGGTACGGCTTCAGCCACACCGCGAAACTGGACCGCGCTGATCAAGGAGGTGATGACCTCGACATCGGTTTCGTTCGCGATCATCTGCTGAATCATCGACAGTGACTCTTCCGGATAGAGCGTCCCAGTGGCCCCGAGTTGGGCGAGCACGGACACACCGATCGACCTGCGGAAAGGATCTGGATCGGAGCACCACGCCAAGGATGTTTCGAGCACGCTGGAAGTTCCCATTTTGCGCAACGCAAAGAGATGATCCCACGTCGCATCGTCTTCGACGTCGTGCAGGGCTTCAATTGCGTTCCAATGCTGTTGTTCGATTTCTTCGTTGGTTTCCAGGGACATATTATCAATGAGTTTCTAAGGCGATTTCTTGGGAGAACGTTCCGTACGATCGGTCGTCTGCAGTATTGTTCGACCCAGGATGCGTTCTACGTCCCGCGCAACGTGTAGATCTATTTTGGAATCAGCGTCGATCGATAAGGGGAATCGTGTTGCGACCGCTGCCAGGACCTGTGGTACATCCCATGATCGCAAAATCCCCGTCAGTACAAAACCGTCACGATAACTGGCAGGTAACACTCCCAATTGAACCCGTTCAAGAGTCATGGGACTCAGCAATGCAGCATGCAGCGTAAGCATCTCGGTTTCCGATTGGCTTTCCAACTCGAATCGCGCGTCGGGTGCCTGATCTAACAGGAATTCCATGGCTTTGAGGATTCCAGCGATCTGTCTTCCCTCGAGGGACCAACCGCACAGCAAGTAGGATCGACGGAGATGGAGTCCGGCTTTCTCGGGACCGTCGCTGGGCCAAGCCCAAGGACCTCGGCCTTCTGGAAAAACCCAAACGCATTCCCGTTCATCATCTGCCAGCCCGACTTGTTCTTCCCAGTCCCGCAGTTGCTTCGCATCCTCGCGGCCATGAGACATGCGGAAAAAGGATTCGACCAATGGCCATTGAGCTTGATTGGCGGGGATGATACGGATGGTCTTATTTGGGGTAGGAAGGTTTCTGCGACTGCGGACGATTCGACATTTCGAACCAGGGGGAACTTCGATGTCAAAGCACGTCAAATTGCGTCCAAGGACCGACGCCTCGAATACAAACGAAGGCTTGAATGGCTGCCGTGGCCGAACATCACTGAGTTTTCCGAGAGGGACACGGCCTTGCACACTTCCGGCAACTTCTCGTTGAATCGAGCGCTGGATGTCATCCCATTGGGTCGAATTCGCGGGATCGATGGGGTTTGCTTCGGGTACAAACCAATCTTGAACATCGGTCACCCGTTGGTCTTTGGGTATCGCATCGAGAACTCGAAGTTGGGCTCGTTCAAAGCGAGGCTCAGCGGGTTGCGTGATGGTGCGGCGTTCCCCATGCAGGAATCGATCGAACCATACGAAGCAACCGAGTTGCAGTTCTTGCGTATCGTCATGCCCGCCGGTGGTCCATTGGATGCCCAAATGGTCTTTGGATTGGAGTCGGTAGGGATGTCGTACTTGTGAATGCACACGCACGACTCCATCGAGGGGAAAGATCGGATCCTCATCGGTATTGCCGATCAGCAGCGCCCGAGGATGGATCATGGCAGCCAGGGTCGAGTAATCCCATCCGTAGCGATTGACCATGTACATGCAATCGCAATGCCCTCGAACACACTCTCCGATCACATGATCGCGTAGATCCGTAATGCCTGCGACCGGCACCACGGCCACGATGCGTGGGTCGATGGCGGCTGTGTACCAGCTATAAGCCCCCCCACCGCTACGACCGGTAATACCCAGTTTTTCAGGATCGACATCGGGACGCGAGATGAGGTAGTCGATGGCGCGCAGCGCATTCCACGCCTCAACGCCTGCAGGGGTGTAGCCGCGAGCTGGCCAATCCCATCGGTCATAGCGATAGAGTCCGTGATGGATGCCTTCGATCTCTCCAAGTTGAACCGTATCGATAGCAAGACAGATATATCCATGCTGCGCAAACCAAGCGGGATGTTGTTGGTAATAGGTCTTATTGCCAAGGCTGATCCCATCCTGTTTGACTTGGCCATGCCCGCAAACATAGAGGATGGCGGGAAGTCTGTTTGCGTCCGGTGGGGATTTAGGTCGAAAGAGATTTCCGGTGACATAGAGTCCTGGAAGGGATTGAAAGACAATTTTTTCGACGATGACTTGATCGTCTTCGAGAGTCCCTGTTATTTGTACTTTCAAGTCGGGATCGCGATCCTCCAGGGGAGGCAATCCGAGCATCTCGATCAATTGAAGTCGCAAGGTCGCTTGATCCAGCGCCCAAGTTCCAGCGTTGGTATAGTGCGACAAGTCATTGGCCCGTTCAATTTCGTCGACACGTGCCGCTAATGTTGCTCGTGATAGAGCAATACCATCCTCTGAGCGAGCCCATGAGCTGCAAGTAAAAAAGGAGATAAGGGATAGAGCGATCACGCGTGGAAGGATGTGCATGATGACGGTTCCGATGAAGGATTGAGGTGATATTCGCCATCATAACAAATCATGGAGTTGCGTAGCCAAGCCCGGAGCGGGGCGAATTGCAGTGAGAAAGAATCTTATCTCGGGCCAAGAATCCGGAGTTTCACCGTGCGCGAATTCCCCGATTGATCCTTGATCTCGGCTTTTGCATCGACACTGCCAATGGTCGCTGTCGTTCCGACCGGCGCTGTGATAATCAATGGAACCAGTTGCGATTCGCCTGGTTTCAAGTTCGGGGTGGCATCGCTCCACGTCGCGGTTGCAGTTGCGGGCTCGAGCATGTGAATCGAGTACTCTTCCTCGCGCTGACTGCGATTGACCAATCGAATTTGAAAGTTGTTTTGTAGCGAGCGTGAGCTGTGAACGGTAAAAGGTGATCCAGGGCTCCGCAAAACACGCGCGTCAAAAGCGAATTTGGTCAGTAAGACGGTAATAAACAACGCGCTGGTGATGAGTGCAAGCGTTGGATAAACAAGCGTCCTGGCGCGCAGAAGCGAGTGAGATTTGCCTGCCAGGGCGTCTTGGCTGCTATAGCGAATCAACCCCTCTGGTTTTTCAATCTTGTTCATGATGCTGTTGCATGCATCGATGCATTGCGTGCAGTGAATGCATTCCATCTGCAGGCCATTTCGAATATCGATACCGGTTGGGCAGACCGCAGTGCAATGCCCGCAGTCGATGCAATCTCCGGATGCGCCGTCGACGGACTTCCCTTTATGACGTGGTTCGCCACGATGGATGTCGTACGTGACGATGAGGCTCTTGCTATCGAGCATGACCGATTGGAAGCGGCCATAGGGACATGCCACCATGCAGAGTTGCTCGCGGAAGAACATAAAGTTGTACAGCGTTGCAATCGTAGCAAAGGCCATGACGCCGAAGGCTTGAGGGTGTTCCAGCGGAGATAACTGCATCCAATGGGCCAGTCGATCGGTACCTACGAAATAGCTGAGAAATGTATGGGCCAGAAAGAGGCTGCATATGAGATAAACCACGAATCTCCCCAACTGGAGAGCTGCAGTTAGGCCTTTGCGTGGCTTGCCCCCCTTCCCCATCGTCCCTGAAAATAAACGATCGATGGGGCGGAACAAAAATTCGAGATAGACGGTCTGAGGACATCCCCATCCACACCACAATCGACCGCCGACGGCAGTTACAAACATGACCATGAAGAACACCGTCAACATCAATAGCGCCAGGAGCGCTGTGTCGGTGGGATAAAAGGTATGGCCAAAGAAAGTGAATTCGCGAGCAGCGATATCGAGCAGGACGATCGGCCGGCCCCACATTCGCAGATGCGGCAGGGTCACAAAGAAGGCGATCAACCCATACGCGAGAAGACGTCGCCGCTGCCAGTACTTGCCTTGGGCCAGAGCTGGATTCAGCCATCTGCGTGTGCCGTCCCCTTGCAGTGTTGGAAGTACGCTGTCGGGTGCTGGGATCAGCGGGCTGCTAGGGTCCAGATCGGGTTGGGGCTTGCTCCCCCTGGCTGGAGTGGGCATGGTTCCGAGGGTTTCAATGGTTTCAGTAGGGACCGCGCGATTCGTCATGCATGAGCGAATGTTTGAATGCGGACTCTTGTAGCTTAATCATCGAAAAGGGAATGATCTGGGACAAGTCAAATCGAGGCAATTTGCTCCCGTCAGAGTGTCGCATGCAGCGGTTTTCCGCCCCTTTGTCGCAGTGCTGCATGTGACAAATTCGCGAAAAGCCGTTGCGGCTCGCTTGTAGCTCGCATTGCTCGAGGGAGCGTACGACGAAGCCTATGTTTCGATCCGTATTTCCCCTAGGTTTGTTCGTACTCGTACTCGTACTCAGCGTTAGCGGTACTCGTACTCTTACTCCTCGGTCCTCGAACCGGGGAGGATACCGAATCGAGTACGAGTACGAGTACGAGTACGAGTACGAGTACCATTTCATTGAGTACGAGTACGATAGAAAGCCAAAATGCGCAACTTCAAAATGCGTATGGACGGCTTTGATGGCTACAGCTCCAGGCATCATTGTTGGATGGGGCGGAAGCCTTGAATGCGTCCGCGTGGCGCTGCGCTGTGGACGTCGACTGGCAGGTCCAGCTGATGCGCGCCGATATTGCCTGCTGCATCGATGGCTTCTAATCGAAGATAGACTTTTTCCGGTAAGCGGGCGTCTGCCGGCCAAACAAATCGTCCCGCATTACGGGCTCCTTGGGTGATAGGAATCCAAGGGCCTTTAGGGGTTTCGGAGTAGAAGACGGAGATGGGTCGATCGGGGAAATGGGCATCGAGCGCTTGGTATTCGATGACCAAGCTTCCTGCATCGGGGCCTTTGCCATTGAGAGCGCTGATGATTTGCGAACGAGGGCCTGTCGTATCGACATTGATCCATGAATCTGCTTGGTCGCCTGGGAGTGGTCGACGTGAGGCGAGGCCGTTCGCACCCACAATGACCATGCGGAATCCGAACAGGCCTTCGGTCTCCACTTCGATGTCGAAGGGACTTTCGCGATCCGAATCGGTGCCCCATCGATCCCATGTGCGGCCTTGATCGGTGGTGCCCCACAACTCGACACTCGAGATCGGTGCGCCTGGATCGTTGTCGATGCCATAGTCGAGACGAAACGCTTTGCTATTGCTGTGAAGGGCCTGTGACATGACAGAGTTGTCCAGGCGATTTGAATCCGTGGGAGGGAGCGACGGGATTGCTACCGATTCGGTATTCGCCGGGAGATTGGTACCAAGCGACCCCGTCGGGGGTGGACCCAATTGCAATGTGCTCATGGAAATCGAACTGGAAGTGGGGATCGAGCGTTCAAAATCCACTGCAGGCTGGGAATGGTTTGTCGGATTCGAACGACCAACGAGCAGCGATTTCGGATCCTTTGACGAGGGTGTCGCATAGCTGCCATCGGAATTCAGGCTTGTCGCGTTCGCATTGGGGAACGCAAGCGGAGCGTTTGTTGGATGGTTTGAATGCGAGAAGTCGGTGTTGGCGGGGGCATCGACGGATCGCAATGGAAGACCGGTCGTTGAGACGAGCATTTGAGGCCGGGGTGTGGCTTGCGGAACAACGAGGGAGCTGGGAATCAAGTTAGGTCTTGCTTCTGCGTTGCTACCGCTTTTCAAAGCGATCGCCGGACCCGGTCCGGCTTGGTAAGGGATATTCCCTCCATTGGCGTTAATGCCGGAGAGAGGGAGGCTCGAAGGTGTCTCGGCGCTGGTGGCAGAGGATGGATTGAGGCTTCGCTGGGATGGAAAACGACGCGCGATCCCCGAGCCGATCGGTACGCTTTCTCCCTCAGGCCGATTGCTGGCCAGTTTTACCGAGGATCCGTTGGATGCCGAGCGTGGCAAGCGTGGCATACGAGTCAGTTCGATCGTATTTCCGGCTGCATCGCGCGCGGTCACGCGGACCATGATTTGGACAGTGGAACTAGGGATGGACCACGTGCCAAAGCCGACCCATTCCCCCGGTGCAATGCCTGGTTCAAGCTCGGCGCGGACTTCACGCCATGTTGGATCGCTGTCCGTTTGATATTCCATACGGACGCTGGCGGTATCCAACGCCGAATCGATCAATCGAAATTCACCTTGCAACTCCCCCTTGAGATCCATATCGATCAACAACTCCCCGGTGGGTTTGGCGGTATCGATCACAATCCGCATCGGCTCGCCGGGGTTATCGATTGGGGCACCAAAGCGATCGAGCGTCTTCAAACGGAACAGATACTCACCATCGCGCGGCGCGTGGAAGTTGAATTGTTTTCCTCGAACATCGCTCCGTTGGTAGAGAGACCAAGTCTGTCCTCGGTCCTCGGAGACTTCCAGTTGGATTTCGGCTGGAGGCTGGCCATTGAGATCGACCTGGAACGGGATCACGAGGTCTTGCCGAGGCCAATGGATGGTGGAGCTACTTGGGGCATCTTGTGCAGCAGTGGCGGGAATGGCCCACGCGAGTGCGGCGAAGGGCAAACTCCAGCAAAGCTTCTGCCAGAAGTGGGTTTTTGACGAAAATACCGAAGACACCTTTGACAGGCTACCCTGCGGCTGCGGCCTGCGGATTGGCGCGCGGCCGAGACTGAGAATCGGGCAGGAGAAGATTTGGGAGCGTTTCATCGTTTGCTGTCGTCCTTATTCCAAGGTGGGCGACAGCACAGCAGCGTCAAGCGGCTAGCCGCGAGCGTTTTCGCAACTAGGGCCGCGAGTGTTCGCCCACCATCTTGGAATATGCCTCACAGTTACGAGCAAACTCGTCGTAATTGGCTCTTGAGCTAAAAAGATAGACGCGACCTGAATGCTGTTCGATAAAACCGAATTGACAGTCACCATCAACCCATTTCCCCGAACGTGCAAACTCAACCAAATCGCAACCGCTGAGAACGGGCGTCCAAGCGTCTGGGGCCTTTAAGAGCGCATTGCGGGCATCTTCCGAGGAGCAATGATAGATTCGACCGCGGTGTCGAACAGCAAATGCCGGATTGCCGATAATCCAAGCTCCGCCGGGTGCGATGGGCTTGCCGCGAGCTGCTTGATGGAGTGCGACGGGGCAATAGCCACCGAGAGCGACTTCGGTTTCGACCAATGGCTGACCGGTCGCGAAACCAGGCACACTTCGGGACTCAAGCGCACCTCGAGGCTCGATCGTATTCACCATGGACGGATGGATCTCGGCCGATTCTTTAACGACTGGAACAGCCTTCGTATTCGTCGCTAGATCCGAATGTATGGCCGGATCCGCCTGCGTTGCCGGCTCCGGTACTGCGGCGGGTGGCAAAGCGGGCTCAACGCGATCGGAATTGATTTCTTGAGCCATCGCTTTCGAATCCAACATGGGTGGCGCAACCGGTGGGGACGAGATATCTGGATGGTCTTCCAGGACAGCTTCCGAGGGCGCTATTTGGGAAAACTGCTCTATGTTCGCAATGGTTTGGGGGTTCGCAATGGTTTGGGGG
>JBAWXH010000012.1:0-96425 GCA_037144155.1 Planctomycetota bacterium | reverse complement strand
GTGTAATGGACGCGACGAAGGTGGCGGCGCTCTGTGCGCGGCATGGGAAGACCGCGAGCGAGTTCCTCGGCATTCGAAAATCAGGTGCGCGCGGTTTGCCGACCGTGCTGATCCCAACAACGGCAGGCACCGGCTCGGAGGCGACGTTTGTGGCGATCCTCACCGATGAGGCCACGGGAAATAAAGTCGGCGTGGTGGACCCTTGCATCCTCGCGGACATCGCGATAGTTGACCCCGCGCTTACGGATGGATTGCCGCCGCATGTCACCGCCGCAGCGGGTATGGACGCGCTGGTTCACGCGGTGGAAGCATTCATCGCGAAGAACGCAACGCCCATCGCACGCGGCCTGGCGCTTGAGGCAGCGCGGCACATCGGACGCTCGCTCGAGGTGGTGTGCCGTGAGCCGACAAACAAAGTGGCGCGGGACGGTATGGCGATCGGCTCGCATCTCGCCGGCATGGCGTTCGCGAATGCGTCGTGCTGTGCAGTTCATGCGCTGGCGCTGCCGCTGGGCGGGCGTTTTCACATTCCGCACGGGGTCATCACCGGCTGTTTTGTGGGGGAAATGATGCGGCACAATGCGCCCGAGTGCGTGGCGGACTTTGCGGAGCTCAACGCCGCGTTGGGCTGGGGTGCGCTGTCGCCCGAGGCGTTTGCGGACAAGCTGGACGCTATCGCTGACAGCGTCGGTCTACGTGCCGCTTTGAAAATGACGCCGGTGCCTGCCGAGGTCATCCCCGCGATGGCGGCGGATGCGGTGGCAAATCGACGCCTCATGGACCCGAATCCCCGCGAGGTCAGCATGGCGGATGCTGCCCGCATTTATCAAAAGGTACTTTCCATCACCCGATGAGTGCTTCTTCTTTTCAAATCGCAGCCCTCGCAGGTGACGGTATCGGCCCATGAGCATGAAAACACTTCCCGATTTTTGGTTCGAGCCGCTTCCGTGGATCGACGGCAAATGGCATCCTGGCGGCGAAACCGTCACCGTTCGCAATCCCGCCACGGCAGATAAAATCGCCGACGTGTCGCGTGCGGATACCGCCGTCGTCTCGCTCGCCATCGAGGGCGCGGTGAAGGCGCAGCGCGACTGGCGGGAAGTGTCTGCCGTGGATCGCGGTATGGTGTTGAAACGCACCGCCGCACTGCTGTTGGCTCGAAAGGATGAGTTCGCCCGGTTGCTCACCGCCGAGCAGGGCAAGCCGTATGCCCAGGCGGCGGGCGAGGTCGAGTATGCGGCCAGCTTTTTCCAATGGTTCGGCGAGGAAGCGCGGCGCGTTTATGGCCGCATTGCCGCACATCCCGAGTCGGGGCGCGAGTTTTTCATCGAACACAAACCAGCCGGTGTGGCAGGTCTCATCACGCCGTGGAACTTTCCCCTGGCGCAGGGTGCGAAGAAAATCGCCGCCGCACTCGCGGCGGGATGCAGTGCCGTGTGGAAGCCTGCGGAACTCACCCCGCTCATCGCCCTCGCCACCGGGCCGCTCATGCGTGAAGCGGGTCTGCCGGATGGCGTGCTGCAAATCGTTCCCGGGCGTGGCTCCGTGGTCGGCGCCGTACTCGCAGAGCATCCGGCGGTGCGCGTGCTCAGTCTCACCGGTTCCACCGCCACCGGCAGCGCACTCATGGTCGCCGCCGCGCCGGGTATCAAGCGGCTCTCGCTCGAACTTGGCGGGAACGCGCCCTTCATCGTGCTGCCGGATGCCGATCTCGACTTTGTCGCTGAGCAGCTCACGCGTTTGAAGCTGTTCGTTTCCGGGCAGGTCTGCGTCACCGCGAATCGCGTCTTTGTTCACGCCGATGCCGAGGCCGCGCTCACGGAGAAAATCGCCGCTAAAATAAGTGTTGCACGACTCGGCAATGGACTCGCCGACGGTATCGAAGCCGGGCCGCTGATCCATCGCCAGGCCTGCGCGGAGATCGGCGGACTCGTCGCGCAAGCGGTGGCCGCAGGCGCGGAAATCGTTATCGAAAATCGCAGTTACGAAAGGGATACGACTCTGCGCGAAGGTAGCTTTTTCCCGCCTACGTTGCTCACCGGCGTACGGGATGAGATGCGCGTGGCGCAAGAGGAAATCTTCGGCCCCGTCATCCCGCTGCTGCGCTACACCAGCGTCGCCGACGCCGTGCGCCGCGCCAATGACACGCCCTATGGCCTCGCCTCGTATGTGTATGGCCGCAACCTCGCGCAATGCCGCGCCGTGGCCTCCGCCATCGAAGCCGGAATCGTTGGCGTGAACGAATGGCGACCGCTGAAAGCCGAAATTCCTTTCGGCGGCATCAAACAGAGTGGCATCGGCACCGAAGGCGGCGAAGAAGGCCTACGCGAGTTCCTCGAAACCCAGGTCATCTCCATGCCGAAACCCATCATCGCATCATGAAACTTCGCTCCGAACAATGGTGGAACGACCCGTCCAACCCGGGCATGACCGCGCTCTATCTGGAGCGATTTCTCAACTACGGACTTACGCCTGGAGAACTGCAAAGCGGACGGCCTGTCGTCGGCATCGCGCAGTCGGCCAATGACCTCGCGCCGTGCAATCGCGCGCATTTACAAACCATCGCGCGGCTGTGCGATGGCGTACGGGACGCGGGCGGCGTGCCCTTTGTCTTCCCCATGCATCCTTTGCAGGAGTCTGTGCGGCGGCCCACCGCGGCGCTGGACCGCAATCTCGCCTACCTCAGCCTCGTCGAGGTGCTACATGGCTATCCGCTCGATGGCGTGATTTTCACCACGGGATGCGACAAGACCACACCCGCAGCGCTGATGGCGGCGGCAACGACAGACCTGCCCGCGATCATCTTCAATGGCGGGCCGATGCTCAACAGCTACCTCGATGGCGAACTCGCCGGAGCGGGCACCATCATCTGGGAAGCTCGGCGGAGACTCAGTGCTGGCGAGATTGATGAGAAGAAGTTCATGGACCTGCTCGCTGCATCCTCACCCAGCGCGGGCCATTGCAATGTGATGGGAACTGCGCTCTCGATGAACTGCCTGGCCGAGGCGATGGGTATGGCCTTACCCGGCAGCGCGAGCATTCCCGCGCCGTATCGCGAGCGTGGACAGATGGCACACGCAGCGGGGAAGCGCATCGTCGAGATGGTTCGCGAGGATTTGAAACCGTCGCAGGTCATCACCCGCGCTTCACTCCTGAATGCTATCCGCGTGAACACCGCACTCGGCGGCAGCACAAACTGCCCGCCGCACCTGCTCGCCATCGGAAAACATGCGGGCGTGGAGTTGCGAATCCAGGACTGGGAAACGGCGGGCTACGATCTGCCGCTGCTCGTCAATGTTCAGCCGGCGGGCCAGCATCTCGGCGAGGATTTCCACCGCGCCGGTGGCCTGCCCGCCGTGATGAAGGAGTTGCTGAGGCATGGCCTGCTCGATGGCGACGCCTTCACCATCACGGGGCAAAACACCGCCGCGAATGTGGCTGCTGCGCCCGCGCCGGACGGCGAAATCATTCTGACAGTGGAGTCGCCACTGCGCACCCAGGCAGGCTTCCTAGTGTTGTCCGGCAATCTTTTTGAAGCTGCGCTCATCAAGACCAGCGTCATCAGCGCGGACTTCCGCCGCCACTACCTCAGCAAGCTCGGCGATGAGGACGCCTTCGAGTGCAAGGCCGTCGTCTTTGAAGGACCGGAGGATTACCACGCACGGCTCAATGATCCCGCGCTCGCGATCGATGCGGACACTATGCTCGTCATCCGCGGCACAGGTACACTCGGCTTTCCCGGCAGTGGCGAGGTGGTGAACATGCAACCGCCCGATGCGCTGCTGCGCGCCGGTATCAAGGAACTGCCCACCCTCGGCGATGGCCGCCAGAGCGGCACCTCCGCGAGTCCCTCCATCCTCAATGCTTCGCCGGAAGCCTATGCGGGCGGCGGACTCGCCCGCTTGCGCACAGGTGACCGTGTGCGAGTGGATTTGAAAACCCGCCGCGTGGATGCGATTGTGCCCGAGGCGGAATGGCAAACACGCGACACCACCCCCTTCGCTACTCCACCGCCGAATGCCACGCCCTGGCAGCAACTTTACCGCAACAATGTCGGCCAACTCCACACGGGCGCGTGCCTCGACTTCGCCTGCGAATATCGATCCGTCTGCGCCAAGGTGCCGCGGCACAATCATTAAGAACATTAAGAAAAATCCGAAAATCGAAATCCAAAACCACGAAACAACCAAGCGACCCATGAAACTCATCCGCTTCGGCACACCTGGAAATGAAATGCCCGGCCTCATCCTCCATGATGGTCGCTACATCGACGCCTCCGCCTTTGGCAGCGATTACGACGAATCGTTCTTCGGTGGCAATGGCCTCGCCCGTCTCGCTATCTGGGCCGAAAAGAATGCCGCTTCCGCTCCCACAATTCCCGCCGACACGCGACTCGGCCCGTGCATCGCCCGCCCGAGCAAAATTGTCTGCATCGGCCTGAACTACGCCGACCACGCGAAGGAGTCCGGCGCTGACATCCCGAAGGAGCCGATTCTCTTTTTCAAAAGCACTTCCTCCCTGGTCGGTCCAAACGATGAGGTCATCATCCCGCGCGGCTCGCAGAAGACGGATTGGGAAGTCGAACTGGCTGTCATCATCGGCCAGCGCGCCAGCTATGTGACTGAGTCCGATGCAATGCGGCATGTCGCCGGTTATGCGCTGCACAACGACTACAGCGAGCGCGAGTGGCAGCTCGAACGCGGCGGACAATGGGTGAAGGGCAAGAGCTGTGACACATTCGCCCCACTCGGCCCATTCCTCGCCACGCGCGATGAAATCGCCGAGCCGCATGCGCTGAAAATGTGGCTTAAGGTCAACGGCGTCACACGGCAGAACAGCAGCACCTCGCAGATGATTTTCAGCGTGCCGCAGCTTGTCAGTTACATCAGCCAATTCATGACTCTGCTACCCGGCGATGTCATCAGCACCGGTACCCCGCCAGGTGTCGGCCTCGGCTTGAAACCCACTCCCGTCTTCCTCAAGCCCGGCGACGTGGTAGACCTGGGCATCGAAGGACTCGGCGAGTCGAAACAGCACGCCGTCGCCTGCCCATGACCGTACATCACCGCGCCATGCGCCTGCACAGTCGTGATCTCGCTCGAGGCGATTGCAATCCAAGATGATTGGCCGAATCCCGAATCAAGAAAACCAATCCTCATGAACACCACCGCCTTCAACCTATCCAACAAAACCGCCGTCATCACCGGAGGCGCGTCCGGCATCGGATTCGCCATCGCGAAGCGCTTCGCCGAGCATGGAGCCGCCGTCGAAATCCTCGACCTCCAACAAGCCTCGCTCGACACCGCCATAGCCGAACTTCGCGCCACCGGACACAGCGCTCACGGCGAGATCTGCGATGTCAGCGAGCCCGCTTCGGTAGACACCGCCTTTGCGCAAATCCTCTTGCGGCACGCACGCCTACACATCCTCGTGAACAACGCCGGCATCGCCCATGTCGGCAACGCCCTCACCACCACGCCCGAGGACTTCACACGAATCCAGCGCGTGAACGTCCACGGCGTCGCCCACTGCACCCAGGCTGCGTTGCGGCACATGACCACGCAAGGCGGCGGCGTCATCCTGAATCTCGCCAGCACTGTCGCTCAAATGGCCATCTCCGACCGTTTCGCCTACTCCACCAGCAAAGGCGCGGTGCTCGCCATGACCTACTCCATCGCGAAAGATTTCCTCGCCCAAGGCATCCGTTGCAACGCTATTCTCCCCGGGCGCATCCACACACCTTTTGTGGATGGGTTCATCGCCAAAAACTATCCAGGCCAAGAAGCCGAGATGTTCGACAAGCTCAGCAAGACCTTACCCATCGGCCGCATGGGCCAGCCCGACGAAATCGCCACCGCAGCCCTCTTCTTGTGCAGCGACGAAGCCAGTTTCATCACCGGGAGCGCCTACCCCGTGGACGGAGGCACAATCACGCTGCGGTAATCGCTTATATATACGCCAAGAACAGCCAACGGCCCCTTAGCCATGTTCAGGATGTTCGGGCCCGCGCGCAGCGGGTCTAGCTCAAGGTCCTAGCGAAAAAACGGCCACCGATGACGGATGGAGAGCGGTCTGGATTCCATTATCCACCGAACTACTCATTCCACGCCGGGGCCCGCTTAGGCCAACTGTTTCCAGCGGCAAGGGAAATAGCGGTGATCGCGGTGATGGATCAGATAAAGAAAGCGGCGGTCACTCGGGCGCAGGTGTGGCCCAGGGGGCCGGAGGTCTCGGAGTCATGGCAATGGGATATCATCATGCCACGTCTGAAGGAATTCCAGATGATCACCCCACGGATGGCTCTCGTCCCTAAATTGTTATGAACCATCAAAGCGATTGGCTTCCACGTCTGCACACATGCACAATACACTGTGGCAAACGTCGTCAACATGCTCAAGCAAGCCGGTGCTGAAAAGCTGCCTAAGACGATGTTGATCGCATTGGCTCGATTCGAAGTGAAATTTCGAAGTGAAATAGGGAATTGCCCATCTTGAAAATCCTCTTCCTCCACGGTTGGCATAGTGTCCCAGGCGGGGTTAAACCAACCTACCTAACAGACCACGGCTGCGAGGTCATCAACCCGGCACTCGATGATGATGATTTTGAGGATGCTGTTTCGACCGCCCAAGCGGAGTTCGATAAACACCAGCCGCAAGTTGTCGTTGGAAGCTCTCGTGGCGGGGCTGTCGCCATGAACATCCACATCGGTGATGCAAAGCTGGTCTTGCTATGCCCTGCATGGAAGAAATGGGGAACAGCGAAAAAGGTAAAGGCGGATACCGTCATTTTGCACAGCAGTGCCGATGATGTTGTACCTTTTTCGGACTCGGAAGAATTAGTTGCTCGCAGCGGCCTACCACCCGTGGCGTTGATTGAAATCGGAACCGATCACCGCTTGGCGGATGGATCCTCTTTGTCGGTAATGCTATGGGTCTGCAAATTGTTTGCCTCAGGAAACGAGTTTCCTGGGCTGGAAGGTGAGAAGCAATCCTTGGTAGATGCCTCTTCTCACGAAGACGCCAGCTACATTTGCGATGCTTGCGGAGAAGAAATCATTATCCCGCTGGACCTAACCGAGGGTTCAAGTCAGACGTATGTTGAAGACTGTCCTGTCTGCTGCCGAGCCAATACGATCCACGTTCAAGTGGATGAAGAAGGTAATGCCCAAGTCCGGGCGGAACCAGAGCAAGACCACGAGTGAGTTCTGAATGAACGCCTTCGCTCTGAAGGAACCCTCTGCATGACCAACATGCCTCTTGTTCGCAAGCCTAACTGCTGAATCAAGGCCAACGAGGCTCCTTCTTTGAGCCATATTTGCTTGGCTGGTCATCATTGCGGTCAAAACCGTTCACGGCATTTTACGGACCTTGCTGCTCGTACCGATGATGGACGATTACTTCCCTGCCCGGTCCACCCTAATCCATTCGATCTCAAGCTTGAACGGCCCTGCTTTCTTGTCGCCTAGCATGAAGCCTATGGCATTGATCTCATCGGGCTTCACCGGCCCGGCGTCCTTCACCCGCCTACCGAAAGAATTCGCCTCAAACTCGTCGAGCGGGATTTGCACTTCGATCCATTCCTCTTTCTTCGTTTGCACGGTGGCCCGATACGAGTAAGCCACCCGTTGCCTGTTGGGGTAGAGATTCAACATATATTCTCGACCATCGCCACGGACTTTAGCGACTAGGGTATCGCCTTTCTCAAGATCGAGCTCCTTGGCCTTCGTCCGCACCGAGGCAAAACCGCCGTTGTTCTCCAGCGACAGCGTGCCGAAGAACTCCATTGTCTTTGCATCGGTGATCTTAAACTTACCAACGGAAACGCCCCCCATCACGCCGTCATTGACCGTCTGCCAGTCCTTCGCAGCATCGGCTTCTGTAAACTCGAATAGGGGTCGGTGCGTGTCGTCATCCATCACCGTTGTCACCATCCAACAAGCTAAGAACCCAACCAAGTAACCAAATTTCATTTTCGACAATCCCTTCTTGAAGTTGCCAATGTAAACAGCGCGTCACACTCTTTCTCCAACACACCTCCTAGGATCGTGCATCTCCACGCGGGGCTGCGACGAATCACCTCTTCCGCCGAGATATCGATCTGTCGCCACCCCATTTTCTGCAGTGAGCGAATGGACGTTCCAAAGACGACCATTTCAATGCCTGTCCAAAGGATCGCTCCTTGGCACATCGGACAGGGTTCGGCAGTTGTATAGAGTACGAGTTTTTTCCCATCGATTCCGGGGCTGGAAAGGACCAACGGATGGATGGCATCCATCTCCCCGTGAAATGTCGGATTGACGGCAGATTTGTTCCAGCCCTCAGCCAAAATCTCGCCACGATACCGATCCATGATCAATGCCCCGAAAGGAAACTCGGGAACATTCGCCGCCAATTCGATGGCCCGTTGCATCAAGTGTTCGTGGTCGTTCATGCGTTGTATTCTATCCTTGGCAAGGGAGGAATAGACGACCAAAACCATCGGGTGCTTCAGATTGAAGTTGCATTCACCAAGCAAATCACGTGCCCTAAGCTGGAGCAAGATGCTTCAACACCTCGGCCCTACCTCCCATACTTCCTGCGCTGAGAAAGAACGGGACGTCGAAGAAAGAAATGCAGCAACGCGGATTGGACGATTCCCTTGCAATCTTGAGCGTGTTCAAGAAGTCGTTGGCTTGCGATGCAAAGATGGTGTCGTTTATGGAGTCACGATCTTGGTTGTTCAAGGTAGAATAGACTCGCCATTGCCCATTTCTCGTTGGAAGCGAATCCATGACCGATCAAGCACAATTCTTTGTTGGGTGGGGAACGTTATCCCTGATCAACGCCGGACTCGCTCAAAGCAAAAACCGAAGCGGCCTTCTTTGGTGGGTTGCTTCGCTATTCTTTGGCCCTCTTGCCACCTTCTTGATCGTGATCTTGGATAGGGTGGGACCACCAGCAGCTTGACCAGTCACCTGATATCCATCGACACGCATCGCATTATCCAATGACTCACAAGAAGCCCCATCTCCCTGAAAAGACATGTATCGTTTGCAAGAAGCCATTCAAGTGGCGAAAGAAGTGGGAGAAAGTCTGGGAACAAGTCAAGTATTGCAGCGAGAAGTGCAAGAAGGCAACTTCCAAACAATGATCTTGCTTTTCCTGGATGTTTCCTGACCTATTTCAGCAAACTTCCCGTGGCTCTCATTCATTCCAATTCGCTTAACCGCAGTTCGTAAGCGATCTTCGCCCATTCGCCGCACTCTTCTGGAATGGAGTCTTGTGACGTGATGGTGACGTACTTGGTAAGCCCTTTGTAGGTCATCCCCTTGAGTGCATCCGTGAACATGGGGTGTTTACAATCGTCGGGCAGAGCAAACCCAACAGTGAATGACTTCGAGTTTTTGACAAACATGGCTGCATAAACTCGACTTATATGCTTGTTAGCAATCGTGAACTTCACGTAGGTCGTCGTTAGTTCTCCATAAGCGTCAGGGGATACGTCAAGCAACAGTCCACAAACGATCAAGAGGTTCAGCCTGAGTTCGTCCCAAGCCTTTCCGCTTATCTTTGCGATTGCTTTTGGACCTAGCTGGTCAATTCCAAATTTATTCGTAGCAAACTCCAAAAGGCGAACTCCATTGATTGCTGTCATTCCAGGCTGATTCGGTCCGTCTCGGAGTATGGCAAATTAGCAACTCCATCGAAAGTCCAGGATGGAAGATCTATCGCCTAATGTGGCGAACGTTGGCGAGTACTTCGCTTTCCGTGTGTTGACAAAGATCGATGGCTTGGAGGAGGAATTAGCAAATCATTTGCCAACATGGTTGGAAAACCTTCCCTGGGAATCGGATATTTTCATCATCATGCGCTACTGCAACCTAATGGATCAAAACGCAAAAGAGAAATACTGGGCGACACGAAAGGGAGGGGAATAGCTTTGGCCCCCGTTGCGAGTTTTGAAGTTGCGCAATTCGAGTGACTCGGAGCCGCAGTCGATGTTTTCCCTGGCTTTTTCGTACTCGTACTCGTACTCAGCGTTAGCGGTTCTCGTACTCGACGCCGTTTCTTCGAGTACGAGTACGAGTACCATTTCATTGAGTACGAGTACGATAGAAGCCAAAACATCGCAATTTCAAAAGTTGCGAGTCCGGGTATGCTAAACAAAGTCTTGGTGCTCACTCCCATCGCGCGAAGATCTCAGAGAGATTACCAAAAGTCCACGCGTGAATTGCGCGTTGTCAGCTTGGCCCCAGTGCGATGATGGCGAAGCAGCACGAAGGGATTCCATCACGGATCCTGAAGATCCATCCCAACCGCTAACCAATTCTCGAACCTAAAGAATTCGTTCCATGAAGTTCATCTCGCTATTGTCCCTGCTCAGTTTGACGTTGGGAGCGGGGCTCGCGCCCACGATCATCGCACAAGAGATTCTGCCCTTTCCACCCGCACCCTCCGGCTCGACTCCGGGGTTAACGATCCAGGATTCCCTCTACAAAAAGCGCGTCGAGCCGAGGCGACTGGCCAAAGATGCGCCGAATATTCTCATCATCCTCATGGACGATCTAGGTCCGGGGACGCCCTCAACCTATGGGGGCGAAATCCATACGCCGACGCTCGATCGTGTGGCAAAAATGGGTGTCTCCTTCAATCGATTCCACTCCACCGCCATGTGCTCGCCGACGCGGGCGGCGCTGCTGACCGGACGCAATCACACGCGTGTCGGCAACGGCCAAATCGCAGCGATTGCCAACGACTTCGACGGCTTTAGCGGTACCATCCCGAAGTCTTCCGCTACGGTCGCCGAAGTGCTCAAGAATTATGGCTACAACACGGGGGCATGGGGCAAATGGCACAATACTCCCGAAGAGCAAATCACCTCCAAAGGACCGTTTGACTATTGGCCCACCGGCTACGGCTTCGAATATTTTTATGGCTTCCTCGCAGGGGAAGCATCGCAGTATGAACCGACATTGACGCGCAACACGTCCCCGGTCACCGAACATCTACCTCAAGGCTACCACCTCACCGATGACATTGCGCAGGACGCAATCACCTGGCTGAGAGAGCAAAAAGCTTATGCCCCCGACAAACCGTTCTTTATGTACTGGGCACCCGGCGCATCGCACGGTCCGCATCAGGTCATGAAGGAGTGGGCAGACAAGTACAAGGGCAAGTTTGACGATGGCTGGGACAAGTATCGCGAACGCGTCTTCGCAAATGCCAAGTCCAAAGGATGGATTCCGCAGAATGCAAAACTCACACCGCGCCCTGCATCGATGGCCTCCTGGGATTCGATTCCCGACAGCGAAAAACCGTTCCAACGCCGCCTGATGGAAGTTTTTGCGGGCTTCACCGAACACGCCGACTACAACGCTGGCCGTGTGATTGATGAGATCGAACGGCAGGGCAAACTCGACAACACGCTCATCTTCTATATCTGGGGAGACAACGGATCTTCCGCAGAAGGGTTGTATGGCACCATCAGCGAGCAACTCGCACAGAACGGGATTCCGACCAAGATCTCACAACACCTCGCAGCGTTGGAAGAACTTGGCGGGCTCGATGCCCTGGGTGGTCCGAAGACAGACAACATGTATCACGCTGGCTGGGCATGGGCAGGGAGCACCCCTTACAAATCCACCAAGCTGGTCGGTGCACACTTCGGAGGCACTCGCCAGCCGATGGCCATCTCGTGGCCGAATCGCATCCAGGCGGACCCGACCGCTCGACCTCAGTTCCATCATGTGATTGACATTGTTCCGACCATTTACGAACTGACATCGATCACTCCACCCAAAGTGGTCAACGGGTTCGAGCAGGATTCGATCGACGGGGTCAGCATGGTTTATGCACTGGGCGATGCCAAAGCAATCGGTACGCGCAAAACCCAGTTCTTTGACATCATGGCCAGCCGTGGCATTTACCATGACGGTTGGTTCGCCAGCGCGCCGGGACCTCGCGAACCATGGGTAGGGGGCATGCCCAAGGGGATCGAGGAATGGTCGCCGTTGACGGACAAGTGGGAGCTGTACAACCTCGATGAAGACTGGACCCAGGCAAACGATCTGGCTGCAGCGAATCCCGCGAAGCTCGAAGAATTGAAGGCACTCTTCTTGATTGAATCGACGAAGAACAAAAACCTGCCCATCGGCGGCGGTTTGTGGTCCACCGCCATGTTCCATCCCGAAGATGCGCCCGCCTCCGCGCTCACGGAATGGACGTTCGATGCACCCATCACCCGAATGCCAGAGTCCGCTGCGCCCAAGCTCGGCAAGCAAGATAGCCTCGTGAGCATGGAGGTGGATGTTCCCGAAAACGCGAATGGAGTGCTCTATGCCCTGGCAGGCTTTTCCGGCGGCATCACCTGCTACGTGAAGGACGGCTTCCTGTGTTACGAGTTCAACCTTTTTGAGATCCAGCGCACGAAACTCAAATCCAAGGAAAAACTGCCGACTGGCAAGGTGAAGATTGAAGTCGAATCAAGACTGGTAGGCAAGATTGGCGGCCCAATGGATGTCTCGCTCAAGGTGAATGGCAAGGACACAGCGCAGGGCAGGGTACCAGCCGCCATGTCCCTGCACTTCACATCGAATGCGACATTCGACATCGGTGCTGATCTCGATTCCCCTGTTTCGCTCGACTATTTCGACCAGGCACCTTTCAAGTTCAATGGTTCTATCGGTGCCACAACAATCAAATATCTCAAGAAGTAGGAGCCATTGATGAGAACATTATTACGACCTCTCGCCACTCTGTGCTGTTTTGTCGTCGCTGCCTTCGCCTCCGCGCAGGACGATGGTTCCGTCCTACCATTTCCGCCCACGCCTTCCGCCAGCAAAGCCGGACCAACGTTGCAGGAAAGTACCCACAAGCGCCGCGTGGAACCGACCCGTCTTCCCAAAGACGCACCGAATGTGCTTATCATACTCATCGATGACGTTGGGTTCGGTACTCCGGACACGTTCGGCGGTTTCGCGCATACGCCAACGCTCTCGAAGCTGCGCGATGAGGGAATCAGCTACAACCGCTTCCACACCACCGCCATTTGCTCGCCGACGCGCGCCGCGCTTCTCACTGGGCGAAACATGCATCGTGTCGGGAGCGGGACCATTGCGGAACGGGCGGTGGATTGGGATGGCTATACCGGCGTCATACCGAAGACTTCGGCCACGTTGGCCGAGGTGCTGCGTCATTACGGATACAAAACTTCCGCCTTTGGCAAGTGGCACAACTCACCCGCCGATCAGACAACCGCGATGGGCCCGTTCGACAAATGGCCTAACGGCTACGGGTTCGACTTTTTCTACGGCTTCATCGCTGGAGAAACCTCGCAGTGGGAACCACGCTTGTTTGAGAACACCAATCCCGTTGAACCGCCCAACGACGAGAAGTATCACCTCACCGAGGACATGGCCGATAAAGCCATTGTGTGGATGAAAAAGCATCGCGCCTTTTCGCCCGACAAACCGTTCCTGATGTATTGGGCACCCGGCGCAGCCCACGGTCCGCACCACATTTTCCCATCTTGGGCCGACAAGTACAAAGGTCATTTTGACGACGGCTGGGACGCGCTGCGAGAGAAGACGTTCAAGCGCCAGAAGGAACTGGGCTGGATTCCTCCCAACGCCGAGTTGACGCCGCGCGACGAAACGATGGCCGCCTGGGCCGATGTGCCCGTCTCAGAGCGAGCCTTCCAAACCCGCCTGATGGAAGTATTTGCTGGCTTCGTCGAACACACGGATGCCCAGGTCGGCAAGGTGGTTGATTTCCTCGACCAAACCGGACAGCGCGACAACACAATCATCTTGTACATCTGGGGCGATAATGGGTCCTCATCCGAAGGACAGAAAGGCTCCATCAGCGAACTGCTCGCACAGAACCAGATCCCCAATACGGTCGAGCAGCAGATAAATGCATTGAATGAACTTGGCGGACTCAAGGCGCTCGGCAGCCCGAGCACCGACAACATGTATCACGCGGGCTGGGCCTGGGCCGGCAGCACTCCGTTCCGCTCCACGAAGCTCGTCGCCGCCCACTTCGGCGGCACACGCAATCCGCTTGTCGTTTCCTGGCCCAAAGGTATCAAGCCGGACAAGACGCCTCGCTCGCAGTTTCACCACGTGAACGACATCGCGCCGACACTCTACGAAATTCTCGGCATCACACCACCCAAGGTCGTCAACGGCGAGACGCAGGACCCAATAGATGGTGTCAGCATGGCGGCGACCTTCACAAAACCCGATGCGCCAGAAACAAAGACGTCGCAATATTTCGAATGCTTTGGCAGCCGCGGCTTTTATAAGGACGGCTGGTACGCCTGTACGTTTGGCCCACTCATCCCGTGGTTGAACGCGCAACCGCAACAAGGTCTAGCCGAATGGGATTCCTCGAAGGATGTCTGGCAACTCTACGATCTCACGAAGGACTTCTCGCAGATGCGCGACGTCGCTGCCCAACACCCGGAGAAACTCAAGGAACTGCAAGCGCTGTTTCTCGATGACGCGGAGAAGAACAAAGTCTTTCCCATTGGCGGTTCCCTGCTGACCCGCATTGATCCTTCGGTTGCGATCGGGAGTTCATACAAGTCGTGGACGTTCGACTCCGCTACCACCCGCATGCCTGAATTCACCGCACCGGGACTCGGTAAGAAGAGCAACATTGTGACCATTGATCTCGAAGTTGGCGAGAACGCCAGCGGCGTCCTCTACGCCTTGGGGGGCGCTAGCGGCGGTCTCAGCTGTTATATGGACCAGGGGCACCTTTGCTTTGAATACAACATGATGATCATCGAACGCTACGTCGCGAAGTCCGCGAAAAAGATCGCTCCTGGCAAACACACGATCGTCGTGGAGACCGGTCTTAAGACTCAGAAACCTGGAGCACCTGCCGACATCGTACTCCGCGTCGACGGCAAAGAAGTCGCTCGAACCACGGCGAAGATGACCGTTCCGGCTGCGTTCACGGCCAGCGAGAGTTTCGACGTCGGCACTGACCTCGGCTCGACCGTTTCCCGCGACTACTATGAGCGGCGACCATTTCCATTCGATGGCAACATCAAGAAAGTGACCGTCGAGTTGAAATAATTCGATGAAGTTCTCAGGCTCTACCGGTATGGGCCTATGATCTCCACGCACTGCTAGCCTGTCGGTGAGGCGATGCAGTGTCGGTGGCGAAAGTACTTGGTAAACTCCGAAGAGAACAAGCCCTTCGACGTGGCGTGCTCGTCGAACCTCGCCATAGTCGCAATCGCCCAGCATCAACTCGGCAATGCGGTCGAAGCGAAAGCTGTTCTGGAAGAGGCCTCACGTCTGATCACTCGCTTCAAGTAAAACGTGTAGGCGAATTCATTTTCGACACTGTTCACGATACCGTCGCGTTGGCTGATCAACGCGGCTATACTCAAAAGGGATGTTTGGATCCGATGTTCAAAATCGCTGGCGAGTTTTTTGCGAGCAAGGCAATGAATACAATCTTTGCAAAACTGACGGGGACCGAGTTCGATGCGATGGTCGACCGAGGTGTATTTGATTGTATCCAAGGCAAAAAGGCGGAACTGATTCGAGGAGAATTGCGATTCATGAATCCGTCAGGCCCAATCCATGACGACTACATCGACTACCTCACTCGATGGTCGTACGATTCGACGACTCGAGAAATCGCGAACATTCGCGTGCAATGTGGTTTCATCTGCGACGACAATCGCCCGGAACCGGACATCCTGTGGCTTCAACCACGCCGCTACGGTAGAACGCGTCCAACAGCCCGTGACGTGATGCTGTTGATCGAAGTATCGGATAGTAGCCTATCGTCGGATTTGCAAGAAAAGGCCGACATCTACGCAGAGGCCGGCGTGCAAGAGGTTTGGGTTGTCGACATCCGCTCTTCACGCATTCATGTGCTCTCCAAAAGCAATGGCAACTCGTATCGCAAAATTGAGATCGCCGTCGCACCGCAGTTCCTTTCGCCCACATGCCTAATCGGGGCCGAGCTAGATTTGTCGGATCTGTTCTCGGTGACTTAGCGATTCAATCCATTCAAGCCGGACACGCGACACGGAGCGTCGTTCCACATTGGCCAATCGCTTTGTCTTTGTCACATCGCACGATCGGTTTCTCTCTCATCCGGCATGACTGTGCGAGATTCGACTTTTAACTTCGCGGTCGACCAGCAAGTCGCGATGCTTTGAGTTGGACAGGGATGTTGTTCCCAGCTCCATTGTAAACGTCCAATCAAGTGGATAGCAGCCAGAACCTGCGGGCAGCTTGCTCATCAAATGCCTCAATCAACGTCGCGTTGGTCAGGCCAGTATCGGGTCAACGGATCAAAACCACGGGACAAAAACCAAAAGAGTCCCGTGCTTACAAACCAGACAAACACCTGTTCAACGAGCACATGAAGAACCCCGATCTGCGAACCCCATCTGGCTGAACCGAAATCAAGTTCCAGAATCGGATACCGTATTTGGTACTGATGTAGGCGATGCAGAAGGTTGCGATGACTCCAGCGCATTGGCTGCTGTGGTGGGAACCGTACCGGGGACAACGCGTGGTCCGCCGATGGTCGAGTCGACAATCCGCGTTAGGTCGACGGCATCCACCACTTCGACTTCGATCAAACGTTGCGCGATGGCTTCGAGTGCCGCCCTTCGCTCGGTTAAAATCGTTTTGGCTTGTCCCGACGACTCATCGATCAATCGTTTCACTTCTTGATCGATCTCCCGAGCCGTTTGCTCGGAATAGTCGCGACCAAAACTTTCGTTACCACCGGTAGCAAGGAATGCCGAGCGATTGCCTTCACGGTAATTCACTCGTCCCATTCGGCTCATGCCGTATTCCATGACCATCGACCGTGCGATGTCGGTGGCTCGTTGCAAATCGTTCGACGCACCCGTGCTGATGTCCCGAAAGATCATCTCTTCGGTGAGCGTTCCTGCAAGAAGCACTTGCATTTGGGCCTCGAGTTCCGGTTGGGTAACCAGATAGCGATCGGCTTCGGGCCGTTGCATGGTGTAACCGAGGGCCGCAACTCCCCGTGGAATGATCGACACCTTGTGAACTGGGTCGGTGTTGGGAAGTGAGTATGCGACCAGCGCATGGCCGGCTTCGTGGTAGGCCACTCTCAATTTCTCCTCCTCGTTCATAATCCGCTTCTTCTTCTCCAGACCGGCAGCGGCGCGCTCGACCCCTTCGTTGAACTCTTCTTGGCCGACGGAGTTTTTGCCATTTCGAGCTGCGAGAAGGGCAGCTTCATTGACGAGATTGGCCAAGTCGGCACCGACGAACCCTGGGGTGATCGAGGCGATGTCCCTCAGATTCACATTCGAACCCAATTTGACGTTCTTGACGTGGACTTTGAGGATATCTTCGCGGCCCTGTTTATCGGGTCGATCGACGAGAACATGGCGATCGAAGCGTCCAGCGCGGAGGAGGGCAGGGTCCAATGTTTCCGGGCGATTGGTGGCGGCGATCACGATGACACCCGAATTCGGGTCGAAGCCATCCATCTCCACCAGCAATGCATTGAGCGTCTGTTCGCGCTCATCATGGGAACCAACGACGTTGCCAGCGCGACTCTTGCCGAGAGCATCCAATTCATCGATGAAGATGATGCATGGGGACTTGGCAACCGCTTGTTGAAACATATCGCGTACGCGGGCTGCTCCGACTCCAACGAACATCTCGACGAAGTCCGACCCCGACAACGAGAAAAACGGGACGCCAGCTTCTCCGGCGATGGCTTTGGCCAACAGCGTTTTGCCGGTACCGGGAGGGCCGACGAGTAGAACCCCTCGCGGGATGCGGCCACCCAAACGCTGGTACTTGTCGGGATGCTTGAGGAAGTCGACGATTTCACGCACTTCTTCGACGGCTTCGTCGATACCGGCCACATCGTTGAAGGTCACACCGACACCTTCCTGTGCATAGAGTTTTCCACGCGAGCGTCCGAATTGCATCGGGGAGCCGATTCCACCCATGCGTCGCATGAAAAACAAGAAGATCGACGAGATGAGGAAAATCGGGAGGAAAAAGAACCAGAAAAACTGGGTCAACATGCTCTGACCCGGAGAGTTTTTCCATGCGATATTCGACCCGCTCAGCTTTTGCTTGAGCTCGGTGTTGGTGCTCTCCGAGTTGTCTTTGATCGATTGGAAGACTCGATCTTTGGGGTTTGTTGGCTTGCCATCAACGATTTTCGCAACCGTGACGTTTCCTGTAACGGTCTTTTCGTCGACAACGACATCCCGCAATCGGCTTAGCTCGAATTGCTCCGAATCGATGTTGATGATCTTTTTACCTGTCGCATTTTCGTCCACTTGCGACTGCGACGCGTCCGCGTACTTGGTGGCGTCGATCAACTCGATCAAGTCCGGGTATCGGATTTCTTGGAAGAGAGCGGTCGAGGCGAAGCTAAACGCCGCCATCAACAGGAGTATTCCAAGAAGCGAATACATCAGCCACGAGTTAGTGGGTTGATTATTTCCGCTGGAACCGGATCGTTTTTCGGATTTTGGATCGTCAGCCATTCAGGGTGCGTTTTGTTTTTAGAGGGGAATTTTGATTTGGGAAGGAAATGGAACGTGAACGCGTAGGAGATGAGATCTGGGTCGAGTCCACGTCAGCGTGCAGGGATGCAAGCCCTAATCCTAGGCGAAGGGCCATTTCTGACTCCTACGACGAATCGGACTTAATAATTATGCGCAGCCGAGGCGACTTGGGCAGTGTTTGAGGTTGAGGAATTCCCCCTCTGATCCTAGAATTCTGCAGGTTTGCTAGGGCTCGGGCGGGAACGCGTTCGATCGTTTCGCTGTCGAGAGATCCCTTTATCGGTGGCGACACTTTGGAATTGCCATTCCCGCGAACCGGAGAATACTCAAGTTCCTGAGGAATGAACATTTGAGTCGAGTTCAACAAGTTGCGGTGCTGGGCTCGACTGGTAGTATTGGAACGTCGACACTGGACGTGCTTCAGCATTTGACCCATGGCTTCCAAGTATCTCTTCTCTCCTGCCATCAGAACATAGCAAACTTTGAATCGCAATGCGTAGCTTACCGTCCTCGCACAGCGATTGTAACCGGCCCCGATTCGGAGGAAGTTCAGGCTTGGTTGGCTGGTCGCAGTGCGCAGCAGGATCGGTTGCTGGGCATGGATCATCTCGTTGCCGCCGTTCAATCCGAGGAAATCGACATCGTGGTCGCAGCCATCGTCGGGATTGCTGGACTCGAGTCCAGTCTGGCGGCCGCCAACGCGGGCAAACGGTTGGCGCTGGCTAACAAAGAATCGCTGGTTGTGGCAGGTGAACTGTTGCTGAAAGCCGTCCAACAAAGCGGAGCAGAACTGCTCCCTATCGACAGCGAACACAGCGCCATTTTCCAAGCCATGCAGAGCGGCAGCCATCGGCGCGAAGTCGAACGTATCATCTTGACCGCTAGCGGCGGGCCACTTCGCAATTGGCCTATCGACAAACTTGAGACAGCCACCGTCGAGGACGCATTGAATCACCCAACCTGGAGCATGGGGCGCAAAATTACGGTTGATTCCGCAACCATGATGAACAAGGCCCTCGAGGTCATCGAAGCCCGCTGGCTGTTCGATATTTCCCCGGACCAAATTCAAGTCGTCATCCATCCGCAGTCCATGATCCACTCGATGGTCGAATTTTGCGATGGCTCGGTCGTGGCCCAATTGAGCCCACCCGATATGCGATTGCCCATCCAATACGCATTAACCTACCCCGCGCGAACCCACAGCCCGGCAGTTCGTATGGACTGGAAACAAACCCAGAACCTGGACTGGTACGCCGTCGATCCCGAACGGTACCCCGCTCTGGAACTGGGGTTTGAAGTCGCGCGTCGAGGCGGAACTTGCGGAGCGGTCCTCAACGCGGCAAACGAAGCAGCCGTCAGTTTGTTTTTGCTTCACCAGATCCGATTGACCGAAATACCGATTCTGTGCCGTTCCGTATTACATCATCATGACTATTCCCCATCTCCGAGCTTAGACGACCTATTCCGTTTGGATCGTTGGGCTCGCGAAGAAGCAATGCGTTGGAAGAAAATCCCATGTTAGATCTCCTTGACTCCCTCTCCGGCATCAACACACTGCATTCACATGCATGGTTCTTGATGGCGTCGGACGCTTCGCTTGTCGAAGTCTGGGGCAATCGCCTTTACAACATTTTGCTAGTTGCCCTCGGGCTTGGGTTCGTGATCTTTGTCCATGAGTTAGGACATTTTCTGGCCGCTAAACTCTTCGGTGTGAAGTGCGAGAAGTTTTACGTTGGTTTCGATGTGCCACTCAAATTTGGTCCCATCCAATTGCCGTCCAAGCTGGCTCACTTCCAGTGGGGAGAAACCGAATACGGGATCGGGATCATTCCTTTAGGGGGCTATGTCAAGATGCTCGGTCAGGACGATGATCCTCGCCGATTGAAGGAAGAGAACGAGCGCATTCGAGTATCTGGCGCGGAAGTATCCAACGAAGAAGAAGTGCGACCGAAACTGGACCCACGCTCCTTTCCCGCAAAGCCTGTCTTCGCTCGCATGATCATCATCAGCGCTGGCGTCGTGATGAACTTGATCTTTGGTGTTCTCATGGCGGCTACTGCATTTTGGCTGGGAGTTCCCTACGATCCCGCAGTCGTGGGTGCCGTCTTACCAGGCGACCCGGCATGGAAAAACGGATTGCAGGCCGGCGATAAGATCGTCCAAGTCAGCTCTTTTCAAGATGACCAGCTTTCCTTTAGCGAAATGCGTCAAAAAGTAGCGATCCATGGAATCCGTGATCCCAAAACTCCGGTTCATGTCGTCTTCGAGCGCGATGGCCAGCCAACGGCGCTGGATATTATTGGCACAACCACGCATGCTGCGCCCGATAGCAAGCTCAAGCCTTTGTCGCTGGGAGTGCGATCCGCCAGTACGATGCAACTGGGATCCAAACACCCCTTTGCTCGGCACATTCGATCTCAAAATATCGAGCTCGGAGATTTGAAGGCTGGCGATCGTATCGTGGCAGTGAACGGCACGCCGCTCGAATCGAGTCCGCATCACGATGGACCTTTGTCGTTTCACTTCGATGAATTGCTCCACCCTCATCTCAATGACACCGTGGCCTTGACCGTTGAGCGGACTCTTGATGGCCAGTCTTCTACGCACGAAGTAGAACTCAAACCGTTGCCACTAAAGACACTTGGCTTTCGATTGCTACCTGACCGTGTCTCGGCAGTTTCCAAGGGTTCCGTTGCTGAGAAAGCGGGTATAAAAGTCGGCGATCGGTTGGTCCGATTGAATGGAGCACTTATCGAAGATGCATTTTCGCTGCCGTACGTTATTGCCGGAATGGCAGGCAAGAGTGTTGAACTGGAACTAGTGAGAGACGATTCGGAAAAAGTCCTTTTTCAATGGATCGTTCCAGATCGCTTCCAACTGGTCGACAGCACGATGATGTATTCACCTTCGGGCATGGAATTACCTGGAAGTGGTCTCGTCTATCCTGTATCCAATGTCATCATCGGAGTCGTCCCAGGGTCTATCGCCGAGAAGAATGGATTTCAATTTGGAGACAAGATCAAGCAAATTCAATTAGTCCCAAGGACCGAGCAACAGAAAGAATATTATTCCGATGTGTTCGATGCGAAATCACTTCTCGAAAAGCTGCCCGTCGATAGCGCGCGGAACATGCAGTTCTTTATGGAACTGACCCAATGGCTTCCCGTCGACATGCCCTTGGTTATCTATGTCGAGCGCGATTCCAAAGTCGAATCGGGAGAAGCAACTGTTTTGGCGAATAGTAATCTCCACTGGCCAGATCGGGGACTCGCACTCATTCCCTTTCGAAAGGAGTACCAATCGGATTCCGTCATGCAGTCCCTGTCTCTGGGAGTCTCTGAGATTTGGAAACGCCTCGGGGACGTGTTTGAATTTCTCCAACTACTCATTTCAGGCAAGGCACTCAATTTCATCGGCGGCCCTGGCACCATTGCGGTTCAAGCCACCGATGCTGCCTCGCAAGGCATCTCGCCACTGCTGATGTTCCTCACCCTGTTGAGTGCAAACCTAGCCATCGTAAACTTCCTGCCGATACCTGCGCTCGATGGAGGGCACATGGTCTTCTTGATCGCTGAAGCCATTCGGGGCAAACCTGTCGACGAAGAGCTTCAAATGCGGCTCACGCTGGGAGGAGTGCTGGGGCTATTGTCCTTGATGGCCTGGGCGATTTTTAACGACTACATCCACCTATCCCGATACTTTGGCGGTTAATCGCGACCCTAGTGGAAACTTTGAAGTTGCGCTATTACGGCTTTCTCTCGTACTCGTACTCGTACTCAATGAAATGGTACTCGTACTCGATGTGGTATTTTCGAGTACGCGTACCGCTAAAGCTGAGTACGAATACGTAAACCCAGGGATAATGCAGATGGAAATCCGAGTCACTCGAAAACTCGCAACTTCGAAAAGCCGTAGCTTCCAATCATGACACCTTCGGCGCCAGGCCGAATGGAAGGCAAGCCGCCTATCCGCTATCCGATGCCTCTTGCCATCCGCCTCCTGCTGAGGTTGTCTCGGCGGGGGCAACTATGGGCAGATACGACCGCTAGCGCACTTCCCATTTCTTGCGTGGCGTGCCGGACTTTGGAAATCCCGCAGGAGAATCACACGCCAGATTTGGTTTCGAGTACGATACATTCGTCGCGCCCGGAAGCAGCATGGCAAGCGGCGTTCGCGTCTCTTGCCCATCTCCTCGTCCGCTTGCTTCAGCGCAGCCATCCTCCCCGTTTCACGAGCGCCCCCATCTGCTGCCCCAGTACCCTTTTTCCTGTCACTATTTCCCAGCTATTGAGATATGAAAAACGAGCCGAAATCAGAAATATTTGGACATCAGCCCGGGCTGTTTCTCTTGTTCTTCACCGAGATGTGGGAACGCTTCAGCTATTACGGGATGCGAGCGTTGCTCGTTCTGTTTCTCGTCAGCCAAGTCGCCGATGGAGGTTGGGCTTGGTCGCGTAAAGAAGCGTTAGGCCTTTATGGGTATTACACGGGGCTAGTCTATCTGACCCCGATCCTGGGAGGCATGATCGCGGATAAGATTTTGGGATACCGGCTGGCGATCATTCTGGGTGCTTTGCTCATGACGCTCGGTCACGGCACGATGGCGTTGGAGTCCAAGATCGGTTTCTATACGGGCTTGTTTCTTTTGATCCTGGGCAACGGTTTGTTCAAGCCCAATATCTCGTCCATGGTGGGACAGCTCTATTCCAACCACCCGGAAAAAAAGGATGGAGCCTACACGATCTTTTACATGGGGATCAACGCAGGAGCCTTTTTAGGGATTCTCTTCTGCGGCTACATCGGTGAGAAGATCGGCTGGAGCTACGGATTTGGTTTGGCAGGTGTGTTCATGCTGCTCGGCTTGATCATGTTCTCACTGGGTCGCCCGATTTTTGGGGATGTCGGAAAAAAGAAAGTCGCCGAGGATGCCTCGGCGAACGAGCCAGTGACCGAGGAATCTTCGCATGTGGTCAAGGACCGTTTGATTGTGATTGGAATTCTTTCCTTCTTCACGATCTTCTTCTGGATGGCCTTTGAGCAAGCCGGGGGATCGATGACGATCTTTGCAAAAGATTACACCGGACGCATCCTGAGTGGCGGTTGGGCAACTGCGTTCTTTTGGGCAAACACAGCACTCACCATCATCCCGCTGATCCTCGTTACCTACGTGCTCTCGCAATTGGTGAGAGCCACCTTTCACAAAATCCCTGCTTCGAATATTTCGATTTCAATTAGCTTTGTCCTGATATGGTTGCTTGCTCTGTGGATGCTCAACAAAGAATTCAACATGCGAGCCTACGCCGTCGACGTGCGTGTTCCCATCAAAGCGGAAAAGGAAGGGGAAATCGGAGGCTTTAAGAATATTGAACGAACGATTCCCTGGGATACAAACCTTCAGCCAGGTGAGAAGATTCTGCTCGTCGATCGCGAAGCCAAGGAGGGTGCAGGCAAGCTGAAAATCATCTCGGAGGAACAATCCAAGTCGTTCCCTGTATTCTATGAAGGAACCGTCGTTCGAGAAAAGCAAAACGAGACCGAGGTCCCTGCTTCCTGGTTCGGGATTTTGAACTCGTTCTTCATCATTGCGTTTGCTCCCTTGCTCAGCCGATTGTGGGAGAGTCCGCTCAATCCAGCCGCACCGGTCAAGTTTGGAATGGGGCTGATCCTGTTGGGACTGGGCTTTGGTGTGTTGGCGATCGGAAGCATGGCGATAGGTCGCGATGCCAAGTCCGCAGAGGTTAGTATTTGGTGGCTGATCATTGCCTATTTATTGCATACCCTCGGCGAGCTATGTGTGTCACCGGTCGGGCTGTCCTATGTGAGCAAACTGGCGCCATTAAAGCTGGTTGGATTGATGTTTGGCGTTTGGTTCTTGTGCACTGCGATTGCGAACTATTTGGCAGGCTTGACCGGCAGCTTTATCGATCCCATTTCCGAAGAGTACGGATTAACGATCTTCTTCCTGATCTTTACGGTCTTGCCCATAGCGAGTGGCGTTTTGATCTGGTTGTTGACCCCAATGATTAAGAAGAAAATGCACGGCATCGAATAACGATAACGGCATTGAATCATGGCATCGAAAAAGGGGTGTGTCGCGTCTTCCTCTTCACGAACGTGACCCCCTTTTTGTCGACAAACGATTCGCCGATTTTTCGCCGAACAGTCGCCCGAACGATGTTTCCATGCATCCCTCGGGCGTTTTCCATGATGACAGGTAATTCCTTCCCTCCCCACGAGTGCCATGATGTCCACCGAACCAGTCCATCAGCCCTACATTCCGGATGAGACCGAGCTGCCGGAGTTCACTTGGTTTCCCATCCTCATGGGCGCCCTGCTAGGAATCGTTTTTGGTGCATCTTCGATGTACCTCGTTCTCAAAGTGGGCCTGACGGTTTCGGCATCGATTCCTGTCGCAGTCCTTTCGATCACCCTCTTCCGAGCCATCTCGGCAGTGACCGGATTGCGGAAGACAACGATCCTTGAAAACAACATTGTCCAGACGACCGGTTCGGCCGGGGAATCACTCGCCTTCGCGGTGGGCTTGATCATGCCTACCCTGTTGCTCCTCGGGTTTGATATCGACGTCATTCGCGTCATGACGGTCAGCGTGTTTGGAGGTCTGCTGGGGATCCTGTTGATGATCCCGCTGCGTCAAGCCTTCATCGTAAAGCAGCATAACACGTTGACTTTTCCCGAAGGAAAAGCCTGCGCGGAAGTTTTGCTGGCGGGAGAGAAGGGGGGGGCGACAGCCACGATGGTCTTCTCCGGATTTTTCCTTGGCTTCATTTACCAGGCGTGCATGCAAGCCCTGCACCTATGGAAGGATCTCGCGGCCGTTGCATTGCATACTGTCCAGGCAGGAAAAGTCATAGGACTCAAAGGGGCAACGGTCAGTATGGAACTCAACCCATCCCTGCTCGGCGTAGGCTATATCATCGGTCCGCGTGTCGCCAGCATCATGGTTGCAGGCGGTGTCTTAGCCTACCTCGTGATCAGCCCGATGATCGTGTTCTTCGGCGAGGGCTTGACGGTACGGCTTGAACCTGGGACCAAGTTGATCAGCGAGATGGATGATAATGAGATTCGCGCTAGCTATATCCTTTACATCGGTGCGGGCGCTGTAGCGGCGGGTGGGATCCTGTCGATGCTGAAGTCGTTGCCCGTGATCTTTGGTGCTATCTGGACCAGTTTACGCGATCTCTTCGCTAGCCGACGTGGAGAAGGATCGAACCGTCGCACCGATCGTGATATTCCATTACCCATGGTCATCCTGGCTAGTTTGATTCTGGTGGCGGGACTCATGGCCGTTCCCCAACTGGGACTCGGGTTTGGTTATACGGGGATTGCAGGTGCCATCATGATCGTGGTGTTCGGGTTCCTGTTTGTGACCGTTTCCTCACGTCTTACCGGCGAGATCGGTTCGTCTTCCAATCCGATCTCCGGGATGACGGTGGCAACGCTGCTACTAACCTGCTTGATGTTGCTGGTGCTAGAAGGCTTCGGTATGGCAGAGATCAACAAGGAAATCAAGCTGACAGCGTTGACGATCGCAGGTGTTGTATGCATCGCAGCGTCCAATGGTGGCAGCACCGCACAAGCCCTCAAGGTGGGGCATCTCGTCGGCGCGACTCCTCGATCGCAGGAGTGGGCCATTCTGGTGGGAGCACTCACATCTGCCTTAGTGGTCGGGCTTGTTCTGATTGCAATGAACGAAGCCAATTCGACGTATAGTAAAAATGCCGTAGTCCCGCATGAGAATGTCTCCATTGACACAGCGGGCTTAGCCAAAGACTCGGTCCACTCGGGACCGTATGCCGATGACAAGACCGAATACTTCGTTCTCAACATCGGCCGTGCCGAAACCGATGCAGCGTTGCCACCAGGACGTTATCTTATCGACTCGGCTGGGAAGCCCGTCTATCTGGTTGACCCGGCCATCAATGGATCGCTCAAGTTCGACGATGAAGGGCATGACATCACGAATCTCAAGTACGATGCTCCGAAGACCGTACTGATGCAACTGATCATCGACGGGATCCTCGATCGACGATTGCCGTGGGGATTGGTGTTGCTGGGAGTCTTAATCGCTGTAACCCTCGAATTGAGCGGTGTTCCGAGCTTGCCCTTTGCGGTCGGAGTCTATCTCCCATTAGCAGCATCCAGCCCCATTTTTATGGGGGGCGCAATTCGTTGGTTTGCAGAACGGCTACGTGGACTGAAGTCGGGTGAAGAGGACGATTCAAGTCCGGCAATCCTGCTCAGTTCCGGATACATCGCTGGAGGAGCCATCGCTGCAGTGCTGATCTCGTTTCTCAATTTCAGACCCAAATGGTTGGAGTACGTCAACTTTGCGGCCAAAGCTCCGGCCAAAGGAGAAGTCAGTGGATCCCTGTTTGCAGGATTGATTCCTGAATGGTGGTTCGATACGCTGCGTCCGAGTTTGGGAGCGTTTGGCTTCCTGTGCCTCGTGTTGTTCGTCGTAGCAGTGAGCAAGAAACGCCCGACCGTCGTCAACTCATAGGTTCCTTCGATGCGTTCACGATGGTTGCAGATTCTGCGCTTTGCTTGGGCTAGCCCATACACGTTGCTCGGGCTCGCGTGCTATCTAGTGCCATGGAAGGGACAACGATGGTTGGTCCGGCACCGGGGTACGATTGGTATTATCGGCCCAGGCATTGAAAAGCTGCTAGTACGAGCCCCGATACCAGGTGGAGCCGCCGCTTTAACACTCGGGCACTCCATCCTGGCAACGTCGCACGAAACCTTTTTCGATACGTGGGAACATGAGCGAATTCATGTGCTTCAATACGAACGCTGGGGCCCCCTCTTTGTTCCTGCCTATCTACTGTGCGGTCTTTGGCAAAAAGTACGCGGTAAGGATCCCTATATGGACAATCCTTTTGAGGTCGAAGCAAGGCGGTTGTCGTAATTGTCTTGCTCGCATGTGAAAGACGCATGCCAGCGGGTTGCAACCGAATCGGTTAAACTGTGAATCGATACTTAGCACTTAAGGCACTCACCCTCTTCCCACTTCGATCGCTCTCCGCCTGGAAACAGGCGTTTGCAATCCAAGCTAATCTCTTTTTGCTATCGCCATAATGATCAATCGTAGCCGACTGCTCGAACGCTTCCTCAATTATGTTCGGATTGGAACGAGCGCAGATCCCAATACGAACGACTACCCGAGCAGTCGCGGCCAATGGCTGTTGGGAGAGGTTCTCGTAACGCAATTGCAGGAGATCGGGATTTCGGATGCGGAACAAGATGAAAATGGATTGGTGTGGGGAACGGTCCCTGCAACCGTCGACGGACCGGCACCAACGATCTTGCTAAACGCTCACTTGGATACATCCCCAGAAGCCCCTGGCGATCGATGCAGGCCTCAAGTGATCGAGGAATACACCGGCGGGGACATCCCACTGCTTTCGGGAGCCCTCATCGAAGAGGACCAAAACCCGGAATTGGCAACTCTGTTGGGCCATACGCTGATTACCACCGATGGGAAAACGCTCCTGGGTGCCGACGACAAAGCCGGTGTCGCAGCCATTATGGAACTGGCGCATCATCTGATCGAAAATCCACATTTGCCGCATGGTCCGGTGAGAATTCTGTTCACCTGCGATGAAGAGATCGGCCGTGGGACCAAGCACTTCGACACCCGCAAGGCGGGGGCATTGGCAGGCTATACCCTCGACGGGGGCGGATCTGGCGTCATCGATGTCGAATCCTTTTCCGCCGACCAAGCGAACATCACATTTCACGGGCACAACATCCATCCATCGATGGGAAAAGGACGCATGGTCAATGCGCTGCGCGCCGCCAGTCGTTTTTTGGCGTTGCTACCCACCGATCGTTTATCCCCCGAGACGACCAGCGATCGCGAAGGTTTTATTCACCCTTATGTCTTTCATGGTTCGGTAGCAGAAGCCAGCCTGCAACTCCTGCTGCGCGATTTTGACACGTCCAAGCTTGCCGCGTACGAAACAATGCTGCGCGAACTGGCGGCTGAGGTTTGCAGAGAGACTCCTCGATTGTCCGTGGATATCGAAATCGTCGAACAATATCGCAACATGGCGGATCGTTTGCGGGCATTTCCGATCGCAGCCGATCTCGCCGAGAAAGCATTCCAAAAATTGGGGATCACCAGCAAACGGGCTTCCATTCGCGGCGGAAGCGACGGGACCTTGATGACCCAACTGGGACTGCCAACACCCAACCTATCGGTCGGGCAGTACAACATCCATTCCGTCAAAGAATTCGCATCGCTGAACGAGATGGAAACGGCAGTCCAACATGCAGTCGTGCTGTTGGATCTATGGCAACAACACGGACGAAGCTAGAGCGATCTTGAACTCCGGCTTTCAAATCTTAAACGTCTGACAACGGCGAAGTCGCATCGCCAAATTTCGGCAGTTCCACTCCCATCTTGTTCATCATCGACATGTAGAGTCGACACATTTGCCGTTCGGGTTGATCACGGTAATTGAGAACCCGTCCTGTTTCCAGTTTGTCTCCACCTCGTCCGACGATGACTACCGGCAACTGTGAATTGTCGTGCCCTCCATTCATCATGCTCGAGCACAGCATGAGCATCGAGTTATCCAGCGCCGTCGTTTCGCCTTCTTGAATGCTATCCAGTCGAGTGGCGATGTAGGCCAACTGCTCGACGAAGAATTGATTCACTTTGAGCCAATCCTCGGTATCCGAATGCGATAAGAGGTGGTGGATCATGTAATCGACCCCCAAATGTGGGAAGCGAAGGGAGGAGTGATCGTTGTTTAGCTTGAGGGTCGTGATGCGGGTCGTATCGGTTTGAAACGCCAGTACTAAAATATCGCACATCAATCGCATGTGTTCCGAGATGTCCTGGGGAATGCCATCGGCAGGCCGTGCCATATTGGGTTTGTCCAACGTTGGTCGCCATCCTTGGAGTTCGCCACGTTTGCCCGCATTGGCAATCCGCTGCTCGACATCGCGAACCGACTCGAGGTACTCATCAAACTTCCGTTGATCGGAGTTGCTGATGGTCCGCCTCAGATCCCCAGCGTCCTCCAGTACGGAATCCAGCACGCTTTGATCGCCAAGGTTGTTCTCATCTTTGAAGAGTCGATCAAACGCGAGGGATGGATAGAGTTCCAGCGGCGTCGGTGTCGTCGGCGACGACCAAGAAATATGAGAGCTATAGATCATCGAATAATTCTTGTGTACCGATGGGTTGGATTTTTCGCAACCCAATACCAGGCTCGGAACCTTGGTCGTTCGACCGATGGTCTGCGCGAGGGCTTGATCCATGCTCATTCCCGAGCGAATTTCTCCTCCCGATGCGAGCGGAGCGCCAGACAACAGATTTCCAGTTTGGGAACTATGGATATTCCCTTTCTGCGCCTCGGCATTGTAGAGGCCTTGAATAAACAGCGATCGGTCCTGCAGAGGCCGAAGTGGCGCGAGGACACGGCCGAAATCGACGTCGCGGCCGTTCTGCTTGGCCCACCATTCGCCACCATGAAAACCGTTCCCTGCAAATAGAACGGCCAGCCGCACAGGTGGTTTGTTTGCGTCCGTCGGAGTTGAGGATTGCCCCCAAACCCGAACAGATTCCATCCAGGGAAGGGCCATCGTTACCCCCGCTCCATGCAGCCAAGTGCGGCGCGAAAAGGAATGCGAATCGCGCGATACTCTATCGGTTTGTTGGATCGATCGCATGGTATGTTTTTCCGTGGGTTATGCGTAGAACGGTTATAGACAGTGAAAAAGGGTTTACTCGCCGTTGTGGATGCATTGAACGCGAAGCGAATCAGGAATTATTCCGCGCCGGATTCTTCGTCGACGAATTCCCGGCCGCGGATCTGTCGGAAAGGTGGGCTAAGAACAATCGAAACAATCGTCTCTGACAAATTGTAATCGTTCTTTTGCTGCTGCTGATAGATCGCACCAAGGATCGGTTCGTCGGAAAGCTGAACGCTACGCCCAAGAGCAAACCCTAATAGCTTGCGATTGAACTGCTTGACGAACTCCGCAGAACGTTCCTTCGAAACATACTCGCGCAGGTCCTCGGGGCCGGCGATATGTGTACCATCTGGTAGATGCGAATCGGTATTGATCTTCTGACCAGATGCATCCAAGGTGCGAAATCTGCCGATCGCATCGTAGGCTTCGAGAGCAAATCCATACGGGTCGATGCGCTGATGGCAATGAGAACAAGAAGCATCACTGCTATGAAGTTCGATGAGTTGTCGTTCGGTAACCCCTTCGGGTGGAACCTCAGAAAGGACTGGCACATTCTTCGGTGGCTTGGGAAGCTTCTCACCGAGAACCACTTCGCAGAGCCAGTTCCCTCGCAAAATCGGGCTGGTACGAGACGCACCGGCTTGTTTCGAAAGTATGGCCCCCATCGTGAGGATCCCTCCGCGTCGATGCTGCTGAACACCAGCGACTTTTCGCCATTGCGGGCCAGTTACATCTGGGATGCCATAGAACGCAGCGAGTGGTTCATTGAGAAACGTGTGATCTGCCGTTAGCAGGCCGAGCACAGAACCGTCGTTTTGAATCATGTCCGATAGGAAGAGAATCGCTTCACGATACAAGTCACCACGCAAATCCGTAAACTCGGGGAAATGTTGCTCGCTCTTTTCATTGAGTTGATCGAGATCTCGAATATGAAGCCACATGCAACCGAACTCGACAGCCATTCGCTCGGTGCGCGGGTCGCGAAGCATGCGTCGCACTTGACTGGCAAGCACTTCGTCATTGTGCAGTATCCCCTGAAGTGCGACTTGCATGAGTTCCTCATCGGGTGACGAAGACCACAGGAAATAGCTCAATCGATTTGCGAGCTCAAGATCGGAAACAGGTTGAACCTTGTCCGTAGGGCCCGGCGATTCCAGTCGGTACAGAAACTCTGGGGATACCAAGATACGAGCCACCAGAAAACGGATGGCTTCTTCGTGCGGCAAATCTGATTTTCTCAATCGCGCATAGAGTTGCCGGATCGTATTTGACTGAGCTTCGTTCAGTGGCCTGCGATAGGCGCGATTCGCGAACTGCAACACGCTTTCGAGATGATACGGCTGGGCATCGAGAAGGGATTGGCGGAACTCGCGGGCGCGCTGTTGGATCGGTTCACGCAATGGCTCGAAGGCACTTGGATCCGCATCCTGAGTTGCATACTGCCACAATTGCTCATAAGCATCCACCAACTTCAACGCATCGCGACTGACAAAATGCAGTTCGCTCCAAAGTTGCTCCAGGGATACCGTTTGCTCTTCGTTCAAAAGGAGTCGCCTGAGCGGTTCATCCTCGCGATAGAACAACGTCAGTGTGACCACTTCGTCGACCGGCACGATCTTGGGATAACAAAGCGCTATTGGAAACCAATGGCGAAACTCGGCAAACGAGGCTTCGATGCGCCGATGCGCATCGCTCTGAGGGTTTAACACGATAGGCGACGCGACGAGGACTTGACGGGATGGAGTCGTCCAATTGGCGTCCTTATTGAGCACGGTGGTTTGTGGAATACGTGCATCCGGACCTTGCGGTGGTTCGGACTGTATCGCGAACTGAACACTCCCGTTGGCCCCTGCCGTGGGATGCAATTTGCCTTTAGAAACCAGTTGTGCGCCGGCGGCCAGCGCGGCTGGAATTCGGATCGGAATCACCCCAGGTGCTTGAAAAACCGCATCGCTAGCAGCAATGCTCGCTCCTCCGAGTGCGGTGCCGAAAAACTTTGAGTCGAGCCCAAAGCGATGCTCGGAATCGACCGATGTTGCGACATTCGTACCAGTGGATGCAGATGCCAGTGCCGCGATCAAGAAGGGTCCAGTGGACGATTGCAACTGACGGATCAAGATCGCATCGGGAGCGTCGCCCGGGAGATCCTGCCCCTTTTGAAGCAGGAGTTGTTCGAGTTGGCCAGCAAACTTCCGGCGCTCCTCTGCATTGGGTTCGTTGAACCATTTGCCGAGAAGACTTTGAGGGGGAACGGTCGCAAAGGTCGCGTCGGTCGATGCGACAGCCTCAGAAAAGAAGTCCCAAACTCCGGCGTGGCCAGCGCTATCCGCATGCGGATTACCGGCCAAAACATCAGGAGTAATGTCGCGAGATAAACTCCATCGCCCCACATTGGAATTGATCTCTAGCTCGATATTCGTCAAGTCGCACGAATGATTGCCATCGCGAGGTTCGACAACCAGGACCACTTCATCGTTTTCTCGGATCCATAGGGATTCGAAAGGCCCTATTGGAACTGCAGTCGCCCCAGCAGAAAAGCCATTGGCCAACACCTGCTTTAGGCCACCTCGTCTCAACTCCAACCGCCATGCGACACCATTACCACATTCGGTATGGGCGTGCCGAATCATCGCAGTGCATTGGCCCAACAATTTTTCAGGAGCGCGAAATGCTACACATACCGCACGGGATGGGGATGGGTGGACAGAGACAGATTTAGGTGGCATGTTGCCGGGAATACGAACCTGTTGATCCGAAGCGTTGGCGATCACGCTCAATGCATCCTCAGCTCCCCAGCCGTTGATGAACTCATACCCAGATAGCTTTTCAATTTTGTTCTTGAAGCGAATTCGTTGCGAGGAAGAGGCCTCAGGGGGCGACTCGGAGATTCCCAAATACTTGGCCCACGCCTGGAGCAATTGAGGATCGAGTCGATTCGATTCAGCGACTTGCGAAAGCGTTTGCGTGCGTGGTCCTTCCAACCATGCATCGAGAGTGTCGAGAGCTTCGCTGGTCGAGGTGATCCATCGAGCTTGCTGCTGTTGAATCGTTTTGGCAACCGAATCCAAATGTCGTAACGGCAAGTCCGGCCGACCGGGTGCGACGAGCCTTGGGTTTTCGAGAACGGCGACATCCCCTTCGGAACCATCACCAGCGTCCGTGACCTGAAGATAAACCGTAATATCTTGGTTGTCGCTGGAGCTTGGGAGGGGAAATCGCAGCTCATGTTCCGCGCGAACAGGATCGACTGCTTCTTGCCAAGCTTTCGGGCCATTCACTTTGCCGATATGGCCAACACTAGTAAATCGAAACAGGGAACGCTGCCAACCCAGAATCTCTGCTACCAAGGCATCGTGCTCTGCAACCGTGGCCCGTCGCCAGGATTCTCTAAGATGATCCAACAAACTTCGAGATTGACCATCACTATCACCAGAGGATGTCTTGTCTGTTGCCATCACGTCCCACAGGAGACCCAGATACTTTGGGGAGAGTCGCGAATCCGCAGCTAGCGACTCGATCAACTCTTTGACGGCGGGGCTCGAAGCAGCGAGGGAAGAAGAGTTGTCTTGGGGCGCTTTCGCGAGAGTATCGCGGATTTGCAGCGTGGCTTTCAGATACTTTTCGATAGGCAATCGCCCTCCTTGATTGGTTTCAAAAACAATCCCTTGCAGATTGACCGTCTCGCCACCCGATTGGTCGGTGAACTGCGCATAGAAGCGCCGGATCTGATCGAGCCTGTCGTTGGTCAAGTCGCTGACCGAAGGGTTGGCTGCAAAAGCGATTCGGTCGGGCAACAAGACCGCATGTTCGGCAACCTGCTTGGCCGCATCGAGGTACTTTCGTACGAGCGCAGGTGACATGACGAGTGCGGCACCGGAATTAGAAAATCCCTCGCCAGCCGCGCTGTCTGCCGGAAACTCTCGGGCTGGATCCAAGTCGCGAATGCCCGTTAAATCGCGCAGCGTGTAGGTGTATTCCGCGTTGTTCAGTCGACGCAAGATAACGGGACCAGGGTCTCCAGCGAACCGTTCGGCTTGGTGCATCAGCCAATCCGAGATCCAAGACTCGATTGCCTTGCGTTCTGTTTCTGTCGGTTGCTCGGATTCCCGAGGAGGCATTTGTGCGGATCGCAGTTGCTCGAGTACGTTTTGAAGGACTCGGTTGGACGACCGCACTTTTTGCCAATCCGAAAGGGAATCCAATCGAATGTCCCCTTCGCTTAACTTCGGACCATGGCAGTCTCCACAGTATTTCGTCAGTAGCGGAAGCGTTCGGGAAGCAAACGTTTTTTGGAGAGTGGCTTCTCGATCCTCCGAACGGGCGGATGCCCCGACTATTGCGTCAAAGACCATCGCGGCACCGAAAATCGCGGCACCGACAATTGGTCGCCGATCAGGAAGACCCAATGCACGAGCAAGAATTCGCATGGCAGGAAAGGGAGTTGGAGGGGAGGGACTGGCGACGCATGGAAAATCCGTGCCAGTGTGGGTGGGAGCAGACACAGCCAACAAATGTGAGCCTGAGGCGCTAGCCGATTTCTTTCGACGGGCAGAAATCGGCCAGCGACTGAGGCTCATACAAATGAAAATCGCCTTTTGTCGGCCGTGTCGGAGCCGTCTGCGATGCCGCCAAGAGCAACCAAGTGGGACTATCTTTCGCACCAGACGATCACTGTGCGTTCTCAGACTGCACTCTGATCATACTCGATCTCGGAGGAGAATTCATTCCAATGGACGTGGCCCGAGGATTCCCGGGGAACATAGCATCCAACGATGCATCCTGCGAAACTCGCATGGTGAATCGCAATACGGCAAGCTACAATGTTTCCGTAGAAATGCGGGAGCCCGAATCTTGGATCGACGGGCCCCTAATTGTATGGCATGCCCTAGTAGCTCAGTTGGATAGAGCGCGGCTTTCCTAAAGCTGAGGTCGCAGATTCGAATTCTGCCTGGGGTATTTTGCGATTCTCAAAAGACGAGACGCATTTTCTGCATTCTTTCCCGCAGGAAAACAGATCCCGAAGTAATGAATACCATTTCGGAAAATCTAGTAACGACTACTGCTACGCCCATCGCAATGAGAGACCCAGCCGGTTACTGCTACTTCGGTCCGCAGCATGCAATCCAACGCGGGCGGTTGCAAGAATATGCCCGTTGAGCGCGAACCCAGCGATCAATGGCAACTATCGTCCTAATCGTCGATCTCTGTCCCCGTAGCACCAGGCTGCGAGGCTCGGATCGTCGAACGGTAAATCAAGTTCTCTCGATAGCCTTCGGCATCCATCATCGTAAAGCCCAAGAACAACGCGACGAAGATCAAGCTGCCCAAGATCACAATCGCGTTCAGCGGTTTGTCCCAAAGCAAGTGCATAAAGAACAAAATGACCAAACCCGCCTTGATCGTCGCGATCGTCAACGACAACCAAATTTCTGCATTGCCGAGACTGAATTGGGATTGGTAAACCGTCAGACCCGTGAGTGCCAACAGCGCGAAGAAGACCGAAAGCAACATCCAGATCGGCATCGGGTGCGAGAAGCCATGCTCGTGGTCGTGACCATGCCCATGCCCGTGGTCATGCCCGTGGGCTAGGTCATGGCCGTGCGCGTTTACATCGTCATGCGCGGCGTGTGCTATCTCGTGAGCCATTTTTTGATTCCGTAGAAAAACTCTTGTTTATCTCGATCACCGGATCGCCACTAAGAGCGACTCGAATCAACCACTCTCTCCAACTAGGTGATCAGGTACAGCAACGGGAAGAGATAAATCCAAATGAAGTCGACAAGGTGCCAGTAGAGACCAACGTTGTCGACCGGCCCAAAATACTTCTCGTGGAACTCTCTTCGAGCCGCCTTGGTGATCAACCAAGTAATGACGACCATGCCACCGATGATGTGGATCGCGTGGATCCCTGTCATGCAGTAGTAGATACTGAAGAACAAACCCGCCATCCCCTTTTGGTTGACATCGACATTGGGAGTCGTCAGAGCTTCCTTCATGACTTTGACGTCTTCGGAAGGGCCGAGACCCGTTTCGGAAATGGAGGCCGTTCCGGCTAAACTCGCGGTGGCTTCGGTCGCAGACTCGGAACCGTGTGCATGGTCCGTGTGCTCCGTGTGTGCATGCCCTGCGTGTTCATGACCCGCATGAGACTCGTGTGCAGCCGCCTCTTGAGCTTCGAGCATTTGTCCAAGCCCGACTCCCCCAAAGAAGCAGAGCCCCGCCACGAACAATGGACCTGCTACCTGCTGGTGGAACGAACTCTTGGTCACCAGAGAATAGATCCAGTAGACGAAGAAGGAGACCGTCAGAATTAACGGAACAATACAGAGGTATTCGAGGTACCCCTGATGTTCCAGAGAATGTCCCCCAAGCTGAGCAACATAAAATTTGCCCGGTAAGAGCCCAAGCTCCCACTTGTGAGAATACTCGACCGCTTTGACTCCCAGAAACATCGCTGCGCAGCCAAGGGTCGCCCCAAGCATGACGATCAACAGCCTGTACTCACGCAACTGAGCGGACCGAACGGCCCACGCCATGGTGAGAGAACTGAAGAGCAGAACGCCCGTGTTGATCGCTCCCAACTTCTCGTTCAAGAACTGACTGCAATACTCGAAAACTTCGGGGTTTCGGTTTCGCAGCAGTGCGTAGGCGCAGAACATTCCACTGAAAAACAGAACTTCTGTCACCAAAAACATCCACATCCCAAACTTGCCAGCGTCGTACTGCTGCTCGGCATCGTCGAAATGATGTGCCAACCACTCCGGATGTTCGTGATGGCCGTGAAGCGCGTCATCGTGCGTCAACGCTGAGTCTTGGATTGCAGTCATGTTTCAACAGACAGATGTTTGGGAACGTGGAGTTGCAAGGATATGCTATTACGCCTTTTTGACGTAACCGCCTTGTTTGGCATCGTACTCGATTCCGCTGAAATCGTAAGGATCTCCAACGGTCGGGGCGGACGAAAAGTTATCGTGAGGAGGTGGTGAACTGCATTCCCATTCCAAAGTGGCCCCACCCCAGGGATTCCTAGGTGCCTTCCTGCCGTAGAACAGAGAGTGCATCAGAACGATCAAAGCAATCACCAACCCGGAACCGAGCAGGAGCGAACCGATCGTCGACAGTCGATGCAGATCTTGAAACTCTTCCAAGTAGGTCGCGTAACGACGTGGCATCCCGCGTGATCCCAACACAAACTGCGGAAGGAAGGTGAGGTTGAAACCGACGAACACGATAGCGGCAGAAACCATTCCCCACGTGTCATTGAACATCTTGCCGGTCATCTTAGGCCACCAGTGGAACACTCCCCCTAAGAACGCTACCAACGTCCCACCCATCATCACATAGTGGAAGTGAGCTACGACGAAGTAGGTGTCGTGGAAGTGCATATCGGTTGCCAATGCACCCAGCGGTAGTCCCGTCAATCCACCGATCGTGAACAAGAAGATGAACGCGAGTGCATAGAGCATGGGAGTGTTCAAAGAGACAGTTCCTTGATACATCGTCCCCAACCAATTGAAGACTTTGATCGCGGAAGGAATCGATACGGTGAACGTCAGGGCGCTGAACACGATCGTGGTCACGTCGGCCATACCGCTTGTAAACATGTGGTGTCCCCACACCAAGAATCCGAACAGTGCGATCGCAATCGAACTGTAAGCGATCATGCGGTATCCGAAGATTCCCTTGTGGCAGTGAACGCTCATGAGCTCGCTGATGATTCCCATCGCCGGCAAAATCATGATGTACACGGCGGGGTGGGAATAGAACCAAAAGAAATGCTGGAAAGTGACCGGGTCACCGTTGAGCTTCGGATCGAAAATCCCGATACCAAGCATTCGCTCAGCAGCGAGCAGTAGGACCGTAATACCAAGAACCGGCGTAGCAAGCACTTGGATGATCGACGTTGCGTAGGTCGCCCACAAGAACAACGGCATTCGAAACCATGTCATCCCGGGTGGACGCATGGTGTTGATGGTCACGATAAAGTTCAAACCTGTGAAGATGGAACTAAACCCCAACACGAACACGCCAAACGTGGCAGCCAGAACGGCACCACCTTTCTGGGTTTCAATACTGTAAGGGGTGTAGAATGTCCAACCTGTATCGAGACCAGTGATCGACAGAGCGGTCAAGAACAAAACTAGACCGGTTAACCACAGGTAGAAACTACCTAGATTCAGCCTGGGGAATGCGACATCTTTTGTCCCAAGCATAACCGGCAGCAAGAAGTTTCCTAAGGCGGCAGGGATACTCGGAATAATGAACAAAAACACCATGATCGCGCCGTGAAGCGTGAAGACTTGGTTGTACGTCTGGTTGGTCAGCCAGCTGTCCTTGAAGTTCCAAAGATGAAGTCGCAACACGAGCGCGAAAAATCCACCCAAGGCAAACGAGGACATCACGCCAACCAAATACATCAGGCCGATGCGTTTGTGGTCCAACGTCAATGCCCAGCTCAAGAAACCGTGCGTGTGGTTGAGGAAATGATGCTCTGGAGAGTCTTGAACTTCTCCCGTGCTCGGTGCTACTATCGGTCGATCTACTACACTCATTTTTCTTCCGTACCTGTCGTTTTGAAGTAAAACTCCAGCGTGGGTTATCTCGTAAAAGGGTCGTTTGCGCCGCAGCGAATAATTCTATTTCGCTCGCGGAGCTTCGTTTTGCAGGGATTTCATGAACTCGATTAGGGCATCGATCTGCACGTCTTTAATGCGTCCGGCGTAGCTATTCATCGGGGAAGCTGCGCCATAACCCTTACGAGCCTGGGATTGCGGATTTAGGATCGAATTGCGGACGTAATTCTCATCGAAGATTTCCTTGGCTCCGGTCTCCAATGGCACTTCCTTGCCCCAGGAGCCGTTGTAGCTAGGACCAGGTCCAGAAGCGCCTTCGCTCCCTGCATTATGGCAGGTCGAACAACCAAGTCGCTTGTACAAGAGTTTTCCGCGTTCCAATGGATCCTCGGGCTCCTGAACAGCCTTTTCCAAGGCCAGTTTGTATTCCTCCTCTTCGAGGACTTGAACTTTGCCGAGCATGTTGCTGTGATTATCGCCGCAATACTCGGTACAGAACAAGTCGAAGGTTCCCGTTTTGGTCGGTCGGAACCACATGTAGTTGTAGCGACCCGGCACCACGTCGCGCTTGACGCGGAACGAAGGGATATAGAAGCTGTGGAGCACGTCCTCGGACCGCATGATGAGCTTGATGTCCCGGTTGACGGGCAACACGAGAACAGGCATATCGGCGTTACCGACCTTCTCGAAGCTATTCTCTCCACCGTTTTCGTATTTGAACGCCCATACCCATTTTTTTGCGGTCACGTTCACATCGACGGTCCCTTTGGGTATCCGAGCCATGTCCAAGTAACCGATAGCACCTTCCCAGAAAATGTAAACCGCAATGGCTGTCGGAATGACCGTCCACGTGATTTCCAAAGGTGTGTTGTGCAACGCTTCTGTGGATCCTCGATATCCGGGGCGCTCGCGATAGACCCACATGAAGTAGACCATCGCCGCCATCATCGGCACGAAGAACAAAATGCACACCCAAAGGATGAAGGTGAATAACCAATCCACCTGGGGCGCAAAAGAGGATGCACCGTCGGGAAACCAGGCGAATGCTTGTACTTTGTCCGCAAGTGGAAATTGCATAACTGTCGCAATCGAATGCATGGTAAAGGGTTGATCTTTTATAGTTTATCGTCGGTTTCGGAGTTTGTCGCACGGAGCGAGCAATCGCTAGGACTCCCCGCTTCATCGGCAATTCCAAAGCTATGTCGTTCCACGGAGGACGGTTTCGTTGCGCGTCGACTCCTTCGTTGGACCCAGAAAGGAACCGACACCGTGAGTCCGATCACAACAAAAATACCAGCCGCGACCGAAAGTAGCCGCCGTGCACTGGTGGAATAACGGTTTTCCAACGGATCGTAGTGCGCGCACCACAGAGCGATCATGTCCATCGGTGAACCGACCTGCCCCTCTCCCGCCTCGATGGTGGCCATCTTCAGAGTGTTGCCTGTGAAGCCAATTTCATAGAGATATCGGGTGATTTTTCCTTGCGGCGAAATGAAAATAGCTGCCGAAGGGTGATTGTACTGATCGTGCTTCGCGTCGTAGGTATACAGGAAACCGACAGCCTTTGTCAGCGCCGCAATGCTGGCCGAGTCTCCGGTCCAGAACTGCCATCCTTTGGGATCGTGTTGGTCGAACAAGTCCTGGGAATATTTCTTGTGGGTGCCAGCAGCTTTGGACGAAACCTCTCGCGGATCAATGCTGATTGAAATCATGTGAAAATCAGTTCCGAGCTTGAGGGAACTGACCTCGTTGATGCCTCGCAACAAACCGTTCAGCTGAGCAATGCACAATCCTGGGCAGTTGCCGTAGTTCAATGTCAGGATAATGGGCTTCTCGGAGCGAAGGACTTCTTCGAGCGACGTCATCGCACCGTTAGAGTTGGTGAATCGAAGAGCCACGGGAGCGATCTCCCCTAATCGCTCCTCCATCCCAACCCCGACCATCGACTTGGGCAGCTCATTGCGGACAAAATCCCCGTCGCCGCGCGCGCTCAACGAGCCCATCGCCATCCAACAGGCGGCGAGCCAAGCGAAACATCGAACTCCGGGTTTTTGCAACATAGATATTGGTTTAACCGATACGCCACCGCCGAAATCACTACGCGCCCGACGGGGCAGTACCGAATTCCTTAAGTATGATCCTCTCGGCTTCTCCCACAGGGATGTGGAATACTTCTTTGGTCGATGGCTCTTGCCCCTTCGCGGGTGCCGGAGCTGCTTCATCGACGACGCGGGCCGTGCCGTAGCCATCGAGGGACTTCAATTGCTCCTTTTTCACTTCGGCTGGTTTATCTGCCTCCGAGCCGATGCGATCGGCATCGACGTAGTTAACCATGTTGTAACAGAGGGCCTGGGTGCCTTGCAAAACGAGCACCAAGACAACGATGCTCAAGACAGCCGAGTAGGCAATCATGTTTGTGTTTAGGTCGTCGTATCGCGCCATGGGATGAGCCTCTGCGATTCCCTTTTCGAGTGGTGTTTAGAGGATTGGGTTGGAATACGTTAGGGCTTCAGGCAATCGTGGATCACGAACCGCAACCAACGGTACGTTCGAAGCCCGAACCAGGAAGAACGCAATGAAAATCGCGAGCATCCCCAAACCACCTAGGAAATGACCAACCAACGGGATCATTTGAACAGGGCCCGCATTGGGGATCACCAAAAAGGTCATATCGAGCCAGTGTGCGAAGAGAACCCACACGGCCCAGAACGCCAATCCTGCTCGGTGACGTCGTACGTGCCGACTGATCGTGCCAAGGAATGGTATGGCGAAGTGCAGAGGAATCAAGCCATACGCAAGGTATTGCCATCCATCGATGAGACGCTCCCGGAACCAATTGGTTTCCTCGGGGACGTTCGCATACCAATAAAGAAGCAGTTGGGAAAATGCGATGTATGACCAAAACATGATGAACCCAAACATGAACTTACCCATGTCGTGGTAATGCTCGACCGTGACCAACTTCTGTAACTTGCCAGCCTGCTGAAGCGACAAGCAGATCAAAATCATCGTGGCAAAAAATGCCATCATGCCGGCCGCGAAAATATAGACACCGAAGATCGTGCTGAACCAATCGGCGTCGATGCTCATCACCCAATCGAAAGCTGCAAAGCTCGCTGAGAGGGCGAACACCATGATGAATGGTCCGCTCCACTTCTGCCGCTTCTGCGTCAGTTCAACATCTCCGGAACTATCTTGTTGTCGACTCAAATTGAAGAAAACGGCCCCCATAAAGACCCATACGCTGAAATAGACCAATGCTCGGAGCGTAAAGTAATTTCGGGTCAGGTATCCCGCATCGATCTTGCTCAAGATGACACTACTGTGGACCTTATCGCGCACGTTCCATTCGTAGAGCGCATTGCTGTTCGCGTACAGCAAAACCACGATGGGGACGAACAAAACCGCGAGGAACGGAAGGGTCGACATCAGCAATTCAGCAATACGACGAATCGACGAACTCCAACCCGCCCGCGCCACATGCTGAACCAAAACGAAGAACAACGCCCCCAATGCGATCGTCACTACAAACATGTAGTTGGCAAGATACGAATGGGTAACGAATCGAAGTGCACTCTGTTCGTCTGCTTTCCCCGAGGGAGGCATGAACAAGGAAAAGACAGCGCCGATCACCAGCAATGCCAATCCGGCTGCGAACAAGACGGAAGCTTTGGATTTCCAACTGCGCGGCAGCTCGATCGTTTCTTGGTCGTAATGGAGACTCATATCTCTTATTGCTATCGTGTTGTACGAAGTCGGCGAGCGGTCACGCCGATTCGTCTGGTTCGCGGTGGTAAGGCAGTTACTTGGTTTCGGTCAAATTGCTTCGCTGTTCAACCGGAATATCATCGATCTTTGCATTGCGCGATCGCTGAAGTGCCTTGACGTACAAAACAATCGCCCAGCGTTCTTTGGGAGTCAGCGAAGATGCGTACGAAGCCATCTTCCCTTGTCCCTTCGAAATGGTGTGGAAAATCTGACCAACAGGTTGCTTCTGAACTCGATCCGCATGAAGCGATGTCGGAGGGGTCCACGTGTCCTGCAACAAGCTCGCGGCTCTCTTGGAGACCAACCCATCCCCGTACCCAGAATACCCGTGGCACGCGGAGCAATAAATCTCGAATTTCGTTTTGCCTAACTTGAGATCCGCATCCGAAGGTTCAAACGGGAAGCGTTCCAGCCACGGAAGATCAAGCGCTGGAGCTGCACCACCATCCGCCGGCGGTTGCATCGGGGTTGCACCACCATCGGCAGGGGGTTGCGCCGGGGTTGCACTGTCTTGAGGGGTTGGACTCGCTGCTCCAGCAGTAGCATCTTGTCCTACTCCCTGCACCGAAACAAAGCGCTTGGTTTCACCTTCGATGGCGGACACTTTCTTGTCGGGATCCCAACCCAAGTAGAAAGGATCTTGTTCTGTTAGTTGACCCCGGGCGACTGTCCCTTCCACTTGCGGTCGCATACTCCGCCCGTCCGCGAAAATCGTCGTCGTTTGTTGGGGCTTCTTTTTCGGTTGAAAGTCCATATCGAAGAAGACATGCCAGCGGGGCAAATCGCTGAAGCCGGCTCGCATATTGAGCACAATGGCAGCAGGAATCAAACCAGCTAAAACCAAAAGCAGGGATGCCAACCAAATCGGTCGGGGCAACGTCGTAGGAGAAGCATCTTCCAAGACTTCATCAAGCGACTCAGGCTGAGTCGAACCTAGCAATTCTCGAACCGAATCTCGATTGTAGTAACGGTCTCGAGAATCGACATACAAGAAAAACTTGTCGTCGGTGGCTCGATCGAAACGTGGATTCGTGAAGATTGCGTTGCTGAAACGAGGTAGCCCATTGAGCCCCAACATTCCAAATACCGAAGTGAAGGCAGAAAAGAGAATCGTCAATTCGAATCCAACCGGGATCGATGCCGGGGTAATCCCAAATGGCTTTGCAGAAATGATGTATTTGTAGTCAACACCATTCATCCACCACTGCATCAACAGGGCAGTAAACAATCCCGTCAAGCCTGCACACAAAACAATGAAGGGTAGGATGGTAGGCTTGATACCGAGCGCCTCATCGATCCCGTGGACCGGAAATGGAGTGAAAGCATCCGTCTTCGTATAGCCTGCATCGCGCACTTTCCGCGACGCCACGAGCAGGTCATGCTCGTTCGAAAACTCTGCCATCCACCCGCAGGATCGCGGTGGCTTGGGTTCGGCTGGTTTGCGTGGTTTTTGATCACTCATTTTGACTTCGACTCTATTCAAACCGTGTTTCGCTCAACCAATTTTAGTCTGTGTTTCCAGGAACGGTTTTAGGCGTGCCCTAGGTTGCATGACCATGATTCGTTTGACCATGATTTGTTTGACCGTGCGATCCATCCGCGTCTCCATGTGCATGCCCCAACAATTCCGCTTGGACGTGCTCTGCATGCTCCGAGGACGAGATCACCCCTTTGACTTCGGAGATTGCAATCGTTGGCAAGTACCTGCAGAAGAGCAAGAACAAGGTCAAGAACACGCCGAAGCTTCCGAAGAACATCAATCCGTCAAACATCGTCGGGCGGTAGTAGCCCCAAGAAGCAGGCAGGAAATCCCGGCTCAACGACGTCACCGTGATCACAAAGCGTTCGAACCACATGCCGATGTTGACAAAGATGGAAACAACCCACATCGCTACCAAGTTCGTTCGGAACCATTTGAACCAAAACAACTGCGGAGAAATCACGTTGCAGGTGACCATGATCCAATAGGCCCACCAATATGGACCAAAAGCACGGTTGATAAACGTAAATCCCTCGTACTGGTTGCCGCTATACCAAGCCATGAAAAACTCGGTTCCATACGCTAACCCTACCAGCGAACCTGTTGCCAATATGATCTTGTTCATATTGTCGAGGTGTCGCAGCGTAATGAGATTCTCGAGCTTGTAGATTTTCCGCATCGGGACCAACAGCGTTACCACCATCGCGAAACCCGAGAAAATCGCCCCAGCCACGAAGTACGGTGGGAATATCGTCGTGTGCCAACCGGGCAGTTGCGAAACCGCAAAGTCAAAGCTAACGACCGTGTGTACAGAGAGAACCAGCGGTGCAGCCAACGCGGCCAACAGCGTGTAGGCCTTTTCATAGACTAGCCAGTGCCGCGAGGAACCCGTCCAGCCCAAACAAAGCATACCGTAAACCATTCGTCGGAAAGGATGCTTGCTCCGATCGCGATACGTCGCTAAGTCGGGAATCATCCCCATGTACCAAAAAACCAATGAAGTCGATGCGTACGTTCCAACGGCGAACACGTCCCACAACAAGGGACTACGGAATTGCGGCCACATCCAAAGATTGAGGCTGGGGTAGGGGAGCAACCAAAATGCTAACCAAGCCCGACCGACGTGGATCCCGGGATAAATACCTGCGCAGACAACCGCGAAAATCGTCATGGCTTCGGCAGCGCGGTTGATACTGGTTCGCCAGTTCTGACGAAACAAAAACAAGATCGCAGAAATCAATGTTCCCGCATGACCAATACCGACCCAGAACACAAAGTTCACGATGGGCCACGCCCAGAAGACGGGGTTCATGTTCCCCCAGATGCCGACCCCCTTGTAAATCAAGAAGCCGATCAATGCCAGGAACGTTAGAGCCGTCGTCGTCGAAAAACCAAAGAGCAACCACCATATCTTTGGCTGCGGATCTTCGGCAACTCGACAAACCATCTCGGTCACTGAGGAATACGTCTGATTCCCCGTGATTAACGGCGCACGACGACCTGGAATGTCGTTCGTGTTGTCGATTTCTCGCGGATTGTAGGAACTAGCTGTGGTGGCCATGGTCACCTGAGGATTGCGAGTGGTCAGTGTGTTCGTGATGGCTGCCAGCCCCTGGTCGAGCAGGGTGCAGCTGACTGTGAGTCGCGAGACGCTTCGGGATGTTGCGGATGCGCGACAGATACAACGTGCGAGGCCTGATGTTCAGTTCTTCGAGAACCGCATAGGCTCGCGTGTCATTGTGCGTTTGGTAAACACGGCTTGAGTGGTCGTTCAAATCACCGAAGACGATGGCGCTGGTGGGACACGCATCCTGGCATGCCGATCGGATATCTCCGTCGTGAACCTTGCCATCTCCCTTGGTCCGTGAAGCAATCTTGCCATTCTGAACGCGTTGGATGCAATAGGTGCATTTTTCCATAACACCTCGTCCTCGAACGGTTACCTCAGGGTTGAGTACCAACTGCTGGAGCTTCTTCGATGCTTCTTCGCGTTTGTCTTGCCAGCCGTAGTAGTAACCGTAATCGCCGTTGTAATTGAAGTAATTGAATCGACGCACTTTGTACGGACAGTTGTTCGCACAGTAGCGTGTTCCGATGCAACGGTTGTAAGCCATCGCATTGATCCCCTCTTCAGTGTGAACGGTCGCGGCGACAGGACAGACCTCCTCGCAGGGAGCTGTTTCGCAATGCGCACATGCCATGGGCTGCATGACAATCTTTGCATCCACCGGGTGATGAAGATTCTCTTTCGAGCTCTCAGGGTTGACGTCCGCTTGGTAGTACCGGTCGATTCGCAACCAATGCATTTCCCGTCCGCGTAGCACTTGCTCTTTACCAACGATCGGCACGTTGTTTTCGGCTTGGCAAGCGATCACGCATGCATTGCAACCGATGCACTTGTTCAAGTCGATGGACATGCCCCACTTGTGGTTCACATCGATCGGTGGTTCGACCCACAACGACTTGTTTTCGAAGTGATGCTCGACAATTTCTTCTGTGAACGAATTGTTTTCCTTGAATTCGAACAACGTTCCTTCGCGAATGATTTGGGGAGCCCGTTTGGCTGTCTCTCCCATACCCAGGTCATCCATCGCGAAGTGATCTTGGCTCGTTGCCAAACGATACGGCTCGCTGGTCGGCTTGGCTTCGATTCCAGAGTAAATGGCCGCTTGATTCCAACGCCGGAAAGGGGCCATATTGGTTCCGATCGCTCCCGCGATGAGACCTCCCAACTCCTTCGTTCGACCGTAGCCGACGTTCACCGTGAAGGATCCTTCGGCATGCCCTGGAACTAAAAACACGGGCAGTTTGACGCGAGATTCACCGAGGGACAGCACGACCATTTCGCCCTGCTTGAGACCCAATTGGGCAGCCGTGCTCGGACTGCAGATCGCGGCGTTATCCCACGTCAACTTCGTGACGGGCTGCGGGCATTCCTGCAGCCAACCGTTGTTTCCAAGTCGCCCATCGTAAATGGTGTCGCTGGGAAGTACCAAAACTTCGAGGTTGACAGGATCCAATCCGATCCGGACTTCTCCCTCGGGCAATTCATAGACGCGCGTCCGAAGATCATTCGCGGTCAAGACCTTTGCGTCTGCTTTGATTTCCCCTGTGTAAAGCGTTCCCGAAGTTCCAGGAACGAATCCATTGTGCAACGCCTCTTTCCAAGCCCGTTCGCTCAGCGTTCCACCCGATAATCCGGCCGCCGTCTGCTTGACGATCGATTGGCCATCTTTGATTTCGAAACCAGCCAAAATCGACAGCAATTCGATTGCACTCTTGCCACCCAGAAGTGGATCGATGGTCGGTTGTCCAATGCTGTAGGTTCCATCGGCTGCTCGAACATCCCCCCACGTCTCCAATGGGTGAGCCGCAGGAACCGTCCAACGGGCCACCTGAGCCGTTTCATCGTCATGCTGCGAAAGGTAGACCACGTCTCCGATCGACTTCAGTGCTCCGTCTAGCAAAACGTCCCCAGCCACCGAGAAGACAGGGTTCGGTGCAAGGACCCAAGCCTTACTGTATTCGCTGCTCTGATTGACAAACTCATCCAACTTGATCGAGGTGATATCCTTCAGTTCGTTCGGCGTCTCAACAAGCTTCACGGTCTTGCCGATATTGCCCAACTTTTCATTGATCCGAAGAGCTGCAACCTGCAGAGCAAGTGATTGGTGAGAACCTACGCTCAGCACCGACGATCCCTTATTGTTCAGAAGGTCGCTGGCAATTGCCTCAACGATTCGCGAAATCTTGTCGCCGTCCTTCAATCGATCGTAGGAGACATCTTCAAGCTTGTCTTCGACGACCTTGCCGGCGTCGATGGCCTCCTCGATCTTCCTGAGGAGGATGCCCATTTGCGAGGACTGCAAGGCGAGACGGAAATCAGCCGCCGTGCCGGTCACCGAATATTGAGATTCCGCCACGTACAGGCGATTCATCCACGGTCCGTCCGGTGCGCGGTGATTGGCGTACTGACGTGCATGATGCACGGCATTCGCGTCGGCGCCAAACAAATCGGAATCGAGCGCTACGATGACTTTGGCTTGGTCCAAATCAAGCACGAGATTCGTATTCGCTGCACCCACCGCATCGAGGGCCTTGCTAACGTTTCCGGAGTAGACCGACTCGTAGCGAACGAAAGTCGCGGCCGGATACTTCTTAGCGACTTCCGCGAGCAGACGTCGGAAGGATGGACTGCGCGAAGGCTCATAGACAATCGCCAGCCCCTTACCTTCACCGAGTGTCTTGGATTGCTGTTCTACGTAAGCATTGAAGGATCTCCAGCTTTCATCGCGCTCGGCGATAACATCGCTGTCAGCGATCTCCGGCTTGGCTCCAGCCTTGGTTCGCTGCAGCACGACGCCCAATCGATCTTGATCGTACAGCGACAGCACCGAAGCTTGCGTAAAAACATCGCTTCCGGTCGTAGCGAGCTTCTTGTTTTCCGCGTAGTCTTTTGGTTGGCTGTTGGCATATGCAGGATGCTCCGCGTTGCCATCGACCTTGATCGGCCGACCATCCAGATTGGCGACGATCGCATGAACGACACGTCCGGCCCATTCAAAGTTGGTAGCGTAATGCTCAGGCACCCCCGGCACACGGCCTTCGGGACGCACAACGAACGCAGCCACTTCCTCGCGGTAGTAGCGGCAACCCGATAGGCCTCCAAGGGCTAGCGACGCGCTCATCAACTGCAACCAGCGACGGCGCGATACTCCCTCAGGGAATTCCGAGGCCGCTTGCGGAAACTCGCGTTGCAAAAATTGATCGAACTCGGGAGTTTTCTGGAGTTCGTCGAGGCTGCGAAAATAACGAGTTCTGTTTTCAGACCCAGATAGGCTCATCGGTGGCAAACCGCACAATTCGCTTGAGGATTGATGTTGTTTTCTACCCGCAATTTCTTGCCGAGCGCCAATTGCTCTTCTTCGCTACCAGCAGTCCAAGCCAGATTGGTGACCTCTTCCACAGGACGCAAATGAGGCTCGGGATTTCGGTGGCAATCAAGACACCAAGCCATCGATTGATTCTTGGCTTGATAAACGATATCCATCTGATCCACTCGCCCGTGGCAGGTGACGCAAGAGACTCCGCGGTTCACGTGGGCAGAATGGTTGAAGTAAACATAGTCGGGCAAACGATGGATTCGGACCCAGTCAACCGACTCGCCTGTTCGCCAACTTTCGCGCACGGGTTTCAGCTTGGGCGATTCCGAATGGATCGCAGAAAGCTTTGGCGAACCGGTTCCCGTTGCCGTTTTCGGACTGTGGCAATTGATGCACGTCTGCGTGGGTGGGATCTCAGAGTGAGCTGCCTTGTCGACGGAAGAGTGGCAGTACTTGCAGTCCATTTTTAGCTCCCCCGAGTGGAGGGCGTGGCTAAAAGGTACCGGCTGCAACGGCCGATAGCCGGTGTTGAGAGTCTCTGGGCTGGTTACGCCCAAGAAAAGAACGCTCGCATAGGCACCCCCTGCGAGGGCCAACACTCCGAGAAGGGCCAAAAACTTGTTGGTCCATCGAGGGAATAAGAATCGTTGGGACATAATTGAAGACAAGGGTTCGGTAGCGTTTCGAGACGGCACCAGCAGGCTTGGTGCTCGAGACGTTACTCCCCGCACCAACTCTACGTTATTCCTGCGACTACGGAGTTTAATAGGTACCCGTGGATCGCAAAAGATGGCCAGGGGAAACTATGTTTCGCGGGATCCTCTGAATCGACGGAATTGCCGTCAAACTGTTGGTTTTCTTGACCGATTGCTTTTTAAGCGACAATTCGTCGCATGCTGGTTGCGCTCGGGTGGATCGACATCGATCGACATCCTACGACATGTAGTAACGGCAAGAAATCAGCATCGGGAACGCCACCCGGAAAGGCTATCCCACTCTGCTGTCTCGATATCCCCCCGAACCGTGGTTCACCAAAGCGAGTTTTGAAGTTGCGCAGTTTTGGCTGTATGTCGTCGTCGTGCTCAATCCGCCGAGGCGGATGGGGCTCGTGCTCGTCATCGAACGGGCTGTTTCGAGCGCGATTACGAGCACGATAAAGCCAGGGGAAGAATGGATTCGGGCTTCGAGAGGTTCGAAACTCGCAACTTCAAAAAGCGCGTGCTATGGCGCAGGTTCGGCTACAAACGATCGGATGGAGGATCGTTGGAAATATTAGCGTCGTTCGATCTCGATTCACGTTCGGAGGACTGAGCAATATCCGCTGTGGATGCACCCCCCGTATCCTCTTTTGCCTCGATCTTTCGCTGGGCTCGGTAATGTGCACGTCCTTCTGCATAGGCCCGCCGACCTGGAGTGTTACTCGATAGCCACGCATCGATCTCTTCCGCCGACGGAGGCGAATCCGCAGCGATTGCGGTAATCCTTTCCAACTGCTTACGACACCATCCGCATCCAGTCCCAGCCCCGCCGCATTCGGCAAGCTGACTGGGTAGGCGCACCCGATGCACGCGAACGTAATTCAATACCTTTCGCCAGGAGATGTGGAAACACAAACAAAGTTCGTCGTCGGGTTCCATCGACTGCCCAGGGAATCTTTCGCTATCTCTCGGTTTCGCTATTTCTCGGTGGATGCTGATGGTTGCAATCGGCGATGAAGATCGTTGACCAGTACCATTGCCGACGATCCGTACCATGGATGAAGTTCCATCGTCAGTCGTCCCGCTTGGATCGCAGGATCGGTCTCGGTCCAGGACTTAGCCACCTCCACCGAATCGGTATCGAACACATAAATCCCGCGAATGTCTCCATCATCTCCGAAGGGTCCAGCCAAGATCAACTTCCCTTCCCGCGCAAGCTTCCCGATGTTGTCCATATGGGCCTTTTGCAACTGCGACGCGACTTCTTTGTCTTGATCGCGATTCGGACCAGACTTGAGAAACGCCATCACAAACATGCGCATGCCTCTTTCGTCGGCATGCAATTCTTTCGCCATGTCCGGATCGAAACCTTCTTGTTGGTCGCGTATCCGATCCAAAAGGGATCCCAATCTGCGCAGGGGAGTGGAATACCCTTCCGTTGCAATGAAGCCAGTCAATAAGATCGCACCGAGGAACAAACCGCCACCCATACGACTGCAGCGGCTGGGATACAAAGGATTCATATGCATTTTGAATCGCCTATTCGAGAGTCGAGAGAGGAAGTCAATACGATCGAGCACAAACGATTTGATCGGAGCCAATCGATCGCGGAGAGGAAAATTAACCTGCGCGTTTGCAAGGAACCACCGCGCGTTTCGATTCGGAAGAGATACCAATGGCTCGGTTCTATGGAAGCCAGCGGCCCGTCCCTAAACCCTTTCACGCCCCGAAACCGTGGATGGGTGCTCGATCAACAAGCCGTTGCGTAATCACATGGCACCATCCTGCACGAACGCAGGTATTTCTCATCGTTACCTGATCGTTATCCTTCGGAGCGTTGGAAATGCCCCTCGGCAAACGCCGTCGCCATGGCTCGGGGAACTTCTGCTTCCGCCAACACCAAATTTGCGCGATTCTCGGCTACCTTGGCTCGCATCACCTGCTCCTGAGCAATGGCTTCGGCCCGTCGCTGTTCCGCTTGGGCTCGCGCCATCCGTACATCGGCTTCGGCTTGATCGGCTCGAAGTCGAGCACCGATATTTTGCCCTACTTCGATTTCTGCGATATCAATGGAAACGATGGTGAAGGCCGTTTGATTATCCAAACCTCGCTTGAGAACGGTGCGAGCAATCAAATTGGGATTTTCGAGAACAGCCAAGTGGGTTTCACTGGATCCGATGGAACTGATGATGCTCTCGCCGACTCGCGCGATGACCGTCTCTTCCGTTGCACCACCGATCAGTTGCTCAAGATTCGTTCGGACCGTCACACGGGCTTTCACTTTGAGCTCAATACCATTCTTTGCGATCGCAGACAAAAAACCGGTTGGGTTGTAGCGAGGATCGGGACAGTCAATGACCCGGGGATGAACGGAGGTCCGAACCGCATCCAGCACATCGCGGCCTGCAAGATCAATCGCTGCTGCTCGATCGAAATCCAGATCGATTCCAGCTCGATGGGCTGCGATAATCGCGTTCAGAACATTCATCACGTTCCCAGCGGCCAGATAGTGTGCTTCCAATCGCTGTGTGCTAATGCCATTCTGGCGATCGATATCCAAGCCCGCTTGGGCCGCCATAATCTTTGCATTGACAACGACTTGGGATCGCACTTGGCGAAAGTACATCCCAATCAAACTGGACATGCTGATGTCCGCGCCACTCATGAGTGCCTGAAGCCATAAGCTTCCAAAGTTCCAAAGCACTATCAGGGAGATAACTCCCAGAACGGCAACGATCACGACCAATGCTATAAGTCCCAAGTTGCCGGCACCTGACCCACCAGGGGCTCCGGCGTTTTGCGCAAGAAACATGGATTGCGAGAGGACGTTCAACATAAGAGCGAATCCAATGAATGGTGAAAAGAGGTACTAGTGGACAGGAGGATTTTGGAAAGTGAGCAAGCAGGTTAGGGAGGGAAATTTATCCCTGTTCTGTAAGATGCCGTTGATGGCAACCAAGATGGCATCCCTTCACCCATCGACCAATTTCACAATCTCTCAGCCGTGGCCAAGACAATCTCCGCTTGCCCTATTTTGATAGCCCGGACCTCTCCGTTGTACCACGGATTCTGCATTTTCACGAAATGATTGGGGAGAAAGGATTGTTTGGACTGAGAGGAAGTTGCAAAGAACGGCGAACCAATCGTGGTCGATCCTCGTAAAGGCCCTATCTCGTCCAAGTGTTTGCTCCTTTCCCACGGCCCAACCCATGATCGCTGCCGACCTCCCCATGATTTTCGCAATCACCGACTTCTGGATGTCGCGGTGGCTTACACCTATCTGGTTTTTGGGGGTGGGAGTGACATCCGGCTTGGTCATCCTGACCCTGCTTCTAGGCGTTTTCTATCTCCTTTCCAAGATCCCTGGTCTGGATGCTTTGCGACGATCCGGCGCGGCCCATGTCGTTGCTGCAATCGGTACGCTCATCCTTTCCGGTGTGTACACGGCCTTCGTTTACACCAACTTGGCAGCGACGTCCGGCGGTGTGAAAACGGATGAAATCACCCTGCTAGGATTAGCCTCACTGATATTCTTTGGGATTATTAGCTGGTCATTTTTGTATTGTTCGTCAAGCCGCTTTTTGCTCGAAGTGAAGTCCTTGCTGTTCGAGGGGATCGGTTCGTACATGCTGACGACGTTGGCTGTCATCGCCGTGCTTGGCTTAGTTGCAACGCCTGTCGTGGATTCGCCGGCAGCCGCACTGGCCAGCGTCCCAAAGTTGTTTTCTTCCGGAGCGTCTTCCCAACCCTTCACCGTTCCCGGTGCAATCAGCGAAGAAGATGCGCCCTTCACGAAGATACCAGTCAAGTACGATCCGAGCACATTGGACGGTATCGAAATCATCTCCAATAAGAATCTGCTGATTGGAGACGGGCCATCGATCGCGGATTTCCGTGTCCCAGGGTTTCGGATCGATCGCGAAGTCCCCATTCGGTGGAATCGCACTCTCGGTGCCGTGAAATGCCCACTCCCACTAGCGCCAGGATCCGACGTTTACATTCAAAACCAAGAGTTCGGCGATGCCGAGGTCATGATTCGTCTCGTAAGCGTGGCTCCCGTCCGCGAAGCCACAACGATTGTCTTGGTGACGATCTTTGTGGTGATCTTTGGATTGATGTTCATGTTGATGCAAGCCGTTTCCCCCAAGATCGCCGCAATTGCCCTTTCGGCAGCCAAGAGCGAACTGTCTCAGCCCTTGCCTGTGATCCTGATGCTGATTGTCGCGTTGGCCATCGTGCTGTTTGTTTTCCTTCCTTTCCATACCTTTGGTGAAGATATCAAACTGCTCAAGGATTGCGGGATCACCCTCATCTTGATCGCAGCCACCTTCCAAGCGGTTTGGTCGGCAAGTACTTCGGTCAATGAAGAAATCGAAGGTCGGACCGCGCTGACTCTTTTGAGCAAGCCCATTCATCGCCGGTCGTTCATTATCGGCAAGATGCTCGGCGTCTTCTGGATCGTGATGTTCATGTTCTTGGTCCTGGGGTCGATTGAACTTCTTGCGGTGGCCTACAAGCCGATTTACGACGCGCGAGAATCATCCATGGAACAACCGGGATGGCAGTCCTGCCACTTCGAAATGATGCAAACGATCCCTGGTCTGGCCATGGCATTCTTTCAAGCCGTCGTGCTCGGTGCGATCGCCGTCGCTCTCGGAACACGTTTGCCATTGGTGGCCAACTTCACCATTTGCTTCGCGATCTATTTGCTTGGACACCTCACACCGACGATCGTTGCATCCGCCGAAGGTGGATTGCCCTTGGTCGAGTTCTTTTCACAGCTGATATCGACCGTGGTTCCGAACTTGAACTTGTTCTCGATGGAAGCTGCGATCGATTCGGATGTCGGCATACCATGGGTGATCCTAGCCAGTGTCGTGGTCTATACGACCCTCTACTTCGTTCTCGCAACCCTTCTGGGCTTGCTCCTGTTCGAAGATCGCGACTTGGCATAGACTTGACGACTATTGAAGAGTTCCGCTGGCGATAAACGGTTAGTGGAGGGCGATTCGTCGTCTTTGTATCTCACGCGACAGGGTGGACCCAGCTTCTCCCTGAAACAATTGCCATGAGACAATTGCCATGAAACAATTGGTCGTCTGCTACCCCACCGAAGCCAAGCATCTTCGAGCCATCCAAGACGCAGCCCCGGGCTACACGCTCATCGAAGCAACTCAAGAAACTATCCCTGAACGAATCTTGGATGCGGACATTTTCGTGGGACATGCCAAAGTCCCCGTCGATTGGGACCGCGTTGTCGCTCAAGGGCGACTTCGATTCATCCAATCTTCCGCAGCGGGACTGGACCATTGCTTGGCCCCCTCGGTAATCGCCTCCCCCATCGTCGTCTGCAGCGCTTCAGGATTGTTTGCCGATCAAGTCGCCGAGCAAACCCTCGCGTTGCTATTGGGTTTGCTCCGGGGCATCCCTATGTTTTATCGGCAACAACATCGGCACGAATTCGTACGTCGCCCGACCGATGATCTGCATGGCAAACGGATCGGCATCGTAGGCCTAGGTGGTAATGGCCGTAGGTTGGTCCAAATATTGCAACCATTTCGAGTGGCGATCCGAGCGACCGATTACTTCCCGGAACATCAACCTCCTGGAGTCGAGCAATTGCTTCCGCATACCGAGTTGGAAGCGTTGGCCGAATGGTCTCAGATCCTGATTCTGTGTCTGCCTCTCAATGCATCCACTCGATACGTGATCGATAGAAAAGTATTCTCTCGCATGCCGCGTGGCGGATACTTGATCAACGTCGCGCGGGGCCAATGTGTTCGCGAATTGGATTTGGTCGATGCATTGCAAACCGGGCAGCTGGCCGGAGCAGGACTGGACGTAACGGCCGTAGAGCCACTTCCGAACGAAAGCCCATTATGGGACTTGCCCAACATCCTGATCACTCCTCATGTCGGAGCCCAATCAGCGCCTCGCTACGACGATTCAACCCGATTGATTTGCGAGAACTTGAAACGCTATTTGGCGGGGGACAAACTTTACAACATCGTCGATAAACATCTCGGGTTTCCTCACCCGAGCGTGTTGTACTCGACCGGCCTCGGTCGATAGCCTAAGCGTCAATTCTTTTCACCGGTATCGTCCTACTCGCAATCGCACAAAGCAATCATGAAAGACGTCGCATTGATTCTCGCTGCAGCAGGAAAAAGCAGCCGCTTCAACGATCCGTACCAGAAAAAAGTGTTCGCCACCGTCCATGGCAAACCGGTATGGCAATATAGCGCTCAACTCTTTGCAGACCATCCACGCATTGGCCAGATCATCATGACCATCGCACCGGAAGACAAGGAAATGGTCCAAGAGAAATTCTCGGGGAATCTAACGATGCTCGGGGTCGAGGTCGTCATCGGCGGAAATGAACGGTATCTCAGTGTTCGCAATGCACTCGAGCGCGTTCGCAAAGACATGCGATGGGTTGGGATTCACGACGCCGCAAGACCTTGTTTGACAAAACAAGCCTTGAATCAGGTCATCGAACAAGCCGATGCGTCCGGTGCGGCTATCTTGGCATCTCCTATTCGCGCCACGGTGAAACGGATCGATCCCAAAACGCGACGGGTTGTCGAAACCATCGCGAGGGATGGCTTATGGCAAGCCCAAACACCGCAAGTCTTCCGAGCCGAGGATTTGCGAAATGCCTACGCCAGGATCACGGGCTCGCCTACAGATGATGCCCAGATTATCGAAGCCGCCGGAATCCCCATCACTGCAGTCGAAGGTCCTGAGACCAATATCAAGATCACGACCAAAGACGACCTGCGAACCGCCGAGTCGTTGCTCAAGATCCAACCGCGCCGAAGCGACAACCCCTTCTTCTAGTGATCGACCGTGGGATAGACTTCCAGTCTGTCATGGTTCTAGTGCATGGTGGGACCTCCATGACGCCCACAAGCTGGAAGCTTATCCCACACACCCGTGGGATAGACTTCCAGTCTGTCATGGTTCTAGTGCATGGTGGGACCTCCATGACGCCGACAAGCTGGAAGCTTATCCCACGGTGGACATCCCCAATTCTTATACAAACAAGGCTTGATTGTATACAATCTGAGTGGTTCAATAGTAGGATGACCTGTGCGTTTGACCATTCCGATGAGCCATCACGCCGTGCCCAAATCCAACCCACCCGCCGTTCGCAAGCCCAATCGCAGCCGTATCGTCGAAGGGATCCTGCACGGAATCTTCAGCGGCAAATACCAACCGGGGGATCGTTTGACTTCCGAACGACTCTCTAACGAGTTCGGTGTTAGCCAAACCCCGGTGCGTGAAGCCATCGGCACCTTGGCCGGAATGGGTGTCCTCTCGGTCAAACCCAACTGCGGCGCCATCGTGCGTCGATTCGTGCCTCGCGAAGTTCGGGATATTTGCCAAGTCCGATGCTCACTCGAATGCCTTGCCGTCCTCTCCGCTTGTGGTCGTATTCCCAGTGCCTCCCTCAGGCATCTTGCTCACCGCTTCCGCGCCCAACAATCGATCACAGGAACGATCCAGCAAAAACATGTCGAGGATGTGAAAAAGACCGATACGCAATTGCATGACTTGATCCGCCATGCCACCCGCAACCGATTTCTGGCCGATGAACTGGAGCGAATCATGATCCTCGTACGAGCGTTTCGGGACGCCGCATGGAATCGTCTTTACGATCAATCAAGCCCGGACCTCCACTTCATCAAACAGGAAGCCAAAGAACATTTAGCCATCGTCGAAGCCCTCTTAGAGAACGATCCGAAAAAAGCGCGGCGCGCTCTGTACCAGCACTTGAAAAGTGGTTCCCGCTACATCGTCAGGGCAGTGGAAGATTGATTTCAGCCGTGCCCTCGAACTCCTATTGAATCCACTCCCAACCTCCAGCCAGCCAACAATATCCTCCAATGACAACCACCTCACCCATGATTTGCTGCTGGCACTTCTTCGTTTCTACTCTCTACCGCCTCGCGCTAGTCGCGATGGCCCTACTCACCATGGCCACGACAGGCTGGTCGCAATCCACTACGGATCAGAAATCATCCATCGATTTCGGTTTGCAGATTCGTCCAATCCTCTCCGAGCACTGTTTTCATTGCCATGGACCGGATCCCTCACATCGCGAAGCAGACCTACGACTGGACGATGAAGCCTCCGCCAAGGGAGCATTCTTCTCCGGTAGCGAATCCAACGGGAAATCCGAATCTCGTCCTGCTATCGCCCCGGGGAATCTCGACGGAAGCGAACTATGGAGCCGCATCCATTCGCAAGACCCCGATCGGGTCATGCCTCCTCCTTCCGCACGAAAAACCGTCACTCCCGAACAAAAAGAATTGATCGCCCGCTGGATCCAGAACGGAGCCCATTGGGGCTCGCATTGGTCCTTGTCTCCGATCATCGATCGCGACCTGCCCGATGCTCAAGGAAATCCATGGGCTCGTACGCCGATCGATGCGTGGGTTTTGGCCAGCATGAATCGCCATGGACTGACTCCAGCGCCACCCGCCGAACCCACGACTCTAATTCGTAGGATGTACTTGGATCTCATCGGTTTACCGCCAACGGCAGCTCAGGTGCAACAATTTGTTCAAGACTATGAGGCGGATCGCGCACGAGCCATCGAATCCTTAGTCGATCGATTGCTTGAAAATCCTGCGTTCGGCGAGCATTGGGCTCGGCTCTGGTTGGACCTGGCCCGCTACGCTGACACCAAAGGCTATGAAAAAGATCTCAAACGAGACATGTGGCCCTACCGCGATTGGGTCATCGCAGCTTTCAATCAGGACATGCCTTTCGACAAATTCAGTTTTGAGCAACTTGCTGGCGATTTAGCAACCGACGCAACAGTCCGTCAACGCATTGCGACGGCGTTTCATCGAACCACTTTGAGTAACGACGAAGGGGGTACCGACGACGAGGAGTATCGCGTCGCGGCCGTCAAGGACCGTGTCGACACGACGCTGCAAGTCTGGATGGGGTTGACGGCGGGTTGCGCAAAATGCCATTCCCACAAATACGATCCGATCTCGATGGAAGATTACTACAGGATCTATGCCATCTTCAATCAAACCGAAGATGCCGATCGCTATGACGATGAACCTCGTATCCAGCTCCCCAGCCAAGAGCAGCAAGCGACCGTTGCAAACCTCGAAGCGGAACTGATCACCGCTCGCAATCGGCTGCAGGAGGCCCGATCCGCGGCCAAGCGATCGATCGACGCCCTTAGGATTCCCGCGACTCCCATCGCCGCGGTTGCCAATAGTCGGTTCGCATTGATTCTCGAATCGGACCGTTCGGTACGAGCATTAGCAGATCGGCCCGAGCGAGATACATACATCATTGAATGGACGCTCCCTGCCGGCGAATACCGCGCTGTCAAACTGGATGCATTGCATGCTCTTCCCGACACGTTCACCCCCAAGGCCCGATTGGGACTCAACCCGGCCGACCCGAACTTTGTCCTCAGTGAATTGCATCTGGAACGACTGGGACCAAACAGCGACGGTTCGTCCATGGTCCAATCGATTGCCGTCGATTCCCCCCGCGCTAGTTTCGAGCAAAACGGATGGCCCGCAATATCTTCTATCGACGGCGATGAAGCCACGGGCTGGGCCGTGTCACCGCGACAATCCGATGAGCATTGGATCGTCTATGCGCTGAAGGAACCCTTGCAACTATCCGATGTGACCACACTGAGGCTCACTCTTTCGCAGCAGTATGGCAATCGATTGCTGCTGCATCGAGTTCGTTTGTCGGCCATCGCCGAAAACGTTGGCCCATGGACGACGGACGAATTGCCTGAAGTCAAGGTCGCCCTGCAATCGGTCCAACAGCTAGAAACAAAACTCCAATCGGAACGCGACGCGATTCCCAAACTCCCGATCCTGCGCGAACTGGCTGGGGAGCGTCGCCGTACCACGCGCATTCATCAACGGGGTAGCTTTCTCGATCCGGGCGAAGAAGTCACCGCCACGCTGCCTCAACTCTTCCCAACGGCATTGCCTGATGTCTCGCAACCAAGCCGTGCTCAATTTGCTCGGTGGTTGTTCGATGATGGCAATCCATTGACGGCGCGCGTGATGACCAATCGAATTTGGGCCCAATTGTTCGGTAGGGGAATCATTGAGACCGAAGAGGACTTCGGATCACAAGGTGCATTACCAACCCATCCCGAGCTGCTCGATCATTTGGCGTCCACTTTTCGTCATCAACATCAATGGTCTTTGAAGACGTTGCTGAAATCGATTGTTCTGAGCAATACGTACCAACAATCCTTTCAATTCGACGCAACACGTCAGCAGATCGATCCAAGGAATGATTGGTTGAGTCGCTCGGCTCGATTCCGGTTGTCCGCAGAAGTTATCCGAGATCAAGCCCTCGCCGTGTCGGGACTTCTGTCGGACAAACAAGGTGGACCTCCTGTCATGCCGCCACAGCCGGAAGGGCTTTGGCGCTCCACTTATTCGGGCGCACGCTGGGTGACCAGTCCCGGCCAGGATCGCTTTCGACGTGGGCTCTACACCTTTTGGAAGAGAACGACGCCATATCCATCGTTAGAAATCTTTGATGCCACGACGCGCGAAGTTTGCCAGATTCGGCGCATCGCTACCAACACTCCCTTGCAGGCCCTCGTGACTTTGAATGACCCCGTCTATACCGAGTCCTCGATCGCTATGGCCCGTCTATGGCTCAACTCGGCGAGTTCCGATCGCCAGCGGATTCAATGGGGTTTCCTAAACACACTCAGTCGACCCAGTCGAACAAGCGAGGAAGATAAATTGCTTGAATTGCTTCGGCGCGCTCGCGCGCACTACGTATCCAATGCGCAAGCCGCCACGGACTTGGTCGCTCCTTTCCCTTCGAACGATCCAAGCTCCGTGCCCGTCGCCGAAGTCGCAGCTTGGTCGATGCTGACCAGCGCCGTTCTCAATCTCGATGAATTTCTCATGCACCCTTAAGTCGCAACAGGAAACACCATGCATCCAAACTACCGTTCCTCGTTGCAAGCCATTTCGAAGTTGCAGAATCAAACCCGTCGACATTTCTTGGCGGGTGCTGGACTCGGATTGGGAGGCATCGCGATGGCGAGCATGAATCCATCCGCATTGGCTGGGGATGCTCGCCCGCTGGCGCCGAAGATCCCACCTCAACCTGCGCGTGCAAAGAATGTCATCTATCTCCATATGGCGGGCTCACCGTCCCAGCTTGAACTGTTCGATTACAAGCCAGAGTTAAACAAATACAACGGACAGCCGTGCCCGAAGGAGTACCTAGAAGGCAAGCGATTTGCGTTCATCAAAGGGGTCCCAAAAATGCTGGCCCCGATGTTTCAATTCGCCCAGCATGGTCAAAGCGGACAATGGATTTCAGAACTCCTTCCGAACGTCTCTCGATGCGCCGATGACATCGCGGTCATTCGATCGATGCGGACCGATCAGTTCAATCATTCTCCCGCGCAATTGCTAATCCACACAGGTGCTGCTCGGCTGGGAAATCCTTCCCTTGGTTCCTGGGCTACCTATGGTCTGGGCTCAGAAAACGAGAACTTACCGGGCTTTGTGGTTTTGCTCTCGGGTGGAAAAACACCCGACGCTGGTAAGAGTCTTTGGGGGAGTGGGTTCCTCCCGTCGGTGTACCAAGGTGTTCAATGCCGGACCTCTGGTGACCCTGTCTTCTATTTATCGAATCCTGCGGGTGTCGACCGAGCCATGCGCCGCGATGTACTCTCCACACTTCGAGATCTCAATCAAGAACAATTCGAACAGATCGGTGACCCGGAGACACTCACTCGCATCGAGCAATTCGAGCTCGCCTATCGAATGCAAACCTCCGTGCCGGAGGTAATGGATCTTTCGGGAGAGCCCCAGCATGTTCTCGATCTGTACGGTGCCAAACCAGGATTTGTCTCCCGTGCGGAATCGGAAGACGACCCTCGCTCTTTTTATCGAGGTGACGATCCAACGCTCGCCAACAATTGTTTATTAGCGCGGAGATTGGTCGAATCGGGTGTCCGCTTTGTCCAGATCTACGATTGGGGTTGGGATCACCACGGGGCTTCGCCTGGGGAGTCGATCGATGAAACACTACCCATCAAATGCCAACAGATCGATCGGGCCTTGGCTGGGCTGATCACCGACTTAAAGCAACGGGGAATGCTGGATTCCACCTTGGTCATTTGGGGAGGAGAGTTCGGTCGAACGCCTATGTCCCAAAACAATGTGCGGGATACACCCACGAAAGGTTTTTTCGGTCGCGACCATCATCCGTATGCCTATTCCATGCTGATGGCGGGTGGAGGTGTCCGAGGTGGAGTCTCATTCGGCCAAACCGACGATATCGGCTATTATGTTGCAGAGAATCCTGTTACTCCTCGCGACTTGCAAGCCACCGTACTACACCTGCTGGGATTCGATCCGTACCGATTTGGATATGCTTACCAAGGCCTATTCAATCGATTGATTGGTCCGACAGACGAAGGACGCGTGATCGAAGGCATCCTCTCTTAAGCCCCTATTTCGTGAACAAACGTTTGAAAGTTAAGTAATGAACAGCAAGAACTCGGAACTTCACGATGCTCGCGCCACGTGGCTCAAACGCCGATGGTTTCTGAAAGAGTGCGGCGTTGGCTTGGCAGGCATTGCCGCCGCGCATTGTTTGGCGAACGAATCCACGGCCGAACCGCCCGCAGGGACATTGGCAACGAAACAGCCCCATTTTCCCTCTAAAGTGAAACGCGTCGTCTATATCTTTCAAGCGGGAGCTCCGAGCCAACTGGAACTGTATGATCCCAAACCTGAGCTGACCAAACGCAATGGACAATTGCCACCCACCGAATTGCTCGCAGGGTATCGCGCCGCCTTCATCAACCCGAACTCGGCTCTTCTCGGCCCAAAGTATTCGTTCGCACCCAAAGGCCAATGCGGCATGGAACTAAGTGAGATTCTTCCGCATATCGGCGAAATCACCGACGATATCTGTTTGATCCGATCGATGCAAAGCGATGCCGTCAATCATGCTCCCGCCCAGATCTTGATGAACACGGGCTCCGAGCAATTCGGCCGCCCCAGTCTCGGTAGCTGGACTCTGTATGGTCTTGGGACCGAATCGAATGACCTTCCGGGATTCGTGGTCTTGACGAGTGCCAAAGGAACCAGCGGCGGCGCTAGCAACTATGGCTGCGGTTTCCTGCCAACCACGTACGCGGGCATCCCATTCCGCAGCGCCGGGGATCCCGTGCTCTATCTTTCCAACCCTAAGGGAATCGATGCAACAGCGCAAAAAGACTCGATCGATACCATCTCTCAATTGAATCGACTGGCCGAGCAAGAGTTTGGCGATCCGGAAATCGCCGCCCGCATCCATAGCTACGAAATGGCTTACCGATTGCAAACCAGCGCACCGGAGCTGATGGACCTGGGGAGCGAATCCAAAGAAACACTTGAACTGTACGGGGTCAAGGATACCAAGGAAGCCAGCTTCGCACGCAACTGCTTGCTAGCGCGACGATTGTTGCAGCGAGGCGTGCGTTTTGTTCAGCTTTTTCATGAAGCCTGGGATCAACACGGCAACCTCACGGCCGATGTTAAGAACAACGCGAACGCAACCGATCGCGCCAGCGCCGCTCTGGTCAAGGATCTGAAACAGCTAGGGATGCTCGAAGATACTCTGGTGATCTGGGGGGGTGAGTTTGGCCGCACACCGATGGTTCAAGGGGGCAACGATGGTCGTGACCATCACAACCGAGCCTTCAGTATTTGGATGGCCGGGGGTGGACTAAAAAAAGGGCATGTCCATGGCCAATCCGACGAACTCGGCTTCAACGCTGTCCAAGATCCGGTGCATGTGCATGACCTGAATGCAACCGTTCTCCATCTATTGGGCTTCGACCATCTTAAGTTGACATTCCGATTCCAAGGTCGTGACTATCGCTTGACGGACGTTCATGGAAACGTGGTGCATTCAATTCTTGCTTGATCTTCTAGGTTTCTGTCTTCGCATTCGCAGCGCGATCGAGGTTGACCAAGTACTCCGCGCTTTCCAACAATGGGTCATCGTAATACAAGTCGATGACTCCTGTGCGTTGAAGTTCATCCACCTTTTTTAGCTCATCGCGATAAATCTCTTCCGATAGCGAATTCAATCGACTCGCTCGCTGAAACCAACCCATGACGAGCATGGCGAGGATGAGTACGGGAAAAAGAGAAATCATGAATGAGGTCAGCAACATCGATGCGCTAGGGCTCGGAAAACTGCTCAAGTTGGGTGAGCTTTCGATCCAGGCTTGGTACGTCGCAGCAAAGTATTGACGATAGACGGCCAAGATCGGGCCTGCCATCAATGCCCAGAATAGGATCGAAGCGATCGCCCCGAGCGATTGCAACAACCAACGCGATATGCGGTGGCGTTCCAATGTATATTCAAAGACCTCGCGGGCTTGGGATTGAAGCTCATCGACCCCTGCCAATCGCACACTCAATTCGCTATCGACCGCGCGACTCTCTCGAACCGAACCTCGGATGCGGTCGATCGTTCGGTAAAATTGCTGCTGAGCTGGCTGCAGTCGATCCTGGATTTGCCGATTCAATTGGTCGCGAATCCCTTCGGATAAGCCTCGATTGGCTTCTCGGGCGGAGGACAGATTTCTCGCCCAAGCAACAAACGTTCCGAAGATCGAAGGGATGCTTCCCGTCATCGACAACAATAACCGATCCCATGCGCCGTGTGTGAAACCGAGAATGCTCAGCAATGTTCGGTAGGGAAACCAAATCAAACTGGTGCCCGTGATCAGTTCAGCACGGATCCGATCTCGAACCGCACTTTTTAACACGAGCTTAGACCCGAGCACCGCTTCGATAGCTTGTGTGGGAAGAGCATCGGCGGCTTCGTGCAAACGCCTGACGGCATGTGACAATTGAGGGACCTGGGTGTCGAGAAGTTGCGAAACACGGTGCTGCAACCGATCCCCCGCCGCACCCATGCGGCTGGCCTTCGTGGCAGACATCGATTCCAAAGTCTCTCCGGAAATTCGGTCCTTCAAGTCCTTTCCGAACTCAAGCCCAACGCGGCTCTCATCGCCGTCGGCTTCAAAGTCTGCCACCAAGATAGGCTCCAGAAAACGTGTTGCCGGCGCGCTTGCCGCCAAGGCTGCCGCATACCATTCCATGTCGGATCGCAACGAAACTGCATTGCTGGTTTCACTTTGTTTGTGATTTCCTGAACTGTCCGGAGCAAACAATTCACGGATCGGGACACAGGTCACCACAGGGACGCATACAGCCCCTTCGGTGAGAGCGGCCAATTGCGCATGGATGGCGCTTCTCAATTGATCGCGCCGAGCGACCAGCAACTTGATCGGAGCGAGCGCCAATGCATCCTTGGCAATGGCTGCCGCATTGCGATCGTCATCGGTATAGCCTGGAGTGTCGATCACCAAATAAGGTTTGCCCAAGTCGAGCATGCGATGGGCGGGGCAGGGGACAAACAGTTCACGAGACACATCCATCGCGTCGGGCGGGATGGATCCGATCCAATGAAGGCGCGTGGTGGCTTCGGTGGACAAGACTCCACTCGGCAGGGACGCAGCAATTTGCTCGTCCAGAACCAATTGACGGGCAATCCAAGTTTTACCTTGTCCTTTCGCACCGATGATTGCGATGCTCGGTAAAGATACGCCTCGGCCATTGGTGATATCCGCGACGCTTCGCCGATACTCTTCGCACCATTGTTGGATGGCCAGGCTGGATGGCTGTTGCCCCAAAAGTCGCTTGGCTGCGGATTCGATTTCATCCGCCAATAGGATCGCTGGACTCATTAGTTTTGCGCTCGCTCCATGGCCTCAAGGCAGTTTCGAATCATCTCTTCTGTGCCGGAATTCCAATATCGAACCACGAGGGCCCCCCCCGGCGCGTCCGACCGCTCGCTCCGTTTGATCGGCAGGGAACTCGATGACAGATTCTTCGTACTGTTCCCCAAATGGACATGAATCGGCCGATCAGGATCGGGACGTGCAATCCCCAATTCATCGGTAACGATCGCCACCAAATCCACGAGTTGTTGCCAAGCGGATTCCGACTCAGCCAGATGGGGCATGCTATCGGAGCTGGCCAGGACCAATCCAACTCCAGCAGCACCAGCAAACAATAATTCTTTGAGCGATGCAAAGACCAATACCGCCGAGCCCCCGAAATCCAAAGGCACCATGATCACTGCAAGAAGGGGGGCGAATAGGATCCCTGCAGGGGCAAGACTGCTCATTACCCGTTTTCCCACCGGCATCTCATCCCACATGCGCTGGGTCAGTGCATCGATTTGGTTTTGATCCAATTGCGTGGCACTTTCCATCTGGAATCGATCGATGGCGCGTTGGCACGCATCGCGAATGATCTCACGCTGCACTGGCTGATCATCGATGCCGAGAATGCCTTGACGATCCCGCTTGGCCAAGTAATCGCATAGCGCATCCGCAGTGATGACCCGCCCTGTTTCCCCGCGATGGAATCGACCTCGAATCCATTGACCGACGGCATTGCCTCGCTCGTTGACCCAATCGGGCATTCTCAGCCACGAAGTCGCTTGCCCAACCGATTGCTTGCTAGCGCTCGCGATACGCTGAACCCAGCGCCCAGGCTTGGCCCACCATGGGGCGGTTTTTTCGAGAGAATCGGCGATCTGCTGCACGATCTTTCGAGACGCTTGCAATCTCAGTTTGGGATTCGTCGCTGCACTCGTAGGATCGATGGAAAAATCGAGACATGCATCTGCGATCACTTGATGAATATCTCGGCTTCGCTGGTTCTGCTCTTGAACCCATTGGCTTGCACAAGTGATCGATCGGGATGTCTGGACCGAGAGAGTGGCGACTGCGGATCGGATGGCATCCGACAGTAACGTGTTCCCTTCCAACTGAGAGCCCAGTCGAATCATCCATTCCGTATCAGGAATAGGGCTGGGTGGTTGGAGAGCCGAATCGCCATCAATGCGAAAGAATAATGGCAAAGGGGGTTCGTGAAGGTGCGGAAAATCCTCGGGGGGTGGCGGGAGCCTTTCGCGATGATGGGGCCCGTCGAAATTGTAGGCCATGTAAACACGTCTCAGATTCGCGCTATGATACAACTGTTGGACCTCGTCCCCGATTTCACGGACCAGATATCGTCGTGGAACCCGATTGACCGCCAATAGCCGTTGAACGTGGGGCATGCGGGCCTCGAGCATGCGAAGCAATTTGGAAACAGTTTGGTCGTGCATGGCGTTTGCAGGCAAGACCACCATGAAAGCGGAACAAAGAGAAGAAGCTTTCTGCAGAACTGCAAAACGGGACTCGGCCACCGAAGCGGAAGCTTCTTCAAACCTAGCGCGATGGCGCGGGATATCCATTCCACGGTTCATCAATCCCGTCTGCACATCGGGACAATCCATAAGGGCGATTCCGAGTTGATCCAACTTTGGATCGGTGGCAATCAAAGGGACGTCGATCGGATGACGCAGCGATTTTTTCCCGGCGGCATCGGTAAAATACTGAGGCTCGATCGCATTGTATTGTCGGGCTGCTTCAACCGGATCGTCGGAGAGTACTTCTCCATCACAGCCGAAGACCTGCCGAAATTGTTGTGAAAGATATCCGCAAATGACCGGATGGGTCTTCCAAGACTCGGGCAACCACAAGACGAATCGATGCGTCCCTTCCGCATTGGCCGATCCGATGAGCACACGCTTCTGTTCCGATACGGTCTGATCCGATACCGCTCCGCCCGCAGGCGCTCGGCCAGCGTCGCTCAAAAACGTTGCGACCAATGAACTCTTTCCTGCGTTGAGCATCCCGAGAACGGCAATGATGGGACAGACCGGCGATTCTACGATGGCTTTGGCACGCGTCAGGGCTTCGTTCAATGGTTCCAGAAAAGAATCCGCCGGTTCTCGAATGCGTTCCGATCGCTCAGCAGGGATCCAGGACGACTCGGCAAATGAAGGATGGCGGGCAGAGGACTGTGCCAACAATGCCATTAGGTTGGATCCAGGATCCAGCGGCGCCGATGCCGGAGATCCGCCTGAAAGGGCTCGCGGGGCGAGGGAGACCGAACGCAGGAGTGATTCCAGTTCGGTGAGGAGTTGCTGCAGATTTCGGTTCACTGAAGTGGCAAGTCCATCACAAAAGTTCTGCGTTTGACAAATCCGTCGAATTGCCAATAGTAGCGTAGTCTGTCCGAGCAACTCTAGGCGTTAAGTTCATGGTATCTGGCATCACACTCAATCGAAAATCGCTGACCGTTCTGATTTTGCTGAGTATTCTGATTCCCGTAGGCTACGCCATGGCTCTGGCGTATTGGAAAAAGCCGATGCGAGAAACATTGCTGGACGCCCGAGTGCGCATCGATGCGATGTGGGTTGAGCCAGATTCCGAAGGGAGTTCCAAACGGCTGATCCCATCGGTAACCGTCTTGAATGCAACAAATGCACCCTGGAAAAATCTCTCGATCGGGCTCAACAGACAATTCTACGCCGGCGAACCGAAAGGCATTCCTCCTGGCGAAACCCTTTCGATCCCGTTGGAAGCGTTTATCGCTCGGAATGGTAGCGTCAAGTTCCCGGTTGGAAATCGCACGATCGATCACGTGACTGTCTTTGCACAAATCGACACAGGCGCTCGAGCCGTAGCCGAATTCAAAATCTCAAAGGAACTCGCCGTCCCGAAATCGGACGAAGATGCGAACTCAACATGGGTCGCGCCCGCTGGCGTTAAAATTCGATGACGCGCTTTCCATGGATTCGTTCCGCACGTCCTAATCTTTCCAAACCATGACTTCGGTCACGCCACTTTTGGCAGGTAATCGGTGTTTGAATACGATTCGCAATCCGACGCTTTCGACCGTTGAAAAGCGAGCTACATTCCATTGGCTCCCCGCCGGCCGCTCCGGCGTATGCGTTTCGTCTTTTGTGGAATACCAATTCGTGCCATCCCACCACTCGATGTGATAAGACTCCGGTGGTTGAACTCCTCCGCGATCATCGTAGATCGCGAGTTCCACGCGATTGAATGCCACCTGTTTTCCGAATTGGATTTCTAGCCAATCCTGTTCCGACGAAGATTCATAACTGGTCCATCGATTCATCGGGGTCGGCGTAAACACCGTCTTGCCGTCGATCGCTTTCTCGGGAGCACCACCAAATCGATCGCTGTGGGACGCAATGGCTCGTGGATGATCGGAGCCTTCGGCGCGAAATGCAAGATTACCGTCAGGGGGTGCAGCAAATGGATAGGGACGTGTCGATTGGCCCCATGCCTCGATCTCGGTCATGCCAACACGACGCTGGGGTTGCGGCTCTATTTGCAATCGAAGCTTGGTAATGGGCTCTTCCGATACGGCCACGGCCGTTGCGGCATGCGCAAAAATCGAATCAGGCCCCAATCTCCGATATTCTTTCCAGCCTCCATCCGTCCCTAGTGCAATCGTGACCGATTGAGGGCTGGCAACGCTGCCTTCTTTGTCCGATGCGTCATCGAGAAAATACAACTTGAGTTCCGACAAATGGCGCGCACTGCCGAAATCCAGTTCGACGACTTCGGCCGATCCATCTGACCGAGCGTTTTCCCATCGATTTGGAGGATGTGCGAGATACCAGTAATTGCCATCCTGGAGCTTGGCGATGGAAGTGCCCGTTTGCGAACTGGTTGTTGTTAGCCTGGGAAAGTAATGACCCTCGTTATTGACGGCATGATTGACTCGAACGGATTCGGAGAAATCGGTTGACGCTTCTTGCTGGTGGAATGGCAATGCTTGTGCAAGCGGAAGCGTGAAGGTGACTGGTTCCAAGGTTTCCTGCCTTGCAACTACCACGCCATCGACGAGTACAACGAGCCCTTTGCCTTTTTGGTAGCGATTGCCCGTTCGATCCCACAGCACTGTCAAATCGCGATCGCGATAACGAATTCCATCGAGCGCAAAATACTCCCAATCGCGAGGGGCGAGAGAATGGACAGTCAATCGATCGTCCCAGGAAGGAACAATACCTACCAATCCTGTGATCACAAGATCGCAGAATCCAGAGTGGAAGTAGTGTTCGCTATGGTTGTAACCGTCATGTCCCTCGAAAGACCCTGTGTCCGGATGCAGAGCTTCTGCCAGATAGGGAAGTCCCTCCTTACGATGCGATCGAGCATAAATACGAAGGAGCTCTTGATAGTCCTGCGGCGTAATGATCGAGATGCCACCTGTCTGCAGTCTATTTGCGAGTCCTTTCAAGGTTTGTGTTGTTGCATAAGGCCAGGACTGACCACTCCACCAGCAACAACTCTTTTGAATCAAGAACATAGGATCGTTCCGCTCCACGGTGCAGGGACCGAACTCAGCATAGAAACCGTCGCGCCGCATCAGGTTGGTCCAGGCCTCGTCGAACACCGTGGATCCTTCGAGCATACGGAACTGCCAAGGCACATACCCAATCAGTTCTCTTCCGTGAGAATCTCCTGCAAACTGGCCCGCTTGATAGACCAGCGTTCCGGCTGGTATTTCATATCCGTCGCGTTGCTCGTTGTTACGAAACATGGGAAAGAAGAACTTCCGTTTTGGATCCCAGAGTTTGTCGAACATCGTCAGGCGTAATTGCTCCGCAAAGCCATCGTATTTTTTCGCAACATCCAAGCGTCCATCGCGCCTCGCCAACTCCGCAATCGCTCTCGCGTCAGCCCACATGTATGCGTTGAATGATGGACGGTAGCTGGGAGCACCTCGTAAAATATCTTGTGTCTGACGACTGGCGATATTGAACTCCATTCCGTCGTCGTGGCCTGTTTGCCAGAACAAACCCACCGACGGGTCATAGTGCCGATTCTTCCATTGCTCAAAGTTCTCGATCAACCCATCCAAGAGAGCGAGACAAAACCGCGAGTCAGGATGGACCGCATCGACCGACAGGACCGAGTCGGCTAGCCAGGTGGAATAATTTCGGGGCTGTGCACCAGGTGTGTTGAGCCAATAGCGAGCGTAGTCCTGCGCAATCGCAGGGTTCTTCAACCAACGAGCTTCGTAGAGTTGATGCCCAGCAGGGCAACTAATTGCACCAAAGGCACCCGACCAAAAAGGCCGATCGATGAACTCCGTAAACAGATACCCACTATCGGGCGAACCATATGTCAAATGCTTCGTCAACAGCTCCCAACGATAGTAATACGTTGTCTCTATCTCAGGTTCAGGGCATTCAAAGAACGGAATATTCTCGATGTACCATGGGAAATCGCGATTGTCCCAAAAGGTCTGCCTCTCGAGCAACTCCCGCTTATCGAGAACTTGCGAAACGGACGGCTCGACCATTCCAGCCAACGCGAAGAATGAGAATAGTGTTACGAACAGCGTACGAAACATTTCACGCACTCGCCTGCTAGAGGATGAATTCTTTTCGAACCAGCGAAAATACAGCTAAACGCTGGCCTAACGATGCGTAGCTTGAGACGGTGGATCATCGGTGCCCGTGACATGGCTAGTTGTTTCGGGTTTCCCATTGTCAGTTCCCTTGCCATGGTGTGCGGTCCCCGTTCCAAGCCGATTGGCAATGATGTAAAAGAATACCGGTGTCAAGAAGATACCGAAGAACGTCACTCCCAGCATTCCGGAAAAGACCGCGATCCCGAGCGTTTGTCGCATCTCGGCACCAGCGCCGGTGCCGAGCATTAGCGGAACGACCCCGAGGATGAAGGCCAAGGAAGTCATCATGATCGGTCGCAGTCGCAAGCGGCACGCCTCAATAGTTGCTTCGCGCGCGGACTTGCCGGACTCTTGCAACTGTTTGGCAAACTCCACGATGAGGATTGCGTTCTTGCTCGCCAACCCAACCAAAACCACAAAACCGATCTGAACAAAAATATTGATATCCAGTCGCGCCATCGCAACCCCCGCCACCGAGCACAATAAACACATCGGCACCACTAAAATCACCGACAGGGGGAGTACCATGCTCTCATACTGTGCCGCCAGCACTAAAAAAACCAATACGACGGCCAAAGCAAAAACGAGAAGTGCCGTATTGCCCGCTCGCAACTGCAAGAACGTCAGTTCCGTCCACTGAGCATCGATCCCCTCAGGAAGCTTTTGATCCAGCACCGACTGCACTCTTGCTACCATTTCTCCAGAACTCAATCCAGGAACAGTCCCGCCGTTGATAGCGGCAGCGACGGACCCGTTGTAACGGGTGATCATGGCGGGTCCCAGCGACTCCCGGACATTGCAAAAAGTCGCCAACGGGACCATGTCGCCAAGCAAGGTCTTTACCCGATACTGACCGATCTGTTCTGGCAATCTTCGGTACTCTGGGTCCGCTTGCAAATTGACTTGCCACGTCCTCCCGAATTGATTGAAGTCGTTGGCATACATGCCACCCAGAAAGAGTTGAAGACTAGTGAACACGTCCGTCAATGGAACGTTCATCTTCTTGACTTTCTCCCGATCGATATCCACCACCATCTGGGGTGAATTCGACCGGAAACCGTTGAACAATCCAACCAGACCGGGTTGCTCATTTCCGGTCGCGGCCACATCGTCCGCCGTTTCTTGCAAAGTCAATAAACCCAGATTGCCTCGATCGCGAAGCATGATCTTGAAGCCACCAGCGTTCCCCACACCGTCTACCGGTGGAGGTCCAAAGACGGCGAATAGTCCTTCATCCAATTCGGTGGCGAGAGCACGTCGAATCTTCAGCCCGATGATCTGGGCTTTCCTCTCTAATGCCTTGCGATGATGGAAATCGTCAAGAATCACAAAAAGCGAACCGAAGTTCGAAGCGACGGCATTTTGAACAAACGATTGCCCCGTGATGCCGATCGTATGAGCGATGCCGGGAATCCCATCTCCGGATTCGGATGTTTTATCGCCGTGTTCGTGCTCGGTTCGGAGAATTTGCTCGATCTTTTGAACAACTTGCTTGGTTCGTTCGAGCGACGACGAATCGGGCATGCGCACATCGACGAGCAAATAACCTTTGTCCTGATTAGGAATGAATCCAATCGGCACATGCGTCATGCTGTAATAGGTCAAATAGAGAAGTCCCAAATAAACCAGCATCACAACAGCCCGTCCCGTGATCAGTCGCCCAACCCAGCCTGAGTAGACATCGGAACTCCAGGCAAACAGTTGATTAAAACCTCTGAAAAACCAGCCCAGAGACGTTTGGATGACTCGTGACAACCAATCCGTTTGCTCTGCTTTCGGTTTGAGCAGGATGGCTGACAGGGCAGGGCTGAGGGTCAATGAATTCACGGCCGAGAAGAATGTGGAGACGGCAATGGTAACTGCGAATTGCCGAAAGAATTGGCCGGTGATCCCCGAGATGAAAATGCACGGAATGAAAACGCACATCAGAACCAAAGAGATCGCGATGATCGGTCCAGAGACTTCCTCCATGGCCGCGATCGTTGCTTCGCGCGGGGACATGCCATGCTCGAGATGATGTTCGACCGCTTCCACGACGACGATGGCATCATCCACGACGATGCCGATCGCCAGCACCAATCCGAACAACGAAAGATTGTTCAAGCTATACCCAATGCCAGCCATGACCGCAAAGGTTCCGATGATGGCAACGGGGACCGCGATGAGCGGAATCAAACTAGCTCGCCAGGATTGCAGAAACGCCAACACGACGATCGCAACCAAAATGATGGCATCGCGCAGCGACTTAAATACTTCACCAATCGACTCGGAGATGAAAGGAGTGGTGTCGTAGACGATACGATAATCGACTCCCGACGGAAATTTTGCTTTGAGTTCTTCCATCCTGAGTTTGATGCGATGGGCCGTATCGATCGCGTTGGAACCCGGTTGCTGATAGATGGCCATACCGATCGATGGATTGCCGTCGAGCGTACACGCAGTGTCTTCGTTCTTCGCACCTAATTCGATGCCGCCGTAATCACGCCCATCGGAGAGTGTCCGGACATCGCTGACGATGTCGCGCATTCGAACGGGAACTCCTGTCATGCTGGACCGGACAATGATGTTTCCAAATTCCTCGGTATCTTCTAGGCGCCCTTTCGTCGAAAGAGTGTATTGAAAGGCTTGTCCAGGAATCATCGGCGGACGACCGAGCGAGCCTGCTGCGACTTGGACGTTTTGCTCGCGTAGCGAGCGGAGGACTTCCGCAGCCGTAATATTGAGCTTGGCCATTCGATTCGGATCGAGCCAGACGCGCATGCTATAGTCCAACTGCCCGAGAAATCCAATGTCACCCACTCCGGAAACTCCGATGAGTTCATCTCGCAGTTGGATCGTGGCGTAGTTACTCAAGTAGAGTTGGGTGCGCGACTGATCCGGCGAAACGAGATTGACTACCAAAAGGATGCTGGGGGATTTCTTCTTGACCGAAACGCCTGTCTGTTTGACTTCGGTGGGAAGTGATGGCAGGGCCAGATTCACGCGGTTCTGCACTAGAACTTGAGCCATGTCCAGATCGGTGCCCACATCGAACGTGACGGTAATATTGCATGCGCCGTCGTTCGTACACTGCGTCGACATGTAGAGCATGTTTTCGACACCGGTGATCTGCTGTTCGATCGGGGTGGCGACGGTTTCCGAAACAACATTGGCGTTCGCTCCTGGGTAAACGCATGCCACCTGCACGGTTGGCGGAGTGATCTCGGGATATTGAGCGACCGGCAACGACCACACAAAGATCAGCCCGGCCAGCGTGATCAGAATCGAAATCACACCCGCAAAAATTGGGCGATCGATAAAGAATCGGGAAAGCATTGGTTTTTTCTTCCCGTTGGATCAAGGGCGGTTGGCTGGAAGTTCGACGCGTGTGACTTCAACAGGCACATTGGGGCGCACGCGCTGCAGTCCACGATAAATGATTTCTTCGCCCGCTTGGAGCCCTTTGGTGATGACCCGCATGTCACCCTGCGCTCGACCTAGCTCAACGGTTCGCCGAGTCGTCTTGCCTCCTTCGACCACGATCACATAACGAGTGTCTTGTTCCACGCCAATGGATTGCTCTGGAACTAGGACCGCGTCGTACGGTTTGGAGCTTGGTACTCGCACTCGGACGAACATTCCCGATCGGATCAGTTGGTCGGAATTTTGGAGAACCGCGCGGATTTGAATGGAGCCCGTTTTTTCATCGATGCGGTTCTGAAGAAAATCCAAAACCCCTTCGTGAAGATAATCCGATTCATCCGCAAGCTGGATCCTGGCTGGAACATGAAGATCCTTCAGTGTCCTCTCGATGATCGTCGATTGCCCTTCTTGCTTCAAGTCTTGGATTGACATCCGTTGGTATCGCAACACGGCCTTTTCATCGACATCGAAGTAAACGTACATCGGGTCATTTTTGACAATCGTCGTCAGCAGCGTTCCGGTTCCCAATCCGCCGGTCACGATGTTTCCAGGGGTCACTAAGGCTCGGTCGATTCGTCCTCCAATGGGACTTTTTACCTTGGTGTATTTAAGGTCCAACGCGGTGATCTCAGAATCCGCAACGGCAGAAACGCCTTGTGCTTTCGCCTCGGCCAACGCGGCCACATTTTCTTCAAACTCTTCCTGTGAGATGGCTGAAACTTTGATCAAGTCATCGGCGCGAGCCAGTTTCTTTTCGGCCAACGTGACCTTGGCCTTCGACCATTCGATCCGAGATACGGCTTGGTCATGGGAAGCTTCATAGACATCTGGTTCGATGGTGAAAAGCAATTGGTCTTCGTCGACCGTTTCACCGTCTTGGAACTCGATGGTCTTGATGTATCCAGTGACCCGCGCTCGTACTTCGACTGTTTCCGAAGCGCTGGCTCGGCCGACGTATTCGTCGAAATCCGTGACTTCCTGAGCTTTGGCCAGGACCGATGCAACTTTCATAGCAATCGGTGGAGTTGCGGGTGGCGTGCTTCGATTGCACCCTACGATCCATCCCAACAAAAGCAGGCAAGCCAACCTGCTACCGTTCCATCCGGCGCGCTGCATTTTTTCGCCTCAGTTTGGCGGTGTGGAAACATCTTAATTACATAACGTCCGACGGTTCGTATTCGCGACGGCCAGTCGCAACAGACGATCGCACCAGACGATCGCAGCAGTATAGTCGAAGAGCAAGAATCGCCAACCGAGAACACCTGCAGGCGGTCCTTGGACTAAGAATTCTCTAACCGAACTGCCGAATAAATGAATGGTTCGACTGGTTTCGCCAAGTCCCTCGGATGCTTCGACGCTCCGCAGCACGTTATCGAACGTTGAAGTTGCGCCATTTGGCTTCTGCTCGTACTCGTACTCGACGAAATGGTACTCGTACTCGATGCGGTATCTTCGAGTACGAGTACGAGTACCGCTAACGCTGAGTACGAATACGAGTACGAGTACGAAAAACCCTGGGATTACAGGGATTGGGGCTCCGAGATACTCGACACCGCATCTTCAAGACGAGCGTAACCAGTGAAAGGATCCTGCCGTCCAACGGATACTGCCGATTCGCCGATCGATACGATTCTTGGTATAGTGCCATACCTGCTATGGAAACGGCCAGGGAAGTGGGACTGGCATTGCGCCGCAGGCTTGTCCACACCCATTCGCTTTATGTCTGCCCATGCGAGAACCCGTATGTCGCTCACCGATCCCGAATTCTCTCTCGGCACGGATGGTCTGTTGCCGGCCATCGCACAAGACGCCACGACCAAACAAGTACTGATGATGGCTTGGATGAATCGCGATGCCTATGAAGAAACCATCCAAACGGGGATGGCAACCTACTACAGTCGATCGCGAAAAAGACTCTGGAGAAAGGGAGAAGAGAGTGGTCATCGTCAACGGGTCCTCGAATTACGGGTCGATTGCGATGCAGATACAATCCTGCTGTTGGTCGAGCAAACAGGAGCCGCGTGCCACGAAGGATACGCAAGCTGCTTCTTTCGAAAGTACGAAGATGGCATCTTCGCTATCGATCAGCCGAGATTGATCGATCCCGCAGCGGTCTATCATCGATAGCTCGGCAACGGAGGACGTTGGATGCCAGAACTTCCTGAAGTCGAAACCATGCGGCGAGGTTTGGCACCGATTGTCGGTGGCTGCATCGACCGGATCGAATTCCCATCGATACCTTATCGCCCGATTCAAGTCTCGCCGGATCGATCGCAATGGAATCAGCTCCTCCCAGGCCGCCGCGTCGTTGCCGTCGACCGCATCGCGAAACGGGTTCTCGTACGTCTGAACTGCGGCTCCTCGATTGTCATGCAGCCCAAGATGGCCGGAATGGCGATGGTCAGCGATCCACCTAGCTCCTCGCATGTGCGGCTCATCGTCCATTTGCACGGTGCAACGGTAAACCAGTTTCTATACTGGGACCGTCGAGGACTCGGAACCGTGCACCTATGGGATGCATCGCAATGCGACCACTGGATGGGACCCGATCGGCTCGGACCCGATGCACTTGCCATTTCAGAAAAAGAATTCATCCATCGCTTCCAGGCACTACGACGACCTGTCAAACCCGCGCTGCTAGAACAAAAACTGGTAGCGGGGGTAGGCAATCTTTATGCATCGGAAATTCTATTCCGCGCCCGGGTTCATCCCGCTCGTCTCTGCTCCGATGTCAGTCGCATCCAATGGAAGCGAATCTATGCTGCCATGCTCGAAATTCTCCTGGCAGCCATCGAAAGCGAAGGCTCGACACTCGGTGATGGTACCTACCGTAATGCGATCAATGGCGAAGGAAGCTACCAACACCAACATGCCGTGTACGCTCGAAACGACGAACCATGCGTTGCATGCCATAAAGCAACCATTGTTCGCTTTGTTCAGGCTCAACGAAGCACCTTCTATTGTCCTAGATGCCAAAACGGGCCCCATCCCATCGTAAAGTGAACCGCAATTGTCTCGCGTCGATGCAAACTTGACCCACAAACGCAAAGTCCTAGACACCCTCCGAGGTTCACCATGCATCGGTTTCCAGGCATAGAATTCATCGCGGGGAACGATTAGAATAAGGTGACCCACCCCGATGCAATCTCGCATCCCAGTTCCTCTTTGACCGCCACGCTTTTTACACGCTGCCTTGCGTGCGAACCATGCCATTCCCTTTCTTGTTGGACCGGATCGCCTCCCCCAAATCGCTCAGCGGTCAGTGGCTTGGATGTGCCGCTGCCGTTTGCATCGGTATTGGACTGGCTTCGAAGACTTCCGCGGACGATTCCTCGCTACAGTTCAATCGCGATATTCGTCCGATCCTGTCCGATGCCTGCTTCGCCTGCCACGGTCCAGACAAGAATTCTCGTCAGGCGGAACTGCGGCTGGACGATCGCAACTCGGCCATCGAGCATGGAGCAATCGTCGCCGGTGACCACGCCTCGAGTTCGATCCTCGATCGCATTCTGTCCGACGATCCAGATTTGGTCATGCCTCCTCCAAAGACAGGAAAAAAACTGTCCGGCGAGCAAATCGCAACTCTTCGCAAATGGATCGACTCAGGAGCCGAGTATCAGTCGCACTGGTCGTTTGAACCGATCCCTGACCAAGTTGCCTCTCCAACCCCCTCGCCCGATTGGGCTCGATGGGTTCGCAGCGACATCGATCGCTTCGCTCTGGTTGGGATGCAACAGCACGGATTGCTGCCAGCCAATGAAGCCGATCCGCTCAAATGGTTGAGGCGAACACGATTCGATCTGACAGGGCTCCCACCAACGATCGAAGAGATTCGCGAAATCATGGATGATAGTTCGGAAATATCCCGGGAACGAATCGTCGACCGGTTGCTTGCGTCAGATGCATATGCCGAGCGCATGGCCAACATGTGGCTCGACGTGGCGCGTTATGCAGACACGTTCGGCTATCAATCCGATGTCAACATGGACGTATGGCCATGGCGCGATTGGGTTATTCGCTCCTTCGCACAAAACCTCCCCTACGACCAATTTATCACTTGGCAACTAGCCGGTGATCTGCTCCCGAATGCGACCGACGACCAACGGATTGCGACGACCTTCAATCGGCTTCACCGACAGACCAACGAAGGTGGAAGTATCGAAGAAGAGTTTCGCCAAGTCTACATCGCGGATCGTACAGTCACCGCAGGTACTGCCTTTCTGGGGCTGACATTGGAATGCTCACGCTGCCACGATCACAAATACGATCCCATCCTGCAGCGTGACTTTTATTCACTGGCCTCTTTCTTTGCAGATATCGACGAACATGGATTGTATTCGCACTTTACTCGTTCGACGCCAACCCCGGCCCTCTCGCTCTACACCCCCGAACAAAAGGAGGAGCACCAACGACTGTTGCAGGCCATCGCGGATGCCGAAGCCAAATGGACTGCATGGAATGAGACAGAGGCGAAAAGGGATCGATCGGCCACAACCGAGTTGCTTGCAGAGGCCCCTGCAACTCCTTGGGCCTTTCCACTCGAAGGATCCGTTCCGGGAGTGTTCGGGACCGCAACCCAATTCAACGGAGACGACGCCGTCAGCTTCCCATTGCAACGTCCCAACCCAGCGGACGAATCCAAACCAATCCAATATCAACTGTCTCGTCCTGAGCCGTTTTCGATCAGCCTGTGGATCCGACCAGCGGAGCACGCACCTCGGGTTATCATCCTACACCAGAGCGTCGCTGCCGAAGATGCTGCGTTTCGCGGCGCTCAACTCGTGCTTGAAAACGGCAAACCCCAATTCTCATTGATCCACTTTTGGCCAGGGGATGCGATCCGGATCGAAGCCCTCCAACCGATCCCAATCGATACATGGTCGCAGATCGGTGTAACCTACGATGGAAGCAGTCGAGCCAATGGGATCCAGTTGTTTGTCAATGGTGAAAGCGTTCCCGTCCGTGTCGACCGCGATCAATTGTCACGCGATTTTCGCTACCTTCCGGAATGGGGAGACTCGAATGCGAACACGGTCCAACTGGCTCTCGGTGCCCGTTTTCGGGATATCGGCTTTCGCAGTGGAGCGCTGGATGAATTAAAGGTCTTCGATCAGCAGTTATCTCTCTTGGAGATGGCCTCGCTATTCGCACAAGCGACTCCTATTACAAGCGAGGCCAAAGAGCAATTGCTCGCGCACGTCAACGAAACTTGGGACCCGATGTCGCTGCGATCCCATCCAGATGGGTTGGCGATGCAATCGGAGTTGCTATCGCTTAGACGCAAAGAAAACGATTTGGTGACACAAGTGCGGCAGATCATGGCCATGAAGTCCGCTATCAAACCTCGCGTCACTCACATTCTAGAGCGAGGTGCCTACGACGCGCCGCGCGATGCGGTTGTGCCTCGTCCTCTTTCACGCTTGATCGCTCGCTCCATTCCCGGCGTTGAACCCGATCAGCCGATAGACCGAACAATGTTGGCGCATTGGCTAACTTCGCCCGATCATCCGCTGACCAGTCGGGTGACGGTGAATCGTTTTTGGGCCTTGTTCTTCGGTCGCGGGATTGTGGCCAGCCTAGAGGACTTCGGAAGCCAAGGCATGGTGCCTACGCATCCTGAATTGCTGGATTGGTTGGCAAGGGATTTCACCCGAAACGGCTGGGATGTGAAACGCTTTTGCAAACAAGTCGTACTCTCAGCCACGTATCGACAAGACTCCGTGCATCGCAATTTAGAATGGGATGGAATCGATCCTGACAACCGATGGCTTGCTCGCGGACCGAGACATCGTCTGTCAGCGGAGCAACTCCGAGATGCCGCACTGGCTTCCACAGGTTTGCTTGTACCGAAGATCGGTGGTCCCAGCGTGATGCCGTACCAACCCGCCGGTTTATGGGAAGAATCCGGAACGGGTAAATCTTATCAACAAGAAAAAGGGGAAGGCTTGTACCGACGGAGCATGTACACCTTCTGGCGTCGTACGGCCCCTCCACCCAGTATGTTGGCCTTCGATGCCACCAGTCGTGAAACATGTACTGCGCGTCGAGAGACGACGACCACACCACTTCAAGCCTTGGTCCTACTGAATGACCCCCAATATATCGAAGCCGCCAGGGCCGTCTCGGAAACCGTACTTCTCGCTCATCCAAAGGATCGCTCTGCCCGATGGAGCGAGTTGGCCCTGAGGCTCATCCATCGACCCTTGACGCCGGCCGAAACATCCATCCTCGCACGCGAGTTCGAAGAACAGCTCGATTACTTTCAGAGCCATGGCGACTCAGCCAAAGAATTTCTCTCCATCGGCGAACGGGCCCCTAACCCATCCCTGGATCCAATCGAACTCGCAGCCACGACCGTCCTAGCGGAAACCTTGATCTGCTTCGATGAGTTTGTCATGAAGCGTTAATCCAGCCTGCGATGGGTCCTTTTTCCATCGAACCATTCCTTCGCATCCATTCAGAAACCTCCGTCATGAATATTCAAAACTCCATTGCGAATCAAGCCTCGGCTTTGGCACGGCGAGAATGGTTGGTTCGAGCAGGTATGGGATTTGGCTCTATCGCGCTGGCTGACCTCATGGGTCGGGATACGAAAGCCCTGGGAGCGTCCCCCAGCGATGCTCCTTCCAACGGTCCCGCCAACGAGTCGGGGGTTCCCAGCCATGGTGCTCTCAACCCGACCCATCATCGCCCCACGGCAAAGCGGGTGATCTACTTGTTCATGGCAGGTGGCCCATCGCAATTGGAAACATTTGACTACAAGCCGCTACTCAACGAAAAACAAGGGGAGCCTCTTCCCGATTCGGTCCGTCAAGGGCAACGGCTTACCGGCATGTCGGGGAATCAAGCCAGCCTTCCGCTGGCAGGCTCGATCTTCCCGTTCGCACAGCATGGCCAGTGCGGAGCATGGGTCAGCGATCTATTGCCTCACACAGCGAAGCATGTGGATGAAATGGCGATCATCCGATCCATGACTACGGAAGCCATCAATCATGATCCTGCCATCACGTTTCTTCAAACGGGCAATCAAGTCTCAGGGCGCCCCAGTATCGGAGCTTGGCTTAATTACGGATTGGGGAGCGACAACGAGAATCTGCCGAGCTTCGTCGTGTTGATCACCAAAGGCAAAGTGGATCAACCCTTGTACTCACGGTTGTGGGGTGCGGGATTCCTGCCAGCCCGCTACCAAGGGGTCCAGTTTCGTTCCGGAAAAGAGCCCGTTCTCTATCTCACCAACCCAGCCGGAATCGATGGGGCCAGCCGTCGCAAAATGCTGGACCGATTGCAAGAACTGCATGAGGTCCAAGCTGCCCAGACACATGACCCTGAACTTTCGGCGCGGATTGCTCAGTACGAAATGGCTTACCGAATGCAGTCCAGTGTTCCCGAAGTGACAGACCTTACCAGCGAATCCGAAGCCACGTTGGAGCGCTATGGCGACCAAGTCAAAACGCCAGGCACCTTCGCAGCCAATTGCTTGCTAGCGCGACGATTGGCAGAACGCAACGTCAAGTACATTCAACTGTACCATCAAGGTTGGGATCATCATGGCGGCGTACCTGGGGGAATGCGAACGCAATGCAAGGAAACCGATCAACCCATCGGAGCCCTCCTGCAAGATCTGAAAGACCGAAGCATGCTCGACGACACCCTCGTCATTTGGGGAGGCGAGTTCGGCCGAACGAATTATTCCCAGGGCAAACTCACAGCAGACAATTACGGCCGCGATCATCATCCGCGATGCTTCTCCATGTGGATGGCCGGTGGAGGAATTCGAGGAGGTATGACATACGGAGAAACCTGCCCATTTGGATACAACGTAGTGGACAATCCCGTAAACGTACGCGATTTTCATGCGACGCTATTGCATGTTCTTGGCATCGATCACGAGCGTTTCTCGGCTAAATTCCAGGGGCTCGATGCACGGCTAACAGGGGTCGATCCCGCCCATGTTCTCGATGAGATCTTGAGAGCCTAGCCAACTAGAACATTTCGATTCGAAGTGCATGTTGTGAAGTTGCGCTATTCGAGTGTTTCGGAGTTTCAATCGATGTTTTCCCTGGCTTAATCGTGCTCGTGCTCGTGCTCGTGCTCCTGCTCGTAATCGTGATCGTGATCGTGATCGTGATCGTGATCGAGAAACCCCATTCGATTACGAGCACGAGCACCATCCGCTTACGCGGATTGAGCACGAGCACGTGAAAAAACCGAAATAGCGCAACTTGAAAAGTGCATGCCGGGCCATTGCGAGCAGACGATCAACAAGGACGCCCGAAGAGGCGAGTGAATCTTGCATCACGCGAAAACCGGATGTTGGCCTGGATACAGGAATTTAGCCGCTTGGATGGTATCTGGATCGAGAACCCGATGCCTCCCCTTCGTGATTATCTCATACATGATGCTCCCTTGGGCCCGATGAAAGAGTCCGAGGCAATGACCAAGCTCGTGAAGCACGAAGCTCTCCAGGTCATAACGTGCACGAATCTCTACATCGTCCGCATCCTTCGATGCCCAAAAGGCGAGCCTGTTCAAACACAAGGGAAGGGGAGGTCGACTTACGTACTGTAGGTTGGGAGGTGGATAGTCCGCATGCGCGAGAACGAGTTCCGTGAGCATGCGATGCGCATCGGTATTCGGCGTGCTCCATTCGATGACCACATCCGCCGCTTGGATCGAAGGAGTTTCTTCGATCGTAATACCGATTTCCTGTAGATTCCAGGAAGCCATCGCTTGCAATACCGACGATCGATAGTAGTCGTCGGAGATAGAACTTGGGGGTATGGAATTGGGACGAATGAACAACTTCATTTTCGACTTGGACCAACCGACTTCCGGCTGGCTAAACCATTCGCGGCGACCCAGCGGGTCTTCCATGGGTGAGGGAATCGACTGGGGGCTGACTCTCCAGCAACCACAACGAGGTTGCGACAATTCCCCAATATCGCCCTCGCTAAGTGCATCTTTCGCAATGCCATCCGGATTCATCCCGCGCAACGCACGATTGACCCGAACCCAGTCGCTCAGCGAATCGGGGCGCGTGGTTGGGGCTTGTCGCCGTAATTGATTCTCTCGGTCGATCGGGTCGAACTGGGACGGCGATTCTCCGATCGCATTGTTCCCGTGCATCTCACGCCACAATTCAACCAGCGCGGCTTCGTCAAGCGACTTTCCGCGGTGTTGCTTGAGTGACTTTGCCCAATTTCGGGGTGTCTTCATTGCTTGGATGATTACTTGGACGGCGCAGCCATGACTTCGCCGTTCGTGCTCCCTTCGAAGTTCAGCTTGGGAAGGGGCGCATAGATGATGTTTTCGCGAGGTGACGGAACTTTGTATTCATCGGAAATCGAAAAGGTCGCTTTTGTCATTTTCCCTTTTTCATCGTATTGCACTTGCCGCGATACATTGGCGAGTGGCAAAGATTCCGGTTGCGATGCGACCGTTTCGAATTGCTCATGACTGCCCAGTGGCTCAATTTCACTTAGCCGTCGAAAGACCATCGCATCATTCTCGAATACCAACCCGTACAGATCGGCGGTTTGGCAGTTGCCACACTCAACGCCTTTCATCGACTGCGGGCAAGCTGCGAAAGGCATGAAGCCGATGTACCGAAAACCGTACAGATGCTTGCGTCCTGCAGCATCACGTCCCAGTACGGATTCGTAGTATCCGAGAGGTACATTCGTCGCTCTCACACTGCATTGCGGGGCTACGGGATTGCTTTTCGAGGAAGCTTCGCCGGTGGCTGCAGCGGCGGGAATTTTGCTCACAGCCCCGATCAAGTCAGCGATCGCCGTGAGATTTTCGCTCGTTTTGGAATCTAATTTTTGATTGATGCCGGTAAGTTTCCAACCTTCCTCGAGCGTGATCTCGACGTCGGCCGTTCCAAAGCCCGTTCTCACGTCGATCGCATATTCTTCTTCGAAATCGGGCAAATACACGAGCTGGATATTGACGTATTTGGGATCGGGAACCGATTTGGTCGTCACTGTCTTTTCTCGTTCCGAGACAGTGGTTTCGGCCACACCGGAAGAGACCAATAGATACGGCTTGGGGCGGTAATACCGAATCCCTTTGTCGTGAGGACTAGGATTTGGAAGTACCCTCACGCGAGGGGTACACGCGATCGCCGTTGTTAGACACAACAAGCCCGTTATCACCACGAGAAACCATTTCATGATCTGTCATCCTTGACGCATTCACGACACCCGCAATCCTTGCACTGTCGTCATGAAGTATCGGAAAAGAGAGAATCGGGACCTCGATCAAATTCCGAAAAGGGACTCAAGATTACCGGGGCGAATCCGACTTCACCCCCTAACTCTTTCGTAGCCGGCACAGATTCAAGTTCCTAGCGCGGACTCGAATGATTCGGCGAATAAGAGCCATCGCGAAACGAGAAAACGCTTGCAGTGGCAAGATGAACGGCGAGATTCTCGTTATCCAAATGCGAGCAATTTCCCAAACGCGCGTGCTGGGCGTGTTGCATGGCACGCACGTTTTGAAGTTGCGATTGTCGAGCCGCTCGGAGCCCCAATCCATATTTCCCTTAGGCTTTTTCGTGCTCGGGCTCCGGCTCGTAATCGTGTTCGAAGAAGCCCGTTCGATGACGAGTACGAGCACCATCCGCCTCGGCGGAATGTGCTCGTGACGGAGAAAAAGCCATAACGCACAACTTCAAAACAACCAAGCCGAGCTACATCACCACTGGCTTGTGGAGTTGTCGTCGAATTGGAACCCATTGGCCAGCGTGCATGAGGGAGTGCGTGACAACTAAGACCATCATGTTTCCCAACGTCGGGCACCATGAACGGTAGGTCTCTGGGCTCGGCTGGTCCAAATCCGCTTCCGACAATTGGTCAATGGTGGCATCGACTGCGGTTCCTAATTTTTGGAACATTGCTTCGTATTCAGCTTTGGTCAAGAAATCGGATGCTTGATCGCTCTTGGCGGTTTCATTCGTGTACTTCTCTTCGAACCCAGCGGGGAGCTTGGGCGCAGACTCTGGGGAAACGCAATCCAGAAGATGGCTATTGGATGCAAGCAGATGGCCTAGTTGCCATGCGATATGGTTGCAGCCAGGCGCGGGACGCACCAGCAAATCAGCGTCCGACATGTCGCTCAAATAGCGGCTGAAAATAAGGTTGGTAGTAGCATGCGTGGCTTTCAGAATGTCCTGAGCTTTCATCGATTTTGTTCCATTCGCGGGTAGGAGGCTAGAGAATCGAAACTATATCAGATTTGGACTGGGAATACCTTCGTGTCCAGATAACGCGTGTCCAGATAACGCGTGTCCTGATAGCGCAACGTCGCTGAATCCAAAACTTTCTGAAGCGGGGCGATTTCCGAGATTGCCATCGCGAGTGATTGCCATCGCGGAGTGATTGCCATCGCGGCTAGAGTCCTGCTGCATGCCATGCGCGCACCAATCAGCAGATCGATCGGGACTAATCGAGGGGGGACTCAGGCTCCTCTTCCGGTTTCTTTGGGAAGATTCGCACATCAGGCCGGACTTCATCAAGGAGAGAACTGGCTTTGACGTGCATCAAGGCCAATGCCACATTCCGATTCTGTGCAGTCGTGGGGGTGATTTCCAGCGCGCTCAGCGTTTCGCCAAACCATCCTACCGCGATCCATTCTCCTCGTTGCAATGGATAGCGCGTGGCGACGGTGTGAAGCAACGCACCCAAATAGATCTCATCGAGATCTTGTTCCGACCACCGCAAACCATCCGACAATCGCAATCCAACGGGACGTTTCAAGATAGGATTTTCGTCCCATTCGTCGAGCCATCGATTGTTTTGCGTGAGTTCTTTTAATTTGCCTTGTGTCGTAGAGCCCGGTTGGGGAGATCCCAGCCACCCGACCATCAATTTGCCGTCCTCCGAAATGCCGATCAACCCGACATCTCGAAACTGAATTCCAGCGCTGGACTGGGCAGTAAATGCGAGACCACGTTCATCGATCGTCCAGCGTATGCTCCCGCCGAGTTCGATCACCTCTTCGGACTGGATCAAACCCGTGGTGTTTGACAACACCGGAAAGCGCTGCAGTCCCGTCCCACTTTCATCGGCATTCCAATACTCGATCGCCTGCGCTTCCTTCTTGGACTGGCGATCTCCTGTTTTGGCCAACGGCAAAACCAATCCATCTCCCTTTTTGTAGACAGCGGAGTAATTGGTCGACAGCGAACTGTACAAAGCATGATAGTTCGACAACAAACCGCGAGGGTATCCGTTATGTAGCTCCAAAAAGCCAACACTGGTTTGACTGCGAGAAAAGCCCACATCGAGGTGCACACTACTGGCGACGACGACCGCTCCCGTCATCGCGATGACGGGAGCCAAAAGCCAAGCCAATTCGACGCGGTTGAACATCCGAAAGATAGCCCAGTTCACCGGCACGAGAACAATTAAGTACCCCAGGAGCAATTTCATAATCGTGCTCACCCGCGGAACGTTGATCCCGGAGGATTGTCGAAGCGTCAGCACGGCGTAGTTCAGTATGACGGAAGCAGGATTCCAGGCTGCAAGACTGGTCGATTTGTTCGCAGGGTGACTGGCAATGCGAATTTCGCCGTTCCCATTGTCCGTATTCCCTTCGGGCAGGGCCATCGACATATCGAAATCCCTCGCCCACATCCTCAGTCGGGTATTGTGAACTGGGTTTCTCTCGGTTCCTTTCCACGTTCCCGCAAATAGCGAAGCGGCATCTAGCCCGAGCGTCGGCTCCAAGTGAGGCTTTCTCAAAATGGCGTTGTGGATCAACGAACTGTAGGACGGCCATCGTACAAACGCCGCATCGCTCATTGGAAATGTTGTCATCACGATGCGTCCTTGTCCGACCAGCCGTTCCGCCACCATTCCCTCCAAGGTTGGTATCCATTGCGAATCTGCATTCAATGTCCCTTGCAGCATCGGCAGCTTGCGATCGGAGGCAAACGGAATGCGATCTCCCTCCGAGATGCGAATGGTCCATCCGTCATTGAGCTTTGTGTCCTCGGCCTCAGTCCATTGCCCATCCCGGGTGTCCTGAAGAGGTGCTAGCTCCTTGAGAAACGAGGTCTCTACGCTCGAAACCGAATCCGGTCCATTGATGATGATCGTCCCTCCGAAGTGGAGCCAATCCTTCAACGCCAACAATTGCTCTTGAGACATCCCGTTGAGCGAAATGTCGTTGATGACTACATGCGAGATGGATGTCATCGTCGCCAATTGATTGGGAAAATTGCTAGACAGTTCGGTTTCGTCGATATCGACAATGCGGTGGGGAACGATTCGGTTTTGTTGAAGGTCATCACTGCGAGGCCATACGATGCAATCCAATCCTCGCCAAAACGTGTAGCGAGAGAGATTCCTCGCCAGCACGACAATATTGGTTTGGTAGCCTTCCATGATCTTGTTCGGGAAAGCTTCCTCGAGCACCGAAGTCCCCAATCCACGTAGCGAGTACTTGGCAAAGATCGAAGTCACCGAGCTTCCGGAGTTGGAATCATCCGGGTTCGCCGCACGAATCATCGGGTGCAGCACCGTCAGCTCAATCGCCTTTTCTTGGCCAGTCGCCAACGCAATGTTTCGCTGGTAGTTCACTGTTTCAAAGCTGTCCGCGGCGGCAACTGGGGCGTTGCTTTTATCGACGATGGTCAAGGATGCGGTTAGCGATTCATCGGAAAAATTAGCCTTGAGCTTGTGGCGTGTTTGGTACCAATGCCCAGGTTTGATCGCATTGCCCACGAGCTCCGTCGAAAAGGGGAGCGCTCGTAACTCGTCGGCTGCCAGTCGCTGCTTCTTCTTCTTTTTTGCATCCGCTTCCGCATCCGCATCTTTGGCATCATTGCATCCGCGGCAACCGACGATTGGAAGGAGTAGCAACAGAAGAAAAACCCATCGTCGATCAAGCCGCATGGTGCGCTCCGTCCAATGCTAAGGTGAGTTCTAGTTTCCAAACATGCAGCCTCGGGCGCATTGGGGTTTACCGCACGTATCCCCTTCCGAACGGGACGCAGTATGCCCTTCTCCGATGACAGGTGCACCAATCACGCTGAGCAGCTTGGTCAACTTCTTCGAACCACATTGCGGGCAATTTGGCTTTTCGTCGAAATTCTTGACGAGCACTTCCGAATCGCACTCGCACGCGTTGCAATGATATTCATACAAAGGCATAAAAATCTCCTTGATTGCAGATGTTGATTAGCTACCGATCCACCAGATAGCAACCGCGATAACCGCAGCCACTGAACCTAGGAAGGTCAGTGTCCAAACCGCGTTGCGCCATGTTTGTTGCCAGATCAATTCCGGTCTCTCATGGCGAGTTCCAGCCATAACCAGCGACACAGCCGCCAACACGGGAATCGACCAAAGGAGGTAAATCAAGGATATCGCCATCGAAAGAACTCAGTATTGTTTGCCCGGACTAAGGCCAATGTCGGCGCACCCAAAAGAGTTGCCGCAACTCGAACCACAACACCATGGATTTTAGCACATCGGGTCCGCGATAGGATAGTGCGACGCGTCCACCTTCAACGCATGGTGCGAAACCGATATTGCTCGAAACCATTAGCCACATATCGGGCACAATCTTCGCGAAACGCAGCTGAACTCCTAGGGGACCGATTCGGAATGAAGTCGCATTTCTCCATTGGTCGGCAAGACGTAAACGAGATTCGATTCCTTTCAGGATCTTCGATTCCATGCTAAACCTTAGGCCCGGACAGTCGCTCCCAGTTCACAACGTCACCAAATTTGCCGTGGAACAGTGGGCATAAGGGCGTTGACGTATCGTTCTGGGGTGCCGGCATCCAGGACGAGCGCCTTCCTCCTTCGAACGCGAGTGAACGCGGACTAAGTTGATTGACGAGAAAGGCCATCGAAACGAGGCCAGAACATTTTTTGCAAACATCGTACCCTCCATTTCGCAGGGACAGCATCCAGGGCAAGAGTATGGCGAAAACGTTGCTGGTAACAGGATCCTCGGGGTTGATTGGCTCAGCGGTCTGCGAGCATTTTGCAGCGATAGGCTGGTCCATACATGGAATCGACAACAATCAACGGGCCACCTTCTTTGGCGCGAGCGGCGATACTCGTTGGAACCAAAGGCGATTGCAAAAAACGATTCCTTCCTTTGAACATCACGAAGCGGACATCAGGGATCGAGCTCATATCTTCCAATTGATGGAGTCTGTGAAACCCGATGCGATACTGCATGCGGCCGCACAGCCCAGCCATGACCTGGCGGCCCAAATCCCCCTGGATGACTTTGATACCAACGCCGTCGGAACCCTAAACCTCTTGGAGGGTGCGCGGCGATCCTGCCCTGAGTCGCCATTCCTTTTCATGTCGACCAATAAAGTTTACGGCGACAGACCCAACCAAATCCAAATGCGCGAATACGAAACGCGATGGGATTACGACGATGAGGCCTTCTCGAATGGTATCCCAGAGACGCTGAGCATCGACCAGTCTCTCCATTCCGTATTCGGTGCTTCGAAAACAGCTGCCGACATTCTTGTTCAGGAATATGGGCGCTATTTTGGAATGCCGACCTGTTGCGTGCGCGGGGGTTGTTTGACCGGCCCCAGTCATTCCGGTGTCGAGTTGCACGGATTCCTAAGCTACTTGGTCAAATGCAACCTGGATGGAACCGAATATCGGATCTTCGGGTACCTGGGGAAACAGGTTCGCGACAATATTCATAGTCACGATGTGGCTCGATTCGCAGAAGCCTTTTTCAATGCACCAACAGGGGGCGAGGTTTACAATATCGGCGGAGGCAAAGCCAATAGCTGTTCCATCCTCGAAGCCTTTCGACTCGTTCAGGAGATCAGCGGCAAGCCGATGAAAACCATCTACATCGACGAACATCGCACGGGAGACCACATCTGCTATTACAGCGATCTCTCAAAAATCCGTCGGCATTACCCTGACTGGAATATTAGCCTTTCCCTTCGAGACACGATCTCTCAAATGGTGTCCGCATGGGAAAAACGGCTTGCGACGTAGCGGCGGTACGTATCCACACGTTGAAGCTGCGCTGCGTTGGCTTCCCTCGTACTCGTGCTCAATGAAATGGTACTCGTACTCGATGCGGTATCTTCGAGTACGAGTACTGCTAAGGCGGAGTACGAGTACGAAAAACCTAGGGAAATCGCGGATTGAAACGCAGAGACACTCAAATAGCGAAATTCAAAAGATACGCGTTGCACTCGATAGCCAGATCAATGTCTCCTCCGTTTCAATCCTTCTCTCGCCTTAGGTGCTAGCCTTTCTACTGACGGGTACCATGGCGACTGCATTTCGAGGGAAAGGAATGCATGAGCGTGCAAATTTGCTTCACTGAATTCTCGTTGGAATCACTTAGTGATCGGTAAAGGTGTGCTCAGTGGTCGGCAAAGGTGTGCTCACAACTTCAGGCGCAAGTTTTGAAGTTGCGCTATTCGCGTGTTTCGGAGTTTCAATCGATATTTTCTCTGGCTTTTTCGTACTCGTACTCGTACTCGTACTCAACGTTAGCGGTACTCGTACTCGATGGGGGATCGTCGAGTACGAGTACCATTTCATTGAGTACGAGTACGAGAGAGGCCAAAACAGCACAACTTCAGGCGCAAGGAGGTTTCCATCGAAAGCCCCTTACCGGCGAAAAGGGAATGGATTTGACACAAGCGGCGGTCCCCTTTTTGCGTTAAAATGGGGCTCGACATTTGGTTCGCCCGGTACCGCTGCCACTCGATCCACACTATCCGTGCCCCCAATAGAAAATTCCCATGGATCGATCCGATTCCGAGTCAGATTACACGAACCGAGAATCCGATGCGTCGGATGCGATCACCCAAGATTCCACTCTGCAGATTCCGGTCGATCCATCCAACAGCTCGCAAGCCGACAGGGATGAAAGCGCATCGCTGGGAATCGAGCCCGGGACATGGGTCCATCGTTATCGCATCGAAGAACGACTTGGTCGAGGAGGGTTCGGAGTTGTCTATCGTGCATTCGATTCGAAATTGGTACGCAGTGTTGCGATCAAGGTAGCTATCAACCCAATCTGCTTGCAATCGCGAGAAGAAGCGTTGAACTTACTCGATGAAGCTCGAGCGGCAGCCAAGTTGGATCACCCGAATCTCGTTCGAGTCTTCGACATCGATGAGTGGAACAATCACACCTTTGTCGTCATGGAATTAGTCGAAGGTCGTAGTCTTTCGAAAGAACTCAAGTCCCAAGGACTCATGCCCCTCGATCGCGTCTTGATGATTTGCAAAGGAATTGTGGCAGCAATGGTCCATTTGCACGAAAACAGAATCGTGCATCGGGATTTGAAGCCCTCCAACATCCTGATCGCGGAGGATGATCAAATCAAAGTTGCCGACTTGGGATTAGCCCTCACCGATGAGTCACCAGGATGGTTCCGTCGTCGGATATCTGGCACACGGCGGTACATGGCACCGGAACAAATCCTCGGAGAGGTCCATCGTATTGATGGCAGAACCGATATTTGGGGGTTTGGCATCATCCTGTTTGAAATGCTCACTTCCGTTTCACCCTTTCGGCAGATCAAGGACGTCGAACTCTTTCAGGCGATTCTACGAGGAGACTTCGAATCTCCTCGCGTTCACCGACAGGACATCCCCGAAGCCATTGAACTCTTGTGCTTGAAGTGCTTGTCTCCACGCATGGTTGCGCGATTCCAAGACGCAAAGGAGCTAGAGCATGCTATCGAACAAGTGGAAATAGAGCTCACTCCGATGTTCGATGCGATTGCTGACGAGTCTTTGCGAGACAAGGGCTCCAACAGCAACGAATGGCACTCTCAAGATTCGGGGTTAGGACAGGATTCGGGCATAGGGTCACTCTCACGAAACAGTCAACCATCCAGAAGCCACATCCACGAGGCGCAATTCCTACCCTATGTTGTCCCGAGAGGACTCCGGCCGTTCGACGGTCGAGACAGCGAATACTACATGCGGCTCATGCCGGGTCCCTATGACATCCAAGGGATTCCGGCCATAGTGTCGACATGGCAAGCATGGGCAGAGAATCTCAATTCGGATGCTCAGCCAGTAGGGGTCATTTACGGCCCCAGTGGATGCGGAAAAAGTTCGTTTGCATTGGCGGCTTTGATTCCGTCCGTCAACCGAACAGTGCGTCCGGTTTACTGCAATTTGACCGTTCAGGATCCGTTGGCTGGAATACTCGCGAGTTTGCACGAGGAATTGGAATACACGCAACCGTTTGCATCGCTCCAAGAAGCTCTCGCTGCCATTCAAAAACGAAAATCGCATTACAAGATTCTTCTCGTCCTGGACCAATTCGAACAGTATCTCGTTGGACATCCTGTCGATATTGCACACCCCATCGTTCAAGCCTTGCGGCAATGCGATGGCAAACACATTCAGGCGTTGCTCTTGGTGCGCAATGAATTCTGGAGCGAGATTGGCGAATTGATGCAAATGCTCGAATACCCACTCTCGGATGAATCCAATGCATCGGGCTTGCCGTTACTAAATCTTCAGCATGCGCAGAGAGTTTTAGCCAGCTTTGGAAGAGCGTATGAAACGATTCCCGCCGGCCCTTTGTCGGACACCCACCGAGCATTCATTGAAAAATCGGTTAAGAGCTTGGCCCAGGAAAACCAGATCCTTTGCGTCCACCTGTCCATTTTCGCAGAGCTCATGCGGAATCATTCCTGGGACATTCCAACTCTCAATCGGCTCGGAGGAGCGGATGGTATCCTGTTGCGTTTTTTGAGCGACGCGTTCGATTCTCCCAATGCCTCACCCTTGCTTCGAGCCAATGCGGATGCGTGCGCAGATATCTTGCGAGAATTGATTCCTGACGATGATCGCGAGTTGAAAACAAGCGCCCAGTCACTTTCGACTCTTGCTGCTTCCGTCAGCGATTCCCATAGCTCGAATCGATTTCAACTAGCGATGCGATGCTTGGATCAAGAACTTCATTTGCTTACAAAGCATCAGGTCACAGGATCGGATGAGTCTTACTACAGTTTGTCGCATGATTACTTGGTGCAGCCCATCAAAAATTGGCTGATGGTGCGGGACGCGGAAACATGGCGCGGCCTGGCGCGAAATCGATTGGTACAGGCCGCCATGCGATTGAAACGAGATCCCAAAACGAAGCAACTTCTGACACCTGCCGAATGGTTGGCGGCACATTACGCGGTCCCCAAACCACAACGCTCGGAACTTCAACATCGAGTGATGTCCCGGAGTGGATCCAGAGCGCAGCGCTGGGCAGGTCTGGTCGCTCTGCTTACTCTCGGATTGATATCTTTATCCCTTTGGATCTTTGACATACTTAATGACATCGAAGGTGAACGGAGAAGAAGAGCGGAATCCAATGCAACGACGTTCGTCGACGCAAACCCAGGAAGCTTGGAAGAGATTTGGAAGAACCTAAGCCGCCATTCAAAGTTTGAAAGTTCACTGATAAAGGTACTCGTTTCCTCCGATTTCGATCGCGCTAACATGAAGCCGAGACAAGAATCCCGGTACAACCTGCTATTAGAGTTAGCAGGTCTGAACTTAGATGCGGGTGAAGTTTTGAATTGCCTGTCCGTGAGTGACGAGGAGGAGTTTCGATTGTGGGGAGTTGCCCTGGCAACCCAAAGGACGCGTGACGACTTGGTTGAGGAAATAAGCGCGAATCCCGATTCTGAATCCCTCGATGGTTTCCGTGGCCTACAGTGGCACTTCATGCGTCATAATGACTTCCGATTGCGTCCGTCTTTTAGTGAAGTGGCCGATCCGATGACGCTGGTTTATGAGCTTTTAGCTGTTGCTGACGGCGCGTCCGAAGCTGAATTGGCTTCCACGGCAGATCTCCTGTGGAGGAATAATTCGGAATGCACGCAGCAAAACCTATATCAGAAAATTTTCGCGATCCATCTTCTTTGCTTGATGGAACAACCCTATCCCCTAGGGAACGAAATGAGCCGATTCTTAATCGCAGGAAAAAATTCGACGGACCGCGCCGTCGCACTATCATGCCAGACTTTGCTCGATCGGCTGGAGGATAGGCAACTGGAGGATAAGCGGGTAGTTGAGGCACCAAATCAGGAGCACAACAATTGGTCTCTCGAACAGCCTGTTTCGAAACATCCTTTTATCATGATCCGCATCCCTACCAATCACATGTCGTATCAACGTCTTGAACTTCAAGCCGATAAAAAAATAGCGTCGATTCAGAAGGATGTCGTCATCGGCGAAAATGTTTGGTTAGCTCGCGAAGAAGTCTCGACGGGATTGTATGGCAAATATGAAATGGACACGAAAGGCGAACTGGAGTACGCCCAGGAAGTTGGATCAACAGACATCCCGATATCGGATGCGGAAGTAACGGATGTTTTGAAGTTTTGCAATTGGCTAAGCAAGCAAGGCGACTTGGACGAACCTTACGTGTTCTATGAAAACGGCGAAAAGTTGCCCGATGGCTACTCCCCTTTCAAGTCCGTGCGTGGGGTTGCTTGGAGACAAGATGCAAAGGGTTATCGATTGCCTTCTTTTGCCGAACTCCAATTGGCTTCCGTTCACGGAGCCTCCGAAGAGTATTGGAGCATGATTGGCAACCATCCAAAATTCCAAGGGCGATTAGCCAAACCACAAAGTCGGAAAAATCGCGAGCCGAGCTGGACGTTCTTTCCAAACGCTTGGGGGTTTACTGGATTGATGGGAAACCTGGGAGATATGAATGTCAACGATCAGTTGCAATTCACAATCCTTCCGCCGACGATCACGAACAAGGAATCGTGGAAACGCCCAATCATCAACCCGGTCGACGGACACTGGGTAGCAAGTATCCGATTAGCACGAGGGCCCCACGTGATGCAAACCACGGAAACCGTAACCGACGAGACAAATCTCCCAACGAAGGCCAAGCATTAGAAATCAGTGGAACAGCCCACCATCTCGCGAACGTTTCTCGGGTGATGTAGCCCACTGAATACGATCGATTCAAGTAGCCTTCGCGACGCACAGCAGGTCGTTGATTCAATTCACATCAGTCGAGAACCATGTTGAGGCAATAGAAGAAGCATGCAGCGGCACATCGTTGAATATCCTCGATGGGTGAATTGTCTTCGACGTAATAAATTTCCATACAAACGATATAGCTTGGGAATTCTGGGAACTGGCAGGCGCATGGTCGCTCACGTCCTGGACCGAAGTCGATATATCCCGCGGTATTCATTTTCTGGAGTAGCGATTGAGCGATCTCTTTGCACTTGGCTTGGCGCTCAGGATCGTCGCTATAGGCACGCTCGCATGTCTTGCAATTCTTTTCATATTGCTGCTCGGGGGTCATGGCGGCCGTAACTATTTTGCCGTTCGCATCGGAGGACTTGGTTTCGGTGGGGCTGCAGCAAGGTTTGGCGGGAGGAGCTACCGGAGCGGCCAACGCCACAGGTGTTGATGGTGTAGAGACAACTTCACGGATGGGTGCATTCGCAATGACCTGAACTCTTGGAGCTCGAATTCCGAGCAAGCGCCGTAGAAATCCGCCGGCCTCCGAAGTCGAGGCATTCAAAGCCATACAAGCGAGAAATAGGGGAAGAACCAAAACGCGTTGAGACATGTGGAGAGGATCCTGGTGACAATCAATGGTGAACCTACTTGTTCAACCCTATTTGCGTGGAGCGTTTGAATCAAGGTGCAGCTTCTCAACTTCGTCCCGGTTTCCGCTCCGAAGGTCGAATAAACCCCATATTGCACATTTTGCGTCGCCAAGTCCCCCCGTGCCCAAATGACGCTCCCACCCGGACCGGAAACACCGGCAGAGCGGGGCCACCCATCCTTTACGGCATGGATCTCTCCCTTAGCGACAGTTCGTCCATCCGTGGATTGACGGCTCTCTTAGACATCTTCTTAGTCGATCCTCTCAATCCATCCATCAGCGCGACGGATCTCTTACAATCCATGTCAGTCATCGTCTTCCAACGACCGCACATTTGGAGGTATCCGCTCATGGCTC
>JBAWXH010000011.1:0-106548 GCA_037144155.1 Planctomycetota bacterium | reverse complement strand
TAGCTGCCGCCAGTTACAGCAGTGTCCCTCGGAGAATGGCGATGGCGATACTGAAATAGAGTATGAGTCCAGTAACGTCGACCAACGTTGCCACCAAGGGAGCGGACGAGGTTGCTGGATCCAATTTGAGCTTTTTTAGTAGGAACGGGAGCATCGATCCGGCAATGGTTCCCCAAGTGACAATGCCGATCAAGGACAATGCGACAGTGAGCGCGACCAACTGCCAATGGGGTCCATAGATGTCGGTGAATAAAGTCCATGTGGCGATTCTCAGGAATCCGATCAGACCGAGTGTCAGCCCAAGAACCAATCCGGAAAAGAGTTCCCTCCGGAAGACTGGAAACCAATCGGAGAGTTCGATTTCCTTCAGCGCCAACGCACGCACGATGAGCGTGGCTGCTTGTGAACCCGAGTTTCCGCCGCTGGAGATAATTAAGGGTACGAACAGGGCCAGCACGACGGCTTTATCGATTTCATGTTCGAAGTATCCCATCGCCGTTGCCGTCAGCATCTCCCCCAGGAACAAAACGACCAGCCATACGGCGCGTTTGCGGATCATGACGCTCAGGGGTGTCGAGTTGTAGGGTTCATTCAATGCTTCCAATCCACCGAGCTTTTGCATGTCCGCAGTCGCGGTCTCTTCCGCCACATCGATCACGTCGTCGATGGTCACGACACCGAGCAATCGACCTTGGTCGTCGACTACGGGGAGGGCCGAACGATCGTACTGACGAAAGATCTCTACCGCATCCCGTTTCGTATTGGCGACTTTGAGGCTGACAAACTTTTCAGTCAGGATTTCTGATACGAGTTGATGGGGGCGAGCCAAGAGGACTTTTCGGATTCGCAAATCGTTGATGAGCGTGTGATGATGATCGACCACATAAACGACATTGAGCGTTTCGCTGTCCTGCCCGTGATGACGGATGTGGTCCAAGACATGCTGCACCGTCCAATGCGGGCGCACAGCCACAAAGTGAGGGGTCATCAATCGACCGACACTCTCTTCCGGATAGTCGAGCAACCGTTCTGCGATTTGTCGTTGTTCGTGCGAAAGGAGCTGGAGCAATCGCTCTTGATCTTCAGGATCGAGATCGGACAGCAACGCCGTACGATCATCGTCGGCGATATCATTGAGCAGAGACTGCACGCAGTCTGGGGGCAAATGTTTGAGCAATTGCAATTGGGATCGACGATCCAGATACTCAAACACGCGGGCTCTCTGCGGACCGGACAGCATCTGCATTCCGGCTAAATCTTCTTCGTCGTTCAAATGTTCAAAGAGATCGACCACATCCGCAGGGGACCAACCATTGAGGAGGTCGCGCAGAGTCGCTTGGTCTTTGGCCGCGATCAAGTCGCGGACTTCCGGCAGGACTAGCTTTCCCAGCACGATGATTTCTCGGTCCAAAGGATGCATGGCGTATCGAACGACCGCCGAGCAAGGCGATGATGGGCAATCAGTCTAATGGAGGGAGCGAATGACGCCAGACGTTTCTGCGTCGGAAAAAAAGTTCCGAGACCGATTCGTTGCCAGGCGCATTGCCGTGCATGGTTTGGCAATCAGCCGGAATGGGTTAGCGTCCGGTTTCAATACCGGTGTTTCAACAACCGGGTGCAAACGCACTGCGGCTGATGGTTCGAAACCGGGTGCTAACGCACTGCGGCTGATGGGTGGCGATGGGGATTTCCTAAGAAGAGGCACCGCGTATCAGCTTTGCAGGATCGGGTGGATGACCTCGCCATGCACGTCGGTCAATCGGAAATCTCGACCGGCATAGCGATAGGTCATTCGCTGATGATCGTAACCCATCAGATGCAGGATAGTGGCGTGCAAGTCATGCGCTGATACTGGGTTTTCGACGGCGCGGAAACCGAACTCATCCGTGGCGCCGTAAATCGTCCCTTTCTTGATCCCGCCACCCGCCATCCAGAGAGAGAATCCCCAGTGGTTATGATCTCGGCCTGCGCTCGCACCTGAACCATCCTGACCCATTTCGACAGAAGGCGTTCGGCCGAATTCCCCGGAACAAACGACGAGTGTTTCATCGAGCATGCCCCGTTGCTTGAGATCGATCAGCAGCGCTGCAATCCCCGAATCGCATTCGTTGGCGACTTTGCGATGTTCGTCTTTGATATTGGAATGGCTGTCCCAAGGTTGCATTTCGCCGTGCCATGTTTGAACGAAGCGCACACCCCGTTCGATGAGCCGTCGCGCCATCAACAATTGCCGGTTCTGAGGACCATCGCCATAGAGCTTGAGAATGTGCTCGGGTTCTTTCGAAATATCAAACGCATCGGACGCTTCTGTCTGCATGCGGAACGCCAATTCAAAAGACTCGATCCGCGATTCGATCGCGGCTTCTCCGGGCCGCTGTTCCAAATGCTGACGATTGAGTTGTCGCAGTAGGTCGAACTGATGTGTTTGTTCCAGGTTGGAAAGCCGTCGATTCTGCAAGTCATCGATCAGTTTGGTCGGATCGGCATTCAATGTGTTGATCCGGGTTCCTTGGAATGCGCCAGGGAGGAAAGCAGATCTCCAATTGCCAGCCCCTCCGACCGGTAAACCTCCGGGGCATAGCGCGATGAAGCCAGGAAGGTTCTGGTTGATCGAGCCCATCCCCCAGGTAAGCCAAGAGCCGAGGCTGGGTCGGACCAATCGCTGATCGCCGGTGTTCATCAACATCAGCGACATTTCGTGGCTCGGCAGTTCCGCATGCATGGACCGAATGACCGTCATGTCATCGACGCACTGAGCGAGCTTGGGAAAGAGATCGCTCACGGGGATGCCGCTTTGACCGTATTGCTCGAACGTGAATGGTGATGGCAGCGCCACACCTGTCTTCCGTTCGGTCTGCAAGTTTTGAAACGGTAGCATTTGACCCGCGCGGCGAGTCAGTTCGGGTTTCGGGTCAAACGTGTCGACTTGCGAAACCCCTCCATTCAGAAAGATGTGAATGATGTGTTTGGCTCTCGCCGGATGATGCGTGGCGACAGCCCCTCGAACATCCGCAGCGGTCGAGGCGGTTTGAGACAGCAGATCAGCAAAGGCCAATCCTCCCATTCCCATGCCGCAACGGCGCATCCAATGCCGACGATGCATCGTTGAGTCGATGTTGTTTAGTGGATCGGATCGCATTGCGGTCATCCCTCAATCCAAGAAAGTGAATTCGTTCGAAGCGAGCAAGGCATGGGCCAGGTGCGCCCACAGTTTGTCGAGATCGGGCGGGGTAGTCTCGGGTGGTAGACTCTCTAAAAACTGTTTGGAGAGATCTCGTTCCACCGATGTGGGGTGGCGGGACAAGATTCTGTGAAAGAGCAAGTCGATCTTTTCGTCGTCCGATGCAGTCTCGGATTGCTTGATGATGGCAGCCAGCCTCGCTGCGCGATCTTGAATGAATTCAGAGTTGAGCGCGAATAACGTCTGCTGAGGCACGGTCGTTTCGGGTCGTTTGGCAGTGCAAGCGTTCGGGTTCGCCGCATCGAACGTGCTCATCAAATTGGCGATGATGTCTCGGTTAATGAATCCGTAGACGCTGCGTCGAGGAATCGTCGGGGTTGCCGCAAGATCGACTGGGCGACCTCCTATCGAGACATCCAGTTCCTCCGAGACAGCGAGCATGGCATCCCGCATCGATTCGAAATCGAGTCGGCGGCGAGGCAATCTCCAAAGCAGCGCATTATCGGGGTCGACATTCCTATGCGTTTCGTTCTCGATGGCACCTTGGCGATACGCCCGACTGAGCAAGATCTGTTTGTGGAGCCACTTGAACGACCATCCTTGTTTGCGAAATTCATCGGCCAGATAGTCCAGCAATTCCGGGTGGGTAGGTGGTTGGCCACGGGTTCCGAAATCGTCTGGCGTCCGAACCAACCCAACTCCAAAGTGATTTTGCCACGCCCAATTGACGAGAACGCGCCGCGTGAGTGGATTCGAATCGTCAATGATGGCACGGGCGAGCCCTAGTCGACGCTTGCCGTCTTCGAACGGCTGCGGACTGGATGGGCTCAGGGCCGACAAGAAACGAGGTTGGACCCTTGGGCCACGCGTCAATGGATTTCCCCGTAGGAACACAAACGCCTCGCCCGGGTTGGAATCTTCCTGAACGACCATGGCCCGTGGAGTAGAGCCAGGGGAGCTGAGATTGAGCTGATGGATAGCGCCACGCTTGCCATTGATCAAATCGCTGATGGTGCGATTGGTCAGTCTTGCAGCATCCTCGTCCGGAATATCGAAAGGCATGCCGGGGGAATACAAATAATGTCGCAACTGGCGATAGGTTGGGCTATTGATGGCCTGATGCTGGGGATGATCATCGGGCACGACGGTCGTTTCGTCAGTGGCTTCGAGGGTTGCGTCCAGGAGCGATTGCAACCACAGCTTTTGGGCGTCGGCGAAGACCTTGCCATAGACGCTGGCCAACTCGCTCAGGGACGTTGGTTTGCGTTCTGCGATGGCATCGAGGAGGAGCGTGTTCCATTTGGGCGGTTCGGCACGCAGGGCATGCATTTGTTCGGGGGCTCGGCTGTTGTCCCCCAACTCACTGTTCCAGCGCGCGATCGAGGCATCTCTGCGCGTTGCAAATTCTTCCGGCGAGATTGTTCCCCAGGACTTCATTTCCAACCATGGGCCAAAGACTGGATCGTCGGCAGGTAAGCCATCGAGGAACTTGACCCAGCGATTGAACACGATCGGTCGGATGTCGTCGGTGCGGTAGGAGAGGAATTGCGTCGAGGTGTCTTGTTCAGTAACACCTTTGGCGATCTCCGAGAGATAGAGTCCGACTTGCATCCGCAATCGATGGCGGAGGACATCGGTTTGATCCCGAACGAATTGCTGATGTTTCGTGGAAAGAGACTGCAGTTCCCGTTGGTATTGACGACGGGCGGGCTCGTCGGCGATTTCGCCAATCATCGGCAATGTGGATGGGGTTTTGCTAGGTGCGACCGAGGCGTAGATGGCGTAGTAGTCGCTCGTTGGAATGGCATCGAATTTATGGTCATGGCATCGTGCGCACGTAACGGTCAACCCCATCAAACCCCGCGTCACGACATCGATTTGGTCATCGATCGTATCGTGATCATTGCGAAACTGCATACCGACCGTTAAAAAGCCCAATGCGGCCAATCTGGGATCATTTTCACCGAAACCCATTTGATCCGCAGCGATCTGCTCCTGGATGAATCGGTCGGCAGGGTGATCGCGATTGAAGGCTGCAATCACGTAGTCTCGATACGTATACGAGAAGGGAAAGCTGGTGAAGCCGATGGCTGCGCCCCCGTGGGTATCGGCATACCGCGCAATATCGAGCCAATGCCGCCCCCATCGTTCGCCATATCGGGGAGATTCCAGCAAGCGATCGATCTGGCGTTCGAAGCTACCCGGTTCGGTGTCGTTGAGGAATGTTTCGACTTCCTGCCAAGTTGGAGGTAAGCCCGTCAAGTCAAACGAAACGCGACGTATCCATTGAGCCCGAGTGATCTCAGGCGCAAAGTCCAACCCAGCGGCATTGAGCCTCTCCTTGAGAAAGCGATCGATCGGATTGGCTTCGTTGGATGTGCTCGCGCTCAGTTGGCTCTCGCACTGCTCTGAAGCTTGGATAGGTTCAAAGGCCCAATGCCGAGCGTAGTGGGCACCTTCATCGATCCATCGTTTCAGCAACGTCTTTTGGGAGTCGGTGAGTTGCTTGCCCGTGGATGGCGGGGGCATGACCGCGTCTGGATCGGTCGATTCGATCCGATGAATCAATTCGCTTTCGGTGGAGACTCCGGACTTGATAGCTGCCAGTTTGGCTTCGCTCTCGATATCCAATCGGAGGTCCGCAGCCCGTTTCTCGGCATCGGGGCCATGACACTGCAAACAATGTTCGGCCAACAAGGGGCGAATGTCACGATTGAAATCGACGCGGGAAGGGGATTGGGCATGGCCAAACCCCATGTGCATAGTCCATGCTACGACGACAACGCATAGAGTGCGCAGCCATCGAGAGACCGATACGAACAGGTCCATTCCGCGAGGCGCCATGTCGATAGCTCAGCACAAGAGGCAGGGGATTAGGGCAGGTGGGGAAGGCAGGGATACAAACGAATGCGAGGGACGGAAAATCCCTGACATCTGGGACCGTTTCGAAAGTGGCCCACAGATTCGCGCTCGCATGCCCATCGCACATCGTCATCGCGGCATGGGACAGCCAAGCCGAAACGGACCTTTTGATTGTACCACAGGAGTGTCTGAATTCGAACTCCTTTCGATCGGAAGGGATGAGTGGACTGCAAAACTCCTTTCTGGCTCGATAGCTTTTCCTCCCTCTCGCGATTACTCTCAGGGCTACGAAAAAGTGGCCGATATCTGGCCGCGACGCCATCCAGGTAGGAGTCATTGCTTTGGTTATGCATCGTCGACATTGGTTGGGTTTGGCTGCGATCGCACCTATGGTCGCATTGGAATCTCGCATCGCACGGATAGGAGTCGCACTCCCATCGAATGCGGCGGAATCGACGGCATGGGTCAACGCCCGGATCGTCACGGCCGCTGGTCCGGTCATTGAACGAGGCGTGCTGATCGTTCAAGGAAGATCCATCTTGGCAGTAGGATCAAGCGACCAAGTCCAGGTACCTGCGGGCGTAAAAACGATCGATGTGGCCGGCAAATGGATCGTACCCGGATTGGTTTGTACGCACAGCCACGTCGGTGGTGTCGGTGCTGCGGACGGCAGCGCACCCATTCAGCCTGGCGTGCGCATCTTGGACTCGATCAACGTCAAAGAATCAGGCTTCAAGCGGGCTCTGGCTGGCGGGTTGACCACGCTCAATATCATGCCGGGCTCAGGTCATTTAATCAGTGGGCAAACGGTCTATTGCAAACTGCGGTATGCAGGCAGGGGACCATCGACGATCGATGATATCTTGATACGTGACGCGGATGGTCAGCCGCTGGGTGGACTCAAGATGGCCAACGGTACCAACTCGCAGGGAGATGCACCCTTTCCAGGCACGCGAGGCAAATCGGCCTTCTTGGTTCGTGAACAATACATCAAAGCGCGCGAATACCATGCCAAGGTAGTTGCTGCCAAAGGGGACGCCGATAAACTTCCGCCGCGCGATTTGCATCTCGAGTCGCTGGTCGAAGCCATGCAGGGAAAACGGATCGTTCACCATCACACCCATCGTCATGATGACATCATCACCGTTTTGCGACTCTCTCAAGAGTTCGGTTTCCGAGTGGTATTGCATCACGTCAGCGAAGGTTGGAAAGTAGCCAAAGAAATTGCGGCCGCGAAAGTTCCTTGTTCGGTCATCGTGATCGATTCCCCTGGTGGCAAGCTGGAGGCTCGCGACATGACCTTCAAGAACGGTCGCGTCCTCGATGAGGCGGGCGTGCGGGTAGCATTCCATACCGACGATTGGATCACCGACTCACGGGTCTTTAATCGCTCGGCCGCATTGGCGGTTCGGGCCGGCATGAATCGTGATCGCGCGATCGAAGCATTGACCATTGCCGGTGCGGAGATGCTAGGACTGGAACATCGCATCGGTTCTCTTGCACCTGCCAAGGATGCAGATTTTGCGATCCTTAGCGGGGATCTCTTCAGCGTTTATACGCGGGTACTCGAAACGTGGGTCGAAGGGCAGAAAGCGTTTGATCTTTCAGATCCCGACGACGCACTCTACGCAGAAGGGGGGCAAGGAGCGGGCTTTGAACTCAATCCCTATCTCTGCTGTTTTGGACAATCATGGCAAAGCGGAGGAGCGAAATAATGAGAATGCAAACCAACAGAACGAATCGAAAAAAGTGGTGTGTGCTTGCTGCGTTATCACTTGCCTTCACATGTGTAGATGCTCAATGGTTGATCGCAGAAACGGTCGTCGTCAAGGGAAAACACATTCACACGGTCTCAGGCAAATCGATCGAGAATGGGGTCATCGTTTGTGTGGATGGCAAGATCGTGTCCATCGGAGAAGCGGCCGGAGTGGCTATTCCCGAAGGTGCAAAAGTTCTTGAAGCAGAAGTCGTCGTGCCGGGTTTAATCGACGTCCGGTCCAGCGTTGGATTGTCAGGCATATTGAATGTCGATCACGACTCGGATCATTTGGAGGCATCCGCGCCGCTACAGCCTGAGCTCCGCGCGATCGATGCTTACAATGCTCGCGAAGAATTGGTCGAATACGTTCGGGGTTTTGGAGTCACAACCGTCCACACGGGGCATGCGCCTGGGGAGCTGATTTCGGGCCAAACGTTGATTGCCAAGACGCACGGAGGAACGGTTGAAGAGGCATTGTTGATCGATGGTCGGGCCGTTTGCGCGACCATTGCCGAGTCATCTCAGAAGTCGGGCAAGCAGAGCCCAGGGACTCGCGGCAAGCAGATGTCGATGTTGCGATCATTGCTTGTGGAAGCCGTCGAGTATCGTACCAAGCTAGCCAAGGCAGCCGAAAAAGCGCAGACCAAAACGACGGGGGATGCGGAACCGTCGGACGAGAAGAACGAGAGCAAGCCAGCCGATGCGGCCGAGATCGCGCGGAATCTCAAGCTGGAAGCATTGGTCGCTGTTCTCGATGGCAAGAAAGCCTTATTGATCACAGCCGATCGCGCCCAAGACATTGCCAGCGCTTTGCGGCTTGGAGAAGAATTCGGTATTCGGATATGGCTGGATAGCGCAGCAGAAGCCCATCAATTGTTGCCGCAGATCAAAAAAGCAGGGGTGCCGGTTCTGCTGCATCCGACGATGGCACGAGCGAGTGGTGAGCGCGAAAACATTACCTTTCGATCGGCCGCATTGTTGAAGGAAGAGGGGATTCCGTTCGCGATCGAAAGTGGTTTTGAAGCGTACGTACCGAAAGTAAGGGTCGTGCTCTTTGAGGCGGCCGTGGCTGCGGCTCATGGTTTGTCGAAAGAATCGGCGCTGGAGTCGATCACGCTCGCACCCGCAAAGATTCTTGGGATCAGCGATCGGGTGGGATCGATTGAGGTAGGTAAGGATGCGGACCTAGCACTCTACGACGGGGATCCGTTGGAGTACACCACGCATTGTGTTGGGGTGGTGATCGATGGCAAGTTGTTTGCAGGGGAGAGTCGCTAGTTGCGTTTGGCACGCGGTTCGGATGCGGCGACTGCGTCTTGGAGGGGCTTAAGATGCGGGGGATTTTTGGAGGCAGAGCCTCCGAGGCAGTGCGTTCCACGGCAGGAGCCATGGAACGAGTTGGCCGCCATGGAACGAGTTGGGGAGTTTGCGATTGGGTGGTGTGACTGTCAACTATCGATGTCATGTATACTACGAGGGTTTTGGTTCCCTCGTCGCTTCGCTCTCCGTTTTCATGCTTGTACGAGTTTCTTATGCTGCATCGACCTGCTTTGACCGTAGGAGCTATCCCCTTGCTGCTGGTTGTTTCCTGTTGTTGGCTGGTGCCTAGCCTTTGGGGGCAAGGAACTGACATTGAGGACAAGGACCTTCAAGGTCTGTCCCTCGTTTTTGAAGAAGATTTTGAGCACGGGCGCGAGCGATGGGATACCACCGACGATGGCGCCTGGGATCTCTGGGATCATGAGGGGAATCATACGCTCAGTCAGAACAAGCGGATTAGCGACTACCAACCCAAGGTCCGCAGCCCCCATAACATCGCGCTGCTACGTGAACCCAAGCAAGGCAAGTTCGTTCTCACCTTCCGAGTTCGCAGTATCAACGATACCGGCAATCATCGCGACTGCTGCGTCTTTTTCGGCTACCAAGACCCCGAGCACTTTTACTATGCGCACTTGGGTGCCAAGCCAGATCCCGCCAGCGGGCAAATCATGATTGTCAATGGCGAGCCACGCCGACCATTGACCGAAAACAAAAAGGATGTTCCATGGGATGACCAGTGGCATCGAGTCAAACTGGTTCGCGATAGTGCGTCGGGGCTGATTGAAATTTATTTCGATGACATGAAGACACCCCACATGTCGGTCAGCGACAAGACGTTTGGCGCCGGACGTATCGGCATCGGGTCATTCGATGATCAAAACGAATTCGATGACATCAAGCTCTATGCCGACGCGCCGATCAAGGGAACTGCCGCTACAGGCAAGAAATAGGCCAAAGGCACGATCTCTATCTAGCCCATCGCAACGCATGGAAGGGGCTACCAAAATCATCGGTCCATGGCTCTACGATGGAAGCCGATTCGCTGGGTCGAAGCTCACCGCGCGCATTGGGCCATGGTGGGAGTTCGACATCGCGAGGAAACAGCAAAAGCCATCGGACGATTCTGGACCGCATCGACGAGGGCGAAGTGCTGGTCGCGTCGCGACTAAGAGGACTTTCGACCAATAGTGGTTGCAGGCCGACCTCTTTCGCGGCAGCGAACAGGACAGGAGCCAGATCCAAATTGCGATTGGTGATGTTCATCGCGATCAAGCCACGATCGTTTAAGCGACGTTGGTAGAGACGCAACGCTTCAACGGTCAGCAAATGCATAGGGAGGGAATCGTTCGAGAAGGCGTCGACGATCAATAAGTCGAGGGGCACTTCTTCGGCGTCGGTCACTTCCTGAAACAACCGTCGTCGACCATCACCCAATCGAACCTCCGTCGTTCCAGTATGGGATTGCAGATAATGGAAGTGCTGTTGGGCCATGGCTGTCACGGCCGGGCTGATCTCGTAATAGATCATGTGATCGTTAGCATGAGCAAACAGTGATAGCGAGCCTGTACCGAGCCCAATGACTCCCACCCGCAAGGGGCCGGGCATATGATCATGGGCCCAACCCCAGGCCAATGCCGCACCGGAGTTCGATTGATAGTACATGGTTCGATCGGGATGCAAAGGGCCATCCAGCGGTTCTGCGCCATGGCGCGTTTGACCGTGAAGCATCGTTCTGTGGCCCTCTTTGGGATGCTCGACCACACTCACCAGTCCATAGAAATCGCGCCGTCGTTGCACCAGCTTTTCAAGGCTTTGAATATTTGCGTGCATCAGCAATGTCCCGATGAGAAGGAGCGACGCCAGGAGCGTGACAGGCCATTGAAACCTGCGAACCCAAGCATCGTTTGCAATCTCTGGAAACAACCGCCATGAATAATGGCTGGCGAAAAGCAAAGCTCCCAAGATCAGGCCGACATGCAATTCCCAATAGTCATCGAAAACCGCCGGTGCGACGAGAGAGACGAACGCACTTCCCAGTGCGCCACCCAACGCGATCGCTAAATAGAACGCCGTCAGTTTTTCCGGAGTGGGGCGCACGACGTAAAGTAGGTTGTGGCAAGCAAGGCTGATCAAGGCGACGACAATGACATACCCGAGAACGATGGCAACCCAAGGCAACCACAATTTGAATATCAATAGAACGAGTGCAAACGCACCCCCTGTAAAGAACAGCAGCATATGACTGGACCATCGTTCCAGACGGGGGCTACCAAACGCGAACCACCAAGACATCAAGTACATCGCGAGAGGAAGGACCCAGATTCCTGGGACGATGATGCCCGCTTGGGATGCATTGCTGGTCGATGCGGAAAGAACGATGGAGGAACACGCCGATAGCCCGACCCAGGTGAGAAAAGGGAAAGGGGGGGATGGTTCGAGTCGCGCGCTCAGTGGGCGTTGTAAACGCACCGTTGGAATGGTTGCCCGGTCCGCATCTGATGATGTTACTATCAAACTTGTTCGGTAAAACAGCACCACGTAGGCCGCCAGTCCCAAGCACAGAGTCACATAAGCAATGGTCCAGATCAGTTCTTGAGCGTGCAGCCCGATTCTCGGTTCAATGAGGAATGGGTAGAGAAGACAGCCCAGTAGCGACCCCAAACTTGACCAGGAATACCAGCGGTAAGGCTCGCTATGCTTGGCCGACTGAAAGGACCAATGGGACAGGAGTGGGGTGGTACTGGACATCAACACGTAGGGGAGGCCGACCGACAAGGATAGCGCACCCAGGATCTGCCATGCGGGATCAAGGTTCCACGCATCCATTTTCGATAGCCATGCGATGCGGGCGGTCCCTTGCAGGGGCAGCCACAGCAGGCTCAAGCCGATCAGCAGCAAGTGGAACGCGAGTTGGGCGCGTGTTGTCAGCCATTTGGCCGAAGCATAGGCGTACAGATAACCGATCAGCAAACCGAGCTGAAAAAAGAGCAAGCATGCGGTCCATACATTTGCACCCCCACCCCATTCGGGCAGCAGTGCCTTACCGAGAATGGGTTGGACCAGAAACAGAAGCAGGGAGCTGAGGAAAAGGAGAAAAGCCATGTGCATGCGGCTATTCTACTGAGAAGAGTTAGGCAGCGCGGCGGATCGGGAAAACGGGTTCCACGCTCTGTTCGACGTGACAGAATTCGGCCGTGCTCATCGATTCGATCAAGGATCCGTCTTGAGCAAAGAGTTTGATTCGCTCTTCATCCACAAACCAAATCACGCTATAGCCATGGAGCGAAAACCTGCGGCCACAGTAAGAGCCGCCGCGGATCAGAGTGGTTTCCAACATGGTTGTCGGCAAATCCTGACCGGTTCGGCGGCGAACGGCTTCACGAAAGTTTTTTCGGACTAGATCGGCTTGCGAAGAATTCATGAGGGAACGTATCGGCAGTCTGATCGGTCAAGATGCGTTCCATTTACGGAGAGCGTTACAGATTACAACGATTGCATCGGAGGAAACGCAGAATTGGCTAAGCCTTAACGGTTGCATCGACCGATCCTTTTACGACGAGGTTGCCTTCTCACCGCAAGACCATTGGAGCCGCACTGAATGCCAGCATACCTCTCATCGGTAAAGCATCACACCGCGAATATCGACCTCGATTTCAATCGGGTTCGATTTGTGCACCTATGGTCTCCAAACGATGAGCAACCGTGGGGCGTAGTCACCGTCATCCATGGATTTGGAGACCACGGTGGACGGTTTGCAGGAATGGCCACCAGTTTAGCCAGCATGGGGCTTGCCGTCGTCGCCGTTGACTTGATTGGTCATGGTCGTTCGCCAGGCAAGCGAGGGGTCATCGGATCGTATGAGGAATTGCTTCGCGAGGTCGAATTGAGTCTGGGTTTTTCGAATCGAGCGTGGCCGAAAATACCGCAGTTTCTATTTGGACAGAGCATGGGCGGCAACCTTGTATTGAATTGGCTGCTACGACGCAGGGAGGCTCCCACCGAATTGCGAGGAGTCGTTATCGGTTCACCGATGTTGAAAATGCGCAGCATGCCCCGTGAGCAGATCATGAATGCAGGGCGATGGTTGGCCAAATGCATGCCGAATTTTCGGATTCCAGCTTCGGTCGATGTGGAAAAACTGAGTCGCGATCGACGGGCTCAAGATGCGTACCTGCGCGACCCATGGGTTCATCGTTCGATGTCTCTTCGATTGGCGGCCGAGCTCATCGATAGTGGTGCATGGGCTTTGGACAATGCGGGAATGCTCTGTGTTCCTACCCTCTTGATGCACGGGACGGAAGACACGTTGACCAGTCCCGATGCGACCGCTGAATTCGCACGCCGAGCCGGAAGCATGGCCGTTTTCCAAGAGTGGTCGGGCTGCCGCCACGACTTGCATGACGAACCGCAGCGCGAGCAAGTCTTCGAGTACATGGTGCGTTGGCTCAAGGGATGTTGTGTTGCGACCTACAAACTTTCCATGCCTGAGGGGCGGTCTATCCGCGAGAGTGACCTGGGCTCTTCGTTAGCCAATCGGCCTTTGGCCGCTTAAGGAATTGGCTGGCCGATGGGTTCTGGCAAGTGCACCCGCGCGGGGGATCCGGTCGGGATGAACTTCCCCGTTTTGAACGCCTTTTAAGGTCGGGGAGCGCAGGATTCTAAAAAAGGACTGGATTTCGGCGGTTCCAACAAGGTTTTCCGAGACGGAACCCCTCACGAGGAAATCCTCGTGATAATCCTAGTGATCCCCTGTGAACGGAGGCCAAAGCAGGCTTGGTTTCCCCTGTTGAAACTGGGCATCGACCCTATTGTCTAAGGCAAAGGGGACGCTCGCTATCCCTGTTCGTATTGAGCGAAAAGCTTAGGGATCCTATACTTCCGGATTCTGTGGGCGGGTCGATGGCATCCATCGGCACATTCCGAAGCTACCAGCAATTTGCTCAGGATCGATTGCAATCCATGGCTATGAAAAGCGAACGAAGTCAGGTTCAAGAGTCGGATTTGTTGGCGGACAAAATCGAAAAAGTGTTCGTGCAACTGAAGCCGTATTTACCCCTCGTGCTCGGCGTGATTCTGGCGGCCGTGGTTGGGACGCTGGGGTATGGCATCTATTCCAGCCAAGTCGAGACGCGTGCCGCGCGGGCTTGGACAGATTTTTATTTTTCCGACACGCAGCCTCAGAACTTGGAAGCCATCTCGAAGGATTTTGCTGACACCAGCGCTGGATTGTGGGCCCGAATAACTGCCGGCGACGCGAATATGGCCAAGGCCACTGAAAAGTGGAATATCGATCGCAACCTATCGGATCAGTTCTTCCAACAAGCTTCCGAAGATTATCGCGCGGCTGCCACGCTCGCTTCGGAACCGTTTGCAAAGAGTCGCGGGCTGCAAGGCTTGGCCCAAGCCCTCGAAGGCTTAGGGGAACGGCAGGAAGCGATTCTTCAGTACAAAAAATTGGCAGCCATCAGCGGTCTGCCGGCGGATTCGTTGTTGGAGGTCAATCAACGCATTCAGTGGTTGGAGAGCCGCAGTGGAGAGGCGTTTTATACTTGGTATGTCGATCGACGTGTTTCCCCCTTACTGCCTTCGAACGGTGGATCCTTTCCGAATCTTCCCTCCCTGCCCAATATTGATTTCAAATCGCGAGGTTCGTTGCCTTCCTTCGGTGGTGATCTAGGGAATGCAGATAGCACGCCACCCGTGGTGACCGAAAAGCCTGCCGTTACCAGTCCTTCAGAACCACCCGTCCAAAACACGTCGGTTCCGACGGGGGACGTACCCGCACCGGAGACGCCTGTGCCTACGGACAAGCCGTAGTCGGAACAACGCCGGATCGGCCCAGTCTCCTCAGTCATTCTCAGTTGGTTCCATCGGAACCCCAGGGTCGAAATCCAAGCGTGAAGAACTCGAAACGATCGCCCAAAGATGGCCCCAAGGGTTCTAAGCTCCCATTGGATGAGATCTTCTTGCCCGTTTCTGCAATCCGTGGCGAGGAAGTTAGTGAAGCCACAGAAAGCGTCGGCGAGAGTGAGGAGGTGGACTCCGATCTTGATGCCCAGCACGATGAGGACGCGTTGGCATTGGAAGGGGACACGATTCCAATTCGTGTCACGGCTGGGGCAACCCAGACACTTCGCGATCTCACGTTTGTCGTGGGTGAGGAGAACGAGGGACAACGGATCGATTTGTTCTTGACGCTGAAGATCGATGGGTACAGCCGAGTCTTTCTTCGAAAAGCAGTCATGGGGGAGTCCGTGCTCGTGGACGGACGGCCCGTCAAGCCGGCGTTTCGCGTTCATCCTGGACAAACCGTTCACATTGGCGAGCTTCCCCCACCGCCGACCGATGGCCCGATCGCGGAGGCGATCCCGCTCGATGTTCTCTATGAGGACGAATTCATGGTGGCTATCAACAAGCCGGCCGGAATGGTAGTCCATCCCGCCAAGGGGCATTGGTCGGGAACATTGACGTCGGCACTCGCGCATCATTTCAGTCAGCTCAGCGATGCAGGGGGACCGACACGTCCTGGGATCGTACATCGACTGGATCGGGAAACCAGCGGTGTCATCTTGATCGCCAAGACGAACGAAGTGCATTTCAAGTTATGCGCGCAGTTTGAAGCTCGCGACGTTGAAAAAACCTACATCGCGATCGTGAGTGGGTCATTGGACCGCGATCGGGATCGAATCATCCAAGCCATCGGGCACCATCCGTACCAGCGCGAGAAAATGGCGATTCGCAACGAGCATCCTAGCAGCCGTTATGCCGAAACTCAGTTCGAAGTGACGCAGCGATTCCCCGGATATGCAGTCCTGAAAGTTTTTCCAAAAACCGGTCGAACCCATCAAATCCGAGTCCATTTGTCCCATATAGGTTGCCCAGTGCTGTGCGACCGACTGTATGCCGGGCATTCCCAGGTCACGCGAGGCCAGTTGCTTCGACGCATGGTCCGAGGATTGCCCGCGCGTCCAGAAGACGCCGATGTCATTTTGGAGCGTCAAGCACTCCACGCAGCCCACATCGCGTTTGATCACCCGAAAACCGGCCAGCCGATGGCTATCTCTGCACCATTAGCCGAGGACATTCAGCGCGTCATCTCCGTGCTGGAAAATGGGGATCGCGGGGCTCACTGATTGTCAGTCCATCGCGTTGGATCGAATCGGACCCGCTCGTTCATGTCCAGGATTGCTGTGCTTCTACAAGGGTGTCTCGTCCACCGAAGGAACATTTTTCAATGTTTGTGGATTAGAAAGCCGGTAGTGTGCCCTTGCCAAACGTTGGCCAATGCGAAAGATACTCGTTGTCCGGCATGAACTCTTCGCTAAAGGAACGCGGTTGTGAACAGGTCCTCCAGTATGCCCCCGGTATTCGACTCCCATGCGTATCAGAACTATCAGCGCCAACGTCAAATGACGCTGGGGGATTTGCTTCTCGAGAATCGCATCGTTTTCTTGCAGGGGGAAATCTATACAGGTAACGCCAACGAAGTGGTCATGAAGCTGCTGTACCTGCAGAGCGAGAATCGCCGCAAGGACATTCACTTCTATATCAATTCACCGGGTGGCGAAGTCCGTGCCACTCTCGCCATTTACGACACCATGCAAATGCTCTCCTGCCCGATTGCAACGTATTGCGTGGGTGAAGCGGCTAGTGGCGCGGCTGTGTTGCTAGCCGGTGGTACGGCTGGAAAACGCTATTGCTTGCCCAATAGCACGGTCATGGTCCACCAACCCCACGGTGGCGTGCGAGGACAAGTGTCCGACATCGAAATTCAGGCCAATGAAATCCTGCGTCTACGAACGCAGCTCAATGAGATCTTGGCCAAGCACACCGGCAAAACGGCCGATCAAATTGCTGGCGACACCGAACGCGATTATTTCTTGACGGCTCTGCAAGCGAAGGAATACGGACTCGTCGATGAGATCCTCGCCAAGCAGGGAATTGAAGAGGAAAAATAATCCGACGGAGGATCTATCCGTCTACCACGCGATGTTCCGATTGTGCCCTGTCGCAGTCACCATCCGGATCGGTTCGCTCGGTTTTTCAACCAGAGCTGTCGATCCAAAATCCATTCCACCCGCCGAATAACCGATACGATTGATCTCCCAAACGGGAACCGAGGAAAGAAATGCCACTGATTCCATATGTCATCGAAAAGAGCGGTCGAGAAGAGCGCGTGTACGACATCTACAGTCGCCTTCTCAAAGATCGCATCATATTCCTGGGCACCGACGTCAATGACGAAATCGCCAATGCGCTGGTGGCACAGATGCTGTTCTTGCAATCGGATGATCCCAAGGCGGACATCCATATGTACATCAACAGCCCTGGCGGGAGCGTCAGCGCCGGCATGGCGATCTACGACACCATGCAATTCGTGTCCTGCGATGTTGCGACCTACTGCATCGGCCAAGCGGCTTCGATGGGAGCAGTCCTTTTGACAGCTGGCACTCGCGGAAAACGTTTTTCGCTTCCGAATTCGCGGATCATGATCCACCAGCCTCTGGCGGGGATGCAAGGAACCGCAGAGGAAATTTCGATTCACGTGCGCGAGTTCCGCCGCACCAAACAGCGTCTCAACGAAATTCTGATCCGCCATTGCGGTCAGAGCTTGGAACGGATTGAAAAAGACACCGACCGCGATCGATTCATGGATCCCGAGGAAGCATGCTCCTACGGTTTGATCGACAAAGTGATTCAGTCGATGCCCCGGGTCGAGCCAGTCGCGGGTTAATCCGCCGCCCGGTCCGTTGGCATTCGACGCGAGTGTCAGGGCAGTCAGGGCGAGGTAGATCTTCGTGAATTGGGTTACCCTTGGCGGTCGAATGGGCCAAGGGGATCCCGATCGGCGTTTCCTCATCTGTCTAGGGAAACGTGCATCGAGCCCATTCTTCCGCATCGCACAAGCAATCGGGCGAACATGCTCTCCCCGTGCTTGTTTCTGCAACGGCGGCGGCTACGATCAAGGCCTAGTATTAGGCTTATACCCGCACGTTTTGACTCCACGAAAGGGGCTGCTCATGTCCAACGAAAATCCCTACGCACCTAGTTTTCCGGAACCCAGCTACGACCGGACCTCTACTGTTTTGGATGGAGAAATTCGCAACGTCGTTCCCGAGTTCAACGATATCCTTCGTCATGCATGGAACACATGGAAAGATAATCTTGGACTATTGGTCGGAGCGACGTTGATTGTGTTTGTTAGTTCGTTTGTACTCAGTTTTGGGGCCTCGTTTATTCAAGCCCTACTTCAGCAACAGGGGAAACCGACCCTTTCTTCCACCTTGGTCGGGAGTGGCCTCGGTTTGTTCAATAATTTGCTCCAGACTTTTCTCGGCATCGGCGAGGTCAAAATGGTATTGGCTTTATTGCGTGGGCAGCCGACCTCGATCAATGCGCTGTTCTCCGGCGGGGAGCGTTTCTTGCCAACGCTGGGCTTTTCCATTCTATTTGTGTTATTGCTCACGGGTGGACTGATTCTGCTGATCATTCCTTTCTTCATCCTGTTATTTATGTTTTGGCCTGCGTATTACTTGGTGATCGATCGGCGAACTCCGGTTATGCAATCGTTTGGTTTGGCTACTGAAATTTCCCGAGGCAATACGCTCAACGTGTTGCGACTATCCCTTTTCTCGTTTGGGATCGGGTTGCTCGGGTTGCTGGCTTGCGGGGTCGGGATCCTTTTTGCTCAACCCCTGGCGATGGCGCTGTTTGGGTCGGGCTATCTCATGATGTCCGGGCAACTGGATCCGAAAACGGGTTCGTCCGCCGAGCCACCCGTGCTGTGATTGCGATCACGACTTTTACGGTTGGGTCCCAAGTGGTGGGTGAATGTGGCGCGTCGTAACGCGGAGTTTAGGGTACGCTTGTCGAGTCTCTACCATGCGTTGGACGATTTGCGGATACCGCTTTGCGAGGCAAACCATGGCATTTTCCACCATTTAGGAATCGATTGAACAATGACTGGATCCTCCTTTCGCAGTCCTGTATCCGCTGAAATTGCCGATCGATTGGCGGCCGAATTGCAACCGCTGGTGCTTGATCTCATTGATCTTTCCTTGCAACTCAAGCACGCCCATTGGAATCTGCGCGGTGCTGTCTTTGTCCCGTTGCACGAGCAATTGGATGGGCTCCATGAGAGCGTTTTGGGCGCAGCCGATGCATTGGCGGAAAGGCAGGTCATGATTGGGCATGCTGTCGATGGATTGGCTCGTTCGTTCACGGAACGGAGCCGATTGAATCCACTCCCTGTCCGTTTCCTACCCTCCCAAGAAGTGATCGAGGATATCTCGAATCGTCTGGCTCGGGTGATCGAATTACTTCGCCATGGGATCGAGATCACCGGGGCGTTAGATCCAATCACTCAGGATCTGTTGATCGGAACCACCGCTGGATTGGAGAAGCATTTGTGGATGCTACAAGCCCAGCAGCTCTAGAGGATTCCCGTACCGCAAAGCCGCAATCTCTCCCCGTCGATGCTCGGGCGATGCAGGGCGTATGGCTGCTGCTGGTGTCGCTGGGAGTCTTCTTTTTTTCGAGCATTCTCCTCTACGTGGTGTATGTCTACCTCCGCGTGGAAGGGGAGCATTCGATCACACAGCGGTTTGATTTGCCTTGGAGTTTTCTCCCGTCGACCTTGTTGCTGATCGGTGTCTCGGTCTGTTTGGAGATGGCCTATCGCGGAGCCAAGCGCGATCGATTCGAAGCGGTCCAGAAATTAACGATTGCCGCGTGCGTGATGGGGATTGGATTTCTGTTTGTCCAATCGGATGGAATGAAGCGATTGTTGGATGGACTGGCCGACGCACCGACTCGCAGCGAGAGCGCCTATGGCTACACCTTTGTCCTCGCATTCCTTCATGCAGCTCATGTCGTAGGAGGAGTTGTGGGCCTGTGGTGGACGGCGCGTAACGCGCTCCGACATCGGTACGATCACGAGCGGAGTTTTGGACTGAAGTTCTGCACCTTGTATTGGCATTTTCTCGACATTGTTTGGCTGATCTTGATCCTGAGTTTTTGGATCGCACTGCGTTTGGTCAATGCGCAGATCCATTGATGCCGCGACATCTTTATCAACCCGAGAAGGCAGCGCGGATCATTCGTACTGCAGCGCCGACGCCAGATGAAGTCTCGCTGCGCGTTCCGCTGGAAAGAGGGCGGCCACGATGACGACGGCCAATTCAAACACAACCGCGGCCAGCATCATTTCGGGATAGAACTGGAATCGGACAGCATGTCCCGTCACGACCATCGTGCTGAAATTGATGACCGATGCGATAGCGACCCCTAGAAGCACGCCAGGGACGACGCCGATCAGAGACATGATGAGAGCCTGGGCCAGGATCATTTTTCGGATCTGCCAACGGGTCATGGCGATGACGCGGAGCATTCCGATTTCGCGTGTTTGCTCGAGGATGTTCATCGCCAACGTATTGATCAATCCGAATGCAGCGATCAACGCACCCATGGCGAGCACTACCCAAAGACCACCGACGACCCCATTGATCATGTTTTCGATAATCCGGCCCATGTCGGCTAGGGATTGAAACATCAGCCCCTCTTTTTCGGATAGTTGTTCAAGGGATCGGGACATCGATTCAATTTTGGCGGGATCGGCATTGATGACGACCGCGTCCGTACCTTCGACGCTGAGCAAAGTCTTCGCTTGATCGGCGGCCATGTAAACGGTTAGTCCACCTGCCAGATATTCATTGGTCACCCCGGCGATTTGCAATCGCGTTTTGCCCTGGTTCGTCTCGATCTCGATCGAATCGCCTAGGGTGAGTTGAAGTCGTTCCGAGAGAACCGACCCGATGACGACTTGTCCGGCGCGAATCCCTTTCATGACCTCCGCGTCTGTCCCGCGAATCAAATCGAAATAGTCTTGGGAATCGGAAGTGAACTCGCGGACGACGACGATGATGGACGATTCACCGGAACGGGCGCTCACAAATCGAATCGTATCGACCATTTGAACGCCGTCGACGCGTCGAACTTTTTCAACAAAACCATCGGGCATATCGGCGGCGTGACCGCTGCTCATATCGGGCATGGCAGCGCGAATAAAAAAATCACCCACGACGGTGCGGCGATACCAGCTTTGAACATCGCGGATGTTATCGAAGATGGTGCTGGCCATACCGAGCCCCATCGACATGGCGACCAGCATGATTCCTATCGTCATGGCCGAGCGGCCGGGATGCCTAAGGATTTGTTTGCGGGCTAATCGTGTTTCGGTTGGAAAAAGCAGCATCAATGGGGCCCCAGCGATGCGGGTTAAAAGGGGAAGGGATGCGGGCAAGAGAAGCATGACCCCCAGGACCACATTCACGATCCCTGCTGTTCCGAATTGAACATTGATGTATTCCATTGCGGAAATGAATTGGATGTAGGCACCGATAGCGATTAGGACGCAGCCGACCAAGAACCAGGCGGACCACGGAACGCGGATTTTGGCATCGGAGACCGCCTTCATTGCATCGGAAGGTGAAGTGACCGAAGCCATAAACGCAGGAATGGCGGCACCCAGAAGGGAAACGAGGACGCCACCGACGATGGCCAGCAGGACGGGGAGGACTTCGATCTGGCTGCGAGGAATGTCGATTTGAAGGAGAGTCGACGTTGAGCGATTCAGGATCGATGCACCGAAATAGCCTGCGAAGCATCCCAAGATACTTCCGAGCACACCCATGATGGCAGCTTCGCGCAGAACCATGTGGAGGATTTGCTTCCGCGTCGCACCGACCGCTCGGAGGATACCGAGCTGCCGCCGCCGTTCACCGATATTCATCTGAAAGGTATTGAAGATGATGAATGTCGCCATGATGAGAGAAAAAATGGTCGCGAGGAGCAACCCGCGTTGGATTGCAAAGGTGCTTTCGCTGGCCATCTCGCTTCGCAGAGAAGGGGGACGAACGGTGACCCCTTCGGGCAGTTGCGATTGGATGGCGCTTTGGATTTCAACGAGTTTCTTTTCGTCCTGGAGGATGATCTGGATGAGATCGAGTTTGCCAGGGGAACGGGTCCAACGTTGGACGACGCGAAGGGGAGCGACCAACAGCGCAGCTTGAAAGGCGGAGGACGCGCTGTCGGAATGGATCCAGCCGGCGATGCGAGCATTTTGGATACCGCTCTTGGTCAGCAATTGGATTTCTTGACCGACTTCGATCTTTGCAGATTGGGCGAAACCTTCGTCGATCCAGACATCGCTGTGATTCGAAGAACGGTCGGTTTCCTGAGGGTTTGATTCGTCTTCTTGGTGATTGGGTGTCGGTGCGAACGGATCGGATCCGGCCACGATGCGCGTCTTGCGCACACGCTGGTCCTCCAGCATGTTGACCCCTAGTAGCTGAACTCGGAATTTTTGAGGTCGGTTCTCGGCTTCGGAGTTGGATTCGGTGGAGGTTGCCGAATCGTGGGAGGGGCGCATGACCGTCATTGTGGAATAGCGACGGATGGCGGGAGAGATGATTTCGATGCCCGGGACATCGCGTAGGAAAGCCACTTGTTTGGCGTCCATCGAGCCACCGCCAACCGACTGGATTTCAAGCGAAGCATTGCCTGTCACCGCGTCGACCATGGCTTTTTGAGCAAGTCGGGCGGAGGAGGTGGACAGGGACGTGGAGATGATGGCTCCCGCCCCGATAATAATGCTGAGCAGCGTCAGGAGGCTGCGAACCGGTCGGTTTTGCAGTTCTCGTAAAGAAAGTCGACTCAATGGTATACGCAAGGTTAACCCGAAGATGGTTGGCCAGAGCTGGATTGAAAGACAGAAGCGTTGGAAGCGAATTCGTCCTGTGAAATGTCTTGTTCGATATTCCCGTCACGGAACTTGAGTAAGCGGAAAGCCGCGCGGGCCACATGGGCGTCGTGGGTGACCATGACGATGGTTTGGCCCGAGTCGGAAGCCAGTTCTCGCAGCAAATCGGTAACGCGGCTACTTTGGCGGGAATCCAGGTTTCCGGTAGGTTCATCCGCAAGCAAAATGACTGGCTCGATCGCCAAGGCTCTGGCAATCGCGACGCGTTGCTGTTCGCCACCAGAAAGTTTTGAGGGGACATGCTGCATGCGATGAAGCATTTCCACTCTTTCGAGCGATTTGCGAGCCCGCTCGATGGCGATGTTGTACGGAATGCCATCGAGTTCTAGGGGAAGGGACACGTTTTCGACAGCGGATAGCGTCGGAATCAGATTGAAGGCCTGAAAGACAAATCCGATTTTCCGCCGTCGCATCAATGTTCGCTGGTCGTCATCGAGCGTTCCCAGATCCACTCCGTCGAGCAAGACTGAGCCGCTCGTGGGTGGTTCGATTCCACCGATGATGCTCATCAAGGTGCTTTTTCCTGAGCCGCTCGGGCCCATCAACGCCACGAATTCGCCTGCTTCGATCGTCAGATTCACGCCGCGCAAGACTTCGACGGCAAGGTCTCCGGTACCGAACTTCTTCACCAGATTTCGGGTCTCGATGATAGCCATAGAGGTGTTTGAAAAAGAAAAAGAAAAGGAACCGGGCCAGCAGATTATAGACGTAATGCAATGGCTTGCGGACTGCAAAACGGGTCGGCACGCGGAGTTCTGCAAGACCGCTCTGGTGACATTCTCTGGGGATTTGATATCATCATCGGTTGGTTTGGCCCCGCAAAGTTGCTGCGGATCCGCGTGGATTGGATCGCCGCACGCTTCTGTTGCAGCAACGCGAGGGATCGCCAGGGAAGGGGAGTACGGAAACACGGGAAGTGTGTGGTTCATGAGAATCGTCGTCACGGGTGCAACAGGACTGCTGGGAAACAATGTCGTTCGATCCGCGCTCAGCAAAGGGATCGACGTGATCGCCCTTTCGCGGACAGCGGGAACGTCGCGATCGCTCGCAGGCTTGCCCATCGAGGTCGCGGTTGCGGACATTGCCAATTGGGAGAGTGTCCGCGATGGAGTCAAGGGACCGATTGATGCCGTGATCCATTGTGCGGCTCACATCCATATCGGTTGGACGGAAAGTGAAAAGAGTCAACGCATCAACGAGTTGGGTACTCAGAACGCGCTGCAATTGGCTGCGGACCATGGATGCCGTTGCATTCACGTCTCGACCGTGAATACATTAGCTATCGGCACTGCAGATCACATCGCTGAGGAGGATTCGCCCGGGGATGGACAGATTCCGTGCACCTATGTGCTGAGCAAACGGGCGGCGGAGCGCAAAGCTCGCGATGCAATCGAACAAGGGGCGGATGTTGTTATTGTCTATCCAGGATTCATGTTGGGGCCTTGGGATTGGAAGCCGAGCAGCGGAAGAATGATTTGTGATCTGGCTACGGGTGCTCCTCCGGCGGCTCCATCCGGAGGATGTAGCGTGTGCGACCCACGCGATGTCGCCAACGCGATCCTGTCAGCCATCGATCGGGCTCCCCGAGGTGGCCGGTACATTCTTGGTGGTGAGAATTGGACATACCTACAATTGTGGCGTGAGATCTCTCGCCGGCTCGGAGTGCGCCAGCCATGGATCATCATGGGATCGGCGGTGGGGTTCGTCGTCGGACGCGCAGGTGATATCTGGGGCAATTTGTTGGGTTCGGAACCGGTCGTCAATTCGGCTGCCATCGCCATGTCGGCTCAATTTCACTGGTACTCGAGCGAAAGGGCGGTTGCGCAGTTGGGATATTCCATTCGTCCGGCGAGCGAGTCGTTGGAGACGGCTATCGCTTGGTTGCGCGAGTATGGTTACCTTCCATCCGAAGGAGCCGAAGCCCGCAAGTCGGGAGGATGATTGCTCCGTGTGGTTCTGTTTTCGAAAAGACATCGTACTTTTTCAAAATACGGCAAGAGTATGACTTCCGACCGGGAATCGGCGCAAAGGGATCTTGAAACGGCATTGCGGTTGGCTGTTCGCTACCACACGGGCCAGCGCGATAAAGAGGGTGAAGCCTACTTGCTCCATCTCCTTCGAGTCATGATGTCGGGTGCGACTCCCGCGGCCAAACAAGTCGGGTTGCTGCATGATTTGCTGGAGGACACACCGGCAACTTTGGCGGAATTGAGGGAGTCTGGACTCTCGCTGGAAGTGATTGACGCGATTGAAGGGTTGACCAAACCCAACGAGATGAACTACTCAGAATACATCGTTCGCCTCTCCGGTAATGCGTTGGCCCGAGAAGTAAAATTAGCCGACTTGCGAGATAACTACGCCATCCATCGCGTCCCCTATCGCGTGGAGCATGAAGGGGAAGACTCGGACCGAATCCAGCGGTATGTACTGGCGTATCAATTCTTGACCAACGCCATCGATGAAGGAGAGTTTCGGAAGAGAATGGCCGGCGTGGATGCAATTTGAATCCCGCAGAAAGAGAATCGATCCGACAACCTCCACGGATTGAAATCCGGATCAAGCCTAGAGGGATGGAGCGATTTGAACTATGCTGGGCGATGGATGTATGCTGCCCCACGTCTTTCCTTCCTGCCATTAGGGTTGATTGAATGTCATCGATCGATCAGAAACTTGCGTCGCTCGGACTGCAATTGCCACCGGCTCCCAAACCGGTCGGCCTTTACAAGCCGGTATTGATTGTCGGAACGCTGGCCTATGTTTCTGGGCACGGACCTCTACAGAGCGATGGAACGATTATCCTCGGTCGGGTGGGTGCAGATCTCGATGTCGCCGGGGGACAAGCGGCCGCCAAGCAAACGGCGCTCGCGATGTTGGCCTCGTTGAAAGCCAATTTGGGAAGCCTCGACCGGGTCGTTCGCGTCGTCAAGTTGTTAGGTTTGGTCCGATGCACGGATGAGTTCGGTCAAAGCCCGGCGGTCATCAACGGTTGCAGCCAGGTTTTTGTGGACTTGTGGGGTAATGATCTTGGGATCGGTGTTCGGAGCGCGTTGGGTACCAACTCGCTTCCGGGTGGCATGGCCGTGGAAGTTGAAGGTATCTTTGAGATCAAACCGTAGTGGTTGGGCATGAGCGAACGACAGACCTTATCCTTTCTCGCTAAAACTCTTCAACGTGCTGGGCTTCAACCCAAGACCAAGTACGGACAGAATTTTCTCGTCGATCTCAACCTGCTCAACATTCTGGTCGATGGGGCCGAGTTGGATGCTCGCGATGTGGTTCTTGAGGTCGGAACAGGATTGGGTTCACTGACCAAGACGATGGCTGCCAAAGCGGGGGCGGTCATCACGGTGGAGGTGGACCGCGATTTGCAATCGCTGGCAGAAAGGGAACTCAAGGCGTTCTCGAATGTGCAGTTCCTGGCATGCGACGCGCTTCGAAACAAGAATCATTTGCGACAGGAACTCTTGGATGCCGTTCGGGAAGCGCAGAGCAAGATCCCCAATTCGCGGTTTAAGCTTGTCGCGAACCTGCCGTACAACGTCGCCACGCCGATCATCAGCAACTTGTTAACAGTGGAACCGGTCGTCGAGCGGATGGTGGTGACGATCCAAAAGGAATTGGGGGATCGCATCACGGCTGATCCTTCGTGCAAGGACTATTCCGCATTGACGATTTGGATGCAGTCTCAATGCGATTGCGAGATCCTGCGCATCTTGCCTCCCACCGTGTTTTGGCCGCAGCCCAAGGTGGACTCAGCCATTTTGAAGATCCAGATGAATCCAGCCAAGCGCGCACGGATTCAGGACAGCGAGTTCTTTCACACAAAAGTTCGGGCCCTCTTCTTTCATCGGCGGAAATATCTACGGAGCCAATTGGCCACGGCCTTGCAGGACGATCTCGATAAGAGTCAAGTCGATGACATACTTGCAACGCTCCAGCTGTCGCCAAGTTTGAGAGCCGAGCAATTGTCGGTCGAACAAATCATCGCCATGCTCGAAGAGTGTCGGAAGCGATGCCCCAGCAAGCCAGCTGCATAAGCAATGGATGGACGGGGATGCGACGGCTGACATGCCTCCCGGCTTTCACCATTCGATGTTGCGCTAGTTAGGCCTTCTCTCCTGCTCGTGCTCAATCCGCCGAGGCGGATGGTGCTCGTGCTCGTAATCGAACGGCCTTCTTCAAGCACGATTACGAGCAGGAGCACGAGCACGAAAAAACCATGGAAAACATAGATCGAGATGCCGCGACACTCGATCATCGCAACTTCAGACGGCGCTAGCCTGCTTGACGCTGCAGGGCGTCGAATGCTTGGAGGGTAGCTCGAACCACGCGTGGGGCATCAAGGTCGTTCATACAACGGGTGTGTTTGAGAGGGCATTTGTATTTGCCGCAGGGTTGGCACGGTAGTCCCATCGATACGATCGACTCGGGCAGGTTGAACGAGCGTGTCATGCTCGGGTCGATCGAACCAAAGATCGACACCACCGGCTTGTTCAATGCAATCGCAATGTGCCTTGGGCCGCTATCGGTCGAGATGACTAGTTGCGAGCGTTCGATGACTCCCTTGCTCAAACCGAGAGGCAAATCCTTCCAGTGTCCCATGCTGCGAACCGAAGGGTGTTGGGCATGCGACTCGATGTTGTTGGCCATTTCTTTTTCTGCAGGTCCGCAGTGGATGAGAACTTGGAACCCGTGTTGTTGAGCGAGGGTACGGGCTGCAGCGGCGGCGTGATGCATAGGCCAGCGTTTGGTTTCGGCGGTTGCCGCACCGGCGTTGAGCAAGACCGTGGGGCGGGAAGGATGAAAATCGAGTTCCTGCCAGAGCTTGGATGCAAGGTCGCGATCGTCTTCTGTCGTCACCAAATGGGTCGAACGATCCTGGCTGGTGCATCCCAGGTGATTCGCCAGACGGAGATAGTTCACAATACAGGGGTCGCGATACGCGTTGAAAAGTCCATTGGACGTGGGGACGGGATCCGTAAGAAGCCACGATCTACCGTCGCGGGCGAAGCCGATTCGGCGTGGAATACCTGCGAGTCGAGCGATGAACGCTGTCGACAAGCTATTGGTGAAGAGCAGAATCGCATCGAATCGCCGTTTTCGCATTTCCGCGACTAGTTTGCGACGGTTGAGCATCGATGGTTGCTTTGATCTCGGTTTGTAGCAAATGGTCGAGGTAGCCCAGTCCAAACCTTGAAGAACCATCAAAGGCGCGGGACGACCGATCCAGCAGAATTCCTTCAAATTCGGCTGTTCGTTATGAAGGGAGCGTAGGGCAGGGGTAGCCATACAGGCATCGCCGACCCAGTTGGGAAGCATAATGGCCAGTTTCATGATGATGGCAACTTATAGAGGTTGGGCAATTTGCGAGTCAAGAAGAGTTCTCGGGGATTCGCCAGGCGGCTATAGTAGGGAGCTTTAAAACCGAGGCCGATCAGGGAAGGACAATCCTTGGGGCTTGTGCTGGTAACGTCCGCCGATCTTCGAAAATCATTCATGAATACACCTGCGTTAAAGACACCCTTGTACGACTGGCATATTGAGAATGGGGCCAGGATGGCTCCCTTTGCGGGCTATGAAATGCCCATTCAATACAAGGGAATCGTAGCGGAGCACACCGCGACTCGGACGGCCCTTGGATTGTTTGATATCTCCCACATGGGGAGACTGAGGTTCGATGGTCCTCGCGCGGATCAATTGCTTGACCATCTTCTGACCCGCAGAGTGCTGGACATGCAGCCGGGGCAAGTGCGGTATTCGTTGGTATGTAACGAAGAGGGGGGAATTCTCGACGACGTGTTGGTCAGTTGCCTCGAGAGTCCAAGCAGCAAGATCTATTTCCTCTTGGTCGTCAACGCCAGCAACAAAGACAAGATCGTAAGCTGGTTGCAGCCTCATCTAGCCGATTTTCCCGATGTCGAGTTTCACGACGTGACCGCAGCGACCGCCATGATCGCAGTACAAGGTCCTAAGGCTGTCGAGGCGTGTCAGAAATTGCTTCCGGCGTCGTCTCTTCAGTTGGGTTATTACAAAGCCAAGGTGACGGAGCAGATGTCCAAGCCGTGCATTGTTTCGCGCACAGGCTATACCGGCGAGGATGGTTTCGAATTGATCGTTCGAGCCGAAGACGCCCCGCGCGTTTGGGAGAACATCCTGTTGTCGGGTCGAGACGCGGGAGCCCAGCCAGTCGGATTGGGGGCACGAGACACTTTGCGATTGGAAGCAGGCATGCCTTTGTACGGGCATGAACTAAGTGAACAGATCGATCCCTATACGGCGGGGCTCAGTTTCGCATGCAGCCTAAAGGATCGACAGTTTATTGGAAGCTCATTCCTAGCGAACAGGGCCAAGGAATCTTTGCCCGTGAAGCGCGTCGGACTCAGCATCGAAGGCCGCCGCGCTGCCCGCGAGGAATCGAAGTGCTTTGATCACGATCAACGGGAGATTGGGGTCGTTACGAGCGGTACATTTTCCCCAACTTTGGGGCGACCCATTTCGATGGCATACATCCATAGCGATCTGGCTCGCACAGGCTCGCAGATCGAGGTCGATATCCGAGGCTCGCGGGCTGCCGCTACGATTGTTGATTTGCCTTTTTACAAACGTCCGTAGCACGGCGTTTTCCTCACGGACTTGCAGACTCCATCCACTTTATTTGAATCATCACGAGGATCCGATGACCATACGACCCGAAGACTTAAGGTATTGCAAATCGCATGAATGGGCGTACGCGCCGGCAGACTCTGGTGGCATCGCCACAATTGGTATCTCCGCGTTCGCTGTCGCTGAATTGAATGACCTCGTCTTCATGGCGCTGCCATTGCTCGGGCAAACGATCAGCGCGGGGGATGAGTTCGGCGAAGTCGAGAGTGTGAAAGCGGTTAGCCCGATGTACAGTCCCGTCAGTGGCGAGATTGTCGACGTCAACACGGAATTGGTGGATCGCTTGGAATCGTTGAACAGCGACCCGTATGATCAAGGCTGGATCATTCGAATCAAAATGAGCGATCCAACCGAATTGACCAAACTGCTCGATTACAGCGCCTACCAAAAGTTGTTGTCGCAAAACGGCTGAACTGCAGTGGATTCTCGTCGAGGGTGTTGATCCAAAGGAGCGAGACCGCGAATGAAAAGCGATTTGCTACCGTCTCTAGATATCTCCTTCCGGATCGATCCTCCTCGATCGGGTGAAGAGAATATGCGGCTGGATGAGGCGTTGCTCGAACAAGCCGAACATGATCCGAGGATCCTGGTGCGATTGTATCGATGGCAACAGCCGACGTTGTCATTAGGGCATTTCCAGTCGATCGACGACTTGGATAAGGATGCCGTAATCAAGCGTTCAGGCAATCTTGAGGCCTTACGCAGTTTGCCATGGGTGCGTCGCAAGACGGGTGGCGGCGCCATCCTTCATGATCGCGAATGGACTTACTGCATGGTTCTGCCAAATCGTTTGGGGGGAGAGCGATCGGAAGGCAAGGGGCATAATGATCGTCTGTACCGATCCGTTCACCTCGCGGTTCGGGATGGATTGCAACGGTTAGGGATATCTGCAGCGCTCTCCGAGCAATGTTCGTGCGCACACCGATTGGATTCGGGCGGAGACGTCAAAGAGCCCTTCTTGTGTTTTCAAAGACGGACTCCGGTTGATTTATTGGTCGGAGAGAATAAAGTTCTAGGGAGTGCCCAGCGCCGCAACCGATACGGATTACTGCAGCATGGGAGTCTATTGCTTTCGGCATCCGCCCGGTTCCCGAGCCTTCGCGGCTTGGAAGATCTTGTTGACGGTAATATTTTCCCGGTTGTTGCCATGCCCGAAGAAGCGGTGCCTTCGGTCGCCTTTTCGGAGTCCGATCCGAGCGTCGTTTCATGGGGTACTTGGCTAGTCCAAAGACTGATGGAGGGGATCCAAGCGAACCACCCTTCCACGTGATAAATTCACAAGAAGATTGGGAATTGAAAGATTTTTCTGATGAGCTACTATTTAAATAGGGCTCTTCCGAAAGTCTTGCCGATTGGGATGGAACGATACTTGCTACCAAGCATCTCGTCCGCGGCTGCTCGCAGGGCAGTTGACCCTTGGTATAAGATTTACGTGAGAACGAACGCCCGATTCGCTCTCCAAAAGAATCCATTGGGTTCGCAATTAAGTTTTCAGAGTGGCTTTTGTGCATTCGTCGCAATAACAACAGCTCTCCAGGACAGTTGTTTTTGACGAAGAGGGAATTGATATGCAGATTTCGCTCAAAGTTCTTTCGGGTAACCACGCGGGCAAGGAGATCCCCATCAAGGACGAAAAGTTCTTGATCGGACGGGGTGATGATTGCCAACTGCGTCCCAAGAGCGAATCGGTCAGTCGCAGGCATTGCGCACTGGTCCAAAAAGAAGGGCGTTTGCTGTTGGTCGATCTCAAGAGTCGCAACGGTACCTTCATCAACGAAAAGCAGTTGTCGGCGGACAAGGCGAAGATTCTCAAGTCGGGTGACCGAATCCGCGTTGGGCAGCTCGAGTTTGAAATCACCATCGAGGTCGGTATCGCGAATGCGAAGAAGTCCGAGGTGAGCACCGTCAAAGAAGCCGCGGATCGCTTGGCAGAGCAGAAGACTTCCGATTCGCGCGATAGCTTTGATATCAGTTCATGGTTGCTCGAAGCAGACCAAATCGATCGTCGCATGACGATGAGCGAGCCAGAAACTCGCCAGATCAATATCGACGAAACAGCCCGTTTGGATGCGGATCCGATCATCGCGGAAGAACCGTCGAGCATCTCCGACTCCGACTCCGAGAAAGATTCCGATTCGGAAACTGGCAAGTCGAAGCGACCCGACAAGAAGCCCCCGATGAAGCTTCCCAAGGTGGCTCAAGGACCCACGACAAAGAACACCAAGGATGCAGCCTCCGAAACCCTGAAGAAGTATTTTGGTGGTCGATAGGACGGCGTCAGTCAACAGGGAATCAGTCGACATAAGTGAGCCTGAGGCGCTAGCCGAGAACAGCCGTTGGTGAGCCTAAGGCGCTAGTTTTGAAGTTGCGCGTTTTGGGTTTTTTCTCCTACTCGTACTCAATGAAATGGTACTCGTACTCGTACTCGAAGATACCGCATCGAGTCCGAGTACCGCTATCGCTCTGTACGAGTACGAGTACGAAAAAGTAAGGGAAGACGATCGTGGGAGAGGTTCGGTTGTTCGGAATGGCTTGAAACCATCGCGTCGATAATCCTCTTTCACCCGGTGGCCCGTATGCTTCCCAGACACGCAGAGGATTCTGCATCCCTAGTGAAAACAATCACTTGACGATTCAGCGAGGGGCCATTTTGAAAAAACCTAATGGAATTGTCCGCCGTTTCTGGACCGAATCGTTTCGCGTTGAAGCCGCCCGCCCGGCTCTAGGGCGTGTGTTGCCCGTGCTGTTTTGGTTACTCTTCCAAACGGCATCGTCGTTTTCCCAACAGCAAACCCTCATTCTGGATAACGGGTTCGCCGTCGGACCGGGGCAATTGTACGGGATTTCTAAATTAGATGTCCGTGGCTCGGCGGGAAGTAACGAAGCGCCGAGTGCCGCGCGGATTTACGAGATTGATGATGGCTTGCGTTGGACCTACGTCGGTTTCAAAAGGACTGACCGTCCACCCGTGGAAACACCGGCTCCCTTCAAGATCACGTTGCGAGCCAACCGCGATGAGGTATGCAAAAACGATGCGGAAATTCAAGGGGGATTGGGTAGTGCGTATTCCGCAACACCGTTCAATCCCTTCGGACGGCGGATCTACATGTTTCAATCACCCAAAAAGCAGGTGGTGCAAGGGATTACGGAAATCTCCCCCAATTATGTCCGTATCCAGGGATTGAAGGGGCAGACCCCTCAGACCTCGATCACTTGGGATATGCGAGTTGCCATGTCAGCGATTCCTCCTCGGCAATTGCAGGACATTCTCATGCGCAATGCCGATTCCAACCAAGCCCAGGATTGGCTCGACATTGTGAGCGTCTACATGGGCGCGCGCCGGTATATCGAAGCCCGCGACATGTTGGTCCGTGCGATTACGCGATTTCCTGAGTTGGAGGAGACCAGTCGGGTCGAACTCAAACGCCTGGACCAACTTCTCGCCGACCAAATGTTCGACGCCGTTGTGCTCGCACAGAATGCTGGCCAGCATACGATCGCTGAGCAGATGTTGCGAAGTTTCGACGCGACTACAGTGTCGATCGAAACGAAATTGAAGATCGATCGTCGGTTGGAAGAGATCACCAACAGCGCGAAGGAATGCGATCAGATCCTGAGTTGGTTGCGCGAAGACATCTCCAAGATTGCGGATGCGAATACACGCAATGAACTTACGCCCGTCATCGATGACATTGCCAAGTATTTGAATACGGATACACGTGGACGTTTTGCCGACTATGTTCGATTGCGCAGCGACAAGACGCTGAGCGATGATCAGCGGGCCGCGTTGGGACTGAGCGGATGGCTCTACGGCGCGGGGCTGGCAGAACAGAACTTGTCCATTGTTCGATCCGGATACATTGCCCGAGGTTTGATTCAAAAGTACCTGGGTGCGCAGCGACGCAATGATCAATGGCTCAATGACATCAGCAAGTTGGAATCGGGGACTCCTCGCTACGTGTCGGAGATTCTGAAGAACATGGCTCCCCCGTTGGAAACCGGGGCGAACCAGTTAGTGACAGTGAAAGTGTCACCCTCCAGCGAAGCGACCGAAGTCGTGGAGCAACCCGTCCCTGGGCGGTACTTGCTAGAGGTCCCACTCGGAGGAGCCCTTCGCGGCCGCACCGTTCGTTACATGGTGCAGTTGCCCGCAGATTACAACCCCTATCGTCGTTACCCATGCATTCTGGCTTTGGCCAGCGAAGAAATCCCGTTTTACGATGCACTCGATTGGTGGGTTTCTTTGGATCGCAGCAATCCCCAACTCAAATGCTATGGAGAAGCAGCACGGCACGGTTGTATCGTCGTGGCTCCCGAGTGGAACGAAGCGAAACAACCCGTTTACAACTACACGGAGAATGAACAAGCCTTGATTTTGGCACCATTGCGCGATGCGATGCGACGGTTTAGTATCGATACCGACCGTGTCTTTGTCGCTGGACATTTTATGGGCGCGGATGCAGCCTGGGATCTCGCTTTCGCCCATCCCGATCTCTGGGCCGGCGCCATCATGATCGGTGCAATCTCAAAGAAGTACATCGTGCAGTATTGGCCGAATGCGCGCTATGTTCCAACGTACTTCGTGAATGGAAGATTCGATGGTGAGAACCCGATACTGTTGAATGGGCAGACATGGGACAACATGCTGGGGGAAAAGAACATCGATACCATGGTGACCCTTTATCAAGGCCGAGGGCACGACCATTTCCAGGAGGAATTGCCTCGCATCATGGAGTGGATCGAAGTTCCTACGCGGCGCAGAAATTTCAATCCGGATAAATTCAAAGTCGTTACCAGCCGTGCCGGAGATCGTTTCTTTTGGTGGTTTGAAACGGAAAACCTATTCTCGGAAAAGTTAGTCAATCCTTTGTTCCCACCCGACAAATGGGATGAGTATGAAATCGAAGGCTCGATCAACAAAGAAAACAATGCAGTGCGACTTTTGAAGGTACCCGCCAAGTCGTATTCGATCTGGCTCAACCCCGATATGGTCGATTTTAATCGGCGAGTCTCGATCGAAACCAAGGGCAATACGAAGAAGCTCGATGTGACACCGAGCACGTCGGTGATACTCGAAGATGTCCGATTGCGGGGGGACAGACAGCATCCTTTTTGGTATCGTGTGGAGATGCCGATCCGATGAGCAAACGCCGATGAGCAAACGCTGGTCGGCTCGACGGTGACCATGCACGAGGCGTGCATCGATGGCGATGCCGATGACTGGTTGCTATGACTCGTTCTCCACGGAAAGGATTAGCCGCCCGCTCGATGTGCTGAGTGGGCGCGGCGGATGCGATGGCTATAAGCGATAACGAACCAAGATTGCGCGTCCTAGTGCTGGGTGCGCATCCTGACGACACGGAATTCTTTGCCGGTGGATTGCTCGCCGAGCATCATGATCGAGGTTCGGTGCTCCGCATGATCAGCGTGACCAACGGACAGTCTGGGCATCACACAATGCCGTCCGATCAACTTGTCTCTCGGCGACGTCGAGAGGCCGCTGCAGCAGGCGCAGTGCTCGATTCCGAATATGTCACCTGGGACTTTGCAGACGGTTACTTGCAGCCCACTCTGGAAGTTCGAGAAGCCATTATTCGGGAGATTCGGTCCTTCTCTCCCGACTTGGTCCTGACCCATCGCCCCTTTGACTACCATCCCGATCATCGGGCTGTCGGACAAGCCGTTCAGGATGCGTCCTACATGGTCATGGTCCCAAAGATTGCGCCAGGTCATCCAACGCCTCAGCGGGAACCGGTCGTGGCCTATATGACGGACCTCTTTACGAGACCCGTCCCATTTCGATCGGATGCGGTGCTGGATGCCACCCCTCATCTTGATCGCGTCATCGATATGTTGGCATGTCACGAATCACAATTCTTTGAATGGATGCCCTGGATCGAACGGATTCAAGATTCTCTGCCTGACCTTCATGGGTTGGATGCATTGCAAAGCAAGACTGCCCTTCGTCGTTGGTTGAGTGATTGGTATCTTGGCAGGACGTCTCCTCGAATCGATCGCTTTTGGAATGAGGCTTGGGGAATCCGTCCGCAATTGGTGGAGGCCTACGAGATCTCCGAGTATGCCGGGAAGCCGAGTCCCGATCGGTTGACGAAGCTGTTTCCGGCATGTCATTTCCAGTCGGAATCGATTCACGGTTCTGCTGCATCTTCCTAGATCGACCGCGAGGGCAGTTCGATGATCCGCATGGCTGTCCTCGACTTTGAAACCGCCAATCACCAACCGGGTTCCGCATGTCAATTGGGCATTGTGGTGGTAGAGCCATGGCGTATTGTCAGTGAGCATCAGTGGCTGATCCGTCCCCAACGGCTCTATTTCTCGCCGAGATGTACCCAGGTTCACGGACTAACCGCACGGGATGTGATGGATAGCCCAACCTGGGATAGCCTTTGGAGCGAGGTGTGGGACGTTCTCGATGGAACCGTTGTCATCGCCCATAACGCAGGCTTCGATGCCCGAGTGCTGAGCTCCACGTGTTGCCTCTACGATATCGCCTTGCAGCCCATCGACCTGCAATGCACCCGGTTGATCGCGAAACGGGGATGGCCTGGTTTGCCGTCGCATGCGTTGGCAGCGATGGCGGAACACCTGTCGATCCGCTTCCGACATCATGATGCGCTCGAGGATGCACGGGCTGCAGCCACCATCCTCATGTCGGCTGCTGAGCAGGTAGGCGTCGATGATTTGGATGCATTGGAAGAACGGTTGGGGTTGGTCCGGGGCCGCATTTGGACCGATCGCATCCGACAGCCGAGGACCGTTCGTCGTTCCCGTTTGGAAGTCGTGGCCGAACCTCAGCCCAGATACGAACAGCGACGGTTTCGGGTCGATGGTCTCCCGTTGCAGAATGAGCTCGTTCGCAAGGGGCGGCGCATCGCGGACGAGATCCTCGGACATTGCGGAATAGAAAAGCCGCTTGCTGGCAAACGTGTCGTGCTGTTGGGGACCTTGTTGGGATTAGATCGCGAGGATTCGATTGGATTTCTTTCGAATCTCGGTGCGACGGTGCAAGCCTCGGCAAATCTTCAAACACAATACTTGATCCAAGGGAGCCAAGCCGATCCTATGGAGGATTCTGCTTTGGAAGCCACAGGAAAAGTGGCCGAAGCGCTCCAATCCTTATTGGATCGCAAGAAGATTCAGGACATGGAATCTAGGCAAAAGGATGGGCAACCCATTCGGATTATTTCGCAGCGGCAGCTATTGGCGATGTTGCCGGCTGGATTGCAAAGTGTCCGAGGTGACGTCTGATCGAACCTGATCTATCATGCAATCGCAACTCACTTCCGTTCCATGCAGCAGGATGAATCCGGCGCGAGCCATGATTCATTGCACCAACCTTTCATGAACCAATTTCCACGTACCTCCAATATTCTCGGGATCGGGACCGACATTATTCAAGTGGAGCGAATCGCCCAAATGCGCGAAAAGCACGGTGAAGTCTTCTTGAATCGAGTCTTTACGATTGGCGAGATCGCGTATTGCTCGCCTCGACGCGCCGCAGACCAGCACTATGCAGGACGTTGGGCTGCGAAAGAAGCCGTACTCAAAGTTTTGGGGACCGGATGGGCAAAGGGAATTCAATGGACCGATGTGGAGGTTGTCAATCGACCTTCCGGAGCTCCCGTGATCGCGCTGGCCAATCGTGCGGCCGAAATCGCATCCGAGCGAGGGATTCGAGAAATCCAGATTTCGATTTCGCATTGTCGTGCATACGCGACCGCCTTCGCGATCGGTGTTGGATGAGCCCCCAATTCGATCGCAGCACTTTGGTTTACAATCGTGTTCCGCCGCTGAAGAAACATGGCAATGTGTTGCTTTGAAATTTCAACCCACGAATGAGTGCAAGTGATGAATGATCCACGCATGATGGCCGGTATCCCCACGCTGAACGCGGGACTTTATAGGTCCATCCGTTTTCTCGTCGGGGATCCTGTCGTCTACATCGAGGTCCCAGAATCCAATGGCCGTTGGAAGTCGACCTTGATCTGCCGCGACATTGAGATGGAACGAGCCAAATTGAATTCCCAGGCCGATGCAGTCGCTTGCCCTGCGGAATTTGCTCCGGCAGGGGGGCTATCTGGGGATCGAGAAACCGCAACGGCACAGTCAGCCGCAGAGTTTTTGACGAGAGCCGGCTTCAAACGGGTGATCGTCGATCGATCTCTTCCCATGATCTATGCCGAGATGCTCAAGCGGGTTGGAATCGACACCGAGTGCGATACGCAGTGGGGTGTGCTGGAACGACGTCGCAAAGACGATCAAGAGATCGAATTCATTCGGCATGCGCAAAAGATCACCGAGGAAGTGATGGAGATGGCATGCGCGACCATCGCTCAGGCTTCGGTCGACGCCCAAGGGATTTTGCATCATGAAGGGTCTCCCTTGACCAGCGAGCGCGTTCGCACGTTGATCGATATTTGGTTGCTGCAGCGGGAGTGTTCCAATCCAGGTGCGATTGTTGCGGGGGGACCGGTGGGCGCCGATTGCCACGATCATGGGCACGGAGTTTTGCGAACCAGCGAACCGGTGATTGTGGATATTTTTCCTCGGGACAAAAAGACCTTGTACAACGGCGATTGCACCCGAACGGTCGTGCATGGCGAGATTCCGGAGGAAGTGGCTCGCATGCATGCGGCTGTCGCTTCGGCCAAGTTGGCTGCGACGAAGGCAGTGCGCGCGGGCGTGACGGGAGAGCAAGTTCACGACGCGACGATCGCTGCGATGTTGAGCGCCGGATATCACATGGGATTGCCTGGACCGGATGCGCCCGATCATCGGACGAGCATGACGCACGGGACAGGGCACGGCTTGGGATTAGAAGTTCATGAACCACCGTTGCTGGCCGCCGGAGGTCCCGAATTGTTGGTCGGGGACGTGGTTACGATCGAACCCGGGCTGTACTGCAAAGCCATCGGGGGTGTTCGAATCGAGGATATGGTTGTCGTACATGCGAACGGTTGTGAAAATCTGAATCGGCTGCACGAGGGGCTAACCTGGAAGTAGTCGACTGGCTGACTCTCAAAACGTTTCTTTAACCGGTTGCTGCATTCACCAAATCGATAAACACTTTCGCAAGACCGCGATCGGCACCAAGGCTTCGGGCCAACAGCCACTGCCCGTCCGGGTAACGCGTGATCCGATCTAATAGCTTCGCTCTCAATTGATCCATCAATTCTCCTTCAAAGAGCAAGTGGGGTTGAACCAGGATCGTCTGGCATGGACCATCTAAGCTGACGGCTTGAGAGGCCTCATCCAACAGCCCATCGACGGTTGGAGTTCCACCAGCAAAGAACCCCGTGCCATACCAGACAACGGATCGCGATCCCACACATAGCTCCGTAAGTCGGCGCATCTGGTTTAGCGCATCGATATCGCTCGTCCCTCGTCCGATCATGGCTAAACCGATCCGCCCCAAATCTCTTCCGATCAAATAGCACCCTTGATCGCATCGCACGCGGCTGCAGTGTCCTTCCGGGCAACCGATTGTTTTTCCATGCGTCGCGATTTCTTCAAAGCGATGATTGGATAATTCGAGAACATCGGGCAATATCCCGAGACTGGGTGTCTGCGCGAGGATTTTTAAACCGTGACTATCGGTTGCTGCGGCGACTGCGTTTGGAATATCGGACTTGGCATGCCCTGCCTCAAACAGCAGTATCGGAACGATGACCAAGCATCGCATTCCATCGTTTGCAGCCACAGCTACAGCCTGTTCGATCGAGGGCTCGGCTAGTTCTAAAAAGGACTCATAGAATCGCCAGCCAGGTTGTTCTTCGCGCATCCATTGGACCAGTTGACGCAGTTGGTCGGCGCCTGCGGCTTTTCGAGTACCGTGGCCGACAACCAAGATCCCGACATCATCGAATTCATTCATACGGTCCATCGTAGTAGGTACTGTTCTCGTTTGCGTTCGCGTTCGTGATGGATGGTTCGTGAGTGTGCAATCGTCTTGCATGGGCCAGGAAGGTGCATACTACAGGGTTGATGTCCATCGCAGCTGCCAATGGGTTTTTATTCGGTTGTCACGAACGCTTGGGAGCAACGATTGGTTTTTCCCGAGGGCCCCTCGAATCGCACAGTTTCCAATCGCACAGTGTAGATTAGGCGAATTGGGGCGTGTGAGAGGGTTGGGATGTTTGCGAGTGGCAGGATAAAGCGATCGTGGGGTTTATTCCGTTTGGGAGATTTGGCTCATTAGACATGCTTTCCCGCAGGCCAAAAAAAGGAAAAATTTCTTAAAGAACGGCTGAGCAAGAAGTTGCACCACTTTTTTCCCAATCGGAACGCAATTCTTATTTGATACTGAGCGAACCATCGACAAAAATAGAGTTGAACGTTTTCAGATTTTCTAAAGTTCCAGATCGACTCGGCTGTTTCCCTACTATGACCCATCGAGCCAAGCAGCGTCACGCCTTCCTTCTCGCTATGCATGCAAGTGGTTTGATCCTGTCCGCAGGTGCATTCCCAGCTTCATGGACCCAAGCCCAGGACTGCACTCCCTGCGGTACGGTTGCGACCTATCGGCTACAAACCGAAACCGTATACGAACAAGTCCCCGTGACCCGGAACAAAATCGAGTTCGAAGATATCTTCGTCGAGAAAGAACTCATCAGCTATCGACCGGTCACCGAGCGAAGGTTGGAGAAGCGTGAGGTTACTGTCAAGCGCCCGGTCATTGAAACATCGACCGTCAACCAAACCTATACCGTCTACAAACCTGTGACCAAGGTTGATTACGTGGATGAGACCACAATGGTCACTGAGACTTCCCAAGTCGAACAAACCGTGACCACGTTCAAGCAAGTCACTGAGACTCAGTTTCAAACCCAATTCACGACGGTCCAGAAACCTATCACTGAAACCCAGATCCAGGTTCAAAATTTCATGGTTCAGCGGCCAGTGACTGAGACCACGATGCATAATCAGCAGATCACGGTACAACGCCCTGTGACGGAAACCGTCATGCAGTCGCAAACAGTGGCTGTGCAACGACCGGTTACAGAAACGGTCATGCAGAACCAATCGTTCACCTCCTTCATGCCAGTCACGACGTTCCAACCCGCAGTTGTCGACAACGGTGGCTTTGTGGCCCAGAACTTTGTTCAACCAGGGGATACGCGTTTTCGGTTGAGGTGGACGCAGCCTCAGACAGGGATCAATCCCGCGACGGGACAACCTGTGTATCAAAGGGCAGGATTGAACTGGGTCCCAACCCAGGCACCTGGGCAGACCTTTACGGCGGTGCAGTACCAACCGCACTTTCAGCAAGTCGCTGTGCCCCAGACAGGTTTCGTGCCACAAACAAATACGGTGCAAGTCCCCATCACATCGACCAAAATGCAAACCGAGTTTGTGAATCAGCAAGTCCCCATGACTGTGCAGAAGATGCAATCGGAGATTGTTCAACAGCAAGTGCCCGTGACCACCACACGCATGCAGAGCGAAATGGTCCAGCAACAAATCCCCATCACCACGACTCGATTCGAGAACCAAGTCGTGTCGCAGCAAATTCCTGTCCAGGTCCAAAGAGTGGTTCCGGTCCAAGAGAGAGTGATGGTACCTCAAACGGTCCAAAAGCCTGTCACGCAAAGGGTCGCGAAGGAACGAACCGAGTATGTGCCGGAACAAGTCGTTCGACCGGTGACCGTGCAGCGGGAAACTTTTAAATTGGAAACGGTCACTCAAGAAGTGCCGGTGGAAACAACCCGAATGGAGCGTGTCGTCCAAAAGGTCCAAGTTCCTCAGCGCATCACTAGGTCGGTCCCGGTTACCGAGATTCAACTTGTTCCTCGTTTGGTGACTCGAAGGGTGCCGATCGACTTGTATGGCAACGCGATCGAAGAATCGACAGTGGTCACCGCATCGGCCACCGCACCGATCGCAATACCCTCGGCCGCAACGAGCCTAATTCCAACGTATGAAGCATCGCCGTCCGATGCTGCAGGAAATGCCCGCGTATCGAAGAAACCGGCCCTTCCGACCGAATCGGGCGAATTGCCATCCCCGAGTGCCCCAGAGGCTCCCCCCGTTTCAACGGACAAGGACAAACTGGACACCAAGAAAGGCGGGGATTCGTCCGCATCGATCCTTCGCAAACCTGATTTGAAACTGGGATCGCCTACCGGTAATAACGCCTTGGCCAAGAAAGCGATCGTTCCCATCGATGCAACGCGAGTCGCCGACGCGACCGCACGGAGTGGTCGCATTCGCACTACCGAAGACGAGTGAAATAGCATGGACTCATGTCCTTTGATTGGACATAAAAAAGTCCCGTAAGGCCTCGTTCCATGGCTCGCTTCTCGTTCCATGGCTCGCTTCTCGTTCCATGGCTCCCGCCGTGGAACGCACTGCCAGGAGGTTCCTGCCTCCCGAACCACGGCATTTTCAAATGAAGCGAAACGCGAGGCGGAGCCTCGGTTGCAGTGGGTTCCCAGGCAGGAGCCTGGGAACCAGTTAAGCAGTTAACCCAACGCGTGGCACCTCATTCCATGGCTCCTGCCATGGAATGCACTGCCTCGGAGGCTCCTGCCTCCATGGGATCCTCTCTGGCTCGCGTCAAACAGAAGGCAAATTACCCCGACATTCTTCCGCGAATTTTCCTCCTCGCGCGCGAAATTTGCCCATTCGCAACGTGGATGATGCAGTCGATCCAACTTGTCTTTGGGAGATTGCAATATGAACGCACGGCATCGGATACTGATTTCACTTTTGGCCGCTTTCGGAATGTTGGTCCATCGAGCGAGTCCACCGACCCGTCGGCTATGAATGTGTCTCGCCCTGCACAGTCCTTTACGTCGATCGATGTGCATCTCATGAGTGACGAAGAGCTCAAACAAGCGTTAAATGATTTGCCGGACGGATGGATCATTATCTCGGTCGACGGTCAGCTCACCGCAATCCATGAGGACGAACTGAAACCGAGTCGGCGACGATTCGTTCGAACCGGGAATAGCCGTCCTCCGAGACCCAGCAGTGCAGGGCAGGGAAGGTGGGGAGAACCGAGCCCGCATCCACGCCATCGAACGAGCGGATGATACTTGTTTGAACAACTAATACCGCGATTCATCGGAAGTCGTCTTTATCGCTCCTTCTTTTACGATGCCAACCCTACGAAGGGGATGTAGGTCTACGTATACTGAATCGAAGAACCATTGGCTGAACTATTCCATGCCCTACTCTTCGTCGGCGACACTTTCATGCGTGCCATTCAGATCTCAGAACCCAAGACCCTTCGTCCCATCGACATCGCGGAGCCGGGTTCCCCTGGGCCCGGCCAGGCGTTGGTACGGACGCATCGGATGGGGGTTTGTGGTACCGACATCAGTTGTTACTTAGGCAAATTCCCATTCTTCGCATTCCCAAGGATTCCTGGGCATGAGCTGGGGGTCGAAGTGCTTGAAGTCGGCCCCGGTGTGACGCATATCCGCACTGGGGATGCGTGTAGCGTCGAACCCTATTTGAATTGCGGCCAATGCTATGCATGCCGAAAAGGTGCCGGAAACTGTTGCACCCAACTCAAAGTCATCGGCGTCATGATGGATGGCGGATTGTGCGATCGATTCTTGATTCGCGCGGATAAACTGCATCCTTCAAAGACGCTCACAATGGATCAATTGGCGCTCGTGGAGACCTTGGCCATCGGTTGCCATGCCAACCATCGCAGCCGCGCTTCTGCCGACGACCGTGTACTGATCATTGGTGCCGGACCGATCGGTATCGCGACCCTGGAATTCGTTCGGTTGACGGGGGCGGAGATCACGGTCATGGACATGAACCCGACGCGTTTAGCCTTCGTGCAGCAGCACTACGGGATCCGCAACATGATCGAGGTTCGCCCGGAACAATCCAAGCCATTGGAAGATGCCCGGCGATTGACGAACGGCGATCTCTATAGCGTTGTTATCGATGCCACGGGCAATCGTCATTCGATGTCGGCCGCATTCCAGTTCGTCGCACCGACAGGGACATTGGTCTACGTCGGCATCACACAAGATGAGATCACATTTAAGCACCCGGTGCTTCATCGACCCGAAGTCAGCCTTCTGGCATCGCGCAATGCACTCCCAGCCGACTTTCCGTACATCATCGGCCTGATCGAGGCAGGTACGATCCGAACCGATCCATGGATCACCCATCGGACCGATTTTGAGCATGTCGTTCGCGACTTCGATCAATTCACACGCCCAGAAAGTGGCGTCTTGAAAGCGATCATCAACGTCTCCTGATGTACTTTCTTGACCAGTCTTTTTCAACGCCACACGAAAACCTCGCTTGGGATGAAGCCTTGATCGAGACAGCGGATGAGATTGCATCCGAGTCAACAAGCGATGCAAGCGATTGGGGGGGACTCGAAGTTCTGCGCGTCTGGCAGATGCCCCAGCCCTGCGTCATCGCAGGACGATCCTCGCGCGTATTGGAAGAGGTCCATGTCGATCGATGCGAGGCCGATGGCATTCCCGTCTTGCGTCGGATGAGTGGTGGAGCGACCATCGTGGCAGGACCAGGCTGTTGGATGTATAGCGTCCTGCTCTCCCTGGACGCGCGGCCCGAGTGCCGCAGTCTGGACGCAGCCCATCGCTTGGTGATGGAACGGGTCCACACGGGACTAGCGAGTGCGTTATCCAATTGCAATGTGCATGTGCCGATCGCTATCCAAGGCATTTGCGATTTGACGGTCCATGATCGCAAGATCTCCGGCAATTCGCTTCGGGTGAAACGCCATTGGCTGATGTACCATGGAACGCTCTTGATCGACATGCCGTTGGAATGGATTAGCCGATATCTTGCGACCCCTCCCAAGCAACCCGAGTATCGCGAAGGCCGCGCCCACAATGAATTTGTTGCCAACCTCAGCGACGTTCTGGCGGAGTGCGAGTCCTTTCCATCGAAACTGAAACTGGGCTTGGCCGAGAGCTGGGGGTGCCATGCGGATTGGGTGAATCATCCATGGCGATCGAAGATGCCCGAGGCAGTCGCAGGTTGGATGTCTCGGCGTTATCTTGATCCCGCGTGGCATCGCAGTCGCTAACGCTGTTCACAGAGTAGTCGCATCCATTGCTTCGTGATCCATCCTTTCTCGCAAAGGTCCATTAGCCGGAGTGCGTTAGCACCCGGTTTTTCTGATTCACCGGGAAACCGGACGCTAACGCGTTTCGGCTGATTGTTGAACGAAGTCTGGCGATGCGCGCTACGAAACGCGTGCTGTTCAAGCCCCGAGAAAGACCGACAGAACGTCGAGTTTCTTCGATAGGATGAGGATATCCGACCGTTTGCCGACTTGCAGGCTCCCCGCAAGCGTATCGATACCGGTTCGTTCGGCTGGGGTGAGCGATGCCATGCGCACGATATCGTGCAATGGGATCTTGGTGTTCTTTGCCATATGCCGTACGCAGTGTTCGATGGGCACCACCGAACTCGCCAATCCACCGCTGGGACTGAGTCCGACGTGTCCGTTGTTGACGATAAAGATCTCTTCGCTGGGGTGGCCGAAGGCGTAGGTTCCCTCGGGCATGTCCATAGCGCGACTCGTATCGCTCACCAGGCACAGCATCGATGGCCCCTTCATTTGCCATGCGAATTGCAACAGCTCGGGGGCCAGATGAAAACCGTCAGCGATAACTTCGGTGCTCATGGTTGGATGGGCCAATACGAACTCGAGCATGCTCCCTTGCATCGGCGTTCCCAAGCGACTTCGTACCGAAGTCACGGAAGACATCGCACACCAAAAATGATCCACGTGGGACATACCCAACCGATGGGCTGCCGCCATTTCTGTCCACGAAGCATTCGAGTGACCGCAAGTGACGAGGCAGCGCCGGCGTTTCGCATAGCGATAGAAGTCGCTAGCCCCATCGAGTTCGGCTGCACAGGTCGCGATCTTAATGAGTCCCGTTCGGAAGTAGCCCTCGAACTCCGCTAACATCGGTGTTCGACACCCTTCCTTCTTATGGCAACCGGACTTCTCCGGAGTAAAGTACGGTCCGTACAGGTGCACACCTTCGATATGAGGAAGAAGCGAATCGTGTGCCTTGCGGACTTGTGCAACGGACGAAATCATATCGTGGATAGAAGATTCACTCCCGGTAGTGGTCGTGGGGTAAATCGTGGTCGTGCCATGCTGGAGATGTGCGTGGCAAGCAGTCGCGACGGCCGTGCTGGTACCGTCCATGAAATCGGCGCCCGCACCTCCATGGACATGGATATCGACGAAACCTGGGGCTACGAATCGACCTGTTGCGTCGATGATTTCCACATCGCGCGGAATGCGTTTGGGAATTGCGGCGACGCGCACGATGCGGCCCGCTCGAGATTCGACATAGCTGTTCTCCAGCAATCGATCAGGCAGGATGGCTGTACCACCCACCATCGCAACCCTTTCGCCGGCAGATGCCACGGATCGAATGGTGGACTTCTTTGAAGGAGGCATTGCGACATCATCCGGGCTATCGAGGTCGTCACATGAAGAGAGAAGCCGAAACGGTTTTCAGCGGGTGACGTTGCCGCGAGTCGTTTACTTGCGAAAGAGAATGTAGAAAAGGGCGCCGGTCAAGGAGAGTGCGATCACAACCAACAATCCTAGAACGATCCATTGCTGGGTCTGTTGCTTGCGCCGCTTCAATGTGACTGAGGCTTTGCTGGCTGCCAAACTGCCTGGCGAACTGACTTCCAGCAAATCGTCGATGACCGTGTTGACGGGTAGAGGCTGGGTGGAGACATCGGAACTGATCTTCGGCGACGCCGATAATCCGAGAAAAGCTTCGGGCACGACTTCGATCGCTGGTTGCCAATTCTCGGTTCCCTCTCGCCACAGATACGAATCGTGCGTGACACGTCGTTCCGCGATCCAATCCACCAGCAAAGGAGTGGTCGCTGGGCCATATTGACCTCCATTCGGCGGACGAACAAACCAACGCGCCTCAGGAAATGGAAGGAGGCTAGATGGGATGGGTGTGCTTTTCGGTATGGATTCCCTTTGAGTCGGAGAGTTCTCGGATTTGGTCGGCGCAACCTTTGACGAAGACGCCTGTGGCTTGGCTTTCGACGGTGCCGCGTTCACCTGCGAAACCGATGAACCCTCGGTTGCAGCTGGTACCCCCTTAGATACGATTCCTGCCTTCGATTGGGAATCCAGCGTGGCTGAAGATTCTTTGCTTTTTGGTTTGGATTTCGGAGTCGCAACCGACTGGACGGTTGGTTGTTGGTTGCGAACGGGAGTGACAATCGCTGAGTCCGATTTCGATAACTCGTCGATCGAGGTTGAAACGCTTGAGTTTCCTTGAGGGATGCGAAACGAACCTTCGCACTTTGGGCACTTGCCTCGTTTGCCTGCCTGGAAATCCTTGACATGCAAAGAGTGATTGCAGAGATGGCATTGGAACCGGATACCCATAACTGTCTCTCGTCGGCGATCTAAAGCGATCTATCGATAGGTTTCATGGCATTTGTTGCAAGATTGATCGATCCTCGCAACCGCAGTTCTGGCTGACTCGGCATCTTTGCTCCGAACCCCCTTCAAGACATCTCTCGCGGCCGTGACCATGGCACCTGCATACTGCACATAGGTCTCGTCATCGGAGTCCGTCATTCCTTCTTGTTGGAGGATCTGACCATACGCGGCAACGAGTTCTGCATACTTAGTGACTTCTTCCAAGTTGTTATTGAACGTGTCTTCGCTGTTGGTGTTCGGCGCTAGGTTTTCACGCAAGGACCATTCGAGGATCTGCATGGCGGGTCCACGATCGGAGGTATCTGCCCAGGTCGTTTCTTCGGCGTTGCCGTTGAGTTTGGAGCCCTTAAGCAGTTCGCTCAAGTCTTGCTGTCGCAGCTTGGCTTCGTTGAAGACCTGCTGCGTCCCGACCTTGCAATTGGCAGCCATCCGGGCAAAGACGGAGCGCGCATAGGGAGCCGATGTTTTCCAACGGATGTCGTCCGGGTATTGCGAGATGATGGCCATCAAGGAGCCGAGCAATGTGAACTCCCGGCGAGCTTCGGCATAGCCCCCCCCAGCAAACTTGGCCGGAGTTGTAATCATTCCATCGACTCGGGCTTTGGATTCCTTGACCAAGTCCTCGATGGTGGGACCGCTGATCAGCTGTTTCCAAACGTCATTACCAGCCGCCGCAGGTTCCATTTCCGAGCCGCTACTGCTCGCGTTCGAAGTCTCGTTACTTTTAGAAGCCATTTCTCCAGCGGAGGGTGCAGTGCCTTGCAGATGAGCGATAGGGTCTGGAAAGAAGACGCCGGAGAATTCGTTCGCCTGGAATTTAGGGGGAGTCGCACGCTCAGGTTTGCGAGCGGTCTTTTGCGCGTGCACCCAGCTTCCCAGCCCTATGCCTAGGCACGCCAACAGCGCCCCGTGAAATACTCTTCTTACCCACATATTCCGCTTCATTGTTCTATTGCCGACGCGAAGTCCCTGTTGTGAATCCCTGCGAAGCACATCCGCCAATGCATCTAACTCATCAGCCGAAACGCATTAGCGTCCGGTTGCCCAACAACACCAATCAAAACCAATCACCATCGGGTGCAACCCGGCTCGTTGAGTAGTAGGTTTTCACCTCAAATCGTTGTGCTGACGTGATTATCTTCGTATTTCGAGATCGATCTGGCAACCAAAAAAACGTCAGTTGGTTGGAGGTTGTGGAGGCAGTACAGTGGCCTGAATTGGTTCAGAGGGCTTGTTGTCCACGGGAGCTTTCTCCGTGGTGAAACGACGTTTCAAGGTCACGATGGCAGCGCAGAGCAACCCATTGAGCATCGCCAACCCAAACACCGCCAGGTAAAAAATCAGCAAATTAAAGTTGATCTGGGATATTGAGTTGCTGTAGTTCATTCCGTACGGACTCCAAAAGATTCCATACATCGATGTGCTGGCGAACAACCCGACGGCCAAACCAAGCGTGGTGGCGACACCGATGGCATAGGCTCGAACCTCTTGCTGAAAAAAGACCGCCACCGTGATGAGCATTGCAATCAGCGTCGGTATTGCAAATGCCACGAATGCCAAACCATACGTCTGGAACATAACAGCGAGCACGACAAAGAATAGCACGCAGGCTACCAAACTGCAGATGCTGAATACAAACAGCTTGAACCACGGTGACCATTGCACAGGACGACCAGGAGTTGAGTTGGATTCCAGGGCAGCCATGATCTTAGGGCCGCGAACTACCACCAAGAGACCGCCACACGCAATGAGCATCAACGCCATAAAGATGCGATTCGCCCAATAGGATAGGTCTTCAACATCCCGATTTCCCGCCGAGTTGTTCGATACGACCGACGAAACGATTGCCAGCGTTAAAAAAACTGCTGCTGCTATCAAGAAATAGCGGAACCATTTGGAAGATGTGGCACCCTGGGAAAAACCATGCCCTCGCTCGTTTTCATCGGCTTCATCATCAAACGGGCTATAGTCTTTGGCTTCCTCGCGCATGCATAGAACCTTGGGAATCGAGTGAGTTGGGCCAACAAATAAATTCTCGCTTCATTGTAACGGGCCGGCGCGTCGTGGTGACCCTGGCGGAAAACCATTCGGCAAATCAACGACGGACATCTGGTAGGTCAAGTTCATCAAGGGAATTCTAGGGTGCGTAGCAAGGTCCGTCGGGATACAATGAGGGAATCCCACCTTCCTCGGTCGACCCGCCATCGACTGCCTCTCCTAGTCCCTGCGGAAAGGACGAAACGCGTGTTTCGATTCCGATCGTCTTTGCTAATGGAATGTTTCGACTGGACGCTTGCAATCATTCTGATTTTCGGGCACTGGTCTTTTATCCCTTGTCGAGGGGAGGAACCTGCAATCCAAGCGCTTTTGGCGGGGCGGTGCCTTGAATGCCATAGCGGCGGAGAACCTCGTGGCGGACTCGATCTTAGTTCGCGATCGGGGTTGGCTAAGGGTTCGGATTCTGGGCAAGTTTTTGAAGCAAGCCATGCGCTCGATGGAACTCTGTGGTCGGTGATCGAGTCCGGTGAGATGCCCCCGAAAGGAAAATTGACCGACGAAGAAAAGACGCTGCTTCGAACTTGGATCCAAACGGGGGCTCGATTACCCGAAGCACCCATCGATCGTTTTAAAGTCACTTCCAAGTATCGGGCTGGATACGACTGGTGGGCGCTACGACCGCTTCCGATTCCATCCCCCGAAACACCGATAATCGATCCATGGGTCCGTAACCCTATCGATGCCTACGTGCTGTCGGGTTTGCAAGCTCGGGGACTAAAACCTAATCCTCCAGCTTCTCCGCGATCACTTCTCCGACGAGTCTATATCGATCTGATCGGGCTTCCCCCGAGCTACGAAGACGTGATCGCGTTCGAAGCCGATCCCAGCGACCAGAACTATCGCGCCATCGTCGAGCGGTTGCTGGCGTCTAAAGCGTATGGAGAACGATGGGCGCGACACTGGTTGGATGTCGTTCGCTACGGTGAGAGCGATGGCTTCGAGCGAAATTATCCTCGGCACAATAGTTGGCACTATCGAGATTGGGTGATTCACGCCCTCCATGAAGATCTACCGTATGACACTTTCGTACGGATGCAGATCGCAGGAGATATCATCGATCCGGATACGAAGGGTGACACACTGCCAGGCTTGTCGGCGGTTTCGTTCCTCGTGTCGGGCGTTCACAATACGGTGGTCGGATCGAGCGATCGGATGAAACGGATTGCCAAGCAGGACGAACTCGAAGAAAAGATCGGGACCTTGAGCCAAGCCTTCCTCGGATTGACCGCCCAATGCGCTCGTTGCCATGAGCACAAATACGATCCGATCTCGACCGAGTCGTATTATCAATTGGCCGCTGCGATCCAAGGAGTCGATCACGGAGAGCGTGAGATCGTTCAGCCGACGCAACAACAGCGTGAACACGCGTTGACGGGTCGTCGCCAAGCACTGACGAAGGAAGCCGATCAATTGGATCGCCGAGCCTTGGAACAACTGACAGATGCATCTCCAATCCCACTCGAAGGGTTGCCGCTGCCCTGGATGGCATGGAACTTTGCAGGGGCCGATGAATCCCGTTGGATCGATTCGATACGGAATACACGCGGCCAGTTGCATGGCTCCAAAACCGAAGATCCCCGCGGCTTGGTCCTCGATGGCCAAACCCATTTTGCGACCGATCCTCTTCCACAAGGTCTGCGCGAGAAAACCTTGACGGCATGGGTCACGGTCGATCCGCTGGATCAATCCGGGGGTGGAGTGCTGAGTGTGCAAACGTTGGATGGTGGAGTGTTTGACGCCATCGTTTATGGTGAACGGGAACCCAAGCAGTGGATGGCTGGAAGCAACGGATTCGCGCGCTACCAATCGTTCCAAGCATCTGCAGAAAGCACTTCTGATAAGCCGGTCCATGTTGCGATCCGTTACGCCAGCGACGGAACGATTTCAGCCTTCCTAAACGGAGTCCCCTATGGCCAGCCCTACAAGTCCACGCTGCAAGAGTTCCACGCAGGACAGACGCAGGTTCTTTTAGGGCTCAGGCACAGTCCCCCTGGTGGCAATCGTTTCTTTCGCGGCATCATTCATCAAGCTGCCCTGTTCAACGAATCTCTCAGCGATTCATCGATCGCACAGTTCGCTTCCCAACCGTCGCGCCGTTGGAGTTTGAGCGAAGCTTGGGAAAAAATGACCGAGGCTGATCAAGCCCGCCGTCGCGAATTGCGCTCCAACATCGAGACTATTGATCGAGAATTGGAACAGGTCCGAGCACAGGCGAAACAAAAAGTTTACACCGTGCTATCGAATCCCCAGCCGGGGCCGACCCATATTTTAATTCGTGGTGATGTTTACAACGAAGGTCCCATCGTCCGTGCAGGAGGGATTAATAGCCTCGGGGAATCGAAAGCGGATTTTGGGTTGCCCCCAGATGCGACCGACGCACAGCGTCGATTGGCGTTAGCTGACTGGATTGTGGGAGTCAATCGTCCCTTGATGGCGCGGGTCATCGTGAATCGTCTCTGGCACTATCATTTTGGAACGGGGATCGTCGATACGCCGAACGACTTTGGATTCAATGGTGGCAGGCCCAGCCATCCCGAGTTGCTGGATGCACTGGCACACCAGTTCGTCGATGGTGGAATGCAGATCAAAGAACTGCATCGTGCCATGGTCCTATCCAGCACTTATCGAACATCGACAGCACCGGATGCGACGGCCCTGAGTATCGATGCCCAGAATCGAAGTCTCTGGCGGTACCCCGTCCGCAGACTGGATGGGGAATCGGCCCGCGATTCTATGCTGAAAATCGCTGGCGTTCTAAAACCCGAAGTGGGAGGCCCAGGCTTTGTGGATGTTGATTTTCGAGAGATCAATGGGACGACCTATTACTTGCCCAAACCGATCGAGTCTGAAGATTGCTTTCGGCGAACCATCTATCGCTTCAATCCGCGCTGCGAACGAAGCCCGTTGCTCGATGTGCTCGATTGCCCCGATCCATCGGCGACCGCTCCTCGGAGAGCCAATACGACGACGCCCTTGCAAGCGTTGAGTCTGCTCAACAATGAATTCGTGTTCCAAATGTCGGATGCGCTGGTGAAAAAGTTGGAAACTGGCCCTGCCAGCGAATCAGGCCACGACAAAGAACTAGCGACCGCGTTATTCCAGCAAGTCCTGTTGCGAAATCCGACTCCCGAGGAATCGGAACAAGCATCCCAATTGGTATCCCGATTCGGTGCCGCAGCGCTGGCGCGTGCCCTCTGGAACAGCAACGAGTTTTTGGTACTCGAGTAACCGACCGGCGCCGCGCCATCCGACGTGAGTTTGCACAAACCATCCCGCAAAGGAAACTGTCCATGCCATTCGAACACTTAGCCAATCAGTTGCGTCGTCGCGATTGGTTGCATTGGGCACAGCGCGGTATCGGTGCGACTGCCGCCATGGTCATGTTAGCCCGCGATGGGCATTTGAAGGTGTTAGGCGCCGAGGATGCGATCACGGCAACGCCACGGGCAAAACGGGCCATACAGATTTGCTTGATTGGAGGATTGAGTCATCTCGATTCTTTCGATCCCAAGCCCGGATTGGACGCGCTCCATGGCAAGACCCTCACAACCGAGGAGAAGCCCGATATCTTCTTCGGTCAAATGGGTTTGCTGCGCAAAAGCGATTGGGCCTTTCAACCCCGAGGACAATCGGGGCTAGCCATCTCCGATCTCTTTCCAAACATTGCTCAACATGCGGATCTACTGACAGTGGTCCGATCGATGGTGACGGAATCGGCCAACCATACACCAGCCCAGTTCTTCGAGAATAGTGGCTTCGAGCTGAACGGTTTTCCGTCGGTTGGGAGTTGGTTGTCGTATGGCCTGGGGTCGATAGCGGACGACTTGCCGGCCTATGTTGTATTGCCAGACGTCCGTGGTGGCCCGATGGGGGGAGCCTCCAATTGGAACAATGGTTTCTTACCCAGCCAGCATCAAGGGGTCGTCTTTCACCCGGGAGAACAACCGGTCAGGGACTTAGTGCCACGGCGCAGCATCAGTGCCGACGAAGATCGGGCGACTCGGGAGATGATCGCCTTTCTCAATCGTTCGAACCTCCAATCGCATGGACCCGAGGATGTGCTTGCGGCTCGCATGCAAAGCTATGAACTGGCGGCCAAGATGCAAATCTCGGTGCCCGAGGTCAATCACATCGAAGGGGAAACGCAAGAGACACGGGATCTCTACGGCGTGGATGATCCATTCACGGCCGATATGGGGCGACGCTGCTTGCTAGGAAGACGTCTGCTGGAGAAGGGGGTGCGTTTTGTGCAGCTTTACTCCGGTGGACCGATCGCCGGTTCCCCACGGTCCAGTTGGGACGCGCACGAAAATGTGCTGGAGAATCATACGGCGGAGGCGCTGCGCATCGATCGTCCGGTGGCGGGTCTGTTGGCAGACTTACGAGCGCGCGGGATGTTAGAGGATACGTTGGTCTTGTTCACGACCGAGTTCGGACGTACTCCGTTTGCCCAGAGTGAGGCGGACAAGATCGGTCCGGGACGCGATCACAATCGGTATGCGTTCTCGGTATGGATGGCTGGGGCTGGATTGCGTCCTGGTTCGGCCTATGGAGAGACCGATGAGATCGGATGGAAAGTCGCGCGCGACCCGGTGACATGGCATGATTTGCACGCCACGATCCTCCATCTGTTTGGTATCGACCACGAGCAATTGGTCTACTATCACAACGGCATCCATCGACGATTGACCGGGGTTCACGGCGAGGTTGTCCAAGGTCTTTTGGTATGATGGATTGTTGAAAGATGAGTGCTGACCTGGGCGTATGTAAGATCGAAATCCTTAGGGCGTCGATATCGTCTGGTTCAGCCGGATAGAGCCGGCGACGAGAAGTAGGAATGACTGCGAAGCAAAAGGACACAATGGCTTCCATGAGCCTGAGGCGCTAGCCGATCCGCGCAACAATTCATCGGAACTCTAAAGCAATAAGATTACTTACCGTTGCAAGAAGCCATCGATAGCTTTGCGTTTTCAGGTAGCAACGTTTGCAAAGCAAAAGAAGACATTGACTCAGCAATGATCTACTTCTTGTAGGCTTGCTCAAAGAACTGTTGTTGCGAGACGACGGTCGCGAGATCGGATTGAAGCTGTTGAACTTGCGCTAACACCGCGTTCAACGCTTGCTGATGAGGCTCCATCTCTTTAACGATGTTGCTCCGATTTTCCTGAGCGGCGGCCATCATCGTTTGCAGATCGGCGATTTGTTTTTCCAGTTGAGCCATCGATGCGGAAGCTTGATCCATCTTCGATTGGACCGCATCGACATTGGCCTTGAGAGGAGCGGCTTGCGCGGTGGATGCTGCGGCCTGTTGTTCAAGAGCCATCTTTTTGGCTGCGATCTCGGCCGGTATGCTGTTGAATCGTTGGAGATCTTGTTCGTGAGCCGCGAGTTCCGTTTGTGCGGCAAGGGTGGCTGCATTGGCAGCATCGTGTTTGGCTTGGATAGCGGCTACCTTTTCAAGTGCCCCTTTGACCTCTCCCGCCAATGCTTCCAGTTTCTGGTCAGCAGCGGTTTTGGCCGCAGCCATCTCATTGAGTTTGGCGGTCGCGGCAGCGTGTTCTTTGGTCTTGGCATCGTTGGCTGCGACCAAGTCGGCAAGTTCTTTTTCGCGCTGAGTCTTTTCCGTTTGTGTCGCAGTGACTTCGGCCGTCAATGGATTGATGACGGCGACTTTGGCTTCGATGGCTTTGGCCACTTCCGCGATTTGGCCATCGATGGCGGCGAGGTCGGCACCGGCGGCTTCCTTCTGCTTTTGCAATGCGGCTACATTGTCGTCGAGTTGTTTCTTTTCCGCATTGGCTGCGTTGAGTGCAGCGGTCTTGGTCTGCAAGTTTTCATTCGACTTGGTGATCTCACCTTGCTTGGCAGCGATCTGTCCCGCATAGCTATCGACGACCGCTTTGAGCTGGTTCACTACGTTGTTGGCTTCGGTCAGTTGAGCCGCCAAAACCGGGATCTGCAATTGTTGCTCCATCCAAGCCTTTTGGACTGCGATGGTTTGCGATTGTTGTTGCGTCAGTTCGTTGATTGCGGCTTGCGAGGCTGCCGCCAGTTGAGAGAACCGTTCGCGCGCAGTGTTGACGGCCATCTCCAGGGTGGGTGGATTGGCGACCAATCGCTTCTCTTCGGCGGGGTTGGCTCGCGTCCAAACACGCACATTGCCCGCCCAATCGCCAACCACTACATGGGTGGAGTCCACCGTGATGGCGACTTCGAGGCCCGCTTCGGCCAAAGGTGGCATTTCCCCAGCCGCATTGCCGGCGGGATCCCAAATCTTGACTTTATTGTCTTTTCCAGTGGAGGCCATGACTCCGTCGTTGGCGATGGCAATCGCAGCCGCACCACCTCCATGAGCATCCCACGACTTGATAAGTTTGCTTTCGTTCATGTCCCACATCTTGAGAGTGCCATCGAGCGAAGCGCTGACGACGGCTCCTGAATCGGGGCGCCAAGCGATGGATCGGATCTCCCCTTTGTGCCCTTGAAGATCGGCATACATGCGGCCTGTACTGGTTTCCCAAATGACCAAGCCGGCAGCACGATCGGCGGTTGCCAGAAGCAAACCATCTGGGCTAAAGCGCACTGCATAGATCCAGTCGGTATGTTTCTTTTGTTCCCACTTGAGATCGCCCGTCAGGGTATCGTAGACCCGGACCATTTTTTGAGGGCCGGCGACGGCGATCCAGCGGTTGTCATCGCTGATGTCAGCCGACAGAACGATATCGAGTTCATCTCCAACCTTGGCAATGCGATTGCCGGTGGCGATGTCGTGTAGGACAGCGTAACCACTGGCGCTATGCCGACCGCCGCCGATCAAGATCAAGCGACCATCGCGAGAGAAGGTGATCGATTGGGGTTCCCCTTCAGGAAATGGGATGATGCCGAGCAATTGCCCTGTGATCGAATGGTAGAGAGAGACTTGCGTCTGCCCACCGACAGCGATCAAGGGGGACCATGGGCTGGCAGCCAGTGCCGAGATGGCGGAGGCTTTTGCTGTAAAGAGAGGCGTTTGCTTGAGGACCGATGTTGGCATCGGGGGTGCTCCTTCGGGACGCCCTGCGGCAGCGACGGTGATGGCGGCCGCGCTGGCCATCGGTTTGCGGATGGCGGAACCGCTGTTCTCCGGCATTCCTTGTTCGATCCATGTTTTCAATAGATCGATTTTTGCTTGAGGGATTTTATCGGCCATCGGGGGCATGACCGGCTGCTCTTTGTGGGCGGTCAATGCGTACAGTCGCGAGGCATCGAGATCCCCAGCCGTTAGGACTTCACCGCTGCTACCACCCGCCATGGTCGCCTGATAGGTCTCCAGCGACAACCCACTCTTCTTTGCATTGTTGTTGTGGCAAGACGAGCAGTATTCGCGAAAGATCGGCTTGATGTGTTCCTCGAAAGTGATCTTCGTAGGCTCGTCGGCAAAGGTCGCTGAGCCCCCAATGCAACCGAATGCGGCGCACCAAGCTGCAAGTGCTCGTAGTTCTTTTCGAAGAATGCTCATGGCGGAGAACCGGTTATGTCTAGTGGTTGAAAATGAATTCACGGCTGTTGAGGATGGCCCAGAAGACATCGTGCAGGCCTTGGTCGGGGTTCGCCGATTCATTGATCAGTTGAATCAGTCGAGCTTTTTCAGGATCGGTAGGCTTGCGCGACAAACAGCGCAGGTAGATCTTGTCGATGATCATTTCCGGGGTGAGCCCTTGTTGTTTCCACTGCGCCAATTGCTGGCCCTGATTGATCTTGCCACTGACCGTACCACCGTTGATCAAGTGAAGGGCTTGCGACAGGGAAGGATCGGTGGTGGCTTCGTCGGCACAGACCGTCGTGCGAGGGCTGCGTCCGAAGGTGGTCAGGAAGTAATTGCTAGTCGCGCCATCGGCGATCTGAACAGCCCGTGCACCCAGAGGCAGACCGCGGAATTTTTCCTTGGTCGATGTAATTTGCGAAATGCAATCCATGAGATTTTCGGCAGGGATGCGGCGCACGGTGGCGTGCGAATAGTTGCGAAGATCTTGTTCGTTATCGGGTAGCGGAGTGGCCGAGCGCTGGTAGGCGGCTGAATTACAAATATCTCGCACCAACTGTTTGATGTCGTATTTGTATTCGATCAGTTTGACTCCCAGCGTATCGAGCAACTCGGGATTGCTGGGAGGGTTGCTAGCGCGGAAGTCATCGACTGGATTGACGATGCCGACTCCGGTGAAGTGGTCCCAAATACGGTTGGCGATGCTCTTGGCAAAGTAGGGGTTTTCGTTGCTGGTGATCCACTGGGCGAGAAGGGCTCTACGATCTTTACCTGCGGTATCGGGAACGGGGCCGCCGAGGAACTTGGGTTTGACCACCGCACCACCGACGGGATGATTGACTTCACCGCCAAAGCTATTGAAGACTAGGATCTGACGATAGTCTTCGCTTTGCTTTCGACCGACTTGGGAGAAGAAGGCAGCGAATCCGTAGTAATCATCCATGGTCCAACGATCGAAAGGATGATTGTGGCATTGGGCGCACTGTGTGCGGATACCCATGAAGACTTGTGCGACGTTTTCGGACATCTTCAATCGATCTTGTTCGACTTGATAGAAGTTCGTCGCTGGATTTTCAAAGGTTCCTCCGTTGGCGGTCAACAAATCTCGAACGATCTTGTCGATCGGAGTATTGGATGCGATTTGGTTGATGAGCCAGTTGTAGTAGAGGTATGCGGCCTTGTAGCTGACTTCGTTCTTGCTCTTGATCATGAGCAAGTCCGCCCACTTCATGGCCCAAATTTCGCTGAACTCTTTTCGCGAGAGCAAACTATCGATGAGCTGAGCGCGTTTGTTGGGCTCGGTGTTCGCAAGAAAGCCTGCGGTCTCTTCTTCGGTGGGCAAGAGTCCCGTGATATCGACCGTCACGCGGCGAACGAATTCTTCATCGGTGCAGGGCCCGCTGGCAGTCAATCGGAGCTTGAGCAATTTGGCATCGACCAAGGCGTCGATGTAGTTTGCTGCCGATGGTTTGGATTGGATTTGTAAGCCTGAGGGGAGCCCGAGGACTTGAGTACCGACGGTGTGTGTGTCAAAGCGGGACATCACAAAGGCTTCGCCTCGAACTCCGCCCGTGATGCGTCCATCCAAAGAGACAGCAGCCGTCCGTTCATTGTTGGTGGTGAAGCCTGCCAGATCCAAAACATCGCGTTGTGTCCCATCGGCATAAGTTGCGACGGCCACAAGTCGTTGCTGGGCACCTTCTCCTTCAAGGACTGCTTGGTTGGGGTACAAGTCCACTTTGGTGACGGTTGGAGGCCGAGCCGCATCGACCGGCGCGCCCGCTTGCAACCAAGACAGGATGGTGTTGTAGTGTTTGCTACCCGGTTCGATCTTCTTTCCGCCGCTATGTTGCACAGCACCGGTGGCTTTCAGGAGAAGCAAGCTCTGATCCGGAACCGCCAGATTGATCCGACGAATACCGATCTCGCGTGTGATCCTCTGGTAGTCTCCGATCGGATCAAAGCCGAAAAGACTCATTCGGAATCCGTCCTTGCCCCGGGCAGCGCCATGGCACGAACCCGTATTGCATCCCGATTTGGTCAAAATAGGCATCACATCCCGCTCGAAACCCACTGTGCGAGGTGTCTGCGACTGAGTGATCTCGAGAGTGGCTTTGGCTTCCAGTCCATTCCACGAACCGATGAGGGCTGTGGCACCGTCGGCAACTGGATGAATGACGAGGCTGTCGATTCGGGCAACAGCGGGATTCTCAAGCCGCCATTGGACTTGATCGGAGACATCCACCGTGATCCCATCGGTACGGGTGGCAACGGCGATGAAGTGCTGGGTATCGTTTTGAGCGCTGATTCGGATAGCAGGCGGATAAACGGCCAGGGACTGCCAAGTGACGGGGGCAACGGCAGCAGGAGGTGCGGCCGTTGCAGCAGCGGGCTCTTGAGCCATGGCTGCAGGGAAGATCGCGCAGGCCGACACACCGAGGGCAGCCAAAATCGGGAGGTGTTTCGAATGACGTTTCATACAATCCATGGTTATTGCTGAGGATTCAGTTTCAATCGAAAGTGGCGAAGTGGGTTCTGAGAATCCCACGATCGCTTGGTTCCGGGCGAGGTTTATGCGGATCGTGTGGGGACGGTCCATTCCGTTCAGAAACGAAGTTTCGTTCGGATCGAGCGGAAGCTTGAGTTTCGTCGTTGTGTCCAGGGGAGGCATTGGCAACGGAGTGCCGCTGGCTCAAGGACTTACGGCTTCCCTTTTTGCTGTCTCAATTGCTCCAGACGGCTCAAGGGTTTTTCGGTGGGCGTGGCAGGTGCCGCTACGGGTGCGGGCGTTGGTGCAGCCGCAGCGGTTGTCGGGGGAGGGGCGACGGGAACGTCGATTTGGATTTCCGCATTGCCGTTGACCTGGGTAATGATCCCCTTGTCGCTGGTGACGGTGCCTCGACATACGATCGTCTTGTAGTTCCCCGCGCGAACTTCGGCCGGGATCTGAAGGGCGAATGCCAATTGTTTGGCATCGGCAGCGAGTGGCAATTTGGGAGTGGTGGCCGTGGTGCCCGGTGGAACGCCCAAGATTTCAACTTCGACGGTTCCTTCGACTGGGTTTTTGAGTTCAACACCGACGATCACATCGATCGGTTTGCCTTGTTCCGCCATCGTCTTGGCAAACTTAAACTGGAATAAAGCATCTGCGACGTCCAGTTGCACGAACTCAGAAGCGATGGTGATTGGTCCGTATCCGATATCGGTGGTTGCCAGAACCAAGATAGGCCACTTTCGAATCGCAGCTCCATTGTTGGCTGTCAGATTCATTTGAATCGTGGATTGATCTCCAGGAATGGTGACTTGGGAGTAACCGATACCGGGGGGAGCGGTCAGCAAGCGTACGTTGATGGGTTTGTCAAAACCGGGATTGCGTTTGGCGTTGATCGTCAGTGGGAGCGTTCCGTTGCGAACGATGGGGACTTGAGGTTGAACAATCTCGATATCGAAGGGTGCAGCATCGACGATGTTGACGGCTAGCCGATCCTCGTTGCGTCCCCAAACATCGACGTTGTTTTGCCCACGAATGAGTTGAGTGCGCTGGTTGAGGAAACCGGTCAGGGTCTTTTCTGGAGAAACGACGAGGCTCGCTGAAAGGTCGACCAATTTCGCGGCGTTGGGTGCATCCGGGGCAGCGCGGAATATCATTTGAATGGTACCCAGGTCGGCGGCGACCAATCCATCGGAATGGGTAGCGCCAGGTTGCAGGTCCGGAATGGATATGCGCCCTTCGCCACCTACATTCTTGCGAACCAAATTGGTCTCGATGGCCATGCGAGCCCCCTTGGGGACGTTGACGACTTGTGAGACGTAGCGTTCGAGTTCGTTCACCGACGTTTCAATTTCGGCTTGGGCAACGGTGACTTCGACACGATAGACAAAGTGCTTTCCGCCACGACCCAAATGGTCCGAGACGCAAACGGCATACTTGCCATCTTCGGGAATTTTGAAACTCAGATAACTATCTGGTCCACCTTGGTCATCGTTTCCGGCCAATCCGCCACCGCCGACTTTGAAGATCTGAAGTACGGGGTCGACTTGAGATCGCAACGGTTTGCGTGCGTAGACTTGAATATCCAGTTGCTGATCTTTTTTGGCCTCAATGATCCAATAGTCTCGATCGTTTTCCGTTTCGAGGATGCCGTTGAAAGCCACTGGTACCGCGTGCGCGGTCGGGATCGAGTTGTAATCGGAGTTCGGTTCGATCTCGAGCACATTCGGAAGCGCGTTTGCCCGGATCATGTTGGGGGACGGAGCCACCATGCCATTCTGTTGCGACCAGATGCCTGTCGAGAGCGTACGTGCATCAGCGGGCATCTCGAACGTCTCGGTCCACGTATTCCCAAGCAAATCGATGCATGTCGCGTTCAATGGCTGTCCCGCTGGCCCTCCGGCAGGAAGGATCGCGACGGGGCGAGGAAATCCACCCACGTGCAATCGGTAGCGAGACCGCTCGTTGCCTCCAAAGCTGCTCTCGCGAACTTCGATGATATATTTCCCTTTGGCAGGAGCAACCATCGAACACAAACAGTCTTGTTGAAGGAAGACCGAGTCGTCGCTGGCTGTTATTTCAAAGCGATTAGCGTCGTATATGGCCACGTAGGGATCGAAGAAATCGCTCATGTAGGAATGACGAAGGCCTTCCAGTTCTACGTTCAGCTTTTGACCAGCCTCAAGTTCGACGGCGAAGTAGTCGACGTCCTCATTGAGCACGACGCCATCGACAGTGGAGTTGTAGGGGATGGTCTGGGCCTGGGATAATTCACTGTTGGGTTCGACTTCGGCAATCGTCGGCAAAGCGGAAACGCCAAACAATCTCATGTTGCTGGTGCCACTGGAGGTGATCACGCGAAAGGGATGAAGTTGCGTCTTGGCGTCTGCGGCTGCAGCAATCGTTACCTTGATGTTGTTGTCGTCGATTTTGGTGATGTTGCTTGCGGAAAGACCCGGGGTGTAGAAGAGCAGCTCTTTTGCATCCCCCAGACGTGCACCGGAGATTTGAACTTCGACGGATTGACCGCGCTGGACGCCCACGACCGATAACGCGTTGGCTTCGGGTTGGGATGCGACGGTACGTTGCGTACTGAGCCCAATGCATAGCACCGTCAGTACCAACCAGAATTGCCGAGTTCGACGCACGAGCGATCGAGGGCAGGGAAGGGGAGTCTGTTTCATGGCAGGTGGTTTAGTCGTCGTGAGGTATTGCATGGAGAGACTTCTAAGCTCGCGAAGGCATCAAGCTCGCGAAGCTCGCAAAAACGTCGACGGATGCGAAGCGACAGGGGCTCTAAAAACGATTCGAAGTCGGCTCTGTTCCAAGGGGCGTCCAGGATCATCGCACATGGTTGGGATGGGAATGCCAATTGCAAGCTGTATGCGAGGATCGACAAATCGATTCTCGCATCATTAGGCTGGTATCGTTCGAGAGGATGGCTGGACGGCATGATTCTCTCGCGCGTCAGGGGACATCTGAAACCGACGCCTCCCACTAGGCCAGAATTTCGTTGAGTACTCGGCCTCCATCGCAGATCTCGATCGGACGATCGCCCGGAGCCATCAGTTCCTTGTCTGCGACAATGCCGAGCATGTGATACATCGTGGTCGCCAAATCTTCGGGCGAAACTGGATCAAATTCTGGTTCCGTAGCCGTCGCATCGGAGGCTCCGAAAATGAGGCCTCCCTTGACTCCACCGCCAGCCATCATGACCGAGAAGACTTTCGGCCAGTGATCGCGACCGGCGTCATTGTTGATCTTGGGGGTGCGCCCAAATTCGCTGCTGACGAGTACCAACGTCTTACCAAGCAATCCGCGTGAATCCAAATCTTCAATCAACGTCGATAGGGCTTGATCGAGGGAAGGCACATCGCGTCGCATACCCCCTGCGATTTGGTTGTGCATATCCCAGCCGCCGTACGTAACGGTGACGAAGCGAGCACCGGCTTCCACCAAACGGCGAGCCATTAGCAAACGCTGTCCGGCCGCGTTGCGTCCGTACTTGTCGCGAAGCGCGTTGTCTTCTGCTTCGATGTTGAACGCTTCGCGGGCTTTGTCGCTGCTGATGAGAGAGTAGGCTCGCTCATAAAACGTATCCATGGCAGCGATGTTGTCGGAGCGTTGCCGAGATTCGAAGTAATCGTTGACTGCATCGAGGGCGGAACGGCGACGGCCAAAGCGAGCCATGTCGACATCCCCTTGCAAGTTCAAGTCCTGAACGCGGAAGCCGTTGTTCGCTGGGTCCGCACCCAAGCTGAATGGACCAAAGCTTGAACTCAAATATCCGGAGCCAGAGAACTCGTTTGGATTGCTTGGAATCGCGATGTAAGGGGGAAGATTGTTGCGAGGACCATATTCATGACTGACCACGGAACCGAAACTTGGAAAAATGAGTGCTGGCGAGGGCTTGTAGCCCGTAAACATGTTGTGTGTCCCACGTTCGTGGGCCGCTTCGCCGTGCGTGACCGAGCGAATGACAGTCAATTTGTCGGAGATACCTGCCAGTCGGGGAAGGGTCTCGCAGAAGACATCTCCCGTTTTGGTTTTGATAACGTTCATCTCGCCCCGGTATTCCAAGGGGCTGTATGGCTTCGGGTCGAACGTTTCTTGGTGGGCGATACCACCGGGCAAAAAGATTTGAATGACACTCTCAGCCGTGGCATCGATAAAGTCGTAATGCTTTTGATCGCCGCGGGCTTGGTTCCCGCGGAATCGGAAGAAGTCTCCGAGGGACAAACCGAGACCTCCAACCGCACCTACTGTCAAAAAACTGCGTCGTCCTAAAGGATTACCTAAGCACTTCATTTTGAACTCCTCGTTTGGCTGTGTGTTGGTTTGGTGGTGTATGGGTCAAGTGTCGTTTTGGGGTGGAATCGGATTAGCATTGGCATGGGTTTCCAGTACGTGCTGGAAACTCACTCTCACCAGGTCGTCGAATGCTTTCAAAGCATTCATCCGAACGATCGTTGAATTTCGGTTTGCCGCCACCCACGGGCTCAAAAGCAATTGGGTGTTGGCAAGGCTAGTCACCCATGCGACGGGCCGAACGGCGAATGGGTTCTCGAGCGAAACACTCGGTTTCCATCGTTGAAGAGCCGTTGCAAATCGTGTTCCGAACGATCTGAAGCAGATCTAATGGGTGGGTGGGGTTACGGCGTCACAACGCAAATCCGCAATGCCGGGAGGGACCCTTATTATAGAGGCTGCAATGGCAATTTTGTACCCGTTACTTTCGTGATTCCTTGAGGAAGTTTTTGCAAGGGAAAAAGGCTGTCGTCATTCTGGTCTTTCACGCCATCAGATTATGGACAGTTCCCCGATGGTTGCAGGGAAATGCCAGCGGATCCCGCTCCACCGGGTGGAAGCGGCGGTCCGAAGCGGGCGAAAACGTTCCCCAGCCGGGGGCGGCAATGACGAAACCAATACGAAACATTCGCTGAGAAAAACTTGCTCGCCGCGGGAAAAAGTAGGACAGATAGGACAGAAAGGGCCTTTCCGAATGCGATTGTCACGAAAAATCGATCCGCGTATCGCACGCGCGTTACCCGCATGAACATTGAGGGTGGGGCGCCGGCACAATTCGCCGGACCGGGTACGTTTCGCGGGGTGGATCTCCCGTCATAGGCTGGGCTAGCCTCATTGCTATACTCTGGAGCCGCAAACCTCATCCTTATCGACAGGCATTCGACGGAGTCATCGACTAGGTCATCGAGCTTGGATGCTATGCGCCGCCTAGGAAATCGAATCCGATCGGAAAGACAAATGGGACATTGGGAAAATATTGGTTTGCCGGAGGAATTTGACGGGACGGTCCGGCTGTTTCCTCTTCCCAACCTGGTCCTGTTCCCCCACGTCATCCAAGCCTTGCACATCTTCGAGCCTCGCTACTGCGAGATGCTGTCGGAAGCCTTGGAATCGGACCATTTGATCGCGATGGCATTGTTGGATAGCGGTTGGGAGAACCATTACCACGGACAGCCGCGGATCTCGGACATCGTTTGCATTGGCCGGATCATTTCGCACTCACCGACCGGGGATGGTCGCCACAATCTTTTCTTGGCTGGAATACGGAGGGCTCGCATCGTCGAGGAATTGACGGTCGACACAAACTTCCGACAGGCCAAGGTCGAGTTAATCGAGGATATTCCATTTGAAGATCCAGATGCAGAAGAAGCTGCCAGTCACGAACTGCTGGATGTCTTTCGGGCGATGATTCCCAAGGACGCAGCCAATTCGAAAACTCTCTCGGACTTGTTGTCACGGCAATTGCCGCTGGGTGTTTTGACGGATGTCATTGCCTATGCGGTGAGCTTGCCTATTTCCGTCAAACAGTATTTGTTAGGTGAACCCAGCATCGAAGCCCGGTTTCGCGTCTTGATCGATAATCTCACGACTCTGGTGGATACGCATGAATCGCCCGATTCGGAGCCCCCAGCCAAATCACCGCGGCGTGGATTCCCACCCCGCTTCAGCGCGAACTGAAGAAAAGCGGATTTCTCCGCCAACGCAACCGCTCAGAATCAAATACTGGCAAGCTATCTCATGGACCTTTCAAACGGGGGCCGGGAAAAGGTTGAATGTGACTAAATCGATTTGTTCAAAACGAGTGCACTGTCCACCATCCAATCTGTACCTGTCTTCTAATCGGCATGCAAAGTAGGTCGTGTTATTTACAATCCCATTGACCCATACAGCGACCTCAACTCCGTATTGTTGAAGCTGGGCCAAAAGCCCACACGCTTCGTCGTCCGGCGGTAGTCCTCGATCATCAGCGAGGCTTGTAGGGTACGCAAAGAATGTCCACGGACAACACCCTGACCGATAATACGCGTCGGCGTCAAAGAGCATGTCGAATCGCATTGAGTCTGGATTCATCTGGTCACAGAACGTCCGTACTCATCGAGTCGCCGGAGCCGAGCCGCCATCAGGAAGCGGCTGATCGGCGACTTTGATGCAATGCTTTGATATCTGCGGCTTTCGGCTTGGTAATCGAATGTAAGATCGACCCGATTGATCCTGGCGTATCCGATTATCAGCGATAATTTTGTGCAGGTCATATCCAAGTTCAGCTCCGAGCCGATGACGTATTGTTTTGATTTCTTCCGTTGGATCAGGAATCATCGTATGCCTCAAGGAGTTGCTCGGGAGTACAAATTGTTGGTGGTTCGTACCCCAGTTCCCGACAAATCGCATCGATCAAATGCTGAGTCGATGGATTCTTTCTATGTTTGAAGTTCCATGTTGCCAAATAATCAACTCCGTTTACTGCCGCAACCGCGATGTGAGTTGCGTCCCGACTCAACAGTCCTACGTCCACATGCTCCGAAAGTTCTCCGAATTCCTAGGGTGCGATCCGGACTCCGCCTCCGAAGAGGACTTGCGTTGCAAACTTTTCGGATACGGATGGCTAATCAGTGGGTTTTGCTTCTCAATGGGATGCTCTGCTCAACTATCCAATGACAATCAAGCCGTCGAATGGCAAACAACGGTTTCTAAGGCCCGGATGGGCCGACAAGATCCCATGCCGGTGGTCCGATGACCACCGGACTTGATCCCCCTATTGTCCGCGAGCCCCGGCAGGGGCGACAAGGATTCATGATGCAGGTCGGTCATGAGGTGTCGAATGATTGGTGATCTTGCCGTGCCTATCGGCACTCTTGTGTCGAGGGTGGAGAAACACTGGTGGACGAGACCCACCGGCAAAAGAATCTTTCCGTGCCTCCGGCACTCAACAGACAATGCAACACAAGCCGATTATTCACCGCCTCGTTCATGGGAACGAGCGACCACAGTCACGATAACACTCAGCAAGTTCTATGCGCTGACGGTCACCATTGCCTGTCCAGGCTCAGGCTGTCCAGGCTGTCCCGCACAGGATTTCCAGGCTTTCCGCGTCAATATCGTCTTCGATCTCTGTTCCAAACCTCTTGGGGATATCGTGCAACCGAGTCAGGAACAATAATTGGGACTAATCTCCACTAATGCGGCACGACGGCATCGAGCACTGGAAAATCAGAACGTCTAAATCGATCCCGTGCAAGGAGCAGACTTAACGCAAGTCAAAACGCCCGACCGAGCACTCCCATTCAATTTTCTGCTCGCCGATCGTAAGACCGATAGAGCCACGTTTCATTAGAGCGAATGTCGAATTTGATACGAGGGAATAGACCATGATTTTTCGGCGAATGCTAAGACGGCTGATCCTCGGCATGGCAGTATCGAGCGCGGTATTGGTACATGCGCAGGAGGAGGCGAAGCCTGAGACTCGCAATCCGGTGATCACCGCCGGCATGATGCGTTATGAAGAGGGAAATCGCATCGGAGTCCGAGACATTTATCTACGGCCCGCCAAGGAGGTTGCGAACTGCAACAATCGATTCTTTCCAACGGCAGGCGAGTTGGTCGAAGGGGAAGGTGCAGCCATCTACCTGCGGATGAATTCGGAGGGCTTTTCGCGTATTCAAGCGATCCGGCAGATCACGATGAACGATTACGATGAGCGTCCGCTTGAAAAGCTGTCGGCGCCGGAGATACGGGCTTTGATGTGCCTCAATCGATCGGAGATGAAGCGCTTTGTCTATCGCTCGCGGGCGGGTTGGAATTACCCGCTCAGTGAGGAACCTTGGATGCAAGTCCTGCTGCCGGATGTTCAAGAGAGCCGCTCCTACAGCAGGGCCATGATGGCGTTTAGTCGAGCATCGATCCTCGAAGGGGACATTTCTCAAGCAGAGGAGTGGATTCTCTATACGATGGGACTGGCCAAGCATGTTGGCGAGACTCCCTTCATGGTCACACAATTGGTCGCTGTCGCCAACGCCAGCATGGCCTTGACCGCCATCGAGGAATTGATTCAACACCCACAGGCCAGCAACTACTATTGGGATCTCGCGAATCTTCCTCGGCCGTTGGTCAACTACACGAAGACATGGCAGTTCGAGTCGCGAATGTGGGAGCGAACGATTCCGATACTCAGTCGGCTGGACGAGATTTCGTCGGAGGAAGCTTGGCAGGATGTCGTCGTGAAGGTCTTTCAGACTATTCACGAGTGGCAGAGTGAAGCGTTTCCCGAATTCCATACCCCTGAAGGGCAAACGACTTGGAGGGAATGGATCGCTTTATCGCGAGAGAACTTGCATCGCGTTGCACCGGAGTTGGCCGGTCGCATGAAGAGCATGAGCGATGCGGAAATCGGCATTCGGTACTGGTGGCTGCGACTCCAACAGTTTGAAAACTGCGAAAACGCATTATCGTTGGAACCGTACTTGGCGTTGCCTAGAATCGATGCTGCAATGCGCGAGATGCAGCTTGCGTTCGAGCGCGAGCCATTGATGAAAATGTGGATCAGCCCGAGCGTGTATGTTCCCTCCGGCATGAGTCACTTTGTATTGTTAGACCAACGCATAGGCATGTTGAGAGCGATCGAATCGATCCGCGATTGGTCCGCGACGCATGATGGCAAACTGCCTGCGAGTTTGAATCAATTGGATTTGCCGATACCCTTGGACATCGTCAATAATCGACCTTTTGAGTGGCATTTGGCTGCCGACGGCACGGTAGGTGAGCTCTCTGGGGCCCTGATTGAAATCGTAGGCTTCGAGCCTGGGCCCGAGCGCTTTGCAGGCTGGCGATATCGGATCATGCAGGCCCCATTTGACGAGACAGGGCCTGCCGAGACTGCCCCTGCCGTGCGGCCTTGAAATCCTAGAACGAGGAATGGCATGTACGATTGGATCCAACGCCGCGACTTTTGCCGGAGCGCTTTGGCCGCATCGGTCGTAGCATCGGTGGCCGGGACACGACCGATAGGGGTGATGGCCGACTCCGCACAAGATCGGCCCTTTGGAGAGGAATATCCCCATCTCGATTCGCTCGCGACGGGTGAGTGGTGGAAGAAAGAGCCCAAAGGCCAAAACCCACCGCCGAGCATGATGGTGCCTCGCGATGAGGTGATTGCGTTTGCCCTCTACACCATCGATGCGGATGTGCTGTCCCTCTCCGCCCAACTGTTCCCGCTGATGCCCGAGGAAACGCGCGAAGTGCGACTGGAGGTCATGAAGGATGGAGCGTGGACCGAGCTCGCCAAAACCGATGTCCACTACCCTGGATGGGATGCGCATTTTCGCATTGCCAAGTGGGATGCGAGTCGCTCGGTGCTGTATCGAGTACGGCATGGTGAGCACGCCCTCTTTGAAGGGATGCTCCGCAGCAATCCAATCGAGCGCGAAACGATTGTGGTGGCCAGCATGTCATGCAACTCGAGTCGGACGACAGGAAGTCGACCCGAGATCGTTGAGCATTTGCTGAAGCAAGATCCGGATGTGGTGTTCTTTGCCGGCGATCAGACCTATCGCCATACCGAGCACACAGCCGGTTGGATCGAGTTCGGGTTGCAGTTTCGGGATTTGATCAAGGATCGTCCGACTGTCACCATCCCCGATGATCATGACGTCGGGCACCCGAATCTCTGGGGCGAATCAGGGCGCAAGGGCAAAAGGCAGGATGGAGCCGATGGAGGATACTATTATCCGGTCCCTTATGTTCAGATGGTGGAGCGACAGCAGACATCCCACTTGCCACCGGCTTTTGATCCAACGCCACTCGAGAGTGGCATCGGCGTGTACTTCACCCGGTTGCGATGGGGAGGGATCGATTTTGCGATCCTCGAAGATCGCAAGTTCAAGTCGGCGCCGATCGGCAACATTCCTCCGATGGGTCCGCGTCCCGACCACATCAACGATCCGAACTACGATCCCAAGACGATCGATTTGCCGGGGCTGCAGCTGCTCGGAGAGCGGCAGCATCGCTTCCTCAACGGGTGGGTCCAGGATTGGGAAGGGGCACGGATGAAATGCGTGCTATCGCAGACGGCGTTCTGCGGTGCCGTCCACATGCATGGCAAACGCGACGATCGGTTGCTGGCGGATCTGGATTGCAACGGCTGGCCGCAGGCGCAGCGTCGTCGGGCGCTGGCGGAGCTACGGCGTGCGCGAGCACTCCATCTTTGCGGTGATCAGCATTTGGCCGTGGTGGTCAAGCATGGCATCGACGCGCCGGGGGATGGTCCCTATGGATTTACCAGTCCGGCACTGGTCAACACGATCTATGGTCGCTGGTGGCATCCACTCCAGGAGAGAGCAGAGGAGCATGCGATGAAGGACAGTCCGTTACCGTGGACAGGTGACTATGTGGATGGTCTCGGCAATCCGATCCGTATGTTGGCGTACGCCAATCCGCAGGACATTTCCGATGAGCGGCAGCGTGCGGACGGCTACTCCATCGCGCGATTTCACAAGCCGACCCGGACGATCACGCTGGAGTGTTGGCCACGCTTCAGCGCTCCCGATGCCAATGATCGGCAGCAGTTTCCCGGTTGGCCAATAGAGATCCGGATGGAGGACAACGATGGACGGGAGGCAAAGGGGTGGTTGCCTAAACTTGTGTTTCAAGGGGTGGACAGCGCCGTGGTATCGGTGCGGGAAGAACGGACCGGCGAATTGCTCTACTGCGTGCGATCCGCCGACGGCGAGTTTCAACCGGCGGTCTTTGTACCCGGCAAATACACCATCAACATCGGAAAAGACACACCGCATGAGATCGAGCTGAAGCATGTGGAATCGCGCGAGACGCCAAACGCGGCGGGCATGTTGGGTGTACGAATGAAGAGATAGTGCGGGATACTCTAACCTTGACCTTTGCCGTTGGTTTGATGAGCTTGTGATTTGCACCGGATTGGAGCCTTAGACTCTCATAACATATGGACCAGATTTTGGGGGAGCATACCAATCTACGTTGCTCCTTGCTTCTGACCGTTCCTTTTCGAAAGGTCCAGGATCAACTTTCCTCGAAAGGTTGTCATTGTTTTAAAGACGTAAAAGCCTATTCTCCGATCGCCATCCGCTTCCAGCACGATCTCAAGATTAACGGGATATGGGAACGCACTCAAAAGTCCTGCATCTGCATGATCCGAAAGTTCTCCGAATTCCTCGGCCGCGATCTCGCCGATGCTTCTTTAGATGGTTTGCGCTACGGACTGTTCGGCTTCAGATGGCTAATCGATCGTTTTTCATCTCAATTGGATGCTCTGCTCAACCATCAAATAGCAATCATCGATTATTAGGCCCGAATGGGCCGACAAGATCCCATGCCGGTGGCCTCGGCCACCGGACTTGATCCCCAGTATCCGCCCGCGAGCCCCGGCAGGGGCGGTAAGAATGCAGTAGGTAAGTAGGTCATGACCTATTGAATTGAATGACCGTGGATCTTGCCGTGCCTATCGGCACTCTCGCGTCGCGGGTGAAGAAACACCGGTGGGCAAGACCCACCGGCAGAAGATTCTTTCCGTGCCATTCGGCACTCGGAATACAAACTTGACGATGACTGTCTCTGCAGAAGTGCTTTTACGACGAAATGGTAGATGCGAACTGTGGCCACCGCCGAGACACGTTCGACGGAAGGTGGAACGGGGCAGCGATACGAGCGCCTGTCAGGTCTGTTTGTCGATCAAAGAGACATCAATGAAAAGAGCCCCGCGGGCCAGTTAGCACGCGGGGCTCTTGTTTCTGTTTCTCGTTCGCGTTGAAGGGATCAACGTGGAACGAGTCGTAACTCATGATGTATGGACTAGTCTAGGAATCCGACCAATTCTTGAGACCGGCTCGGTTGTTGAAGCTTCCGCACCGCCTTGGCTTCGATTTGACGGATCCGCTCGCGGGTCACCTTGAAAATATGACCGACTTCTTCGAGGGTGTAACTGTATCCGTCACCCAAACCATAGCGTAGCTTGATGATTTCGCGTTCTCGGTAGCTGAGGGTCTTCAGTACCGAGTTGATGCGATTTCGAAGCATTTCTTGACCGGCACCGATGGCTGGACTTTCGGCCGTACCGTCAGGTAACAAGTCTCCGAATTGGCTATCCTCACTGTTGCCGACTGGACGATCGAGCGATATTGGGTATCGGCTCATGGCCAGCACGCGACGAGCTTCTTCGACAGTCGTCTCAGCGCGTCGAGCGGTTTCTTCGAGGGTCGGTTCGCGTCCTAATTCCTGCAGCAGCTGGCGAGAAACATTGCGGACCCGCGACATGGTTTCAACCATGTGAACGGGAATCCGAATGGTTCGGCTCTGGTCGGCCACCGCGCGAGTGATCGCTTGGCGAATCCACCAGGTTGCATAGGTGCAGAATTTGAAGCCGCGGCGGTACTCGAATTTGTCGACCGCACGCATCAAACCGGCGTTTCCTTCCTGGATCAAATCCAGGAAGCTCAAACCTCGGTTGCGATACTTCTTTGCGATCGATACCACCAAACGCAAGTTGCCTTCGCTGAGTTGCTTCTTCGCATGCTGATACTCGGTAAAAACCCGTTTGACCATGTTGACGCGATTGCGCAACGAGGTCGGGGTTTCTTGAGTCGCAACAAGGATTTGGCGAAACTCGCGTCGCAACTGAGCTAACTGCGAGGGGGCGACTTGGTGACTCTTGAGAGTCGCCAAATCGTGTTTGATCTCATCCACGCGGGCCGACAAACGTTCGAGAACGCCGATCATCGCTTCAATGCGCTGGGTACGCAGGCCCAATTCCTCGATCAATCGCACCGATTTGCGTCGGCGGCGACCAAGATGGAGCCAAGCGTCTTTGCGTCTCTTCGGTAGAAGGGACTTACTGAGCGAATCACGGAAATCTCGACGATTGCGCTTGAGCAGAACATCCAGAGTTTTCAGATTGTTAGGCAAACGCCCTAAAATCTGATCTTTCTCCAGGCGATCGGTAACCGACACTTGCACGGTGCGATCGAACGGAAGCTCACCGGAGTGAACTCGCCGCAGGATCTTGTACGCGTATTGGATCACATAGTCGCATTCGAGCAGTTTGGTTCGGAATCGACGTCGAGTGACTTCGATTTTCTTTGCCAAACGAATCTCTTCTTGACGTGTCAGGAGAGGAATCTCCCCCATCTGTGTCAAATACATACGTACCGGGTCATCCGACCAAGTCTCAACGTCATCAATTGCGGAAAGCAAATCGTCTTCGCTTTCCAACTGGACTTGATCCTCGGGGACAACCACGTCCACCACAGTATCGGTCAGCTCATCGCCTTCTTCTTCCAACGACAGTTTGCGTAGGCCATCCAAGTCATCAGCGCTGCGAGGCAGATCATCATCGAAATCCAACAGGCCGTCGAACAAGGTCATAGTTCCTCAAACCACGAAATGAATGCAGGACGAGAGTGGTCGCAATCATGGTGATTCCCCACCCTCATCCAGGCGACACGAAGCGCGTCCCGAGCGAGGCAAAGGAAGTGTAGCACCCAATCGATTGAGAACTCGAATCCAGGAATAAATGGTAAATTTTTACGAATAACGAAAGCCTGCCGTGGCCTTCCGCGGTCTCGTCCCGATGAGCGCCCATTCGACGAAACCGCCGAAGACGCTCGAAGTTCGTCCAAAAGAACCCTTGCCGCGAACCGGACTTAGTCTATTTGCCACGATGGGCAAAGTCACGTGTTTCCGATCCGGATCGGGGCAGTTTATCGCACGAAGGAACACGACCATGGAACCCTCCTTGTCGCTCTTCACGCGTGCACGGGATCTGCCGCAAAGGGCACTGCCAAGCCATGATCGAACAATTCATCGGTCGTGTCCTGTTGCGATAAGCCCGGCGTAGATTGTTGGATGCCGGGTACTTTATTTGACGCGGATGAATTCGATCCATTCTTTGGACAGTACTGAACAGGACTGCACTTTTTGCGTAGCACTGCTCAGTTCGCCGTACCTGCGTTCCGTTGTCAACCTCCCTGAGAACCTAATCGTCGATCGCCACCCTTTAGCTACATTGTTGCTAAATTGCCGTCGCTGCATCGCACCCGGTCGCTCCTTCAAACAGAAACCGAGATCGTTTCGATCCAAAGACGCGATGTCGTTTTGACAATCGTCGTGATGACACTTGTCGAACTGACATCGTTCCAGGAACCGGTCGGCGTATCTGCGAGCTTCCTACGTTCAATGAGCCAACGGTCGCAGGTGTTCGGGAACTCGATCCTCCGCTTGTTGACAACGATCGCCAAGTGAATTTTTTAAGAACCCCTTGACGAAAGCCATTTCATTCTAACTAACGCTCTGCTGCGGTCTAGTGCTCCTACGCAAACTCATTCGTGAGAACCCTCGCTCACATGCCATCCCTCGTTTCCTCAAATGCCCATCTGCAAATGCCCATCTGCCTCAAATCCCCGTCTGGCCCGAAAGAAGCAGCCCGACACCAAGTAAAATGGATCGATGTCGTCTTTGTTAGAACGAAATGATTCGGAATGTCGCGCCTTCAATGCGGTTGGCCGTTTCTCGCACCCATCCCTACTTCGAACTGTTGCTTCATCCGATTCGCTCCAGAGCTCCTGTCACAAACCCTTTCATCCCAGCCGTTTTTCCTTAGATGGGAAACCATGTCGAAATATCAACTCACCTGCGAATGCAATACGATTCTGCCCGTCGGTGTCGCTCAAGCAGGCACGACCATCTCGTGCCCCAGTTGCGGCAATGCCATCGTCGTGCCTGGCACCAAACTGCTACGCAATCTGCCTTTGGACCAGCCCGAGGCCGCTGCGGCGAATCGTCGCCAATCCCAATCGCCTGGACTCTTGGTCCGCGGCATCACGGCGCTTTTGCTGGCACTTTCTTTTTGGGGACTCGGCTACGGTGGTTATCTCGCCTACCTCCGTTGGACGGCTCCCATCGAATTCGGCCATACCGAGGACGAGTTCTACACTGAAATTTACAATCGAGCCGCGGAAGATCCTCCGGCTCGCGCCTGGGATCATTGGCAGTATCTGGTCGAAACGGGATTGCCCAAGCAAGAACCGCCACTTTATTTCATCCTGGTGGAAGTTTACGCGAGGCAGCTCAAATGGATGATCGGTGCGCTTGCGATCGGTTCCCTGTCCTTGTTGGGATTTATTATCCTGAGCATTCTCCAAAGTCGACGGGGTCATGCCCTTTAGATTGGCTCCTTGCAGACACGGCCGAAAAAAGTCGATTTTCGTTTCCATGAGCCTGAGGCGCTAGCCAATTTTTTGCACGTCGAACGGTCTCGGCTAGCGCCTCAGGCTCACTTTTGTCTGCTGTGTCGTTTCACTCTCCCGATCCAAGAGCCATGGGCGCGCAAGAAACAACAGGTGGGCTCAGCGAATCACGAATATTGGAGATCATCCGTTCTGCGATGGATCGAGCGTTCCAAGATGCGTTGTCCCAGGAGCCATTGGACCATCCTTTCAACGATGAAGTCTTCGTTCTGTCCTAGCGTCCCCACGCAGCCTTCCAATCAAAACCGCCGTTTTTTAAACCTTTCGCTATGGCTCGTTCCAAACATCCTTCGACACCGGCTGGAGAAAGCCTACCATCCAGTGGGAACTACCCTTTGTCCGACTCGAAGCCAGAGTTAGTAACTCCATCGGCGGGGGCTTGCCCTGCTCGATGGAAGTGGGTCATCATGGCATGCATTGCATTCCATTGCATTGCGATTGTGGCTGAGCCTCTACGTTTTTTTTCGCAGAGCGAGTATCAGTCTGCGGCCGAGACGACGTGGCTCCGGCGTTCCTTTGCTCCGTACGTCGAGTGGTTGTATCTCGATCACGGATATTTCTTCTTCGCACCGAATCCCGGCCCCAGCCACTTGATGGGTGTCCGCCGCGTGCCTCCCTCGGATCCCGCACGATCGCAACCCATCCATGCCGACAGGCCGATCGAACTGGCTCGGGATGTCGATGCCTATTTTCCGAACCGACAATCTCAATGGCCACGATTGCTTTATCACCGATACTTCATGCTCTCCGAGTTCTACAACAACAGCTTTGCCCCTGCCGAACTACCGGAGGAGGATAAGCAGGACCTTCTCTTCGTCGATCGTTGGAAACAAGACCGAACTTTCTACGATGCATTGACCCGCTCGATTTCCCGGGCCATGGCGCACCAACTCCAATCCGAATCTGTTGAGTTGATACGGCTCGAGCGGCAATTGCTTTCGATCGAACAAGTCCATCGGCTGGGCTGGACGTTGGATGATCCACGTGGTTTAGGGGGGCTGCCGGAAAATCTCTTCACCCATCCCAATGCGGATCGAGACCCGTCTTCGGGCGAACCCAAAGGTCCTTTGCGCCCACGGTCCGAACCACCATGGCGCCGTTCCGAAGGCCGAGCTATTCCAGAGGAAGTGATCCATCCATGAGTCGGTCTCACTTCGAATCTCCCGAACCGCCTCTCGTGTCCCGCTCGACCGCCATTGTGTCTTGGCTGAATGATTGGCGGGATAGCCTCGGGCGTTTTTTTCTCGAGCCTAGGACAGCTGAGACATTGTCCGTACTGCGCCTGACAACCGGCGCCATGATCGCGTACATCCACGCAATCTGGCTATCGGACTTGGCGTCGTTTTTTGGCCCCGACGCGCTTTTGGATTTGGAGGTGACCCGATCGATTCATTCACGCGTTACCAAATGGACCTACTTGGCATCCACCGATTCCTTGACCATCGCATGGCTGCATGAAGTCACAGCGATGCTGGCGGGAATTGCAATGACGCTAGGATTCGCAACGCGTCTGACCGTCCCACTGGCTTGGTTTACGACATTGATGACAGCACATCGGCTAGCGCCATTTCTATTCGGTCTCGATCAGATCACTCTGTCCCTGACGATGTATTTGATGCTGGGCCGGTCAGGCACTTTTTGGAGTATCGACAGCTGGATTCGCAAGCGATGGAGCCAAAGTGGCAAGGACATTCCGGCGTGGGCGCGTTGGCTGGGATGGGGCGAGCAACCTAGCCCATGTTGGACGAATACAGTTGCCACACGATTGATTCAATTGCATCTCTGTGTGATCTATTTGTTCGGTGGCTTGGGAAAACTTCGGGGCTGGATGTGGTGGGATGGAACCGCCATGTGGTTTGCAGCCACTTCTTATGAATACCAGTCCCTGGACTTGACCTGGATTGGCCTTTATCCATGGCTCGGATCGATCGCGACGCATGCCACCCTGCTGTGGGAGTTGTTTTATGTGGCGTTGATTTGGCCTCGATTAACTCGCCCGTTGGTCCTCATGATGGCCGTATGCGTTCACGGCGGTATCGCCCTGTACATGGGGATGATTACCTTTGGCTGGATGATGATCGTCGCCAATCTCATCTTCGTGGAACCGAGCTGGTGGCGACGCAGAGATGCAGAGATATCGCTCGCAGTCCCTCCGAGACCGAATGAGCGCTAGCGCTTGTTCGGAGCGCCTGTTGAATACTTGGTGTTGAATTCGTTCGGGTCCAACGGATCGCGCTGCGCTTTGCTTCCCAATTCCATCTTCTCAAGTTTTGAGATTGCCGACTCGAGTTCTTGCAGTTCGGCCGCGTTGAGAACGACTGGGGGTGGCGCGGACTTTGCCGGCTTCGATAGTTTCGCATTGCGATCCTCCGCCACACTGTCTCCGATGATTCGCTCCATGCCCCCGTTCCGGCGTTGCTGCTGAGAACGCTGTATGGCACTTTTTGGAACCAGAGCGATCGCTGGTGCGACATTCGAGGCCAAGTTCGCTTGCGGGTCGTTGGCTGCTGCGGAGATTACGTGGCTTCCACCGATTCGATCGTTCGCGGGATCATCCAGTGTTTTCAGCCATCGAAGCATCTTGTCGAGCAAGACGCGATCTTCATCGCGATTTGGATTGATGCTTGGATTTCGTTGAGAACCATGGGGACGAGTTGCGTAGTTGATCAATGTCGATTGCAGCGACGATTCGGTATCGACGTAACCAAGAATCGATTCGAGGTTGCGTTCGGTGATCGTGGCTGCTTGATCACCGACTGGCTGAAACACTTGAAAATCGTTCTTCGCTAACATCCCATGGCAACCCGATTGGCCACAACGGGAAACCACGACCGGTTGAATCTCAGTTTGGAAACTTCGTCGAATGTAGCTCGGGAGAATGCGCTGCGCCTCACCCAAAGGGCGCTGGGCAGTGGCAGGCGTCACCTCGCTAGCCATGGTGGTTTCAGTCCGGCGACCCGATGTCCAACGTTTGGGCTCGTGAAGCGGATTGGTATCCTTTTGGTTCGTACTACCTGCCTCGGAATCGGGAACGGAAATCCCCTGTTCGGCCATTGCTTGACGAACCTTCTCGTCCCCTAATAGCGCCTGTTTGAGTTGCAGGTCGAGTTGCTTAAATCGAGGATTGTCGGAGGCAACTTTTTCTAACTCGCTGTAGTGTTCGATGGCTTGATCCATCAGTCCGTTTTGAATGCACCATTGGGCAAGGTGCCAATGTTCGCCGGTACCCCATTTGCGGATCCCACGGATTTGATATTCGTAAAGAGACTCCATCGTTTTGCCGATGGTCAACACTTGCTTGTTGGCAAGAGTCACCTCTTTCCCTTTTTCCAAAACAATGGTGATTTTGTCGGCTTGGGGTTTTACAAACCCATGAAGCACACTCCCGTGCTGCAATAGAACATAGCCATCACCATAAAATGCAATGGGCCGATTGGACACGATGTTGCCAACGGCAGGAGCTTCTTGGGAGTCGACGTGAGGCGCTTGCAATGACCAAGTTAACCCAGCCAATACGATCCAAAGGGCGCAGCGTGCACGCATGTTTTTCGCCATTTCCATAGGACATTCGGTCACTCAAAGGGAAGCGTTCCCCCCGAACAGTAGCAAGATCAATGCGCGCATCGCAAGATGAATCTCCCCGTGCCCCCTCATGACGGCAGTAGTTCGCTGAATGCAACGTCGGTTTGGTTAAAACGTGCAGCCTAAGCAATCCAGGCAGTTTGGGTGCTAGGAGGAGTGTAGGCTGTCCAGTAAAATCGGGGCCTCGTAGTTTTCGTAGGCAACAAGCCCGCCGCGAGGTTGGTGCCGTTGCCCAGTACCCACGCCCAGCTTCCCTATAAGGGTCCAGCTTGCAAGGTGGCGAACGTTCGTTTTTGGCTTGTGGTTGGGAACTTCTCGGTTCCTCGGAAGGGCGTCGACGCAATTTGCTCAAACGTCGATTTTCGCTTCCAACCAGAAGGTTGGCCGACAATACGTTTCAACGAGACCTAGAATCGAATCATCAGCAAGAAGTACAGCCAGTTACCGTCAACAGAGTAGGATGCCAACACCATGCGAGAGATCCTTGCGACCTGGGAAAAAGTCCACCACCGGGCCATATTCACGAGCAGTTCCATTTCGACCGCTGCCGGATGGGCCGCCGTTCCCCTCGCGCGATTCGGATTTACCCTTGTGTGCGCGTTCTCCGCGACAACCTCGTTCGTTCTCGCGCAATTCACCGACCCGTCCCAAGTGAATTCGGCTTACGCCGTTAACGCCCCCTCCTCCTCGGTTCTTCCTGTCAGCAAGTTCCTCGCACCTCCCTCTCCTGGTTCGACGGCTCTTGTCACGAATTCAGGTTTGATCGATCCAAACTTGTTGCCATTGGTCCAAAATTCCATGGGGCAACTGGACGAGGGTCGCATCCCGAAACCCGACAGCGCCCGCAAAGGCCTTGAAAATGCCCTCAACGGCTTAGAAAACTTTTTGGCGACCTCTCCCTCTCAGGGACCAATATGGAAGTCTTTTCTCAAGCTCGATTCTATTCGTGACGAACTCAACAAGCCCTCCCCCAATCTCGATGCCCTGACCGACCTCGAAAAAGGATTTCGACAGAATTATTTCGGCCTCGAGCAATCGCATTTTACTTCGGTGCGGGATGCGCTTAGCAAATTCGTTCAGGTTCAACGCTTTGGGGCCGACCCCAAGAAATCGGTCGAGATCCTCCGCAATCGACTCAATCGCTTGAACGAACAACTTCAATCCCCTGACGTCAGTTCGGATCGAAACCTTCTGCATGAACTCGCGCAAACGTTGAGCTACTTGCAACATGGCAATCAAGCTCCCGAAGTAATCTCAGCTTTTCGAAATCGATTTTCAAGCCCCAACGTACGCGTTCTCGCCTCGTCCAACTTTCTCCATCGACAACTCGCTCGGCCTGTCAACGAAGCCAATCCTGTCAACGAACTGATCCTCGGAACAACGATTCGGGGCAACAGTGTTCTCAACGGATTGATCACTCCCCAACTGATCAACAACCCGAACCAAGCTACAATTCGCCTGAACCTCAATGCCGACTTTGCCAGCAACAACAAAGGCTACAACCGATCGGTAGTGATCAACACCCAAGGGGCCGCTCAAATCGCTGCCTGCGAGTCGATCGCGCTTACCGAATCGGGGTTGGTGGCTTTGGGAGATACGGGTGTCGATGCGAATTTGCAGACAATGATCAATAGCATCGAGCACCAACTTCGGATCGTGCGCAAGATCGCTGCCAAGCAAGCCGCCAAGCAAAAATCGCAAGCCAATGCGATCGGCGAAGCAAGACTCGAAAGCCGTGTCCGAACGCAATTTCACGAGCAGCTCTCATCGCAACTATCCAAAGCCAACAGCCAATTGGGTAGCGCAGGAGAACCGGTCATATCGAGACTTGGAATCCCGAGACCTCATCGCCAGTCTTGGAGCAACCCAAATCATCTGGCGGTCCAATGGAATGTCAGGGCAGGGACCCAACTCGCAGCCGATGGTGCGTGCCCGCTTCCCTACGATTCCAACGGCATTACCGTGCAGATCCACCAGTCCCTGGTGGGCAATTTGCTCGATCCAATCTTGGCCGGTCGGGTTTTGCGAAGCGAGGAAATGGACCGATACATCGCGCAATTCGGCGATGCCGCGAAAGGAATTCAAAGGAAAGAGGAGGATGGCCCGTGGGCGATCACCATGAACGGGTTCCAACCCGTCGAAGTTCAATTCGATGATTCATTGGTTCGAATTCGAGTTCGGACCTTGAAGATGGAAGGGCCCGATCAAGAGTTGGATCAACCGGCCTTGGTCGAAGCATCCTATCGGGTCAATTTTGTCGATAACGCCATCCAACTCTCGCGAGAGGGCGATATCAATGTCGAGTTCGCAGGACGAGCCCAACGAGGGAGTCGTGCTGCGGCCCTTCGCAGCCTCCTACGCAAAAAGTTCGAGCAGCTTTTCCGTCCTGAATTGTTGGATCAGCCCCTACGCTGGACGGATCGATTGCCAGAGCAACTCCGTGATCTAAGGCTAGCTTCCTTTGCCATCGATGATGGATGGCTGCAATTTACCCTTCAGTAAGACATCGCCATGTTCAAGAGCCTCAGCAATATTGCCAACTTGGTCAAAGCCGCCGGTAACATCGGCGAACGCTTGACCAAGGTGAAAAAGGAGATGGAACATAAACGTGTTCGAGGCCGAGCCTGCGAAGGGGATCATCAAGTTCTCGTAGAACTCAATGGTTTAGGTACTGTTCATACCATCGACATCTCCGCAAGCTTGTTTCATCCAGAACACAAGTCAACAAGCCAACGCTTGTTGCTGGAAGCGATGAATCATGCCGTCGCTCAGGCCAAGGAAATGCATGTTCACGCCGTGCGGGAATTGACGAATGGGCTCGATATACCGGGTTTGAACGGCATCATCGACGAATTGGCTCGATGATCGCATCGCGGCTCAATTTCCTATCACCGTTCGTCGAAGGTATTATGCCCAATGGGCCTTTTGGATCGCGAAATTCAGGGAGAATATCCAACCATGCCAATGGAAAACTTCACGCGTCACCAACAATCGATCATCAAGAATTATTACAAGAATCGAGATGACGTAGCCTTCCAGCGCGCTCAAGAACTCTTGACCGACCTTTATTTGGCGGAAGGTAAGAAGCGGGAGAAGGTTTGGGATTCGCTGTTTACCAATTTGGAACGACTCGGCATACCGCCGGACCAGTTGGAATATCACAAACAACAGCGCAAACCGGAGTTGATCGCCAAGCTGCTCGAAAAGAAACTGTAGTTCTCATCGGTCGCCTTTCGGAAAATCGTGAACCGACCATCAACGGGCCTCATCGCAACCAACCTTTCGTTAGGCTTTCGTTGCGATGGCAATGAAACCTCCAGCTCGCCAACGACTCCCCAAACGGCCCTGGAGCCATCCGCTGCTCGTTCGGTTCAAGAATAAAAGCGTCGGTCGACGGAAACCTGCATTCTGAAGGTCAAGCCTCAATTCGCGTTCGGAATAGATGTGGAGATACATGCTGGGTAGTCCACGATAGGCATACACCCGATCCCCAAACTCCCACTCTGGATCGCGCCGGCTGCGCCACCAGTCGGCAATCCATCGGCGCATACCACCTGGATCGCGCAGCCATGTCCCTCGATTATGGACATGTACGATGAACTCGCCCCCCGACCTTAAACTTTCAAAGACGTGCCGTAGACAGGCTCGGCGATGATGTCTACCGCGAACCATGCCCAAGGAGCTGTACAGGCAGTAAGCCAAGTCGATCGATTGCGGTTTCAAGAAGCCGAGTTGCGCCAGGTTACCTCGGATCAGGCCCAGCCCTGATGCTGCAGCCGGTTCACCAACGCCTTTGATCGCCGTTTCTTCCAGCATCGCTTGGCTGAGATCAATTCCGACCACCCGCCAACCGAGCATGCTCAATGGGACTGCCACTCTTCCCGTGCCACATCCGCAATCGATGGCGACAGGGATTCGATCCTCGATCCCACTCCGAATCCGTTCCGCCCGATCTAGCACCAATTGGCGGTCCAATTCGAGCAGAGGGTGACCATCATGAAATGCATCGTATTGTTTGGCGATGCTGGGCTCGTGAACGTAGTCCCATGCGCCGCGGGCTACGCCTGAAGGCAATTGCCAGGCGGGGCGGTTCCATTCTTCCTCGGGATGCTGCATTTTCTCGATTCCGTCCGCACTTAGGGCTTTTGAAGTTGCGCCCTTTCGGCTTCTCGTACTCGTACTCAATGAAATGGTACTCGTACTCGTACTCGATGCGGTATCTTCGAGTACGAGTACGAGTACTGCTAACGCTGAGTACGAGTACGAAAAACTAGGGCTGCGGATGAACCAACTCGAACGTGGCCATCACGGGATGATGATCGCTCAAGTCCCGTTCATCGAAAGGCTTCGTGAATCGCGTATCCCAATGATCGGCATCTGGCCCCGTTCCTCGAATATTGAACTGAGAGAGAACTTCGATCTTGGATAACGCATAGCCTCCTGTTCCATCCACCAATGGGGGGGAAGCAAGAATACGATCAAATTGTTTGTCGAGGATCAAGTGAGTTCGGCGGGCTTCGGCTGGAACTCGTTCGAGCAGATCGATCAAATCATCTTTCGGATCCTCGCTGTCCAAGCCGAGCAATCGATACATACCATCCCCATCGGGTTGAATCTGACCAGCCGCCTCTTCGACATTGAGATCGCCCAAGATCAACACGTTTTCACCGTTGGCAATCGCGCGACTCATCCACAGATGGGCCAATTTTGCCTGCTTGGTCCTTAGCTCGGCAGCATCGGCAGTTGCTCGGAGATGGAGTACCAATAGGCTCATGGGAATCAATCGATCGCCATCCTGCCATTCAAAGCGCGCGATGAGATGCTTGGACAGGTTATAAAACTCATTGGAGCCAAACATACTGCTGTTCTGCTCTCGGCGAGAGAGTTCGACCAATCCTGACCGAAAAAGAACAGCCACATCCTGCTCGGTGCCACTGTCGAAGCCTTCGATAAATGCCACGCGATAGCTCAAGTCGTGCCGTTCCTTGAGCACTTTGGTAAGGGCCTGCATGACAGTGCGATCCTCGATTTCCTGTACGGCCAAGATCGTCGGCTCAAACTTGGCAATGGCTGCCGCGAACGTGTTCACACGCCAATCCCATTCTTCGCGACTGGGTGCCGATTGCTCCTTGGCCACATCGCTGCGGTTGTTTCCTTTGAAATCGTCGAAGAACCACTCCAGGTTCCATGTCGCGATTTTCAACGTTTGAGGTGCGCGGTCCGCAGCCCATTTGGGAACTGCTGCGTCTTGAGCTGCCGTAGGCCAGACAAGAACGGCGGTTGCCAAAAAAAAACCTAGGAAGTAACGGGACCAGCCGGGCGTAGAATTCATGGCTTAGACCTTGCGATGACACGGTGAAAATGGAGTTGAACTTCTCGATCGCAGACCCGTCGCACTCCTTCGACGAGGCACTCAGGTTCATTTTGCTGCTGACCTACACGGATCACTTCCTCCAGTTTGGTTCCTGGCGGGACACTGAACGTTGTCTGATGAATCGTTTGGTTTCCTGCATCCAATTCGGGGACGATGAAGTGGCAGGTTGCGCCGAAAGTCAACATGCGAGCCGCATAGGCATCATGGTAGGGACGCAATCCCCGAAAGCTGGGAAGCAGTCCGTGGTGCAGATTGATGATGCGTCCACCAGCGAATTTCCAACAGGTATCCGGGGGCAAGACCCGCATGTATCGGGCCAGGATCACGTAATCCGCTTCATAGCGATCGATGACGCTGACCAGAGCTTCTTCATTGGCCGAACCATCTTCCTGGCCAATCCATTCAAAGGGTAACTCGTATTCTTCAGCCAGGGATTCGCACTTGCGGCGATTGCTTATGAGGACCACGGGATCCGCGCGAAGCTTCCCTTCGCGCACGGCTTGCAGGATCGCTCGAGGGGTGTAGTCGAGCAACGTGGTGCAGATGGCCAGTCTCGGTCGATTGGCTCGCAGGTCGGGGCTCCAAACACGTATCTCCAACTTTTTTGCGGCCGCAATCTCTTGCATGGCCAGTCGCAATCCTTCCCATGCCTTCGGTTCTAGCTGCAGACGGCACATCATGGCAAAGACTGCCGCTTCGTCGTGATCGTACATTTGGATCTCGGCGATATTGGCACCGCGATGGGTCACATCATGAATAATCGGATCTGCCAATCCTACATTGTCAGGTCCGACGGCGGTGATAACGACTTCCATTGGCTGTCCGAAAACGGCAGAGCTTGATTGAGGGATCGAAGCCTCCTCAATTTCCAGCGCCCTGCAGAGGGGTATTGAAGCTATTCCAGAAACGTGATTTGAGAGAGCCCAAGTTTAATCCATCCTCGTCTGTGATGGATGCCCCTGCCGTCACTTTACCCCGGATCCAAACGAGGTGCTGGACTGCCATGACCATCTATCCAGCCCGGATCGGAAAGCGATTCCGATTCCTGAAGCAAAAACGAAGAAGACGGAATCGGGGAGAAGCGATTCGAGGGTTTCGCGCTTCGGATTCTTGAAGCAACACGCTTGGCTTCTTAGAGCAAGCTGTCCAGCAGCAGCCTCAGTTTGCGCAACTCTTGCCGCATATCGATCCCTTCGGCCGGTGTCATATCGACGCTGAGGGCTTGATCGTAATCGGCATTTTGTAGTTGCGTGATCAAACGGCTGTAATCGATCTCGCCTTGGCCGACACGGACTTGCAACTGGTCCCGCTTGGAGTCGCGCAAATGGACATGGTAGACATACTTGAGAAGTTTTTCGTAGTTCTTGTTCCGATTGTTACTGCACAAGTAGTGGCTTGGATCGAGCGTCAACCCGACCCCAGGGACGTAATCGCATAGATTCTTGACCGTGTCGGGATCCTCACTTAGACATCCGATGTGGCTTTCGATCCCGACCCGCACTCCGCGTTTGTCGGCCAGCTCAACCATCTTTTGCAAGTGTTCCACTTCTTGATTGAAGGGTGATCCATGTTCGCCGCTGGGGACGGTCAGCGTGACGACCTTGGTCGTTTTCGCCAAGTCGCAAATTTTTTCAAACCGCTCGTAAAAGGCATCCCCCTGCGCATCGATCTTGACGTTATAACTGCAGATCTCGAGACGGTGGGTGTCTCGGATGAGCCGCACCGTCTCGTCAAAATTGTCTAGTAGCTGAGTCGATGTCACTTGTCGACCGCGATCGTCCAAGACGATTTCGACAGCCGTGAATTCGAGGTCTCCCAAGACCTCGATCGCATCGGAGAAAGATAATTCGGGGAAACAACCGGTGGATGCAGCGACGTACACGCGAAATACACTCCTTTGAGCGAACAAGTCCAAACGAACCGTCATTATCTACGGATGGGGCGAACTGGCAACCATCCCCAACCCGTAACCTTTCCTAACCTCGCAGATCGAGCCCATCGAAACAAGGTCCGGTCTCGCCAACGGAAGTAGTCGTTGAGGTACGATTCGAGCCCGCTACTTTTCACCTTTTTCATTCCGGCATGGCAGTTTCTGGCATGGATTCGCACATCGCCATCGAAAGCAAGACTCCCTTGCACCTCATTCCTGGGATCGGTTCCCAGCGGGCTGGCCAGTTCGAGAAACTTGGCCTCAAAAAAGCTATCGATTTGCTCTTTTTCTTTCCACGCACCTATCAAGATGTCGTTCCCACCTCTTCCGTGTTGGATTTGAAGCCCGGAACCCGAGCCACCGTCCACGGATTCGTCGTCGATTCCGACTCTCGCTACAGTTCGGCAGGGAAGGGCATGGTCGGGATCTTGGTCGCCATCGAAGGAGGAGGGTACCTGCGCTGCGTTTGGTTCAATCAGCCCTTTCGCCGTGAAAACTATCCCATCGGGACGCGCGTTCTTGCGACCGGATCGGTCCTTTCGACCGGTATCTCCTTTCAAATGCGTCATCCTGAAGTGGTAATCCTCGGTCCCGATGATTCTCTGCCTCCGGTCAAACCCCTCCCTATTTACCCCCTAACCGAAGGCCTGCAGCAACGCCATATTGCCCAAGCCGTTTCGGCGGTCCTGCCACTGATCGATGCGATGGAAGAAGCCCTACCCGAATCGATCCGCCAACAAGCGGTTACGGCTTTTCCCACACTCTATTGCAAGCCAGTGGACGAACCGGGCCTGTTCCATAACGCAACGTCCACCAACGAGGATGCCGCCGCCCTTCGCGCCCCCGAACAACTCCTTTCGATCCATGACGCACTTCGAAAAATTCATCAGCCCGCCAATATGCTTGAAGCAGAACAAGCCCGCGCGAGGTTCGTCTTTCAAGAACTGTTCGTATTGCAATTGGCCATGGCCATGCACCGTCATCAAGTGCAACACAGCCGCCCCTCCCCACGCATCGAGGCGACTCCCATCATCCATGCTCGTATCCTCAAACGCTTTCCTTTCTCTTTAACGAACGATCAGTCCAACGCCATCGAGGAAATTCGACGGGACATGGCCCAGGAATTACCGATGAATCGATTGGTTCAAGGGGATGTCGGGACGGGCAAGACAGCCATTGCACAGTATGCCATGCTCAATGCCGTGGCCAACCAATATCAAGCCGCCTTCATGGTCCCGACTGAGCTGCTAGCGCGACAACATTTCCAAAAGCTATCGCAACAGTTACAGGGGAGTAAGGTCATGATGGAACTGTTGGTTGGATCGATCCCTGCACGAGAAAAGACGGAACTCCTCCAACGGATTGCGATCGGCACCGTCGATATTGTCGTCGGGACTCAAGCCTTGGTCCATGAAAATGTTGCGTTCGAGCGTTTGGGGCTACTCGTCATCGATGAACAGCATCGCTTTGGTGTCCAGCAGAGGGCCATGCTGCGAAGTTCGAGAACCGTCCCTCACTATTTGGTCATGACGGCTACCCCTATCCCTCGCACGCTGGCGATGACGGTATTTGGTGATCTCGATGTTTCCATTCTCAAGCAACGGCCTCCGGGACAGTCCGTTGTTCATACGTATATCTCCGACGCTCGCGAACAAGATCGCTGGTGGCGATTCGTGATCGAACAAGTGCGTGCTGGAAGGCAAGCCTATGTGGTCGCGCCCCGCGTTGAGACCAGCGATGACGAAGAGTCGATCGGGGCGATCCAAGTCTGGGAAAACCTGCGTTCCGGCCCCCTGCGCGATCTCCAAGTCGACCTTCTCCACGGCCGGATGTTGGGCGAGGAAAAACAAGCCAAACTCGATGCCTTCAATTCAGGGAAGACCCAAGTCCTGGTCGCAACCACGGTGATCGAAGTCGGAATCGATATTCCCAATGCATCCATCATGACCATTCTCGATGCAGATCGACTCGGAATGGCTCAACTCCACCAATTGCGAGGCCGCGTCGGACGTGGCAAACATGCCGGATACGTCTGTCTGTTTCCTCGCGCCGAACAGGTTCCGGAAGAGGATTCGCGTTTGAAGCAGTTTGCAGTGACTCAGGACGGATTTGCGCTGGCGGAGTTAGATTTGCAATTGCGAGGCCCTGGCGAATTTCTAGGTACCAAACAAACAGGGTTGCCTTCGCTCCGAATCGCCGACATCGTTCGGGACGCGGATGTACTCAGCCTGGCCCGTACGATGGCTAGCGCGATGATCGGGTTAGATCCGTTGCTCGCCCTTCCCGAGCACGCCAAGCTGCGCCGTCAGGTCGTCGCAAAACATGGTTCAGCACTTTCTATCAGCGATGTCGGATAATGCTGCGAAAAGCCGATCGTACTTGTACGCAATGAAATGTTAGTCGTACCTCCATTCGAATCGTATGCGTTGAGAAGGCATAGCTACCGATCGAAAGTGATCGAGTCACCCTCGGCATGAATGAAGCACTTACTGCGGTCGCGACTTTTGGATCCATCCGCGCAGGAAGGCAACACCAATTGCCACCGCCAAAAATGGGCCAGTGATATAGATCGTCTTCGGACGGTAGAAGAATAGCCCCATGGCGAAGGTGCATGCGATCATCAACATCGCCCCGCCCGGCGCTTTGCGAATGGCCTCCAAACCGGGCCACGCCAGCCACATACAAATGAGTACTAGTCCGACCTTGCTCAGCGTATCGGAAGCCAACCAACGCTGACCATCCCAAATCGCAGGGGCCATCCGCATCGACAAACCGGCGAGGGTCAATCCGATCCCTAAAACGAGTGCTAACCACCTCGCAGAAACCATTTAGTATGCCTCAAGCAACCGCAGCCATCGTTGCAGCGGTCCGAGAATTGGGGAGTCGATCAGTTTGGATGCATCCAGTTCGGTAGAAACGCTTTGCACGGAGTACCCTGCGTTTCTTGCCATCTCGACAAACCTATCGATGGATTTGTCGCTCCCGTTGACAAAGAAATGGGCGGAACGGAACGGTTCATTGCTGGGCACTCGGAGTCGTGGAGGCAGCTTTGGATTGCTCAACCATACGCCCCGAAATACACCTGGCATCTGAACAGAGGTGATGTAAGCCAGCAAGGACCCCGAGCCGATCCCACCTACCGCGATCCTCCGCCGATCGATCGTGTAATTTTGGGTCATGTACGATTGCAATCGCAGTCCCAGTTCGGCCTCATCGAACGACCATCCTTTTTCATCGGCCGATTGCGCTACCACCACAATCCAACGATGCTCTCGAATGAAGTTTTCCCAAGCGCTCGACCATTGGGCTTGATTCTGCGAACCCGCATCACCAAAGATCACCAGTAAACCATGGGGTACTTTTTGCTGATAGGTCGATGGGATGAGCGCAAAGGCCTTGTTCTTGACGTCTCCCAGAGGCAATTGAATCGTTCCACGCGGTGAATCTTTGGTCGCATCTCCCTCGGTATCCACATCGCGTGTCAAACGGTAGTCCCATTCCAAGTCATTCTCAGGACGAGGCTGCAAGGACACCGAAACCGTCCGAGTTTCGCCGGACCCATCCCGAACGACGATGACGACGGTTTCGCGGAAATCGAGCGCACCCAGGATCGATTCCAGAGAGTTTTCTGCGTCGATTTTGGTCCCCTGAATCGATTGCAGTGTCTCTCCAACTTTCAAACCGGCTTTGGCAGCAGGTGATTCTGGTAACACCCCGCCGATCCGCGCACTCGAAGGCTCCGAACCCTCTTCATTGGGATCGATCAAGACACCCAAGTAGGGTTCCCGATACACCGGAAGATCTTTCACTAACGGACATTCGAAAGAAAGTTTTTCACCTTGGCGATCAATGGCAATGATCACGTTCTGGCCGGCGTCGACCGTTCCGATGGCATGCTTGAACTGGGAATGATTTTCAATCGTGGTGATAGCGTCCGGTCGAATCCCCAAGCCAACGACGCGATCCCCTTTTCGGATACCTATTTTGGCTGCAGGTGATCCCGGTGACACTCCATGCAACACGACAGGCTCGGAATACTCGTCCTTGCCTCGCCATCGAATACCTAGTTTACCTGGGTGGATGTCTTCCCCCTGCTGCAGTCGGGACAATCGGTCGAGCACATCGCGCAGCGGAATCGCGAAACCAATCCCCGAGTCGTACCATTGTTCGACTTCCCCTTCGGTGACGATGCCCGGATTGATCGGTGTCAGGATCCCCATCGCGCGCCCGTTCAAATCAACAATGGGTCCACCGTAGTTTTGTGGCGAGATCTTTGCATCCGTTTGAATAGCCTTGTTCCAAACCCGGCCGATAGCGCTCAATATGCCAACGCTACAACTGGCATTCTGTGTATCGAATGTCTTACCAAGAGCCATCACCCATTGTCCCACTTTCCATGCATTGGGATCGCTCGCCTGGATCGGTCGCAGCGGTGCATCGACGTCGATCTTGAGCAAGGCCAATTCTCGGCTCAGATCTCGAGCAACAAGCTTTGCGGCTTTACGCTGTTGGTCGGGAAGGACGACGGTGATCGAAGCAGGTTGGCCTCGAAATTGAAACGTACTGGTGATGATCCAACCGTCGCTGGTCAAGATGGTTCCGGTGGATGGACCCGAAGCCGTAAGCTGTTGATTAACGATTTCGGAACCGCCAAAGGTCTCAACCTGGACCACTGAATCTTGAGCAAACAGAGTCGCCGCTTGAAACGCCGATTGCTCCAATTCCGCCAAGGGCGGTTCATCGGCCCATCCGTCGACGTTGATCAACAGGATCAAAAGGATGATTCGACCGCACATCGAATTCAAACCAATGGATTTGGATAGCATGACAAACCTAACGGTAAATTACGACGCTGAATGGATGGAATGGTCTGTCTGCATGTCTCGCGAGTCATGGCTGCAGAAGGGAGAGATCGAAACGGAAAAAAAGGTGAACGAAAAAGGAGCTGTCTCCGGTCTGCTGAAGATGTGGGGATCGTTCCTCATGTCCTGCATTTCGTAGGGGCAAATGATTTGGATGCACCGACCGACACAACTACGGACGTACTTGGATCCGGACCAAATCTTGCCCGCGTTGCACCAACAAGCTGAAGGAATCGCTTCGATTGATCGTGGCTAATAGTCGCTCCAAGGACTTGCGGGAATCGACACGCGTTTCGTTGACCAGCAGGATCAAGTCATTGGAGAGCAGACCCGAACGACTCGCGACCGACTCGGGCTTGACCCAATCCACGAATGCCGGGGTTTTTGGCAATACGTCGGGTATCAACGCCAATCCGAGATCCTTGAGTCGATGTGGCTCCGCAACCGTGGATACGTTTGCATTCAATGCACTCGATTCTCCCGACAGCATGCGATCAACCGAGTTCTTGACGACATCGATGGGCAATGCATAGTTGAGCCAGATACCTGATTGTTCATCGCGAAGTTCCTTACCGATGATCCCCACCAAGCGACCCGATAGGTCGATCAATGCGCCCCCGGTTGCTCCCGGATTATTGGTCATCACGTCGACGACGATGACCTTGCCTTGATACAGGGTCTTCAGGGCTCCAGAACGGGATGTCAGGGGGGCTATCGCCATGACCACCCCTTTCTGTGCCGAGCACGCCTCGTTACCTGCCGCGATTCCATAAAGATTGGTCAACGCGAAAACCCGTTGGCCGATCTTGACCGTCCCTTGGGAATCGAGGGGAAATCCGACCAATCCGGAATTCGAAACACGGAGCAGGGCTAGTTCACACTGTAGATCGACTCCGGCCAAAGTCGCATCGAGGCGACGGCCATCAAAGGTCACTACGCGGACTTTGTCGACATCCAGTACCGTACTCCAACTGGTGACGATGAGGGTGCCATCACCGATGACCACACCGGTTTGATAACTTTCCAACCCACGCACGCCACCTGCTCCGTAGAGCTTGACAACCGATCGTTCCGCTTGCAGAAACAATTGCTCGCTGTCCCGTTGGCTGTCGGATGTAATCTGGGGTGCGTCTTCGGGATCCCTAGCTTGCGTTGGGTTTGGTCCGATCGCCCCCAGGAAAAGCGAGAGCGACGCTATCAGTCCAGCCCGCATGTACCTCGACCCATTCAAGCCGTACCAGATCAACCCTGGCCAGCCACAGCTTCGACGGGCAATGGTCCGAGGTAATTCGTCCTGCAATCGTCCTTGCGATGATCGACTCGTTGCATGCATCTCGACTAGTTTCCATTCACGGTTGAAGGGGCTTCTCCACCCGCGGTGGTTTCGGCGCCCGTTTGCAGTTCGCCGCATTCTATCACCAATCGATTCTCCAAACCGAAAACCAACCGAATCCTCGACGGCATCGCGCGACCCTCTACCGTGTGATAGCCATCGAAATAAATTTCCGCCGGGTCCGATTGACCGTCCGAGATCAGTTCGATGCATTCGATATTGCCGTTCTCCGGCGAGGTATAGACAACGGCATCGATCTCGCCCAAGGTGATTCGCGTGGTGTCTTGCATTCCTTGTTTCCCGAGCAATGGGCTACGGCCAATGTAAATGGCTTCCCCCATTTTTCTAGGGCCCACGTGGTGCCACTGTTGCCACGTGCGCCAGCCCAGTCCGATGGCCAGCGGAGATTGTTGTTGGATCCAAACCGACCAAGCGAACTTGCCTTCCGTCGATTCGGTCTTGTCAGCCAATGACAAAGAGACCTTGTCATCTCCGGTTGCGATAACCACGTTGGACGGCTCCCCGACGACTTGTCCTGATAACTTCCAGGAACCGCGAGCGCTCGACCAATCGCCAGCTTCCTTTTGCATCCCCAGGATGCGATCCAATTCCAAACGGTTGAAGTAGAAGTTGCTAAATCCACGGCGGCGTTCGAAACGATCCGCCAAAACATCCACTTCGCTTTCGCTCGCAATCTCGGCACCGTCGCTGAGCCCATCCTGGTTTTCGCTCGGCCCATCTTTCTTTTTTGAATCCTCAGGGCCCTTTTGGGGTCTCTTCGGTGGTTCCTTGGGAGCATCGCCACTTTCACCTAGGACTATCTCTTCCAACTCAATTGGCAGATGCAGATTCTGAAGACGGATCATGGTGTCGACGGTATCTATATCGTTTCGGAATCGAAGTGGAATTCGCCACTGGGCGGGGAAGATCCCGAGGACATTTTTAAGTTGATTGGTCGTCGCGATATCACGATTACCCAGCCTTAGGACTTCATCGCCAAAACGCAATCCCCGCCGATAGGCATCGCTCGTCTCCAGGATATTGGTCACAACGACTTTGCCTTTGTTATCTGTGGCTACGGTGAATCCGAGCGTTGCATGATCAACGATGCGGCCCGACCTCAAGTGCCAAAAAAAGTTCATGGCCTGTTGAATGGAAATGGCATAACCAACACCCACATTGACACGGCCTCTTTTCTCAAAAGAACAGCGACCGTTGATACCGATCAGTTCACCTTTTGCATTGAAGAGAGGGCCACCGGAATTGCCGGGGTTGATGGCTGCATCGGTTTGAATGCAATCGCTATATTCGAGAATCGTGCCGGAAGGGTATTGGTAGCGTCGAACACCGCTGATCAATCCGTAGGTGACGGTGGGCTGAAGATTCGTGGCCAGCACGAAGGGATTTCCAGCAGCGAAACACCATTGGCCGACGCGAACTTGATCGCTGTTTCCAATCTTGGCCACCGGAAAATCCTCTCGACCAAACATTTTGATCACGGCCAAGTCTCCGGTCGGATCGATCCCAGCAACCACCGCTTCATACATCCTGCCATCATTGAGACCGCAACGCATGCGATGCCCAAACGGACTCGAAACGTGAAAGTTGGTCAGGACATACCCGTCAGGCGTAATGCAAACGCCGCTGCCGCCTCCTTGACCGTCGACCCCGAACACTCCTACGGTGGCTCGTGAAGCGAATTGCATCGCGTCGATCCGCTCGGCTTGGGCTGCCAGTACGGCGGCCGATGGCTCGGGGGGAATCGGACTCTCAAGATCTTGAGCAACGCTCGGCGAAATGCCGACGCAACTGATCAGTCCGAGCCCTACCCCTAGATGGATGCAAAGACACATCGACCGACATCTGCGTTTGATCGCCATCCAAAGCTTTTTCATAAGGTAGGACCCGTCGTTCGGACTAGGGCGTTTCGTTTGGACCAGGGCTTTAGGAACGATCGGAATGTCGATCGCACGGGACAACAAGGGTGGAGGAAGACTTATTGTAGCAGCCCCTACTCGGTTCATTCATGGGAAATTAGCTTCCGTAGATCATCGCAAGGCATTCCATTGCCGGTTTCGATCGGACGATTGGGCAATCGGACGAGTCGGCAATCGATGGAGTAGGGGATCCACTTCCTAACTCCCATTTTCCAAGGAACGCAAAACGTCGACGAATCCACTCCCGCAGAAGTCCCATTCCATCCGACCGACTCGCTTTCCTTGCCTGCACACACGCACCGATGCAGCCAGCCATTCAGCCGGGGGAGGGCGGATTTCCGTGAGGCCGCAACCCAGCGATCATCCTGACAACTTCTTCCGAAACTGCTTCGCGATTTTTCACGGCCCGTCTGGGTTGAGTTAGAATCCTACCATCAGGGTCCGATAGACTGTTCGCCTCCCACTGCACCCAAAGGAGATCCTTCCATCGATACCAGCAAACCGATCCTGGAGCTCAACAACATCACCAAGCGTTATGGAGGGCACTATGCATTGGAAAATGTCAATCTGTCTCTCCCTCCGGGAGTGGTTGGGCTGCTCGGTCCCAACGGATCGGGCAAGAGTACGCTGATCAAAGCGATTTTGGGACTGGTGTCGGTCAATAGCGGTCATGGACGCGTGCTCGACTGCGATTGGCCTCAACAGACGCGCGTTTTGCGAGACCGGATTGGATATCTTCCGGAGGACGACTGCTACATCCATGGCTTACAAGGTATCGAATCCATTCAGATGATGGCGCGATTGTCGGGATTGCAAAAGACAGAAGGACTTCGCCGGGCGCACGAAGTGGCTGACTTTTGCGATATGGCTCAGGAGCGTTATCGCAATGTGGAGACCTATTCCACGGGCATGCGCCAAAAACTGAAATTCGCTCAAGCCTTAGTTCATGATCCTCAGTGGATTATTCTCGACGAACCGACAACCGGTTTGGATCCCGCTCAAAGGGAACAGTTCCTGTCTCGCATCTCGGTGCTGGCTCGCGAGAAAGGAAAGTCGATTTTTCTGTCGACGCATATTTTGCATGATGTCCAACAGGTGTGCGATCGAGTGGTCATCCTGGTCGGTGGTTCGGTACGGTTGGTTGATACATTGGCAAACCTTCAAAAGCCCATTCGGGCCGGTTTGCAATTGAATGTCGTCTCGGATGGCCCGCAATTGTTGGATGCGCTCAAACGATTAGGAGTTGCCGCCATGCAAACCGGGGCGGGTGAATTGACCGTCGACGGTGATAGCCCAGAAATGATGCGACGGATTTGGCGCGCCAGCCGAGAAAGTGGTGTGCTCATCCAACGTGTTGATCAAGCCCGCAATTCGCTCGAAACGGCCTTTCTCGATGCCGTTCAGACTACGGAATCCAACAGCATACGGGGTGGTGGCCATCCCACTCGATCCGACGGGTCTCGCATCGCATCCCAATCCGCCTAAATCATCCGCTGAAAGGTCTTGGTGATGGATCCCATCGCGTTGTCCACGATGCGATCCCAACCCATTGCGACGGGATTGCTGATTAAATCCAAAACCGCACCGTGAGCCAGGGGCATACGTTTTGAAGATGCGCTATGTCGGCTTTTTCACGTGCTCGTGCTCAATCCGCGTAGGCGGATGGTGCTCGTGCTCGTAATCGAATGGGGTTTCTCGATCACGATTACGAGCAGGAGCACGAGCACGAATAAGCCAGGGAAAACATCGATTGAAACTCCGAAACACTCGAACTAGCGCAACTTCAAAAGGCCTATTGACCGGTGCTGGATTCACACTAAGCGACCCGATCAACAAGCCCTGAAGTCGACCGGCGGCCCAAACCATTTCCTCGTTTTATTTCGATTGCGTAAAGGGGTTCTGCCCTATGCCGATACTTGATGTAGGTTACCGAACTTGGGAAGGCGTTCGAACGCCGCGATGGTCACGCGCCTTCATCGTCGCCACCACGGGCATTCATCTCGTTTGGAAAGGGGCGTGGCTGAAACGAGTCTTGTTGTTCATGGCGGCGCCAGCACTTTTGGCAGCCATTTTTGTCGGCGGCTTTGAACAAACCGTTGACCGGGCTGGGGCACAAGATGCCGTGCGTTGGATGTTATCCGCGCCTCCCGCGCGAGCGGTGGCGACACGATCCGGCTTGGACGTGGAATCCGCGATTGCAGACCCTGCATCGGCCAGACATTTTGCCTGGACGTTTGTACTGTTCAATTTGTTTCGCTATCCACAATCCTTGGGGATGATCTTGGTTGTGGGATTGGTCGCGCCGCGACTGATTAGTTACGACTTGCGAAGCCGCGGTTATCTACTGTATCTGTCGCGCCCGCTCACGCCTTGGGAATATGTCTTTGGCAAGGCGGGGATTGTATTTTTTTTACTATTGATGATGACGGCGGTCCCCGCGTTGTTGATCTATTTGGTAGGTCTGTTTTTATCGACCGATGTCTGGGCCATCGCTCAAACGTGGGACTTGCCATTGCGTATCGTGTTTGCTTCCATGGTCCTCATATTGCCGACGACGGCGGTCGCGCTGGCCTTGTCCTCCTTGACGCAGGAAAGCCGTTACGCGGGTTTTGCTTGGTTTGCATTCTGGGTGATTGGCGCGGTTTCTTTTCGAGTCATTTGGTTCTCGGAACAGGCTCGCAATCGCCGAGGACCTCCACGCTTCGATGAATTCGATCAATATTCGTCCTGGATGCTACTGTCTCCTTACGAGACATTGGGTTATTTGCAGCAGCAGATCTTTGGATTGAATCAAACCGACACGTTCAACTGGGCTCCGTGGGTGGCCGTCGTAGCCGTATCGATCATCGGCTTTTCGATCACCCACTGGCGCGTCGCTCGTATGCTGAAGGCGTAATTGCCAATCGATCGACGTTCATCGAACCCATCCCTTATCTTCCCACTGCTTTTCTTCCCACTGCTTTTTCCAATAAGAATTTCCATGGCCGAGGCACACGTCGAGCAACCGCTGCTCCATTTCGATCATGTATCCCTCATGTATGGAACAGTCATTGGAGTCAACGATCTCCATCTCGATCTTCCGCCTGGAGCCTATGCGTTGGTCGGTCCCAACGGGGCAGGGAAGTCGACCCTGATTTCATTGATCACTGGAGCGTTGCGACCGACCTTGGGACACGTTCAAGTTTTCGGGGAAAACCCTCAGAGATCTGCGAACTTGCTTCGAAGAATTGGACTCTGCCCGGCTTCCGATCTGCTGGTACATGGCGTCTCCGCTAGAGAGTGGCTCATGTTGCAATTGCGACTGAGTGGGTTCTCAAAGGCCAAAGCTGCACAGCGCATCGGCGAAGTCCTCGAATTGGTTGGGTTAACTTCGTCGCAACACCGGCCGATTCATACATTCTCCCTAGGAATGAGGCAGCGATGCAAGCTCGCGCAATCGATCGCTCATGATCCAGAGCTACTCATCCTAGACGAACCATTCAATGGTCTGGACCCTGTCGGCCGATTCCAAATGTCGGAACTACTGATCGATTGGAGCAAGCGAGGTAAGAGTCTGCTTTTGGCAAGCCACGTATTGCATGAAGTGGAGCGGATCACCAATTCCTTTATTTTGATCTTTGGTGGAAGGTTGCTAGCCAGCGGAACGGCAGGAGAGCTGCGTCGGTTGCTTGCAGATTTGCCTCAGGACGTGATCGTCGATTCCCCGCAGCGGGACGTCTTGGCAGAACGACTGAGAGGACAGTCATGGATACGGGCCATTCATCGCGATAACGTTTCGGATCGTTTGGTTGTCACTGTCGAAAAACCTCTTGAACTCTACGCGAAACTTGCCGAGTGGGTGGACGAAGGGGCGATCGATATACAGCGTGTGACGGGAAGCGAAGGAGATATCAGCACTCTCTTTCGAATGCTGGTCTCTAAACATCGTGGTGAGCGAGCATATCAATCGACAGGAGTCGCATCATGAGTATGGGCAACGTGGCAGAATCCATCCGACCGATCGAATCTTCTTGGGGCCGGGCCGCCAGCGGCTGTCTGGCTGTGGCGCGCTATGAGATTCTTCGGTCGCTGACCCTTTGGAGGATCTCGCTCTGGTTGGCGATGATTCTCTTTCCTGTCGCCTTGGTGGCGATGGTTTCCTACAACGTGTACCGCGACGGCCGAGAACCTCCGGAACCGGGATTGGTCTTCACCATGATCCTGTTCATTTTGGTACCCGAAGTGGTCACTGTTCTGGGCATGCTCTTGTGGGCAACGCCCATTGTCAGTTCGGAACTGGAGGGGCAGACATGGATTTATTCCCTCGTGCGACCCGGTGGCAGGCGTTCGGTACTACTGGGCAAGTATTTGGTAGCCGTGCTTTGGACCGCGTCATGTGGAATCCTTGCCGTTTCCCTCGCGATCCCTTGGACGGGAATCAAGAATCCGACGGAAACTTGGTTGGTGCTGGCGACCCTATGCGGACTGTCCTCGATCGCGCACGGCGCTCTCTTCTCGTTGCTTGGAGTCCTTTTCCAACGTCGTGTGATGGTCATTGCTTTTGTCTATGCGATTCTGGTGGAAGCCGTGCTCGGTTGGATCCCAGCCGTGATCAATAAATTCACGGCCGCATACCATTTGCGATCTCTTCTGTTTCAATGGCTCGACTTCCCCATCACCGAACCCCTTAGATCCTCACAACTCGTATCCGACGGAACCCCAGCCTGGGTGCATGTGACCTGCCTGCTTGGAGGAGCTGCCGTCCTGCTGGCGGTGTCCTGCTGGAGGATTAGCCGCTGCCAGTACACGTGGCAATCCGATGTCTGAGGGTCGAAGCTCCATTCGATTTTTGAACTCCCTGCACGCTTCTTCGAGAAATCCATTTTGGCAGGTGGCCCCTTGCAAACAATCCTTGGATAATACGTAAAACACTCTTAACAAAGGACTTACGAAAAAACCGAGACTGCTTGGCACGCGGCTTGCTAGGAGGACCAGAACACTGAGTTCGACTGCCAAATCGGGCTGAATAACATTCAAGGAGTTCATCGTGGCAAAACAGATGGTATTTGATGACGAAGCGCGGCAGCCGTTGTTGGCTGGCGTTTCGAAGTTGGCGCGAGCCGTTCGCAGTACGCTGGGCCCGCGCGGCCGCAATGCGGTTCTCGACAAAGGATGGGGTTCGCCCAGGATTACCAAGGACGGCGTGACGGTTGCAGAAGAAATCGAGCTGGATGATCCCTTCGAAAATCTCGGGGCCCAACTCGTCAAAGAAGCTGCCAGCAAGACCAACGATGTCGCTGGCGACGGGACCACCACCGCGACTGTTCTGGCCGAAGCGATTTTCCGCGAAGGGCTGAAAATGATCGCTGCGGGTGCCGACCCGATGTCCCTCGCTCGAGGTATCGCCAAAGCCGTGGAAGTCGTCCACGCCGAGATCGACAAGATGGCCACCCCCATCGACGCGAAGAGCAAGAAAGAAATCAGGCAAGTTGCGACCATTGCTGGAAATAACGATCCCGCGATCGGTGACGTTCTGTCGGAAGCGTTCCTCAAGGTCGGTAAGGACGGGGTGATCGCGGTCGAGGAAGGCCGTGGCAGCGAGACCACCGTCGAAGTCGTGGAAGGAATGCAGTTTGATCGCGGCTTCCTCTCCCCTCATTTCGTCACCAATCAAGACGACGTGACCGTGGAACTCGAAGATTGTTACATCCTCATTCATGAAGAAAAGATCAGCAACAACAAGAAGCTGATCCCACTTCTCGAAGCGATCAGCAAATCCAAGAAGCCTCTCCTGATCCTCGCAGAAGATGTCGATGGAGATGCTCTGGCAACGCTCGTCATCAACAAGATGCGAGGCATCCTAAACATCGCCGCTGTGAAAGCACCAGGCTACGGCGATCGCCGCAAGGCTATCCTAGGTGACATCGCCACCTTGACGAACGCCAAGGCTATCTTCAAGGACCTAGGAATCGACCTCGAGTCGGTCAAGCTGAGCGATTTGGGTCGCGCGAAGAAGATCCATATCACCAGCGAAGAAACCGTCATCATCGGCGGAGCTGGCAAGAAGGATGAAATCGAAGGTCGCGTCGTTCAAATCCGTCGCGAAATCGAGAACACGGATAGCGATTACGATCGCGAAAAACTCCAAGAACGACTGGCTAAACTCGCTGGTGGTGTCGCACAAATCAACGTTGGTGCTGCGACGGAGACCGAAATGAAGGAACGCAAAGCACTCATCGACGATGCCAAGGCCGCGACAAAAGCCGCGTTAGCCGAAGGGATTGTTCCTGGTGGTGGTGTCGCGTTGCTCCGTTGCGAAGCCGCGTTGAACAAGCTCAAGCTCGAAGGGGACGAGAAGTTCGGTGTTCGTATTATCCACAACATCCTCGATTATCCGCTTCGATCCATCGCCAACAACGCCGGGCTCGATGGAGCCGTCGTAGTCAACCGCGTTCGCCAACTAAAGGACAAGAATGAGGGCTACGACGCCAACGCGAATAAGTATGTCGACATGATCAAGTCCGGTATCATCGATCCGGCCAAGGTCGTCAAGACAGCACTTAGCAATGCTGCGTCCGTCGCCTCGCTCTTGCTGACGACCGAGTCCCTCGTCGCTGAAATTCCGAAGGAAGAAGAACCTGCTGGTGGTGGACATCACCATGACCACGATGGCGGAATGGGCGGCATGGGAGGAATGGGGGGAATGGGTGGCATGGGTGGCATGGGCGGAATGATGTAGCCTGCCACAGACACCAGGCGCGGCGGAGCCACAATGTCTCTTCCGCGCTCTGAGTGCTGCTCAAAATCACGCAGCGAAGTCGAATTGCTTCATTTACTTTTATCGGGACTGTCCGATCGGTTCGGCGTCCCAGATCAATCGTTCAAACTCAAAACAAAACCAGTACAACCAATAGGTAATTGAAATGGCCAAAGTTAATATTCGCCCTCTGGATGATCGCGTCGTTGTCAAACCGCTCGAAGCAGAAGAAACCACCGCCGGTGGAATCGTTCTGCCCGATAGCGCCAAGGAAAAGCCACAGCGAGGCAAGGTAGTTGCAGTCGGTCCAGGCAAATTGCTTGACAGCGGCGTTCGAGCTGCACTTAGCGTCAGCGTTGGCGATGAAGTCATTTTCGGTAAATACGGCGGCAGCGAAGTCGAAGTCGATGGCGTGGAGTACAAGATACTTCGCGAGAGCGACGTTCTCGCTAAGCTCGCGTAGTTTCCGTCCCCAGCAATATCCAATTAAGATAAGGAACTACGAAGCATGGCTAAGCAACTACTGTTTGATGATCAGGCTCGTGCACGAATGCTGCAGGGCGTCGAAAAATTAGCGAATGCGGTGGCTGTGACAATGGGCCCAACCGGCCGAAACGTCATCATCGACAAGAGCTTTGGTGGCCCCACCGTTACCAAAGACGGTGTCACCGTGGCAAAGGAAATTGAGCTCGAAGATCGCTTCGAAAACATGGGCGCAAAGCTCGTGGTCGAAGTCGCTCAAAAAACGAGTGATCTTGCCGGGGACGGTACGACCACCGCGACCGTCTTGGCACGTGCGATTTTCAAGGAAGGTCTTCGCAATGTCGCGGCAGGGAGCAATCCATCCGCGATCCGCCGGGGCATCGACCATGCCGTCGAAGCCGCCGTCAAGAAGCTTCATGAGTTGGCCAAACCGGTCAGTCACCGCGATGAAGTCGCTAATGTTGGTGCGATCTCGGCCAACAACGACATGTCGATCGGTAAATTGCTAGCCGAGTCCCTGGAACGTGTTGGCAAAGATGGGGTGATCACCGTCGAAGAGGGAAAGACAGCGGAAACGTCCGTCGAGTATGTCGATGGGATGCAGTTCGATAAGGGATACATCTCCCCGTACTTCATCAACACCCCATCGGACATGAGTTGCACATTTGAGAATGCACTCATCCTTCTTTACGATAAGAAGATCAGCAATATCCGCGACTTGATTCCTATCCTGGAAAAAGTAAGCACTGCGGGCCAGCCGCTGTTGATCATCGCCGAGGATGTTGATGCAGAAGCATTGACATTGCTCGTTGTCAACAAGCTCCGTGGCACTCTGAATATCTGTGCTGTCAAAGCTCCTGGTTTTGGGGATCGTCGCAAGGCGATGCTCGGCGATATCGCTGTCCTCACCGGCGGTACATTCATCAGCGAAGACCTCGGAGTCCAATTGGAAAAGATTTCCTTGGAACACTTGGGACGCGCGAAGAAGGTGGTTGTCGATAAGAACAACACCACCCTCGTCGAAGGAAGGGGTGACCGCAAGGCAATCGATCAGCGCGTGGCTCAAATCCGCGCGCAGAACGAACAGACCGATAGCGAATATGACAAGGAAAAGTTCCAAGAGCGTTTGGCAAAGCTGGTCGGTGGCGTGGCAGTGATCAGTGTCGGTGCTGAAACCGAAGCCGACATGAAGCAAAAGAAAGCCCGCGTCGAAGATGCATTGCATGCAACGCGCGCTGCTGTCGAAGAAGGCATCCTTCCAGGTGGTGGTGTGGCCTTGCTTCGCTGCTCGGATGTCGTCGCCAAGGTCGCTAGCGGCCTATCTGGCGATGAACGCACCGGCGCAGAAATCATCCTTCGTGCTCTCGAAGCACCTCTTCGTCAAATCGCGGACAACGCCGGTATCGATGGAAGCGTCGTTGCCGACGAAGTTCGGGAAAAGCCTTTGACGATGGGTTACGACGCGAACAAGGGTCAATATGTGGATATGCTGAAGGCTGGGATCATCGATCCTGTCAAAGTGGTCCGCACGGCGCTTGCCAATGCTGCCAGTATCTCCGGTCTGTTGCTAACGACCGAAGCTCTGGTGACGACACTCGATAAGGATGACAAGAAGAAGCGCAAGGTAGAAGGATCTGTTCGATAGATCGACAGTTCCAGGTACCTCGATTGGAAATTCAATGCCTGTCGCGGGATTTCATATCTCGCGGCAGGTGTTGACTGAGCCCGATTCCTGAAAGCTGGGCTTCGCTCCCGCCCACACGAAATCGAACGAAGCGCCTGCCCGCAACTCCAAGTTTTCTCAGGGGTCATTCGAAATACCGAATGACCTTTTTTTCTAAATCGATCACCGCTTTTTTGAGACCCCGACCATCGTGCCCACGGAATCGAAACGAGATTTTTACGAAGTTCTCGGCGTCGAGAAATCCTCCTCCCAGGATGAAATCGCTAGGGCCTATCGCAAGCTGGCTCTCAAATACCATCCAGATTCCAATCAAGGAGATTCGGAAGCGATCCATAAATTCAAGGAGGCCGCCGAAGCCTACGAAGTTCTAAGCGATGAACAAAAGCGAGCGCGGTACGATCGCTTTGGCCATGCGGGTACCGATTCATCGGGGGGGTTTCGAGATGTGGGAGATATCTTTGAAGCCTTCGGCGATGTATTCGGAGGAACAATCTTCGAAGACTTCTTTGGGGGTGGACGTGGTCGAGGGCGGGTGCGACGAGGCGCCGACCTCCGCTGCGATGTAACTCTCGATTTAGAGGAAGCGGCTCGCGGAGTTACTAAGACCGTTTCTTTGACGCGTCATGCCAATTGCGATAGCTGCAGTGGATCCGGTGCCGCTGCCGGCTCCCAGCCGGAAACGTGCAAACGATGCCAAGGCCGCGGACAAGTCGTCCAAGCCTCCGGAGTCCTCCGCGTGCAAACGACGTGTCCCATCTGCCGCGGCGGCGGAAAGACCATTAGCAACCCATGCAAGTCCTGCGATGGACACGGATTGCGACCTCACGAGGTCAAACTCGAAGTAAAGATTCCACGCGGCGTCGATGATGACATGCGGGTACGACTTCAAGGCGAAGGGCAACCCAGCCCCGATGGTGGACCGCGCGGTGACGCTTATTGCTTCATCCACGTCAAACCCCATCCGATCTTCAAGCGAGATGGCCACGATCTGATACTCCAACTCCCCATCGCTTTCAGCCAAGCCGCCTTGGGCGCTTCGATCGAAGTTCCAACCCTCGACGGGCGCAAATCCTTGGACGTTTCGAATGGCACTCAAAGTGGAACCGTGTTCCGGCTCCGTGGACAAGGCATGCCCGATCCACACACGGGTGCCAAAGGTGACTTGCTCGTGCAAACGATCATTGAAGTTCCGAAAAAGCTGAGTAAACGTCAGCAAGAATTATTGCGCGAATTGGCTGAACTCGATGACAAGAATATCAGCCCCGAACGCAAAGGCTTTATGGATCGAATCTTGGCTTACTTTCAAGGCCAATCGACCAACTAAATTCAATCCGTTCCAAGATCCGTACCTTACGACTCAGGATTCCAAGCCATGTCCAACACAAAGCACTCCTACCAAGATTCGGATAGCGATCCCTCCGGAAACCCCAACGCCAAGGATTCGATCTTCGCTGAGGATGGAACAACTCCCCATCCAACTTCCGAAGAATCTCCAGAGCAACTTGTCGATGCACTCGAACATCAACTTGCCGATCTCCGCGGCCGTGAACTCAAGGCTCAAGCGGAACTCGAAAACTTTCGGCGTCGTACTTTGCGCGATGTAGAAACACAGCTCAAGTTCGCATCGATTTCTCTCGTAAGTGACCTACTGGAAGTCGTTGACAATCTCCATCGCGCTACGGAATCGGCCGCGGCCTCCAGCACTCAAAACACAGATGGCCTGATCGCAGGGGTACGCATGGTGCAGCAGCAATTCGCAAACGTATTGGCAAAGCATCATTGCAAGCCAATCCCAGGCGTTGGCCATCCCTTTGACCCAAACGTCCATCAAGCCATCGCACAACAACCCAGCAACGATTTCCCGGCCGGTACGGTACTGATCGAAACCAGCCGAGGCTACCTCATGCATGACCGAGTGGTCCGTCCGAGCATGGTGATCGTATCGACCGGACCCGCCCAGACTGAATAGATGCTTCCTTTCGAACGCTGAAACCTGATTCATTCCGTACCAGGAGCCCCTCCGATGCCAACTTATGATTACGAATGCGATGCTTGTGGCCATCGGTTTGAACTGTATCAATCCATCTTGGCCGAGCCCGAAACGAAATGCCCGGAATGCAAGAAGAAAAAACTGCGCCGATTGATCGGAACGGGGGCTGCTGTCGTATTCAAAGGCTCTGGCTTCTACCAGACCGATTATCGCAGCGATTCCTACAAGAAGTCGGCCGCCGCCGATAGCAACTCCTCGTCGAGCAATTCAACGGACTCCGGAAAGAGCGATTCCACCAAGACCGAGTCTTCAAAAAGCGATGCTTCCAAGGGGGATTCATCGAAGAGCGATGCATCGCCTAACACCCGCTCCGAAACCAAGTCTTCGTCTTCGGACGGATCCTCCGGTTCGAAAGGATCGCAAGAATCGAAACGATCGAAGAAGAAGCCTTCGGAATGAAACTTCTTAACTAAGCAACAACCTCGCGACTCCTCGCTCGTCACAGAACTCGCTTCACCAGCGTCCGACGTGCGCGTTTCACGATGGATTGCGTTTCTCGCGTTGGGGATCGATCAAGCCACTGTTCGGTGATCGTCCACACCCAATCGGGTTGCGATTTGCTCGCATCGTTCAGCCAGTTGGCTACCGAGTTGCGAACATACAGCGAATCGTCCGAATGCAGAGGCTCCAAAACAGGCAATCCGATGGATGGCTGTTGCTTGAGCAGGTCGATGTGCGAACACCACACACCGCAAGGTCGCGTGACCTCGGAAGCGAAACGACGCAAACGATCGTTGCGACTACCTGTCCAAGGCACTAAAGCATGGACAGCTCGTTCCGGATCGGCGGCGACATGGCTTCGAAGCGCCATCCAAGCCCACTCTCGAACCCCGGCATTGCGATCGTCGGCTTGTGTCTTGAGCCAAGCGAGACGCCGAGCAAACGTAAGTCCTTGGCTGCATCCGATGAGGAGCGCTGACCACTCTCGCACGACATCGCTCGGATGAGCCGTCATGGCCACGTAGGAATCATCTCCAGGCTTGACCCAACGGTCCAATTGCCTAGCGACCCCCCACGATTGCTTCAGCGCAGACTGCGCAGAGAGTTCTTCGAACGCTCGCTCTGCATCGAGATCCAATTTCCATCCCAAGGAATCGGCAAGAACATGGACGAGTCGCATTCGGTCGACCGACAACCACTCCACCAAATTTTTCGACTCGATCCAACCGGCATGGAGCGCATGCCGTATCTCGTCAGGCACTTCCGTGCGACGTCTTGATGCTTTTCGAGCGTTCAACGCTGCGAGTTGTTCTGCGGTCGGCGGGGATGGTTTTGGCATCCCACTAGTTTCGCAGATCTCGATTGCAAAAACTATGTCCTAGGTTACGAACCACCCAGGGCTTTCACCAGCATGCTCGTCAAACCTGTCGAGTAATCGGTCTGACCATCCCACGCCCATAGATTGCGGAGAATGTCGGAGGTCAAGATACCGCATAGTCCCATCAGGAGCAGAATGAGCGAAAGCATCCCAACTTGGAATCCCGTATAGGGAGTTTCCGCAGCGCCTCGCATGGCAACAGCAGCACCAGCACCTGTCCCCAATTCAGACATTTCGTCCAGGCCGCCATCGAGTCCTGCTTCTTGAACAATTCCGTCGGAACCCAAATCGGCGTCGGGCAATCCTGCTCCTGCGCCAAAGCTACCCGAGTCTTCTAACTCGATGACTTGGGAACCACTGTCGTCATCTCCTTCGATGCCTCCCGACGGAGTCAATTGAAATTCTTCACCTTGCTGGAAATCGACTAAGGCACCACTGCCGAGCCCACCGATACCGCTGGCCGAACCGACCTTGGAACCCGATGCCGACTCGGCCGCCATCTCGGCGCCGAGATCCAATCCCGAGATCCCAGTCCCAGCCAAATC
>JBAWXH010000010.1:0-106943 GCA_037144155.1 Planctomycetota bacterium | reverse complement strand
CGCAATCCCCCCAAAAAAGTAACCGATTAAATCAACAAGCCGGTAAGCGACCGGCGGAGGCGCGCTGATCCCGCTCGCAACGAAGATGTTGACGCAAGAAGATGTTGACGCAAAGAGTATTGGGGGATCAGGGTTTGGGTGTCCCTCTGCCGGCGCTTACGCTTAGGGCTCTGATTGGTTTCTGACCCAATCGTCAACATCGAGGAGTCTACCGACGATACCTCCTTCCAACATTCGGATGGATTACAATTCAAGGGCTTCCATAGCATCGTTACTCGCATCATCGCACAAGAAGCATCAAGCACCTTCTTCTCACCTTGATCTTGCATTGAATCTCCACCCATGAAAACATTGCACCTCTCCTGGTCTCGCGATCGCCTCCCTCTGGCATGGCGCCCGTTTCGTGATTCCCTCCTCCGAAGCATCGACGCCACGGCAATTCTCATCGGCGTTTTGACATTGTGTGTTTTCTCTCTTCATGGAAATGCGCGGTCACCAACGGCCGAGGACAGACCACCCAGTATTGTGCTGATCGCTGCCGATGACTTGGGGATCTTTGATCTGGGATGTTACGGCCGCATGGAACATCGAACCCCGAACTTGGATCGACTCGCTGCATCGAGTGTGCGATTCACGAGCGCCTACTGCGGATTGCCGATCTGTTCCGCGTCCCGCGCCGCTTTGATGACCAGCAAATATCCTGCGCGTTTGAACGTGACCACCTACCTTCCAGGTAGGCCCGACGCAGTCACTCAAAAGCTATTGCAGCCAGCGATCGAACCCGGGCTTGTGCCGAGCGAACAGACCATCGCGGAAGTGTTGCAACGATCCGGTTATGCGACCGGCATCTTTGGCAAATGGCATTTGGGAGGTGGCCTGTCGGCCCCCAGCGAACAAGGCTTTGAAACTGTTTTTGAACCGGCGGGTGAAGGGGACCCTGAGACGACAGGTGGCAAGAACGAGCATTTGATCACCGATCGCGCCATCGAGTTCATTCGAGCCCAAGAGGACAAACCGTACTTCTGTTACATCCCCCATCACTCGCCCCATATTCTTCTACACGAATCCGAGAGTGCCATCGCTCGTAACTCGGATGCATGGAATCCTCTTTATGCTGCGGCGGTCGAATCGCTAGATCAGTCGATCGGTAAGCTCCTCTCGGCGATCGAAGATTCGCCAAACGCAAACAACACCATCGTGATCTTCACCAGTGACAACGGTGGGTTGCATGTACCAGAAGGACATGCACTTCCTGTGACCCACAATGGTCCTTTTCGGGCAGGCAAAGGTTTTTTGTACGAAGGTGGTCTGCGAGTACCATTGATCGTTCGGTGGCCGAAACGGATTACGGTTCCCAAAACGATCGAAGAGCCGGTATGGCTGCTCGATGTTTTGCCTACCCTTTTGGCTGCTGCGGATCTGAAAACCGATCGCACGGTTGGCCCGGTTGATGGCCAGTCGCTCTTAGGAGTGTTAATAGGCGACACGAAACCTGCAGAGCTTCGCGAACGAACGTTCTATTGGCATCTGCCCCACTACACCAATCAGGGGAGTCGTCCTTCGGGTGCGATTCGTCGCGGAGCGTGGAAGTTGATCGAAGACTACGAAAGTGGGAGTGCAGAACTTTACAATCTGGATCGAGACCCGGGTGAGAAGGGGGATGTCGCAGAACAAAATCCCCAAGTCGTTGAAACGCTTCGAACGGCACTCACGGAATGGCGTCGTGCGACGGCCGCGCAAAGCAATTCGCCCAATCCCAAATGGGACGCCGCACGCCATCGTGCGCTTTACATCGACCAGGATCCCTCGAAATTGGATGGGTCCGCAACTTCCGCCCAGAGGGTCGCCGATGCATGGTCTTCATGGCGAAAGGGAATGAACCAAGCCATCGCCGGAGAGAAGCCCGTACTGAAAGACACCGAGCATGCTGTTCGGCTGATGGCTTCCGATTCCAAACCGCACGGGACTAAGATTCGCTATGAACCTGAGACCTATAAAAATGTCGTTGGCTATTGGACCGAAGTCGACGACTGGGTGGAATGGGAGTTGGAATCGGCGCTGGATGGGACTGCCGAACTACAAATCCATTGTGGATGCGGCAGTGGGAATGGGGGATCGGAAGTGGACGTGCTGGTACACGTTCCCGGCGAAGCCGAGCAGCGATTGCCGTGGACAGTGCGTGAGACGGGTCACTTTCAGAACATTGTGATTGAATCCTTAGGCAAGGTTGCTTTGCACCCTGGGAAGATTCGCTTGGAAGTTCGACCGCGTAAGAAAGCCGCAGCGGCTGTCGTGGATATCCGGCAAATCGTTCTATTGCCTATCGACAGTCCGAAGAAATAAACAAGCCATTGCACCGAAGTAGGCGATCGATCGGTGCAATGTGTGACTGCAGGAATGTTACCGCAGGAATATTATCGGTGCCGGCGAAAGCGATTCAGCCCAAGTTACCCGGCCGACGAGGCATTTGTCGCGGGTAGGGAAGAGGTCGCTTGGCAGGGATCGAAGCTTCGTTTTCGTTGGCCCATTCCTCACGTTCGTCGTCGTTCGCGTAGTAGGTCAGCCAGCATTCCATGTCGTTATCGTCCAGGCAATGCCAATGCAAAAAATGACGAGGACCTGAGATTTTCTTGTGGTACACGGGCAAGATGTCGCGCATCAGCAGGCAATACAATTGCCGATCGTTCAGATGGTCGGTGAAATCGAGCGCGATCTTTTGGCTGTAGAGTTGATGGATTGTCCGCCACAAAATGGTTTTCAACTCGGCATCCGGAAGAGACTCTGGCTGAGGGAGATTTAATTCAGGCTCAAACCATTGCGAAATGGGGATGCTCGGCGCTCGCTCCCATTCCAGGAGCGATTCCAAAAATTCATTCTCCTCAGCGAGGTTCATGTTCTGGATACGAACCAAATCGAGTGATTCATCGAGGTACGGCTCCAGCTCATCGCGGAGTTGGGCGTTTCTCAACAATAATTCAACTTCGTCAGCAAGGGGGGCTGGGAATTGGGTCATGGATCCGAAATAGAACCTTGTGACTGGAGGGTGTACCGCTGCATCGCATGCTGGACTCGAGGGGCTGGAACTCCCTTCAATGTATCTGGGGAGGAGAGGCGACCAAGCTTGAACTTCAACAAATCTGGCGATGTCAAAAAGAAAATCCGAAAGGAGCAGTTAGAAACGTCAGAAACGTCAATCTTTACCTTTTTATGTGCCTATCCTGAACCGTCAAAAAGCATTTTTTCGAATTTTCGCGATTCTAGCCGGCCGCTGTCGAAATCACGGGCTAGACTGCCGACCCATTGGAAAAAGCCGAGCTTTTTCAGGGGCTGAGAGCGCGTCGAACATGAATTGCAGGGCCGTCGAGCCCCCGTCTGGAGAAGCCAGCGAGTCCTGCAACGTCTCCTATTAGGTGGTTTTGTCTTAACGAGACATTTCTGTCCCCTTATTGCGTTTGGTTGTTTTTGCGGTTGGGCTTTGAGTGTTCGGAGGCGCGAATCTGATCCGTGGGTGTTGTTCTGTCGTAATGCAGGTTTGGCTGGATACCTTGGGTGGTATTGGGCTTGCGTTGACCTTTCGGATGCGATCGACCTACAATGACCCCAACATTTTGTTGGGAGAAACCATGTTTTCGAATCAAAATCGCTGGCGAGATAGGCTGATCGTGGCCTGGGTCTTGGTGTTTGGATTCTGCGGGACGATCTGCGGGACGATGGGGGTTGCTCGGGCAATCACTCAGGACGACCCGTTGGCCCCGTTCCAGGTTCCGAGCGGGTCCAACTCAAAGAAGGCCGGCGGGTTTTCGTTGGGTCTGCCTCAATCCGCAGAGCCGTACGAAATCACTGCCACGTATGAAATCGATCGGAGCACACGGAAAGGGAAGTTGCACGTTACGGTGGAGTTGTTTGACGGCTACCACATCTTCTCAACGACCCAGGGTCCCGGCGGCCCTATCCCTACGACGATCAAGATCGCAGAGGATTGGGCAAAAACCACAGGCCCCTTCGTTCCAAATGCTCCGGCTCAAATCGAGCTCAACTCCGAGTTCTTTCCCAACATAGCGGTCGAACAGCACGTGGAGATCGTGACGTGGACAGCGCCTATCCTGTTCACTGGACCAATGGATAAGGCACCTGGGCCACTTTCGATCGTGCTGCAAGGACAAGTCTGCGAGAAGAATTGCATTCCCATCCGGGATGCAAAGGCCGAAGCGACCTTTTCCGGCTTTATCGAACCTGCTGCGGAAGTGGGGAAACTGGGTGAGTTTCACGAGCGAGACAGCGCCGTCGAGTGGAAGATTCGATTGAACAAGCGCGTTGTGAAACCGGGCGAGTCCTTGGAACTGGTCCTCGAGGCGACCCCCGATCCTGAGTACCACATTTACAAGCTCGACCCGCAGGATGACGTCACCGAGAATCGAACCTTGTTGGTGCTGACCCAAAAGGCAGGAACCAAAGCGGAAGAACCCAAAGCGGACAAAAAGATCGTTCGCAAAGACATGGGTGTTGCAGGAACCGTCGAGTTTTATGAGGGGCCGGTGACGTTTCGCGTCCCAATCAACGTCCCTGATACAGCCAACGAAGGAGAAACGCCGCTGGAGGGTCTCATCGGTTATCAGGGCTGTACGAACGGCGCTTGCGATCGTCCTCGTGGCCTTTCCTTCTCGGTCAACTACGAAGTCTCGCGAAGCCAATCCGACAACAAGCAGGCGCCCGCTTTGATCAAAGCCACCGATTATCAATCCGTAGCCAAGCATCCTCTGCGCAGGACGTGGATCGATGCAGCCAAGTACTCGCTGACCATGGAACCGAAAGAGATCTTTGTGAAGTTCTGCTTGGCCATGTTGGCGGGACTGATCTTGAACGTCATGCCCTGCGTGTTGCCAGTGATCGGACTGAAAATACTGGGCTTCGTCAATGAAGCACACGGCGATCGCAGGAAGGCATCTCTCTTAACGTTGGTGTATGCGGCCGGCATGATCGGCTTCGTATTGGCATTCGGTTTCACGAGCATCGCAGTCCGAAGCTTCACCAACCAAACCCTGGGATGGGGATCGCAATTCGGAAACACTACCTTTCAAATTTTGATCACATCGTTCATGTTCGCGCTAGCACTCAGTTTTTTAGGTGTCTGGGAATTCCCGATCCCCGGCTTTGCTACGGGAGCCAAGAGCACTGAGCTGTCCACTCGACAAGGAGTCACCGGCGCGTTTGCCAAAGGGGTCATCACAACGTTGCTGGCTACCCCTTGCAGCGGCCCATTCTTAGGGAGCGCCTTGGCTGTCTCTCTGACGCAACCCGCATGGGTGGTGATATTGATTTTTTTAGGAGTGGGTCTTGGTATGGCCAGTCCCTATTTGGCCATCGCCGCATTTCCGAGCGCGCTAAAATTCATTCCCAAGCCTGGTCCATGGATGGAGACATTCAAGGAGTTCCTGGCCTTCCCGTTGCTCCTCAGCGTCGTAGCCTTCGTCGCCGGCTTTCCGTCCATTGAGCGCATCCCCATGTTGGCGTCCCTTATCTTCGTCTGGTTTGCATGTTGGCTCATTGGCCGTGTTCCGGTGTGGGCGTCCCCCAGCGAAAAGCTGAGAGGCTGGTCGTTGGGTGCCGCCGCAGCTTTTGCAGGGACCCTTGGATCGTTTTATATGCTTGGTACTTCACCTTATGAACTTCCTTGGGAACCGTTTTCCGAGCAACGCTTGCAGCAGCTTGCGAGCGAAGGGAAAACCGTCATGGTGGACTTCACCGCCGATTGGTGTCAAAATTGCAAATACAATTTGGCCGTCGCTGTCCACACACGGAAGGTCCAAAAGATGGTGAAGGAAAATGATGTTGTCCCGTTGATCGCGGATTTGACCCGCCATCCCCCGGACTTGTGGGCCAAGCTCCATGAGCTCAACAGCATTTCGATTCCGGTGATGGCTTTTTATCCTCCCGGTGAAACCAAGAACCCGATCGTCTTGCAGGATGTTTTAGCGGAATCGGATGTTTTGACGGCGTTGGAGAAAGCGGGCCCAAGTCGGAGCGGGGAAAAAAATGCGCGGCCAGCTTCGCTCGGATCTACGGAAAAGGCTGAGATCCGCTAAGCTTACGCAACCAAATGCTCGATACGGAATTCCAAATCGGATGCCGAAGCTAGCAAAATACAATGAAGGCACGCACTGGCGCGTGCGATTTCCGAGGCCGTTGACTACGAAAAGCGACAAGGCGCATGGAAAGCTACGAGGAAACGCAACGGAAAGTCGTCGAGTACCTTTCCAAGGTCTGCGCGGCTCCTCCCGAGCTGACGGATTCCCTCGCCATCATCGGTATCGATTCGGTCGCCATGGCTGAGATGACGTTTGAATTCGAAAAACGCTTCGGAATTCGAATCGACGACGAAATCTTGGACGTAGATACGGTCGATCAACTGATCCGCTACGTCCACGAACGCCAGCTGGCCCGAAATTAACGTTCGCGTTACCAATCGCTCTCGTCGTTCCATGTGCATTGTCCGCGATGCGGAAATCCCAACCGGCAGCGTCAACAAACGGGAATCGCTCCCTTCCTAATTTGCAGCGTTAGCTCTGAGATTGCGCTATTCTGATTTTGGCTTTTCTCGTACTCGTACTCAGCGTTAGCGGTACTCGTACTCGAAGATAAGGCATCGAGTACGAGTACCATTTCATTGAGTACGAGTACGAAAAGCCTAGGGAAATTGTGATCGAACTGCTGATTCGTGGTCTTGCCGACGCAGGGTGATCTTCGCCACCGAAAGTTTTTCACCCGTTGATCTGGATGCCCTCTGGACTCCCCTCTGCCCCTAGCCGACGCAGCGAACTGTTGCTTGATCAGCCGGGCTAATGCAAAGGCAGTGGAGAGTTCCCTTGCAAATGGCGCAACTCCATTGATATCCGCACGTGGCTTGGTATATTCAGGTCAGGTTGCGATTATGTGACCCCTTAGCCGTGGGTTTCGGGAGCTTGGATTTCCAGTCTCATCTCCACCGCTAAGCCCGCCGGTGTTTCACGTTGGTCCTATTCGAACTGACTTTTCTTCTCCTAAGTTTGGTATCCCCTGCCAAACAGGTCCTGCGTGAAACACTTGTTTTTCTCCTCGCAACGGCTTGCGAGTTTTGCATCCCTCGGTCCGTAAACCCAATCAACATCCTTATTTAACTTGCCTCTTTGGAGTCCTTGCTTCGATGCCTCATTCAGACGATCCCAAGAAAGAATTTTCGATCAACCATCATGAATCGCGGCGTGGATTTTTGAAATCGACCACGACCTTGGTAGCTGGTGGTGCCGTGGCTGCCAATCTACCGATCGCGCGCTCTGCGTTTGTGGCGGGTAGCGATACCATCAAACTGGGTTTGATCGGTTGCGGTGGTCGAGGGACCGGTGCTGCCGGCCAAGCGTTAGATACCAACAGCGGTTCCAATCGCGTCAAGCTGACGGCCGTTGGCGATCCGTTCAACTACCGCGCCGAGAACGCACTCAAGGAATTGAAAAACAAGCATAAGGACAACGTCGATGCCAAAACATTTATCGGCGTCGATGCCTACAAGCAAGTTATCGACTCGGATGTCGACCTCGTGATCCTGACATCTCCGCCGGGGTTTCGCCCCCTTCATTTCGAAACAGCGGTCAAAGCGGGCAAGCACGTCTTCATGGAAAAGCCCGTCGCATCCGATGCGCCTGGTGTTCGTCGCGTTTTGGAAGCCAACAAGATCGCGAAGGAAAAGAATCTCGCCGTCGCCGTCGGACTCCAACGTCACCATCAATCGAACTACAAAGCCACCATCAAGATGCTCAAGGAAGGGGCGATCGGCGATATCATCTTGACCCGCGCCTACTGGAACGGCGATGGGGTTTGGACCCGCAACCGCCAACCTGGGCAAACCGAAACCGAGTACCAACTCAATAATTGGTACTACTTCAATTGGCTGTCCGGCGATCACATCACAGAACAGCACATTCACAATCTCGACGTGATCAATTGGTTGATGGATGGACCTCCCGCCACCGCTCAAGGCCAAGGGGGTCGCCAAGTTCGCATCGGCGAAGACAGCGGCCAGATTTTCGATCACCATTTCGTCGAGTTCACCTATCCCAATGGTACCAAGCTGTTGAGTCAGTGCCGGCATATTCCCGGTTGCTGGAGCTCGGTCAGCGAATTCGCGCATGGCACCAACGGTTGGTGCGATATCAGCGGTGGGAAGATCTACAACAAGAACAACGAAGTCGTCTGGCAAGCACCCAAGGGGGAAGATGGTTGGGCGCAAGAACACGTCGACCTCTTTGCTCAAATTCGCAAGGGTGAAATCCCGAACGAAGGGGACTACGGCGCGCTCAGCACCATGACATCGATCATGGGTCGAATGGCCACCTATACCGGCAAAAATCTCAAGTGGGAGGAGTGCCTCAATAGCAAGGTTGCGTTGGCCAATTTCGATGCCATCAACTCCTTCGACGACGAAGCCCCTCTCAAGCCAGATGAAAACGGTAAGTACTGGATTCCTGTTCCAGGGCAAGACACCGAATTGGTCGTTTGATCTGGGCTCGATCACCGATGCGAATCCCCCTCGCGAGCAAGCAATCCCGAACTTGAATCGGAACCTTGCTCGGTGTGAGCGGCGACTTACGTCGTGTTTGATTCATTACAGCCCGTGTGGCAGCCTCTCTCATCGCCATGGAGGCGAACTGCCATACGGGCTGTTTTTCTTGCCCGTTGGGAATGTGTATACTGAGTGCATGGATCCCAACGAACCGTCCTCGACCAATCCGTTCTCCCCATCCTCTGGAAAAGAAACCCCTTCTCAGGCGGGTTCCAAGCTGTTGTCGAAGTATTCCGATACGGATGGATTGTTGGTTCGGAATTCCAGTGCGGCCAATCCGGAGCCTAAAGCCAAAGCACCTGCCATCCCATTGCAGAGGTTCCAGGAGCTCGAACAGGCCATCCGCCATTCACCCGCGAATCCGGAACCGTACGTAGAACTGGGACAAATCTATCTTCAGCAAGAACGTTGGAGCGATGCCAAGCGCGCACTCGATGCAGGCTTTCAGTATTGTCCGGAGTGCGAACCGATCGTCTTGATGCGTGAGGACTTGGTATTGCACTTGGCTGGTCAGCATGTCGATGAAGCGCGACGTCGTCACGCGCAGCAACCTTCTGAAGAGACTAGGTACGCACTCGAACAAGCCGATATCAATTTGGCCAACGAGCGTATTCGCGTCTGCAACGATCGCTATCACCGCCGGCCCGACCAAAAGGAAATCCTCATCACGTGGGCTGTGGCATTGCGGCAACTTGGACGCCACGACGAAGCCTTGAGCAAACTCAGCGAAGCCGCCCAAGAACCCTCTCTTCGCGCTCGAGCCAGTTTGCAATTGGGAATGTGTTTGCAGACATTGGATCGCCCCTTGGACGCGCTCTCTGCGTTCCGCAAAGCAGCCTTGTATCGATCTCCTCCTCCTGATCTTGCGGTTCGCAATCGCGCCCTGGAATTGGCAATGCATGTTGCGGACGAACACGGACTGATCGATTCTGCACGCTACTACGCAGAACGATTGCACGAATCCTGCGATGCGTCCCAGCGAGAATCGGTAGCGCGCGAAATGTATCGATTGCGGGAAAAAGATCTCTAACCAGAACCCGACACAGCCGACAAAAGTCGATTTTCGTTTCCATGAGCCTGAGGCGCTAGCCGATTTTTGCACGTCGAAAAAACTCGGCTAGCGCCTTTTGAAGTTGCGCTGTGTTGATATTTGACATTCTCGCGTACTCGTGCTCGTACTCAATGAAATGGTACTCGTACTCGATGCGGTATCTTCGACTACGAGTACGAGTACTGCTAGCGCGGAGTACGAGCACGAAAAACCCAGGAAAATCTTGGATTGAAACTCCGAGACACTCGAATAGCGCAACATCAAAACCAGCGTCTCAGGCTCACTTTTCTCGGCTGCGCCCCACCTGATGGATCATCGCAGCGACCCATAGCGCCATCCATTAATCCGCTCGTAGAGTTCCCTCGCCGCACGCACCCGTCGAGCAACATGAAAAATCGTTGATAAAGTATCGAAGTGAAGCGAGAACCATTGTAGGATGGCCCACCTCTAGCCACTTCCAATTAGAATGCGTGTCCTTCCAAAGAAGCTAGCTCGTATGGCACTTGGAATTAGCAAACGCATGGACTCGGAACCTTTTTCGCCAACCCTTCCCTCTTTCCTTCCTCCTCCGCGATTCCAATCCTAACTATGAAACTACTCACCCTTCGACTTAGCATCGCAACCTGCCTCGCAGTGAGTTTGTCCTTGTTCTCGGGCTTGATGGCAAAGGCCGAGAATCCACCCAATTCCCTGACGCGCGCCGAAACGATCAGTGGTTGGAAACTGTTGTTCGATGGCAAAACCACGACCGGGTGGAGAAACTACAAAAAGGACAAGATCTCCGACGGCTGGAAAGTCGTCGATGGCGCATTGGTCCGTGAAGGAAGTGGCGCTGGCGATATCATCACGGATCGCAAATACAAATACTTTGAATTGGCGCTCGATTACAACATCTCCCAAGGTGGCAACAGCGGCTTGATGTTTCATGTGACGGAAGACAATGCAGCTCCCTGGCAAAGTGGTCCCGAAGTCCAGATCCAAGACAACATCGACGGCCATGATCCTCAAAAGTCGGGTTGGCTCTATCAAATGTTCAAGCCGAATCCCGCTCGCTGGGCTGGTGAAACGGAAACCCCCGATGCGACACGTCCTCCCGGAGAGTGGAACCAACTCTTTTTACGTATCTCGCCGCGCGGCTGTGAAGTTTCCATGAACGGCGTCTCCTACTACCAATTCCGATTGGGTGACGATCGGTGGAAGGATCTCGTTTCCAAAAGCAAATTTGCGCAGTACCCAGGCTTTGGCGCCGCCGGTGAAGGCTACGTTTCCCTGCAAGACCATGGCAATGCGATTTCATTCCGCAACATCAAGATCCGTGAACTCAAGGAAGATGGCTCGATCGATCCTCCCGTCGACGGCAAATTGGCCCTCCGTCCGACCCTTGCATTCCCCAAACTCAAGTGGGAAGGATGGCAAGCCGTAGACGAAGATGGCTCCGTTAACCGTCCTTTACGCATTCTCGAACTCACCTACGCCAAAGGAGATGGCAAGCGACTCTTTGTCCTTGATCAAGGTGGAGTCGTCTACACCATCGAAAACGATTCGAATGTGGAATTGGCAAAACGCTTTCTCGATATCGAAGATCGTGTCAGCCGATGGAACGCACCCGGTGGGAATGAACAAGGCCTGTTGGGATTAGCGTTCCATCCCAAGTTTAAGGAGAATGGTCAGTTCTTCGTTAATTACACCCGTCCAAAAACGCATGAAACGGTCATCTCGCGATTCCGTATCGATGCAAAAGATCCGACCAAAGCCGATCCCAAATCCGAAGAAGTCCTCCTCGAAATTCCACAGCCGTTCCAAAATCACAACGGAGGACCGATCGAGTTTGGACCGGACGGATACCTCTACATCGCCACCGGAGACGGTGGTGCCCGCAACGATCCGCTCGCCAATGGCCAGAACCTCTCCCAATGGCTCGGTTCGATTCTTCGGATCGATGTCGACTCGAAGAGCCCAGGCAAAGCCTATGGAATACCGGCTGATAACCCCTTCGCGAAAACCGAAGGTGCGAAACCCGAGATCTTTGCCCATGGTCTCCGAAATCCATGGCGTATCGGCTTTGACAAGAAAACTGGCAAACTCTGGTGCGCCGACGTCGGCCAAGACCTGTGGGAAGAGATCAACATTATCGAAAAGGGTGGCAACTATGGTTGGAGTGTACGCGAGGGAAGCTATGCCTTCGGCAATAGGACTCCCGCACCTCATTCCCGAAAGACCATCGATCCTGTCTGGGCGTACGATCATACCGTCGGAAAATCGATAACCGGCGGTCGCGTTTACAACTCCGATCGCCTGCCTGATCTGAAAGGCAAATATCTCTATGCTGATTATGTATCAGGAGGTATCTGGGCACTCACGGTCAAGGATGGTGTTGCCGAGGCGGTTCGCAACGAAGAAGTCGTCGCAGGTGGAATGCCGGTCCTTGCTTTTGGAGAAGACGCGAACGGCGAAGTCTACTTCATGATCGATAGCGCTCGAGGCGAATCGATCTACAAGTTCGACAAGAACTAGTTCTCGATTCAACGACGGACACGGAAGTCCCACTGCCGCGAAATCCCCTAAGAGATTCGCGACTTACGGGGATTTCGTTGTCCGTTGGATTGCTTCCTGCAACTGTTTCGCCCATTCCTCGATCGAGGAATCATTGAGCGTATGGCTGTTCAAGGTTTGATACCACACGACTTTGCCTGAAGTTCTATCGTCCGTCCCAGGGGACACAAACACCAGAACGCCATCGACTTCGCTATTCAAACCAACGCGTTCGGGGGATGCGTTGGCGGCAATGCCGATCGACACATGCGATAGATCGTTTTCAACGGCAATCTCTTGAATGCGTTCGATGCGATCGGACACCTCTTCGACGGTGTATCCACCTTGCTGCGCACCTTTGGAATCAAGGAAATGGATGTACGCATCGACCGTTGATTCGCTACCGCTTTTGGTTTCATGCTCCTTCTCGAGGATCGCCTCGATTTTTCGGACCGCGAGCATCATCTCTTTGGAGAGAGTTGTTGTATAGAGAACTATCAAGCTTGATTTGCTGGATGACGAAGGGGAAAACCCGCGGATCTTCCCATACTTGTCGGGATCAAATGGATACTTCTTTGCCCATGGTCCAAACACAGGCGTGCTCACTTGAACCGGAGCACGTTTGCCCAGATACGGCTCCCAATAACTCGATTGGGCATGAACCGATCCCGATTGCGTGCAGATAAAGAACAGGCAGAGGACGATTACTTTCGGACATCGTCTCACAAAGACTCGCCTGCCAAGCCACCGAGACCGGAAAAAAATGTTGAATGTCTCAATCATCGCTAGTACTCCGGCGCAATGGTTTGTTTCTAAAGGAACCGAAATAGGCTACGCGATCTGGAAGCTAGAAGCCATCGCCGTCTATGGTGAAGCATGCATTGTTGACTAGCAAGCCTCCGACTTCGGAGAAAGCATGGCATCGCAAGCTCAAAACCGACCCTGTTTTCGCAGATTTTAGGGGTCCCCGTGGCGAATCCCGGTTCCCTGATGGATCCAGGATCGATTATCCTAGGATTCGCCGGAGTGTTTTCCCAACCAACCTCCGTGTAACTCACTCACCACTCGTTCTGCGTCCGCGATGCGACGAGTGGCCCCACCTCCCTGCGTTGCCTGCCGTTCATCCTTCCCTCCCCCGCAACCGTGACTGCACCATGTTGGTTCCGTCGATACCGCGAATCATGCAACTCCGTTGCTCCGTAACCATGTCTGGGGTGTGGACGCGCTGCATCGGTAGCTTTCTCGTCATGCTAGGGGTCGTGCTCGCTGATGGCTCGGTTATGGCAACTGAGCCTGCACCGATCAAGTTCGAACTGGATGTGCAGCCCATTCTCACGGCGCGCGGTTGCAACTCGGGACCATGCCATGGCAAGTCGCGCGGGCAGAACGGATTCGCTTTGTCCCTTCTCGGCTTCGATGCCGATATGGACTTCCGTTCGATCGTCACGGATGGTCGTGGACGACGGATTGCTCCAGCATCCCCTGCAGATAGTTTGTTCTTGCAAAAGGCAACGGGACAATTGCCGCATGGGGGTGGCAAGCGATTTGAGCTGGATAGTCACGACTATAAGATCTTGATGCAATGGATCGGCGATGGATTTGTTCGTACGACCGATTCGGATCCAACGCTGGTTCAATTATCCATTGCTCCCGCACCGCGCCCTCTCGCGCCCGAAGAACAACTTCCGTTAACCGTAACCGCACATTATTCCAATGGAACCACACGCGATGTAACCAGCATCAGCGCGTTTCAATCCAATGAACCCGCCGTGCTGCGAGTCCATACCGATGGCCGCATCACGGCAGGCTCGCTTCCTGGTGAAGCGACCATCATGGCTCGCTTCATGGGAAACATCGCCACATGGAGCTCCGCTATCCCTCGGCCCGATCCGATCCCCCCCGAATCCTATGCCGCGCTCCCTCGCAACAACTTCATCGATGACGCTGTTTACGAGCGATTGCGACACCTCAACATTCTTCCTAGCCAACCTGCCAGCGAAGATCGTTTCCTACGCCGCGTTTACATCGATGTCATCGGCCGGCTTCCAACGCCCGAAGAAGCTAGAAACTATCTGAGCGACACCGATCCTAGCAAGCGTGAGAAGCTGATCGATCAGCTTCTCGAACGTCCCGAGTACGCAGACAACAGGGCCAACCGATGGGCTGATTTGCTTCGCCCCAATCCCTATCGCGTCGGCATCAAAGCCGTCATCAGCTTGGACGATTGGATCCGCAGCGCGTTTCGAAGCAACATGCCATACGATCAATTCGTGCGCGAACTATTGACGGCGCGAGGGAGCACATGGAAGAACGGCGCAGTCACTCTGTTTCGCGATCGACGTGAGCCCGAGGAGATCGTGACGATGGCCAGTCAGTTGTTTCTCGGCGTCCGAATGGAATGTGCGAAATGCCACCAGCATCCATTCGAAGTCTACGGCCAAAAGGATTTCTATGCGCTGGCTGCCTTCTTTGCCAGAGTCGGCCACAAGGGAGTTGGACTCTCGCCACCCATCTCCGGGGGGGAAGAAGTGATCTTGGTCCAGTCGAGTGGTTCCGTCAAACATCCGTTGACGGGAAAAACTCTTTCCCCAACACCACTGCGCGGGCAACCGTTGGAGATCGATCCCAACCAAGATCCTCGACAGGCGCTCGTCGATTGGATGGTGAACCCGGAACATCCCACCTTTGCGCAGGTCGCAGTGAATCGCATTTGGGCGGAACTATTTGGCGTCGGTATCGTCGACCCAGTCGACGACATGCGGGCCACGAATCCACCCAGCAACCCCGAATTACTCCAGAAATTAGCAGCTCATTTTCGAGCTGTTCGATTCGATCAAAAGGAGTTGCTGCGTACGATCCTTCGTTCGCATACATACGCCCTCTCTTCCGAGCCCAATGCCACCAATCGCGGTGACCACCGGAATGACTCGAGGTACTACCGACAACGTCTGCGGGCCGAGGTACTAGCCGATGCCATTGTCGATGTGACTGGAGTCGACCATCGCTTCAGCGGTATGCCGATCGGTACGCGCGCGACACAGCTTTGGACCTTTCGTACCGAATCGGAAATCCTCGACGCCTTCGGACGTCCCGATGCAAACCAAGATCCTCCCTGTGAACGCCAACCGGAATCCACCGTCGTGCAAGCGCTGCACTTGATGAATGCACCGGCCATCTCCTCGAAGATCGGCGACGATAGCGGACGCTGTGCCACACTGGCAAAGAGTGACGCCTCTCCCGCCGCGATCCTCGAAGAACTTTACCTGGCAGCGTTTTCTCGTTTTCCAAGTGCCGAAGAAAGTCGCGAATTGGTGGCCGAATTCGAGAAACCTGGAACCGATCGACGCAAACTGGTCGAAGATATTTTGTGGTCCATGCTCAACTCTCCAGAATTTTCGCACAAGGATTAAACCATGCTCCGAAGAAATTGGTTGCAATTGGGAATCGCGGGCTTGGCAGGGGGTAGCCTATCGCAACTGCTGCATCTGCGGCAACTCTGCGCCGCTCAACCCAATGGCTCCACGCCATCCAACTGCATCTTGATTTGGATGGATGGCGGACCAACCCACTTCGAGACCTTCGATCCCAAGCCTGATGCCCCCGTCGAGATTCGCGGAGAGTTTCAACCGATATCGACCAGCGTCCCGGGCATTCAAATTTGTGAGCATCTACCCCAATTAGCCAGTATCGCGCACAAATACGCGATCGTCCGGTCGGTCTGTCATAATCAAGGCAACCACGGTGCGGGCAATCACTACATGATGACCGGCGCTCCTCCCCGTATTCCGGTGGGTTGCGGCGCGTTTGTTAGTTTTCACCCCAGCATGGGGTCCGTTGCGGCCAAGGAACGATCCGCACCACACGGACTGCCAGGCTATTTTTCGATGCCGAGCATGACGCGCTCGGGTGGCCCCAATTTTTTGGGAGCCAAGTACGCGCCATTCGTGGTCGGCAACGATCCGAACAATAAGAACTTTCGAGTTCGCGATGTCGAATTGCCCAATGGCGTCAGCGATGATCGCTTTCAATCCAGACGCGATCTGCGGCATCTCGTGGATCGATTGCCACGATACACCGATCCTTCAACCGCCGATCCTATCATCGCCGTCGATGAGTTCTATCATCAAGGATTCGAACTGATCACGACCCCCGAAGCTCAAAAGGCGTTCGATATCGATTCCGAAACCGATACCATGCGCGATGCCTACGGTCGAAACAGCTTCGGTCAACGGGCGTTGCTGGCTCGGCGATTGGTCGAAGCAGGTGTTCCTTTTGTAACGCTTCATGACGGTGGATGGGACCATCATTCGGACTTGTTTGGGGCCTTGAAGACTCGGCTGCCCTCCTGGGATCAAACCGTTGCCGCACTGATCAATGACCTCGACGCACGCGGCATGCTCAAGAACACGATGGTCATCGCGCTCGGGGAATTCGGGCGAACTCCGAAGATCAGCACCCTGGCCGGCCAATCCAAACCAGGACGAGACCATTGGGCCAATGCCATGTCGATCCTCTTTGCAGGTGGTGGTACTCCGGGGGGCCAAGTCGTCGGAGCGACCGATCGCCAAGGACATTCCGCGGTTGAACGGATCCTATCCCCGGAGAATTTTGTGTCGACTGTCTACCACAAAATGGGAATCGATCCGGACAGGATTTATTACACACCCGCAGGCCGCCCCACGCATTTGGTCAGCGATTCAACTCCCATTCGGGAATTGATGTAATGCGGTTGCCTTTGTGTCGCCGAGCTTGGATGGCAATCGCCTCGATGATTGCGTTGCATTGCCTCATGGACAGCCAGCCAGTCCATGCACAAAAGCTGGACGGCATGCGGTTGCTTCCCAGTGGGGGTACTCGCGGAACCGAAGTTTCGATTGAATTGCCTGGCAAGTTCGAAGCATGGCCTATTTCTATTTGGAGTGACTCCCCCGAGGTGATTTGGACCGCGACGGAGACCAGCGGAAAGGTTCTTGCCCGCATCGCGCCCGAAGCGCGCTTGGGAGTCCATCGTGTTCGTTTTGCCAACGCCACCTCCGCGTCACCCCTTCTGCGCTGGGTGGTCAGCGATCGATCGGAGGTTTTGGAAGTGGAGCCGAACGACGATTATCGCCAACCGCAGCGGCTTCCTTCGGCGGAACTCATCGTCAATGGTTCCCTCGCCAAATCCGGGGACGCCGATCATTACGCCATCGCACGTGATCCAGGTCAACCGATCACCGTGTCCATCGACGCCCAGCGCAGTTTGCGATCGCCCATGGATGCTTGTCTGCAAGTCCTCGATGCGCGTGGCAATGTCCTAGGCCAAAACCTGGATACGTATGGTCTCGATCCTCGACTTCCAATCCGTTGTCCGAAAGAGGTAGTGATCATCGTTCGCGTGTTTGCATTCCCAGAGACTCCGGATAGTACGATTGGCTACGCAGGCGGAGATCGTTTTTTCTATCGATTGCATGTTCGCGATGGCATTGTCGACGAAGCCGATGGGCTTTTGTTGGATCATGCCGTGGCCGTGGCTGAACCTTCTTCGCGCGAGCAACCCACACTGATCAACGGATCAGGAGCATGGTACGGCGCGATCGAAACGCCCAACGATGAGGATGTATTTCAAATCGAAACGACTCAAGCGGGACATTGGAAAGTTCGATTGAGGTCCCTCGAGTTTGGTTCGTCCCTGGATGGTGTGCTGGAGATCCTCAGCAGCGATAACAAGAGAATCGCCCAGCAAGGAGATTCAGGGGAAATCCGCGATCCGACAATCGTCAATACGATGAAGGAACCGGGCGTCTATCGCATCGCCGTGCGCGACTTGCATGGGAACTTCGGTGCAACGGCTCGTTATCGACTGGAACTCGAACAGGAGCAACCGACCGTACGCGGTACCGTCGCGAACGATGTTTTTATAGGGAGTATCGACAAGCCTATCGAGATCGAGGTTTCCATCGATCGGACGTTCGACTGCGCGGACGAAGCGCAATTAATCGTCGTTGGATTGCCGGAAGGGTTTCGTGCCGAACCCGTCATTTCCAAGACCAAGGAAGACTCGGCCAAGAAGGTCAAACCCTCGGTGGTTGCTTCGAAAGCATGTTCGATCCCCGTTCGGATCGAACTGAAGCAGATCCATGGGGAATCGCAAATAACGAGCGATGTCCTGGCGACGAATGCGGACGCGCGCGACCTATGGCTGATCGTTCAATAGTCTGGCCCGATGGAGACTGCAATTGGCAGCTACCAGCAGCGAATGATCATGACTTCAAACCTTAGTCGGCATGCTATGGTTTTGGATCTGACGAGTTCTTCGCAGCGTTCGATTCGACCCCGAATTCTACTTTCGATTGCAGTGGAATCTCGGGTGGAAAGTGGAGTGAGTCATGGCGATGCAAATAGAGGCCCGCCGATTGGCCATTGGATGAGCGCTCATACTTAAACGGGACATTACCTTTTTCCGTGGTATAGGGTCGCTTCCACTGAGTGGTCCAGTCCCGCTCCGTCAGGCCGATCGAAGTTAATTGCGACAAGCTCTCTGGGGTCTTCTGATTTCGATCGACATATTCCAAAATGGCCAAACGAACCACCACCGAATCGCGGTAATCCTCCCAAGCGGCTGCCCAACCAAAATCCGTAGGTTCGTTCCATATTGCATTACGCCAGGTTGCCTTGTCCTCGGACCATTTGTTCCAACGGACACTAGGGAAATCGGTTTGCTGCCAAGGTTTTTCCCCTTTCCAAACTTGTTCTGCTTGTTCCTCCGACTTTTGCCACCGGCTTACCAACCCAGTTCGAAGAGTCTCTTCGATGGGATCCGATGCATCGAGGAGTCTTTTCAGCAACGCTTGTCGATCCGCGCGATCGATGTATTCCGCATCGAGTGCTTTGTGAATGGCCGCATACCACCACATGTTCGTTAAGGTACTCCAACGCGCAATCCCATAGACGGGATAGTGAAACTTGGTATGCAACCTCTCCAGGGTTTGGATGCATCGACCCACGGCAACCGAATCTTGTTCGCGAATGGCTTGTTCACAGGCAAGGAAGATGAGTTGGTAGGTGGATGAGTCAAGGATATCCGGGAGAAGTGTTCGAGTGCCGTTGGAAAGGAGAGGCAGGTAGACCAGTTCTTCGTCTTCACATAGGGAGTACAGCCGATCGATCAGGCCCCGGTTTTCGTCGATGAATTTTTTGAGCAATTCAGGCTGGGTCATCCAACCCACCAAGGCACCTTGCTCGCGCATATCAAATGCTTCTTTGCGCCATTTCTCATCGGGGAGTTCGTCGGAAGGGAGGGTTAGAAGCGTTTGGATTTGCGAATGGATATAGGGGCTACGCAATATCAAATGGACATCCAACCAATCTTGCGTGGCCTTTTTGGAAGCATGTTGGTTGAGCCATGCTGCGAGATCCAGGGCGGCGAACTCGGGTGCGTTGGCAACGACGGGGGCGGCTCGGAAGGACTGCAATTTTGCACTGGCTGCGACTTCCTTCCAAACGAACTGGAGTGCCAGAAAGAGCATGCTTCCGAAAGCCAGCAGGGTTATCCAAAACCAGCCGTGAATCCATGGCAACGACTTCCTTTGAGGGTTTGCATAGCTCATTGGTTCGGTCCTCCAACGGTGTTGGTAGAGATAGAGGTGGAATTGAATGGTGGCAGCGCTCTTGCCTCCCGTTCCCATGCTCCCCGCCAATGGGCACCCGGTAGATAACCCAAACGCGCGATGGTAATCAATGACCCAACGATGTCCGATTGCAGGGAGTCTTGTTGGAGCGATTGAGCAATCTCGCGGCGCTCATGTTCTGCACTCCCTGCATCTTTCTGCAGCAATTGCCAAAGCCGCGTAGCCACTTCCTCCGGCAAATTCCTTTGATGCGCCTGTGAGACCATCGAGCCACGGCCGTTGTCCGCCAAGTAGTAGTCACCCAGCCACGTAGCAAAACGTTTTGTTTGAGATGATTGTCCCGATTCCAAGGCGCGAGCCAGCGACCTCCGTCGACACATATCGCGCGTCGTGTTGTCACTCAGCAATTGAACGACCGAACGGTACAGCGGCTCACTCATGGATTGACGAGTGGCTTCGTTGCGACACTCACCCAACAACGCGATTTCAATAACCTCGGAACCATCCTGCCATAATAAGCGTTCGTGGTCTCGCAAAGTTTTGACGAGAGCTAGCAGTCCCTCGATCGTCCGGCGATAGTTAGCTTGAGTCTCTGGAGTTGCATCTATTTCTATTGCATGGCGCGATGCGATCAACGCCGACAAATAAAAATCGAGATTACGACGCAATGAATCCCAATCATAGACGCGAATCCCCTTTGACGACTTCAAATCCTCAAGCCGTTGCTTTCGAGACTCTTCGTTGGAGGCAAAAGCGGTGGCCACCATGAACATTTGCGAAGGACTATAAAAACCGAAATCTGAATGGACTCCATCCCACGCGAATTTTTTTGCATCGAGTGGTTGCCGTGCCAGATCGGATAACGATTCCCGAATGTCGGCTGGCATCCGTGGGATGCTTGCAAGTTTCCAGATCCCTGGGAGAAGTGGCAGGATCATAGCCGTTAGAAGAAACCCTCCATGGATGAGGTAGTATTTCCAGCCAAAGGCACGATCCATCCAGGGCTTGGTTTGGAACCATGTAGCCACCAGCAAGAGGAAGGATGCCGATCCGACGAGCCAGTAAGGAGCTTCGAACATCGCATGGGCAAAGACCCCATAGATAAACAATGCCAATACTCCCAAAGGTGCGACCACGGTGGCAATGATCGGACTGCGGAGGGATTGCCCAATCCATTGCGATGCCGCATAGATCGCAATCCCGATCGCGAGAAAGCGGAAGAAATCATAGACCACAACTTGCGGCAATTGATCTGAACCGTAGCTATGGTACGGCCGCAACACGTATCGAATGAGAGCTACGCCGATCAGGATCAGTACCGGAATCCAGTGACGGGTCCACCAGACTCGATTGGGAGACACACCTCGATCCGAGAGGAATCGAATCCGCTCGTTCATGTTGTCACTTTGGTAAGCGAACACCCCGAGCCAACAAACGGCCAAAAGGAGCAACACGAAGCCAATTTGGACAACGGGTTCGATATAGTCGGACGCGGGGGCGCCTCCCCCGAAGTCAGTAGGAATCTGTACTGTCAACCAAACTGTAAATGCCAAGATCGCAGCCAGTCCTATCCAAATCCAACGGTTTTGGTAGGCGCTCTGCCATAGGAGGGCTGACGTCCTCGGCTGTGATGGCCAGAGCAACGATGAGGAGTCCACGGCGGCGCTATCCGCGATGCTCGCACCAAGACGAAAGACAGTTTGTCGCGGTCCGTCTTGGGGGCGAAGGTGAAGCAGACTGGCTCGCCATCCATACGCGAATGCCGCCAAAGTCCCAGCAGCGATCACCATCAAATAGATCCACGGCGAACTTCCTCCCAAATCCCAATCGGCTTGGCCTGCCAAGTCCCATTGGTAATGGTTGGCAACCTTTGCAATGAGCGCAGAAACAAGCCAGAGCGCAATGCTAATGGGAACAAGCGACAGCAGGGCGACCACTGACGAGGATGTCCGCCATGCCATCGCCAACCCAGAGAATGTCAAGAAGAGTGACACCATGGGATAGATCAAAACGAGTGACGAATACTCTCCAACCCAATTCCATTTTGTCTCGGTGACTCCTGGGCCAACAGCTGACCGCACGATCCACCATAAGAGAATGCTCGCCAACCAAACGAAACCTAAACTTCCTACCGCGACCAGGAACTTCAGGGCTGCAATGCGACCGGGAGGTATCGGGAGGCTTCGCAACCAAGTCAACGTTCGTTGGTCTTTCTCATTGCCCACCAATAGGATCCCGACACCCGTCGCGAAGATCATCGGGATGGCGAGAAACGGTATCGGCGGGACCTCCATTTTTCCGCTCGTCGGCGAGGCCGTTTCCGCGAGAACGATCAACAGGCAGATCGCCAGCCCAAAGAGCAGGACTGTCCATACCAGCGGAGCGACTTGTCGGACTTCTTTCCAAAGAAGAGCACGATCGATGGTCGTTCGATTCATGAGCGTTGTGCCTCCATGAAACCGGTTCGCGTGGCTGCGGCATCGGTTTGTTGGCGTGCGTATTTGCTATCGCCGCGCGTGCAAGCCACAAAGAGTTCTTCAAGCGTGGCAGGACGCGAGACCGCTTTGGCGACACCGGGACAGCTTTGCCATAGTTCGGCTGCTTCTTTTCCGTTTCCTTGCACAACCAATTGCTTCTGTCGGCCTTCGGTGATTTCAGCCAAGATCTTTGCAGGTGCGGCTGGATCTGGCAAAGCGATAAGGGGATCGACGAGCGACACGGTCACCATGCAGATCGAATCCTTTAGATCGGCGAGGTTTCCGACCAACTGAACACGACCGCGATGCAGGATCGCGATGCTGTCCGCGACGCGCTCAACTTCGGCGATTTGATGGCTGGAGAGAAAGACCGTACGGCCGGTGGCGGCCACGGTGATCATGCTTTCCAGGAACTCGCGGCGAACGATGGGGTCGAGTCCCGAAGTGGGTTCATCGAGGATGAGGAGTTCGGGCTCATGGGCCAATGCCAGCGACAAAGCGACTTTCGATCGTTGCCCCTTGCTCAGGTGTTTGATCTTGCGACTCGAAGGCAATTCGTAACGATCGATGGCTTCCCGATAGCGATCGAGGAAGCCAGGAGGATAAAAGGAGGATGCGAACCAACCGATTTCACCGATCGTCATCCAGTCGTATAGCGCCGGAGCATCGGAGACATAACCTATTCGCTGACGAAGCAGGAGCGATTCATCGGATCGCGACGGATCGAGACCGAGAACGCGGCATTGACCTGCCGTCGGTTTTTGAAAGCCGGTCAAGATGCGGATCAATGTGGTCTTGCCTGCGCCGTTTTCACCGAGCAATGCATAGACCGTTCCGGCGGGGATGTGAAGATCGACCCCTTGCAACGCGTCGCATCCGCGAAAGCGCATCTCCAGAGCATCGATCGAGATAACGTCGCTCATTGTGAATTCCTTAGAATACGGTGAGAAGAGTTTGCAAGGAGTTGCCGCAAACAGGAACTTTTAGGCAGGTTCCGGTTCGGGGACGGGTGCGGAGACCGTGGGAAGAAAACCATCGAGTTGTTCGATTTGGGCCAAGGCGATCGAGCGCACTTCTTTGGCCGAGAGCCCCCCGTGGAGGGCTTCGGAGATAGCCCCTCGCAATCGATCCTCGAGGATCGAGCGACGGGATTGTTTGCATGCCGCGACGGCCGTGGGGCGAACGGCAAGTCCGCGTCCGCGAAGCGTTTCAACAACACCGTCATTTTGAAGTTGCTGGAAGGCTTTCGAGATCGTGTTGGGATTGATCGCTAACTGGACACCCAGTGCGCGAACGCTCGGAAGAAGCTGGCCGGGAACGAGGACCCCATCGGCTACAGCGAACTTGACTTGGCGAACGATCTGTTCGTAGATCGCGATGCCATTGTTCGTATCAATTGAGAAAAACATGGGCGGCTCCTGGAATGGCTACCTAGTGTGCTACTTAAGTAGAACACTAGGGCGCGACGGTGTCAAGCGATCGTCTCGATTTTTTTGAGTTCTCGAGAGGGAGCATTCCGTGCGGAATAGGACCTGTCCGTATAACGCTTGCTCATCTGGAGGTGTGCAAACCGTTATGCGATGGATGTCGACCGCTGTGCAATCACGGTTTCTCGCAATTACCGTACGTTACGAAGAAAGATTCCCCAACGAGGTCCATTGAGGAAGAAAAGTCCCCGTTGAGGATGGACCTATGTTTCTGCTAGACGAGACTTCCTCCGTCCTGTCACACTTGTTAACGGGAGCAGTATCACAGAAACAAGTGTTCATCGCATCTTTTTGCAGTTAACCGCAGTGGCCGGTCACTTTTTGCATCCAGCGGAACTACTACGCGCACCGCAAGAATTGCAGGTCAAACTCACCGTTGGCTGGTTAGTCATTGATGTTGATACGTTTTCGGCTATTCTTGCGGGTGAGGGTACGTGTGTACTTAGAGATTCTGGATTTTTACTACCGGTTTGAACCTGTTAGCCGACAGCTATGGATTATCTCTCTTGAAATCTCAACTGAAGAAAATTACAGACAGCTTAGGTTGGCGATTAAATACCTATTTATCCAAACGGTTTCTGCTTCGTACATTCCAAAACGGACCAGAACTTTACCAAAGCTGGCTCAATAGGACTGAGTGCGACCATGCGATTTTTCGGGACGGCATGGTCATTCGCCATCCTCCTGGAGAAATTGGTTTTGCAGGTTTGCTCCTGGAAATCTTTCACAAAGGTGTTTACACGGGTACGTTTTACCAACCGAAAGCCAATGACTACATCGTCGACGCGGGTGCAAATATCGGCGTATTTTCACTTCAGATTCATCGACTTTGTCCAGCGGCAACCGTTGCAGCTTACGAGCCATTTCCAGAGAACTTCGCCTACCTTCGGAACAACTTGGAACAGGCCAACGCGGCCAATGTGATTGCCAAATGCAAAGCGCTTGGCGGGGCTTCTGGAGAAACGTTGATTTTCAAGATTGGCGATCGATCCCAAGACCATCGCATCGGCGAAGCAGAAGGAACTGATTCCAAAGCGAAAACGTACAACGGTGAACCTATCCGCGTGGAATTGATGTCCTTTGCGGAATTGATCCGAGACACAAACGGCCGAAGGATCAGTTTGCTCAAATGTGACATTGAAGGATCCGAATGGGATCTGTTTCGGTCTGCGAAAAAGGAACATCTGGAGCAATTCGATCGCGTTGCCATCGAGTTCCACGACAATATCAAGCCGGGCACAAGCAAAGCGTTAACTGAGATCCTAAGCCCCACTCATACCATCGAGTATCGGGATGTAAGTCCCCATGGCTATGGGATGCTCTATGGAGTCCGAAAAAGCGGCTGAGTCCTTTTCTGCATTCGTTCGCTCGCGGACCTAAAATACGCTCGCAGAATCTTCAATCATGCACTGGCCATGGGCATTACCACGATCGTAGGTTTGGTTTTTCCAGCCGCGATCCGTTGATCGAGAATGATACCGGCTTGTCCGACGGTGCTGCGATACAACTTTGCGAATTTTGTGATCACAAGGAAATCAAGCCCGATGAATGACTCGTCTGCGATGACCGAATCTCCCGATCGCGCAACCCGTTCCTTTCGTGACGAAGTCACTAGCGTGATCGTGTTCATTGCGATCCTCTGGGGTGTCTTCCTTACCGACTGGATATTGCCGGCGGATTTGACGAGTTGGGGATTGATACCACGTACATGGAGCGGTTTATGGGGAGTGATCACCTCCCCGTTTCTTCATGCCAATCTCGGGCATTTGATCAGCAACACCATTCCACTCCTCATCCTGCTGATACTGCTTTGTGGATCGAGAGCTCGGACTTGGCCGACCGTCATTGAAATCGCTCTCTTGGGTGGTTTGCTACTGTGGCTATTTGGTCGAACGGCCGTGCACGTGGGCGCGAGTGGCTTGATCTACGGATTGATCGCCTTCTTGATTGTTTCAGGGGTGCGCGAACGAAGGTTCGTTCCATTGATCGTGTCTGTCGTGGTCGGATTTCTGTACGGTGGTACCCTTCTCAGCGGCGTACTACCGAGTGTCGGCACGGGTGTATCTTGGGATGGACATCTGTTTGGAGCCGTCGCAGGAGGATTGATTGGGTACTTTGGCGGAGAGGACCGCAGCAATACGGCATGAGCCATTGCACTTCGTCGGCTCAACTGGAAGATCGCGCGGGGTACCGTAAGCGGCGCTTGCTGGGGGATTGGCACGATTCCGATTGGGGATTGCAATCACGATTTTGAGGGTCAGCGTCGACCCTCGCACACGGAACGAATCTGTTATGATGCAACGGATGCATCGATTCTCGCCGTATGATTTTGTGATTGGATCCACGCATGACTCTCCAATGGATCTCTGGCCGTATCTCGGAGAAAACCATTTGGCAGGATGGATTATTCACGCTCAAGGTCGATTGCCCTGGTGTCAACCCGTTTGAGTGTGGTCAATTCTTGCAGTTGGGTTTGCAGACGCCCGAGAAACACTTGCATCGCCCCTACTCGGTCGCGTCTCCTCCTGGCGATCAGTTGGAGTTCTTTATCGTCCGAGTCGAGGGAGGGGAACTCACGACTCGGCTGTGGCCATTGCAAGCCGGCGATTCGATCGATGTATCGGCGAAAGCGACCGGGGGGTTTACCCTCTCGCACACCCCCCCGGCCGAATGTTTATGGTTGTTGGCAACCGGTACAGGTTTGGCACCCTATATCGCCATGCTGAGAGACCCCGGCATCTGGCAAAAATACCCACATATCGTCGTCGTCCATGGAGTTCGCTATCGATCCGAATTCGCTTATGCTTCAGAGCTCCATGGTTTCACAACACAGTTTCCGGGAAGGTTTTCCTATGTTCCGATCGCTTCGCGTGAGAATACGGATCATGGATTCCAAGGCCGGATTACGACGGCTATCGAGTGTGGAATTTTGGAACGTATGGCGGGGCATTCATTAACACCACAACAGAGTGCGGTCATGATGTGCGGTAACCCGCAGATGCTGGATGACGTGGAATTGTTGCTTCACACGCGCGGTCTACAAAAACACAAACGAAGTGAACCAGGCCACTACGTGGTCGAGCGATATTGGTAAATATTCGGAGCGCGCGATGCCATTGATGTCCAGTTTCGGTGAATCGACCGATCGATCGCGACGTGTGATCGTTATTCTCATTCTGCTGTTTTTGGCCTCGGCCGTGAACTACATGGATCGGCAAACGCTGGCTGTGGTTTCATCGCGGATCAAGCAAGAATTCCAACTCAAGAATGAGCAGTATGGGATGGTCGAGGCTGTCTTCGGCTACAGCTTTGCATTTGGGTCCTTGTTTTGGGGGTTTCTCGTCGATCGCGTTTCGGTCCGTTGGGTGTACCCCATCGGACTCATAGGGTGGTCGTTGATGGGTTTTCTAACGGGTTGGGCACGCGATTACGACGATCTGATCGCCTGCCGTTCGCTTTTGGGTTTCTTTGAGTCTGCCCATTGGCCATGCGGACTAAAGACCACCCAAGCGATTCTCGATCCGAAAAGTCGCGCCATGGGAAACAGTGTGCTGCAGAGCGGCACTTCGATCGGAGCCATCCTAACGCCTCTGGTCATGCTGTTGGTGCTGACGGACGACACTGGAAGCTGGAGATTCGGTTTTCAAGGCATTGCTGTTGTCGGTGGGCTGTGGGTTTTCCTGTGGCTCGGGCTGGTTCGCGAGAGCGACCTTCAATCGAATCAAGCCCACTCGGAACATGCGGCTGACGATGTCCACTCGCATCGTCGCAGTACGGCCCCGTTCGGCAGTTGGTGGCAGGTTCTGTTACAGCGAAAATTTTTGTTGGTGCTGTTGATGGTCATTTGCATCAATAGCATGTGGCAGCTGCTGCGAGCGTGGCTACCCATGGTGATGCAGGAGAGCTATGACTACGGCGAGAAAGAGACACTGGTCTTCAATTCGATCTGGTATGCCGCGACCGACGTCGGTTGCTTTGCATCCGGCGCTCTGGCGCTCTTCCTCGCCCATCGCGGCTGGACGGTGAAAGGATCACGTTTGGTTGCTTTGTCGTGTTGTGTGATCCTGTGCAGTGGTCTGTGTTTGGTTCCATGGCTGGGAGGAAGCGGGCTACTTCTGGCGATTTTGTTGATTGCTGGCGCCGGTGCTCTCGGAATTTTTCCGATTTACTACTCCTTCGCGCAAGATGTCTCGCATCTCCACCTGGGCAAGGTGACATCGATCGCCGCCGCCGGTGGCTGGCTAGCTTCGTCGCGGGCTCATGTCGCCTTCGGAAAATTGGCGGATCAAACGGGAAGATTCGATATCGGTCTAGTTCTGGTCGGACTGTTGCCTGTCATTCCACTGGTCGCCCTTTGGCTATTTTGGCCAACAGAGGCTGTTCAAAATTCAAATCAGGAAAACATCCAAGGAGAAACAACATGATGCACCGAAGAGATTTTTTGGGTGGAGCGGCTGGCATCGCTGCGGCGTCCGCTCTGTCCCAGCGCAGCGTGAGGGCCGCCCAAACGCGCAAGAAGATCGCGTTCCTAGGAACGGTGGTATTCAAGCATTCTCACGCACAGCATTTTTTAGATCGGCTTTCCATGGGGTACACCTGGGGCGGCCGCTGGCAACCTCCTCGTTTTGATGTCGCATCGGTTTACATCGAGCAACAGCAAAAGGAGGGGGATCTGGCGGAAGAGCGGATTCGCAAATACCAATTGCGACGCTTTCCGAGTGTGGCGGAAGCGCTAACGCTCGGGACGTCGAATCTGGCCGTCGACGGTGTCGTCATCATCGCTGAGCACGGGGAGTATCCGGTCAATAGTAAGGGGCAGAAGAGGTACCCGCGCTACGATTGGTTCAAGCAAGTGGTCAAAGTGTTCGAAGGGAGCGGCCGTAGCGTCCCTGTCTTTAATGACAAACATCTTTCCACGGACTGGAAGGAATGTGTTGAGATGACGGAGGATTCGCGGCGATTGGGTTTTCCGTTTCTAGCAGGGTCCTCTCTTCCCGTAACGTGGCGACACCCTTCGATCGACATGCCAGTCGATACGCCGCTGAAGGAAAGCGTCTGCGCATGCTATGGCGGTGTCGACAGCTATGACTTTCATGGGCTGGAAACGGCCCAGTGCATGTCCGAACGTCGCGTTGGGGGCGAGGTAGGGATTCGATCGGTGACAGCCCTTAAAGGGGAAGCACTCTGGCAAGAACTGGACCGGACCGAACGGGAGCCGACAAGACGTCTTTTGGTGGCCGCGCTAACGCGAAGCCATAACTTGCCGGTCGAAGGAGGATTTCCAACCGCCCCTGTGACCTATGAGTGGGTGCGAAAGGTCATGCCCGATACGATTGCCTACTTCATCGAACACCGCGATGGTTTCCGAACGTCGATGTTTTTGTGCCCGATTCAAGACTTCAATTATGCGGGACTGCGGGCCGACAACGATGAAATCATCTCGTGCCAAATGTATCTTCCGATGCCTGGCCATGGTTCGACCACGGCTGATTTCTTTAATCCACTATCGAGACATATCGAGCAACTGGTCTTGGATGGCACAACCCCCTATCCCGTGGAGCGAACATTGCTGACTTCGGGGATGGTGATCGGAGGAGTGGAGTCGCTGGCGATCGGTGGAGCCCCGTTCATGACTCCCGAGATGGAGGTCCGATATCGCAACACGGCACCTCCGGCATATTGGAGAGACTGATCGGCTGTGCATCCCGTTCCGTTGTTATTAATAATGAGGCGGAATCTCATCCTCGGGCCGACGAGGCTCGCGCGAACCATCGCGGATGCCGCGAAGATCCGTGACGAGCAATTTCATGTCCCGGCTTAGCAAGTCGATCTGTTTGGATTGCTCGATGACGACTTGGTCCAAGTCCTGGACGGTGCGCTGCAGATGCATGAACAGAGCTTCGAGATGAATCAACCGTTCGTCGTTGGTCATGCTACGCCAGGGGCAATGGAGTTCCGAATCGGAGGTCATGGTCCAGAGGAAACAACGCGGGGACCCGGACAGAGTCGTATTCGCTGGATAGGATCAATTTACTCCAGGATGCGATCTACGGCGCTAGCCAATTGTTCAATGTTGGCTAGTGTTGACGAGGCGGTGCTCGATTGTTTCGTATAGCCGATGGCCCTAACGACCTCGAGGATTTCGCTGCAGGTGGGAAACATGCGACCGTTCCGTCGCTTGTAATCATCCATGGCCCGCATGAACTCCAATTCATCACCCGAGTAATCCCGCTCGCAGGTCGTCGGGTCGATTTGTTTGCGGCGATCGACATTTCCCTTGCGCTTTTCGGCGGCAATCACCGCACGCAACCCCCGTTCGGTCTCTAATGATTCTACGGAACGCGAACGGTCGGAAACATCGGAGGCGGCCTTCGCGATCATTCGGGAGCTTCGGGCGAAAGAATGGGGCGCATTACGGGATACGTCGTTGGATTTCATAGCCTAGTCCGCAGGATTTTTCTGATGGGAACAACCGTTGCGGGCAGCATTCTTTGGCTGCCCGCTAGAACTTACCCGACAGGAGCAACCGTTCTGAAATTGTCTTGAGAAAATCTTTGCACAAACGCCGAATGCGACCTATTCGAATCGGTCTGTACCGTCTGTGAAGGTTGTGCGTTTAACGATGTCGTCGGATTGACCTGCGCGCCATCAGACTTCAGACTATCGGGACTGGTTCCATCGAGAGAGTCGCTTTGCGCTTTTGGGCCGAATGGCGATCGATCAGGTCACGCGTGGGGCGCACTGCGAATGATTTACGAATCCAAACAATGTGGGGTACTGAGCATGCTCGCGAAAATAGGTGACGCAATTCGAACCGCGCTCTTTTCTATGGTGGTTTTTGCGGGTTCGATTCCCGCACGATCCCAAGAAATCGAGCGCTATAGCGATATCCCATCCGACTCGATCGCGGCTGGATCGATCGATGTCAGCACGATCATCGCGTCTCCGCAATTTCAAGCGTGGCCTTGGGAGATCATGTCCGTCGCTTGCAGGGAGCAATTCGGATTTGATCTGAAGGACGTCGATAGCATTGATTTCACTGTCTCGATGCCGAGTCCAATGCCGGAATTTGGCTTATCGATCCGAACCAAGATTCCATTTGATGTGGCGAGCTTGACCGACCAGGTCGCATCAGCCATCGAGGTTGCGCCGAAGGACTCCACGCTTCGCTTTCGCGATCTGCGTGAAGTTCCCAACGTTCGGATCGCGCAAAAGGATCCGCAGCGAGTGCTCGTTGGAACACAAGGGACCCTGCGCCGAATGCTTAGCCAACGAATTCAGACCGGTGGTCCCATCGTGACCTTGGTTCAGTCCAGCAAGGCCTTGGCACGTGTCGCAGTGAACTTCACTAAGATACGAGACTTGATCTCGGGTTTCTATGAAGCCAGCGCCCAGGGAGTTCCTCCTGAACTGCAAGACGATATTCGCGATGTCATCGAGTTGACCGACAACGCTTTGCTCGAACTGAACACGTCGAACAGCAACCCCTTGCGATTGTCGTTCGGGACAGCCAACCCGAAGAATACCATCAAGTTGGAAGAATCGCTCAGCAACCTTCGCACTGAGGGACTGTTGCTCGCACGCCAAGCAGTCGAGGATCAAGTGGAAGAGGATCCGACGATGTCCGATGACATGAAGGGGGCCATCACAACCTACTCCGATCGCATCCAGCGATTGATCAGCGAAGAGACCATTTGGTCCGTGGTCGATGATCGGATCGAAATAAGAACCGAAACATCGATGATGGCCAACTACCAGACCATCGGCGTCTTGACCGGACTCCTATTGCCGGCAGTTCAGGCGGCCCGGGAGGCAGCACGTCGGATGCAGTCCATGAACAACTTGAAGCAAATCCAGCTGGCCCTCCTCAATTACGAGTCGGCGTTCAAGCGATTTCCCCCGCGCGTCAGCGAGGATGAGACGGGCCAACCACTTCTGAGTTGGCGCGTCGCTATTTTGCCTTATCTCGAGGAAAACGCGCTCTATCAACAATTCCACTTAGACGAACCGTGGGACAGTGAGCACAACATTCAGCTTTTGGACCGAATGCCTGCTGTCTATACGCACCCCGGTTCCGTAACTCTCGCTGGGCACACGGTCTACTTGGCCCCGTTCGGAGAGAACACCGGATGGCCGGAGCGTAAGCTTCGCTTTGCCAATATCACCGACGGGACATCGAATACGATCTCGGTCGTCCAGGCACGCAGTGAATTGGCGGTGCCTTGGACCAAACCCGACGATCTGGATGTCGATCAGTATCCCGATGGCTCTTGGATGGAGGATGCGGGAGCCAATGTGGCATTTTTTGATGGATCGGTGCACAGACTCAGTCGATTCATAGCGAGCGAAGTCCTCGCAGCCTTGTTCACCCTCGACGGTGGCGAGCTTATCCCTTTCGATGCGATGGAATGACCTAACGACAGAGGCACGTTGAACCTTCCCGTTTCGATAGGATTCGATCGCAGAGTAAGTCAACGCATCTGCAAAGGCATCCGTCTAGCTTTCCGCTTGCCCATTCCGTCCCGTTGGGGGACGTGAGGGCTGGGGATTGGGGGGTTTTTTGCCGGGCGATGGTGCGCAAAGGGAGGTCCCCAAGTTATATTGTTGGAAGGGCGATCAGCCAGGCGGACCGGCTCTTCTTCGGTTGACCAAGTGCATCCATCTCTTACTTTCCTTTGACCAACTCCATGTACCGACGTTTTGCCGTACCCAATCCTGTGCCGTTGGCAGGATGCTTTTCCAATCCGTTCTGCTCTGGGTTCGAACGGTTTCAATTCGAAATCTCGCCGAGCGCCCTCAGGGGTGAACATGGAATGCGAATGGGGATCGGGCCACGCGCCGGTTGCATTGTTGGGAATAGCGTATCCTTCGTTAGCTTCAAGAATACGGAGGGCATTTGAGTTCTGCTACGACGGCCGTCGTCGTCAAGAACGAACTCGGATGCGAGTCCAACCTCGGCAAGTTGACACCGCAAGTTGCGAGTTGCGGACTGGATGAGAGTTGCGACCCGGAATCGTAGGGAGGATAAACTTCCTTCATCGATCCTCGCCCGAGTGTCGAAGTCCTCGGAACGAATGAAGCTGCCTTGCCGATAGCGACCTTAGGAAATGGAATCTATCGATTGGGATGCATACGATGAATCGAATCCTGACTGGGATTCAATCCATCGCTGATTTTAGGCAAGTGATCCATTTTTCATTAAAACGTGATTGACCTGGGGGAGTTTGAGTAGCCAATGAGCGCATCGCAGTTCATCAACATGCTCGAGAGCAAAGGCCTACTCGACCCGGAAATCATTTCGGAGTTGAATCGCCAAGTCGAGCAATCCAAGGTCCGCGTTACGCCCGAAGCCATCGCTCGGTTGTTAGTGGAAAATGGTCAGCTCACGCGCTTTCAAGCCACCAAATTAGTTACCGAACTCAACGAAGTATTAGGGGCCTCCGCCTTTGATCCATCCGCCGCGCTGCGCGGTGGCAAGCCGATCGAAGGCACGCTTCCGAAGAACAACAATGACTCGGTGGATGATTTGCTTCCACCTGACGATCCGGATTCCGATGTAGTCGAAGTGGCAGAAGTCGTCGATCAAGCGGACGAAGATGTCGTCGAAGCCACCGAAGTCGAAACTGCATCCAAGGGTTCGCGTTCATCCAAACGAAAAAAGGATCGATCCAGCTCGAATCTCACGGAACCACTGAGCGACGTGGCGGTCGCTCGCGTTTCGAAGTCCAACAAGCCCAAGAAAAATCGTTGGGAATCCTTTGGGATCGTGGGCGTTGGTTTCATCGTTCTATTGCTGTTGGTCTTCTTTGTCCCACTTTACATATGGTTCTCTCGGGGCAATGCCAAGGAAGCCTTTGAGTCCGCAGAAGAGCTGTATAAGAACCGTGATTACGATCGGGCTATTCGACAATACGAGACGTTTGCCACTACATTCTCGACCGATGACAACGCCAGTATTGCGAGGGTAAAAGCGACCCTTGCCCGAGTCCGTCAGGACGCGGAGAAAAATGCTGACCCAACCGTGGCTCTCAAAACTGCGCAGGAAGAATTGCCCAAGATTGCAAACGAAGCAGGTTTGGAAAGCATGCGTGTCGATATTACGGACACGCTGATGCGCATCGCAGAGAAATTCATTACCAAGGCCGATAACACGGCCTCCATCGAAGATCGCAAGAATCTCATCACGCTGATGGATGAGCAAATGGCCCTGATTCGCGACCCGCGATTCGTGGGGACGCAGGAGCGAACGCAAAACGAACTTCGCATCCGCCGTATCGAAGAATCCCAGCAACGCGTGACGCGCGAAATTCAACAAGGTCAGGATTTGGCTGCCACGCTGGAAAGCATGAAATCAGCCATCAGTGCGAGCGATGTCAATAAGACATTTGACCTGCGACGCGAGTTGGTAAGAAAGTACCCTCAGTTGGAGCCCGACAAGAAGCTTCGTGAGCTGATGCTCGAGGCGACCACAATTCAAAAGGGATTGGTCACCAGAGCACCCTCGGGCCCCACCGTCAGCGTCGATCCAGCCCCACCCGGTCCTGCCTCCACGGCCTTGTTGACCAGTCGGGTCGGAAATCCAATCGAGGGTAGTTCGGAAGATGTAGTATTCCTTCGGATCAAGGGTGCGGTGGTTGCAATCCGCGTGGCGACGGGTGATGTCCTTTGGCGCACGTACATCGGGCGCGACTGGACATCGAATCCGCAGCGTATTGCCAACACGTCCGATAGCGACCCGATCATCAGTGTCGCGTCGCGTGGCGCAATCAGTCGATTGTCCGCCAAGGACGGTTCCCTGGCATGGGAGAGCAAACTCCCTGAGAGGATCTTGGAACCGTCGATCGATGGGGACGATATCTTCGTCGCGACTGTCGGTGGATCCTTGCATTGCTTGGATGCCATCAGTGGCCAAGCTCGCTGGTCGAAGAAGATCCCGCAACCGGTGGATGTCGGGTTTGGTGGCGCATCGGGCAAACGAAAGCGATACGTTCTCGGCAATCACTCGAATCTCTATGTCTTTAGCCGCGGCAACGGGGAATGCGAAGAAGTCGTCTATGTCGGTCACAATCCTGGCACGATCGTAGTTCCCCCCATTTGGGTGCTCAACCAACTGATTCTTTTTGAAAACGCGGGACCAGATCACTCACTCATGCGTGTCTTTACGACCAACGATGAGGGGTTAGAACTGAATCAGATACAGTCTCCGATTCGATTCAAGGGGCATGTGGTTGTGGAACCGCAAGTGGAAGGAAGACGTTTGGCGGTTGCAACCAACCTGGGGGAAATCGCCATCCTCGATGTCGAGGTCACCAATCCAAAGGAAAAGGTTTTTAAGATGGTGAACCTCGTTTCGAACGAGGCAGCACCGAAGGTGACTTGGCCGTTGATGGCTGGTACGGATCTTTGGTTGGCATCGAATCGGCTCGCCTATTTCCAAATCCAAATCACCGGTCAAAAGCTGAATTCCATGTGGCTGAAAGAAGACCTTGATGAATTCACGGCGCGTCCGATCAAGATGGGAGAAGCGATCATCCATACTCGCGTTGTTCGCGGAAACAATGGAGTGCGTGTGGCTGCGATTGACCCAAAATCGGGCAATGCTTTTTGGGAAACAGATATTGGAACCCCTGTTTCGACGATTTTGCCTCAGCCACAGCAAACAGTTGCAGTCACCTCTCAGGGAGCAACCTACAACGTGGCAGACGATGCCTTTGCAAAGAGTGGTTCTCCGCTGAGGCCTAGTCTGGCGATCGAGAACATGGGAAGAAATCAGCGTTCCATGTTGTTTGCCTCCCCGACCCCCCTCAGCGATGGTCGAAGCGTGCTGCTCAATTCCGCTCAAGGGAGCCAGTTGCTCCTCATCGATCCGTCTCGCAAGTCGGGTTGGACAACCAAGTTGGTCAATCTCGACTTGGCTGGGTCCTACCCCATCGCCGAGCCGCTCTCTGTAGGAAACGCACTTCTGATTCCGCTTGAGAACGCTCAATTGATGATGATCGAACCGGAGAGTGGCAAAGCGATTGGGATTCCGTTCCAGCCCGAGATCGCGGCGGGCGAGAAACCCGTATGGATGAATCCCGTGTTGTTATCAGACCGACAATCCGTGGTCATCGCAGATCAAAAACGTAATCTCTATAAACTCTCGACGGGCAAGCAACTGCGATCGTTGAATTCGAAGCCGTTGGAAAAGGCACTCAAGGGACGGATGGATGTGCTGAGCGACGTGGTCGTCGGCGTTTCGCCGGGAGCCTCCGGGGATATCCTGGAATTCTATGAAACGGGCGAATTTAAGAAACTGGCATCCCTCAACTTCGAAGGCCGGTTCACCTGGGGGCCCTACTCTGTAGAGACAAATAACGGTTCGGTTGGACTGGCCTTGAGCGATATCGAAGGCCTCGTTGCATTCGACGGTAAGGGACAAACGATGTGGAGCAGCCCCCTTCCGCAAACGGTCTTGGTCGGCAAACCCTTGGTCGACAATTCCGAACTCCTATTCGCCAGTACGACCGGCGATTTGATCCGAATCGCACTGGCCAATGGCCAAGTCTTGGGAAGAGCGCGCTCGGGAGAACCCATCGCTGGAACTCCCGTCGTGACTCCATCGGGCCTCCTCATTCCGGGAGATGAGGGGAGCATTTTGCGATTGCCACTCCCCATCGAAACAAACGCCAACGGGACTGGTTCGGGTCAATGATGCGTTGGGAATCCGTTATGAACATGACCTCGGCTGCGATGTGTCCCGGCGAATTATGGCGCACATGCCTGAAGTTTCGATCCGCTACGTACTGCATGGCTATTTGCTGGATTTGGTTGAGCGCCAATGTTAGTTTGGCTCAGCCTGATCTGGAAAAGATTCTTCAGGAAGTCGAAGTCTTTGGTTCGCTGTTAGACGAAGAACCATTCGACATTATTACGCTGAAGCCCGAGGCCACCGGCAAGAGTGTCAAGGTCGCTCCCATCGAATTCCCAAACAGGAAAATTCCAACGGGCGTCAAGGAAACAGACAAGTTCCAGGTAACGATTCTATTGTTTCCCACACGACGCTACGAGGTCATGTGGAAGGATATCGATCGGATCTCTCTGTATGAACAAATGATTTTGGCCCGCGCAAAGAAGCTGGTCGACGATAAGAACTTCGGGGAAGCCTTTGAACACTTGAACTTTCTGATCGTCAATTATCCCCAGACGCCCGGATTGCAAGTCCTTCGGCAAGAGTTCTTGTTTGAAAGCGCGAACGAGATGGCCCGGCAAAAGCGTTTGCCACATACCCTGGCCGTGTTGGAAGAATTGCAGAGGACCTTCCCTAACTTTCAACGCGAGCGCGTTCGATCGAGCATCGCCAGCGTATCGAGCCAATTGGTCAAGTCGTATTTTGACAAGAAGGATTTGGCCACTGCAAAAGCCATGATCACACGGCTTGAGCGGGACTACAAAAAAGATCCCCTCCCCGTCGTCGAGGAATGGAAAGGCAAGTTCCTGGAACTGGCTTCGCAATACCGCGATCGCGCTCAGGCATTTCGCGACCAAAAGGACTATCTCAATGCTCGCCGCGAAGCGGCCAAGATGCTCGAGATCGAACCGGATATCCCCGGAGGAAAAGAGTTCTTTCGGGAGTTGATCAAAGAGTTCCCCGTGGCGCGTGTGGGGGTATTTCAAACGGCCGACAAACCCGATACCGCGGCCCTCGCGAATTGGCCTGCGTTTCGATCCGGGCAATTGATCTCCCGACCACTGTTTGAATTTCGAAGCACGGGACCGGAAGGAGGACAATACAAATTCACATTGGGATCCTTCCAGCAGAGCGATGATCGGCTCGAATTGGATTTGACCATCCAGAACCCGGGAGTCGGTGGCGTACCCAACAGCTTGAATCTTTCCCAATCCTTCCTTCGAAGGGCGACCATCGGCAGCAAAGATTATTCACCAGGTTGGGCCTCGATCTTCGATTCCGTATCCGTCTCCGGACCGGAACGCGTCAGGTTGCGATTTCGACGTCCCCACGTTTTGCCCCAAGCCTTTCTGCAGTGGCCCATCGAGCAAACCACCGAAGGCGTGGAACCCCCGGGAGTCCTCTATCGTTTCAAGTCGCAGGATGGAGATATCCAGCGCTTCGAATGGGCTTCCTCCAATCCGACAGTCGATTATCAACCTCGCGAAATCCATGAAATCAAGTACACGGATCCAGCGCAAGCGATTAATGATTTGCTGCGCGGGGATATCGAAGTCATCGATCGTCTTTTTCCGGCCGATGCGAAACGACTTCAAGCCTCGATTGTCTCCAAGTCCATCAATGTGGAAGGCTACGCACTCCCTACCGTTCATATGCTGGTCCCACGAACCTCGAACCCCTATCTCGATGATCGTGAGTTCCGTCGTGCACTCCTGTATGCCATTGACCGCGAGGGAATCCTCAAGGGAGAGATCCTAGGAGGAGCCGATGCGGAACTCAGTCAAGTGATTAGCGGTCCCTTTCCGCGCGGTACCACCGACAGCGATCCTATTGCCTACGCCTACAACAATTCAGTACCGAATTTGGCCTATGATCCTCGATTGGCCAAAGTGCTCATGCTGATCACCACGACCAAACTGAAAATGATGTATGAGAAGAGAAACGAAAAATTACCACCCATTTCTAAGATCCGATTAGGAGTGCCAAACTACGAAGCTGCCCGCGTCGCGGGCCAAGCCATTGTCGAACAATGGAAACTGATCGATGTGCCTGCGGAATTGATCGTGCTCGACAAGGTTCCTGGCCCCAAAGACGATGTCCCTGTCGATATCCTCTATCTCACCGCCTCGGTTTGGGAACCGGCGACGGATGCGGAACGATTGTTCGGCATCGGGGGGCCTGCGGAAACCAACAATCAGTTCATCGTCCAAGTCCTTGGCCAATTGGGTGCCGCACGCAATTGGCGTGAAGTTCGCCAAAGTTGCCAGGACCTGCATGCGTTGGTCGCGGCACACCTCCCGGTTCTCCCACTCTGGCAAGTCGGGGAATCGTTCGCCTATCGCAATGAAATCGGGGGGATAGCACGGAAACCTTTGGGGCTATACCAGGATCTTCAGAAGTGGAGGTACAGAGCACCATGACGATGGAATCTTTCCTAAAGCACTGCTCGCCAGGCCCATCCATACGCTTCGCGTGGACGGCTCCCATACTGCTGTTGGCTGCGATCGTTATGTTCCCGCCCCATCCAGTCTTTGGCCAAGCCCCCGAAGTGTGGGAATACTCACCCTATCGCGTCCGCGTTTGGCTGAGTATGTCACCGACCTTGGGCTTGAGCGACGATACGAAACAGCAAATCCAACGCAGGATTCAGGAATGCGCCGAAGTTGAATTCGGAGCCACATGGTCGGTCGATGTCTTGGAAACCCCTGATGCGTTGTTTGGCTCGGTCTTATATCACTTGGACGATCTCACGATCGAGCAACTTCTATCGCGTGAACTTGTCCTAGTGCTTTCGAAATCCGAACAGGCCAAGGATGCGTTTTTGGCAACCCAACCAAAAAAGGTTATCGATCCAGCCGAAGCGGAGGCGCGAAAAAAGATGAAGCCCGAGCAATTGGCGGCTCTGAAGACAAAAGAAGATGCTGAATTGCGAGCATCCAGCCTCAACAGTATCCGAACGCTTGAATCTGCCATCGAACGGATACCCAAAATCGCGATCCATCCCATGCCGTTTAACGCTCTCCAAAGGGATATTGTTCCGTTTTTAGGGGAAGAGCGTTGGAAGACTCTGCAATCGAAATTGGACCCTTCGCAATCCTCTGTCGCGGAAATGATGGAGGATTTGAAAACAGGTAACTTATTCGCGGCTCTTGTCCCAAAAAACGAAGCGCCTCGATTCAAGGAAGTGGCTCGCTCGATTCCATCCCGCTTCCCATGGCAACCCGAAGCCATGTTGCGTGACAAGGACAAGATCTTTCTGGCATCGGTCGATCGCGAAGGAGAGGCCATCAAGATTCGAGTCAAAGAACTGGATGCCTTCGTGCGGCGAATCGGATTGATGGAAAGCTTGACCGTCCAGCAAGTCGACGAGATTCCTTACGCAGTCGCCTATTTAGCGAAGCGCAGCTTTACCCCCATGGTGCGCATCGAAGACAATGATAACAAGACGGCCGTATTGCGCGTCCGCGCCGCCGGGCTAGCGACCGATCCAGAGTCTCCCATCCTTCTCGGGCCTGGGGATGTCGTAGCCCCCTATATCCGCCGCGATGATCTCAACGGCAACCCAACTGTTCTTCAGAACTTGCCCTTTACCTACATCGCGCTGACGGAACAGATCGATGAAGCGCGATACTATGGCGCAATCTTCGCAGCCAGTCGCGGAGCGCTAGCAGCTGCGAAAAATCGCCGTACCAAACGGGTAGGACTCAAGGTTCATCCTCATTATCCAAGTACCGATCTCAAATTAGGGGTGCGATTGATGCCCGGTAGTGCGGTCCCGGGTGCCGAAGTCTTTCGCAGAACACCAGGTGACGAAGATTTGAGTATGGAAGGACGATCCGATTGGCGCGGAGTGATCCCCGTCGGTCATTCCAGTCTGCCGACGATTCGCTATGACCAACCCACTTCAAGCTCCGTCGAAACGATCGCGCAAGCCCGTTCGACCAACCGTCCACCCCCCGCTGACGGAGCTGCTGGCGAAAATACAACCCCTGCCGTAGATCTATCCGAAGAAGAAAAACAAAAGAGAAAACCAGGCGAAAAACCTCCTACCAGCAGTTTGCAACTGAAGGTCCCTCTCTATCTGTACTACATCAAAAATGGTGAAACGCTGCTGGCACGACTCCCCATCGTGACAGGCTACCACGCCGACGAGAAGGCGGATCTTCCGGACGATCGCCGACGCTTGCAGGCAGAGGCATTTCTGAAAGGATTGCAAGGCGAAGTGCTAGACCTCGTCGTTCGACGAAAAATTTTGGACGCGCGGATCAAGCGGAAATTGGAAGAAGGAAATCTCGACGAAGCTTCATCCCTTCTGGATGAACTCAAAAAAGTCAAAAACTATGATGCCTTGGCGGGCCAAATTCAGAATATCCAGCGTCGGGCTGCATCCACGGAATATGGTCCAATCCCTCTGCCGGTCGCAGAACGCATCGACAAAATGATCGACACGACCCGTATTCTTATGCAAAAATATCTACAGGATGACATCGTTCGCGGACTTGAAGTCCAACTCATCGAGAAGAAACAAGGGAAATGACCAAAATCGTTTTAGATGTTGGGAATTGCAATCCGGATCATGCCGCCATCTCTTCGATGCTCAGGAAGAACTTCGATGCTCAGGTCCTTCGTGCGCAGGAATGGTCCGATGCTCTTGCGATTCTAAAGTCCCATCCGGTCGACCTGATCCTGATCAATCGAAAATTGGATATCGATTACAGCGATGGCATCGATGTCTTGAGGGCTCTGAAAAGAACTGCGCCCTACAACACCATCCCCGTCATGCTGATCACCAACTACGCAGAGCATCAGCAACAGGCCGTGGCCGAAGGTGCGGTCATGGGATTTGGCAAATTGGAATTGTCTTTACCCGAGACACTATCGAAGTTGAACTCTTTCCTCAGCGCCCATGCCGTGGAGAGCTAAGCCATGTCCAAAGCCAAGATCAAGATTGACGATGTCATCGAGGCTCGCAAGTTACTCAAGGATGCAGGCCTACGCAGCACTCCTGCTCGCATCTCCGTTATCAATGCCTTAAAGCATTCCACCAAACCGCAAACGCATGCGGAGCTCGCAGATCATCTCGTCCCTCTGGGCTTCGACAAAGCGACCGTCTTTCGCAACCTCACGGATCTCGCCGAAGCCGAACTGGTCATTCGTACGGAATTGGGAGATCATGTTTGGCGGTTTGAGCTGCGAGATCCGTCGCACGACCGAAGTAGTCATCCCCACTTTGTCTGCATCGATTGCGGATCGGTTTCTTGCATCGACGAAATGGCGCTTCCCAGCCCATCCATCCGTCGTACCCTGAATATCTCACGTATCAGCGAAGTACTAGTCAAGGGACATTGCGGAACCTGCGACAGTACGAAGGCTTAGTCGATGCGACGGAATCATGAAGAGCTTCTCGACAAGAAGAGACGAGGAAGACACATTCTAAGGGGAAGATGATGCATCTTGCGGTGCAACGATCTGCTCGATCCTGGCAGCTTTACGCCCGCGATAGGAACCGGGTGAGGCAAGGAATCGGAGTTCATTTCCGATTTCGACTTCCATCCATTGGCCGACTTCTTTCTCGATCGAAATGATGTCGCCAACCTCAATCTTGGTCAGTTCCGAAAGAGGGATCGAGGAATGGGCCAAAGTCACCGTCACTTCGGACTCGTCGGTAATGCTGGAATCGCCCAAACGATCGCGTGTTCGAATCCACTCCGAATCGGACGTATCCACCAGCCTAGATAGTTCTATGAGCGGTGTTTCCATAGTTTCCATGAACGAAATTGGGATACACCAATGGATCGTACCTACATGGGTCCCCAGCGCGAGCTCATAACCCACGGCTAGAATCGGCTCGTCGACACTCAACGCTCGAATGGAGGCACGATGCTGTTCGATACGCTGAATCTTTAAGTCCAGGGGATTGATGGTCTGCAATGCGGATTGCCATGGGCGAATCACATCTTCCGCAATGCGTGATGCCAACCTCATTTCGATGTTGGACAGCGGTCTCTCAGCGTGGATCTCAGAATCCATTGCGCTACCTAACATTCGATCGATGACCGGATACAAGATCTGCATTTGCATCGTGATCAGCCAAGGCAGCCCCCGAGGAACAGGAGTCAATATCGCGGAAAATGACGGCCCGCCGTGGTCTTGAAGGAAGCGCTCGTAGGGGATGGCTTCAAGCCGTATCAATTGGATTTTCGCATGCGTTTGCAATCGATGGGACAGAATATCTTCGGTTGGCCGGATCAACCCGAAGCAGAAGGCCTGAAGCGCCCTCAGGAAGCTATGGGAAACCTTCTCAGCGTGACACTTGGGGGGGAGGCCTCGGCTTGCCGATTGCGAAAATTCCAGCGTCCCCGACGAAGGACTCTGGGTTGCGTCGACCGCTTTTGCAACAACACGGATACTCCTCTCCGCAGGGACGCTCGAACCCGCCGCAGCGAGCGGATCCGCGACGATGTCTTCAATGCTCTTGTCAAACAACGCGAGCAATTCGTTTAGGGGGGCGTGTTCGCGCGAGTCATGCATAGGGAAATCCATTTCCTGATCAAGTTGTTCTCTGGCCTAGTTGGCTTCTACCTAGTTGGCAATGGGAAGGATTTACAACCAGTGCTTCCTCTACTCTTTTGGCGAAGTGCAGCGAGGCTAGCTTCGAACGTGACCGTCTCCTGTAATGATGTATTTGTACGTTGTCAGTTCCGTCAAACCGCAGGGTCCGCGGGCGTGCAATTTGTCCGTACTGATTCCAATCTCTGCCCCCAAGCCCAGTTCGCCACCATCGTTAAATCGCGTCGATGCATTGACGATGACTGCGGCAGAATCGATCCTTTGTGTGAATCGGCGGGCACTTGAGAGGTCTCGCGTCACAATCGCGTCCGTATGCTTGGAGCCGTAGCGATTGATGTGGGCAATCGCCTCGTCCAAGGAATCCACGATTCGGATGCTCAGAATCGGGCCGAGATACTCAAGTCCCCAGTCCGCCTCCGACGCCGGTACCGCCTGAGGGAGGATACTGCAGACCTTGAGGTCCCCCCGCAACTCGATTCCGTGGAGACTTAACGCCTCGTTCAGCTTGGGAAGAAAAGATCGTGCGATCTCTGAATGCACTACGAGCGATTCCGCAGCGTTGCAGACTCCCATACGATCTGTTTTCGCATTGACGACGATGGCAATCGCTTGGGCGATATTCGCATCGCGGTCGACGTAGACGTGGCAATTGCCGGTGTAGTGTTTGAGTACGGGCATGGTGGCCTCGGATGTCACTCGACGCACGAGGCTTTCGCCACCGCGAGGGATGACCAAGTCGATGTAGTCAGCGAGTTTTAGCAATTCGCCGACGGCAGCGCGGTCAATAGTGTTCACCATCTGCAGGGCGCCATCGGGCAGTCCGCATTGCTCCCCGGCTCGAGCCAAAATGGAAGTGATCGCGAGAGACGTGTGATAGGCCTCTTTTCCTCCCCGCAGGATAATGGCGTTTCCGCTTTTAATCGCTATCGCGGCTGCATCTGCGGTAACGTTGGGGCGCGATTCATAGATGAAGAGCACGACACCGATTGGTACTCGGACCTTTTTAACTTCCAGCCCGTTTGGGCGAATGCCCCCTCCCAAAATCTCGCCCACGGGATCGGGTAGTGCGGCCACCGCACGCAGACCCACTGCGATCGCTTGGATACGATCCGAGGTCAGTGTCAATCGATCGATGGCCGCTGGAGTTAAGCCAAACTGGGGTGCTTGAGCCACGTCCAAGGCGTTGGCACTCAAGATGATATCGGATTGAATCAACAGTTGCCCGGCTGCGATCTCCAGCCATTGATTCTTAATGGTCGATGAGAGATCGAGCAATTCGAAGGAAGCGGACTTGGCACGCTCTGCCATTGCCCGACAAAAAACGGACATGTCTGCAACGTCACCGACAGCCTGCTCTGATTTCGGTGAGGTAGGGATCACAGGTGGAGGCGATTCGGATCTTGTTTTTGCCATGAATCTCGGAGTGCCGTACGAAGGGTGATTCTAAGTCATGGAAAATAGAAATAGGGAAGATCTGCGGCATGCCGCGCGATTGCTGGGAGTATGGAAAAATAGGGAATCCAGGTCAATCCGAATTCGAGCTTCCGGCGAGTCTCTAGCCCACCAAATCGCTGGCCAAATGTTGACAAAAACCGGAACGCCGTGCAGTGGATTCGTGGTTTTCCCTGGCGGCGTTGCAAAAGGTCTCGCGTAGGCTCTTCGGTTCTCTAAAGACGAAAGACTTCTGCGATTGCAAGCCGGATTGGTAGAATGGAAGAGGAACGCGAAGCAGACGGCTCTCCCTCACCCGCTCTCAAAAGAGATTTGATTATGGCTTGGAATGTGCGAAAACCGATTTTAGTGCCTTACGATTTTTCTTCGCATTCACGTTTGGCTGTGGACAAAGCCTTGGCTCTCGCCGACTCCCCTTCCTGCGTGCATGTGTTGCATGTCTTACCGAGCTTCGTGCCACTCGCACCCGAAGGATTTCCCCTTGAGTCCATCGATGACAGCGTGCGATTGGACTCCGCCCAAAAGTCGCTCGAAGAAGATTTTGCAGACCAGCGATACGCAGGTGTGGCGCGCGAAGTTTTGATCGGCGATCCAGGAACAGTCTGTGCGGATCGGGCCGAAACGCTGGATGCGGAGTTGATCGTTGTCCCGTCCCACGGGAGAAGTGGCGTTTCTCGACTGTTGCTGGGCAGTGTTGCTGAACGCATTATTCGGCTGTCCAAGCGTCCAGTGCTGGTGCTCAAGATACCTCACGACTGACATTTCGAGTGCCGCGAACACGTACCTCATGCTGGTACTAGCGCGGGCTCGATGCATCGGCTTGGTCGCTGGCGAATTTCGCTTGTGCGGTATCACCGCGCCGACGGTGAACCTCGGCCATATTCCTCCAAACAATTTCGGAGGGCTCGTTCGCTAGGACGGTTTGGAGCACTCCATGGGCTTCCTCCAAGCGATTCATGTGGGTCAAATTGAAGCCCAATTCATTTGCAATGTAAGCATAGCCAGGGGCGATCTGATGGGCAGCTTCTAGACAGGCGACCGACTGTGCTCTCAATGTATTTGGCCGAGTCGTATCAAATTGGAGTTCGCGCTCGTACGTTTTGCCCAAGGCATAGAGGAGCTCTGCAGCCCAAGGGTGTCGCTGGCTGCTAGTCCAAAACATCTTCTTTGCATGTTCGAGATACGCTTGGCGGGCAAGCTCGTTGGTCATCAAGGATAGGTCTTGCCCCTTGAGCGCTGTCGAGGCATGATGCTCGACCATACGATCGATTCGCTTGGGAAGGTATTGAATGGATTCATGAAAGTCAGCGCATTCTTCAAGAGTGATGAATGCTTGTTGCAACGCCGGTTCGAGAACACGACGCTTTCGGCTTTGAAGTGATGGCTGCTGGATGAGAGAATGAGCAAGTTCGTCGTTGCGCAAGGCTTCGATGTGACGCACCAGCAATAACAAGCCTTGCATGACCTCTTCTCGAGCGCTGTGAACACCATTGCGTCGCAATAGCGCATCGCATTTCTCGAGCCTCTTGCGAAGCTCGATTTCCACCGCATTCCATTCCGGCGCGGTGGGCGTCGTGGCTTCATTTCCGGAAAACAGCAAACGATTGGTCGGGAAGACGAGAGTCCGATGCGGCGCTTCCAATTCGTTTGGAAGCACACGTGCCCTGGACACCATGGACGTATCGATCCGACCAGCGTCCATCGATTGGTCGGGAAGTCCCTGTGCAATGCGTCTTCGATCCGTCCACTCGTTCGTTTCAGGGACCCTTTGAACAGTTGCTTGCGTGAGTGCTGGCAGTCCCGGTGGCAGCCGATCGGGGAGGGGCGCGTTTCCGATGGGTGGCAAACTCACCGAAGGCGTACTCGATTGGGTCGCAACGGACGGAGCGTTGGCATTGGCTTCGAGCGCCAAACCATGGGCAGGAACTCGATTCCATGAATTTGCTGGAAGGGGTGAGCCCATTCCTGGGACTGCCAAAGGAGGTAGCGCCGTGCTGGAGTTTGTAGGTCCGCTTGGAGATCCAAGCCCTGCCGCGAGTGGTGTGACGCTGCGAGCAGACGGCGGTGGTAAAGTGGGTTCCAGCAGCTTGACCGAGGCCACCGGCGGATCCTCCTTGGACCTTGTTTGGCTTGCCGACGCGGGGACAGTGCTTTGGGAATTGCTTGGGAGGTTCTGGGAGTTGCTCGAGAGGACCCGAGTGATTGCAGGGGATTCCTTAGGAGCCGACGCGGAAGGTGGTTTTCCCAAGCTGATCCGGATGGGGCCGGGCGCAGGAATGGTGGGCGCAGGAAAGGGTTTGCTCCAGGGCGATCCCGGTTGTTGTTCTGCGGTCGGTACCGTTTGCGAATAGCCCGATTCGGGATACGCCAAAGCACTCGAGAGAACGAACGCCGGCAACCAACTCCAAACCAACGTGTCCCGCGAGAGGAGGCGAAGAAGGGTGATTCTGGTCGATCGATTGATCGGATTCGGGTTCGCTTTAAGGAACCGCATGCTCCAACTCCTGAACGCTGTCAACGCTGTTGCTAGGATGCCATCAAACTTCACTTTCGCATCTGCCACTCGGCAAGGAGCAGAGATGAGATCGCGAGTCGATGGCGTTACCAACGGAACAATCGGTAGGTTCGGAGTATTCCAATCAGTCGAGATGCCGATTGGCGATCAGACTGTTTGGTCCATGTAGTTGCAGAAGGAAAATAACGCAGACTTTACGCAGATTGCCAGGTTCGCCAAATGGCCAGATTCGCCAATTTGCCACATATGTTTGTCGGTTGGAGATTCGATGTGGCAAAGCTACAATCTTCGGCAATTGGTTTTTGGTTTGCACGGCTTGTATAAGCAATCCGAATACTCAGTCCGCAAAGGAAAGTAGGTTTTCATGAGTGCCATTCAACGTGTTGCCATCCTATTCTCAGGTGGTCCTGCCCCGGCAGCCAACGCGGTCATTTCCTCCGCTGCTTTCTCGTTCCTTAACGCCGGCGTGGAAGTGCTGGGGATCAAGCATGGCTATTCGAACTTGATCGATTTCGATCCTTCGCAGCCATTGGTCGAGGGAAAACACTACCTCAAGTTTTCGCTCGAGTCTTTGGAATTCATGCGTACCGAACCAGGGATTCGGATCGGCACGGCGCGAAGCAATCCTGGCAAGGTAGTTGCTAGTCCGACCGACTTGCAAGATGCAACCAAGACAGCGGCACTGAGACGTGTCTACGACGCCCTTCGATCCCTGAATGTCGATGCGCTCATAAGTATCGGCGGAGACGATACGCTCAAGACGGCGAACAAGATGAAGTTGTTTCAGGACACGCTGCCGGCGGGAGAAAAGAAATTTCCTGTGATTCATTTGCCGAAGACGATCGACAACGATTACTCGGGGATTGACTTCACGTTTGGTTACTTCAGTTCGGCAGAAGTGCTAGCGGGTGAGATTCGCAACTTGAATCGCGATGCGGCAGCGGGCCAAGCGTATTTCATCGCCGAAGCGATGGGTCGGTCGGCAGGTTGGCTGGCGTATGGCGCGGCTATCGCAGGGGATGCGTGCATGGTGCTGAGCGTGGAGGACATCGTAGGACCTCTTCGAAGCACGGAAACGGTCACGAATCCGGATGGTTCAACGAAAACCCGTACGGTGATGAACACCGAGGCGGTGATCGATCGCATGGTGGCCATGATGATTGCTCGAGAAAAAATTGGTCGCAACTATGGTGTGATCGTGATTGCCGAGGGGCTTGCCGAGTATCTACCGCTGTCCTTTATCCAAGGCGTGGCTCGCGATGACCATGGTCATTTGGCCATTTCAAATGTCGATATTGGCAAGTCGATCGCAAAGATTTTGGCCGATGCCTACAAAGTCAAGACAGGCAAGACTCGCAAGATCAACGGTATCCAAATGGGTTACGAGTCTCGCTGCTGCGTTCCCACCGCCTTTGACGTGATGCTTGGCTCCCAAATTGGAGTGGGTGCCTATCGAGCCTTGGTCGAGCAAAAGCTCAATGGGGTGATGGTTTCCGTCGGGGGCCAGTTCGATGTGTCGTTTGTTCCCTTCGAAACTCTGGTCGATCCGAATACTTTGGTCACCAAGGTCCGTTTCATCGAGACTAGCAGCGACTTTCATCGCCTCGCCAGATTGCTGGAACAACCCACTTAGGAATTGAACCCAATTAGGCATCGTGGGGCCGCTAGAATGCGTTGCCAATCGACCACCCATGCGATGCCACGTTGCGAACGCAGCAACGCCCTGCCCTCTTTAACGCCCTGCCCTCTTTTTCGGCGATCGCTTACTCCGCCGACCACGGCGGGATCGAACTGCCATCAGGGCCTTTGGCTTTGGCAGGGGTTGAGCCGCGTAAACTCGCAACGTATGCAGACACCATGATAATGTCGTTCTGATTGGGGATGCGAGTTGCCCAAGCTGGCATGGCACCACCGGCCACCCCTTCGTTGATGACCTTGATGATATCGGTCACTTTTTTGATGTGCTTGTAGTTGTCGTCGCACAGATTGGGACCGATCAGTCCCCCGCCATCGGCGCCGTGGCAGTTCACGCAGTTCTGTTTGAAAACAGATTTACCGACTTCATTCCATTCAGGTTCGTTCATGAAGCGGATGAGTGTTGGCGCATCGGGGCTGAGGGGGCCCAAGTCAGCGTATTTCTTCTTCTGATTCTCATCCAGGGCGACTTGAAACTGTTCCGGCAACGACCGCCCGGTGGCACCGACATGGAAGTAAAGAAGATAAAACGGGGTGAAGAACACCGAGGCAATAAACAGCCATTTCCACCAACCTGGCAATGGATTGTCGTACTCGCGAATTCCATCGTACGAGTGTCCGAGTGGGGCATCGGTATGGGTCGATCCGGAGGCTTGCGTCATTCTTTTTCTCTCCCAATCGCGTTGGGTTTCCGAGGTTGGTTGGGTCTGGGATCGACGACATCATCGGTTAAGGGGATCGATCCTAAGCGATCGGTGGTTTCCCTTTTGAGCATCAATGCCCGAATCACGATGGCGAAAAAACAAAGTGCGAACAAAACGAGAGCGATCTCGTCGAATACCGAATAATCGAGCCAGGAGACAACATCTTTCAGCATGCTCCGACCCCTTTTGGGATCCCTAGGCTAGACCCATGCTTGGACCATTCCTCGGCCCACCGGCTGGGAAAAAGCAATGGGGTTGCGGATGGCAACGGGCAATGGTTGTTCATCACAGTGGGCCTGACTCGGATAAGAAGTGTGCCACCTCTGCTGTCACAGCTGCATCGGTTTTTTCCAATGCGGGAGCGTCCGACGTGGCCGGTGACTCTTCGGGTTTGAACAAGTCAGTTCCCAATCGCTGCATATAGGCGATGAGTGCAATGGCTGTAGAATCCTTGATCAAGTGTCCGTTGTACTCGACTTGACCACTTTGCGCGACAATCTCCGCCGCAACCTTTTCTGCTTGCTTCCGAGCCATGTCAGCGGACTGGCTCAGTTCGAAATCGTATTTGGCACCGAGGAATTGGGCAGCCCGAACGCGCGGTTCGATTTCGTTGTAGTTCAACCTTTCTTCGAGCAGGTGTCGGTAGCTGGGCATCACAGATCCTTCCGAAACGTAGCTCGGGTTCTCAAAGTGGCTCCAATGCCAGAACCCGCTGGTTTGCTTGATTCCGATACGAGCCAGATCCGGTCCAATCCGTCGTGATCCCCATTGGAACGGATGGTCGTACACCGATTCTCCTGCCTTGCTGAATTCGCCGTACATTAGCTTTTCGGCCACCATAGGTCGAATCATTTGGGAGTGGCAGTTGTAACATCCTTCGGCTACGTAAATATCTCGACCCGCCAGTTCAAGTGGCGTGTAGGGCTTGACCGTATTGATGGTTGGGATGTTACTGCGAATCAGGAACATCGGAATGATCTCAAAAGCACTCGCCACCAGTACAGCGATAAGGGTGAACAGGGTAAATCGAACTGGCCAATGCTCCCAGCGTCGGTGCCAATCCATGGTCGCGACTTTGTCGATTTTGGTCGCCAGCTCGAGGACGGGTGTCCCGTCAAGCTTGCTATGCAAAACGATTTGTTCGACATAGTTGCGAGACAATCGCGGGGCCGAATAAACAGGGACTTCGTACGTCGATGGGCGAGTTCGCCACGTCATGAAGGCGTTGAAAGCCATCATCACGATACCAGCAACATACAGTAGTCCGGCAAAGACCCGCGCCCACCAGAATGGAACAATGGTTTGAACCGTTTCGAGGAAGGTATAGAGCAAGTCACCGTTGGGCTTGAGGGCCCGCCACATGAGTCCTTGCGTGATACCCGCTGCATAAATCGGAATGATGTACAGCAGGATTCCTATCGTTCCGATCCAAAAGTGCCATTCGGCTAACTTCTGACTCCACAACTTGGTTTGATACAGTCGTGGTAAAAGCCAGTAGACCATGCCAAACGTCATAAAGCCATTCCAGCCCAGCGCACCGGAGTGAACGTGGGCGATGGTCCAATCCGTATAATGGGAGAGCGCATTCACACTCTTGATCGAGAGCATGGGGCCTTCGAAGGTCGCCATGCCATAGAACGTAATTCCGACGACAAAGAACTTCAGCACGGGATCGGTTGTGACTTTGTGCCAAGCCCCTCGCAGAGTGAGCAGACCGTTGATCATCCCACCCCACGACGGCATCCACAGCATCACGCTGAAGAGCATGCCAAACGTGCTAGCCCATTCGGGCAACGCCGTGTAATGCAAATGGTGTGGCCCTGCCCAGATGTAAATAAAGACTAGGGACCAAAAATGGATGATGCTTAGTTTGTAGCTGAAGACAGGGCGCTCGGCTGCTTTCGGCAGGAAGTAATACATGAGGCCCAGGAATGGAGTCGTCAGAAAGAATGCTACCGCATTGTGGCCATACCACCATTGCATGAATGCGTCCTGCACCCCTGCATAGATGCTGTAGCTCTTGCCCAGTCCGATGGGCACCACCAAGTTATTGAAGACGTGGAGAACGGTCACAGTCACAATGGTTGCAATGTAGAACCAGAGAGCGACATACATGTGTCTCTCGCGGCGATGCACCAACGTCATAAAGAAGTTTCCGCCGAAGAACACGAGCCAAACAACGGCGATGGCCAAATCGATCGGCCATTCGAGTTCTGCGTATTCTTTACCCTGGGTGATTCCGAGGGGTAGTGTGACTGCGGCAGCGACGATGATGCCTTGCCAGCCCCAAAAGTGAAGACGGCTTAGTACATCGCTCCACATCCGGCACTTGCACAATCGCTGAGTGCTGTAATAGATGGCGGCGAAGATGGCGTTTCCCGCGAATGCAAAGATGGCCGCATTGGTGTGCAAAGGCCGCAATCGAGCAAAGGAAAGGATCGCACTGATTTCACTCCGCAATCCATCGACAATCCACGGCGCGGCTAATAGAACACCTACGATGACACCCGCTACGGTCGCCACGAGTCCCCAAAGGATGGTCGCGGTGACGAACATACGTACGATGCTGTCGTCGTAGCTGAATTGTTCAAGTGCCTCCGATTCGGATGCGGTGGTTGTAATCTGCGACATAACGGAAGAATCATCCAAAGTCGTGTAGGGGAGTCTCTGTCGTGCGCCGATGATTCCAGAAGTCGGCAACCTCGTTGTGGATCACTAGCCGCATTGTACTCTCCTCATCGGCAATTGATCACTATCAATGTCAGCCGCCAGCAAGAGAATCGACCGCGACAGATTGAAGCAACATCAATGTTTTCGCTATTGTTGCTGCGAAATATGCGATTGCGTTCCCGATGTGAAGTGAGCGATCGCAGGCGTTGTTTGCTCAAACCAATACAGCGAGCGAATTGCTTTTCCGCGAACAAGCCAAACCGAACTCATTTCCCCGATTCTGAAATTAGCGCGGGATGTCCTGGATCCCATTGGCGGAGACGATGCTGGAGCCAAAGCCGCTCTGGTATTCCGGTTTCAGCACTTGTGAGGGAAGAATGATTCGACCAAAAAAGCCCGGATCTGGTTTCTCATGCTCGCGAGCGACTTGATCCAAAGTCTTTTCTCCTCGGATCATAAAGGGCAACCCGGATCGCGTTGAATTTTGCCACAGGAGTTTGCCGTTTGATTCGAGCTCCACGGATGTGATGTAGGGAGTGAAGCTAACATCTTGCAAGCCCGGCCCTCCGAAGGAGCGATAGCTCTGCGTTTCGGTTTTTCCACGAGTGACTTTTCCAACTAGGCGAACCGGTGCGGCAGGGTCGACACGATATCCCGCTTCGATCGCTTTTTGTTGAAGCGATTGAATCACCGTCGCGCCATCGATATCCGGACCGTTGCCGTCGAACCCGACCGAGACAGCGTCTCCCTTTTTCAATGCGGTAATTCCCGAGACATCCTTCTTTAGGGCCTGTTTCGCAAGCTCGTGCGGCAAACGAATGACGCCGATCGATTTCGAGTTGGCAACCGTCAGCAGACCATGTTCCAGCAAGTCGGAATATTCCAGTCCATCATCCGCGAAGGTGTACTTCCAGAGGATGAGGTTCCGCTTTAGGCTCAACAATTCGCCACTTGGAAGAATCAGGAACTCGTCGCCACCTCCCCAAGCAATCGGCTTTCCCAAGCCTGCGAGGTTGACGTTTGCCTCGTGCTTAAAAATCTCTTTTCCTTGAACCAAGTCCCAGATGGTGACCTTGGCATCTTGAGCGATTGCGAGGCGGGTGCCATCGTTTGAAAAACCGAGGGAGACTGCGATTGTGTTTCCAATCGGAATCGAGCCAATTTGATTTCCGGTTGCGATTTCAAACAGGGCGCATTGTCCATCGACCGGGCATGCTAGGTACTTGCCTCCAGCCGTCACGGCCGGTTCGTTGAAGTGCTTAACTGGGATCGTGAGGATCTTTTTCAGAGTTGAGTTTTGGACGACATGGACCTGGGAATCCCACACGACCACGGCCAAATCGTTCGGAAGAATCTTGCGATAGGTAGCGAAATGATGAGTGTTATTTTGCGAACTGGTCGGCAGCGTCCAATGGTTCACGACGACTGGCTTCTGATCTCGGATCCCTCCCAACACGACGAACGACAGCGCGTGATCTTGGTTTTTATCCAGTACGAGTCCTAGTACATTCCCCGATACGGGATCAGCAGACGCAAACCAAACCCGCGCATCGGCGATGGTTGTCACCTTCGTTGACTTCCTGGATTTTCCATCGACCAAGAAAATCGAAGAAGCAGGCTGGTCGAAGAACGAGCCGCTGTCGACGCCGTAGCAGAGACCAGTTATTTCGGGACCGATGAGCAATGGTCGGCGCACGTTGACACCAAACTTTTCTTCAGTGATTGCCATCGATGCATTGTTGATCGAGGAAAGATCGAGCGACGGTGGGTCGGCTTTCCAATCTTTGGGCAGATCGAGTGTGTTGATCAGAACGTCGCCACCCTTCTCGACTTCGATAGGTGGAGAGAGTCGAAACTCGCGCCCCAAAACGGTTCCCATGCCGGCTCCCTGAGAAAGTGAGGTCTTCGATCCTCCCGCAAATGGATTTTCTGAAGCACCGCTAGCGATGTACTCTTGGTCGGTGCTGGAAAGCTTCTCGATCGGAACTTTGACGATATTGCCATCCTTCTTTTTTAAGCTGACCTCGGTCGCGGTCTGCTCGATCAGAATGGCTTCGATCTTGAACTTGCCCGTGCGGTCGCTCCAAAGACGGTAGGGTTCGTTCGATCCATCGGCGGTGCGTTTCCCACCCGATGCGCCAGGTGTTCCGGAGTTCTTCGGAACGGTAATGACAACGACTTGGTTTGCTGGGAATGGGATGGGTACATCAAAACCTTCTCGTTCCAACTGGATCATGAGCAGTTGGCCCCCGTTTCGGATCTCGGTCACCACCCCTTGTGTGCGCTCACCTGCAAATTCGAGCTGTACGCGATCTCCTTTTTCGATCGCGAACCCATACGCGGAGAAAATCGCTATCGCGGTGAGGAAGCTGAGCCACCTGAATGGAAATCGCAACGGCAGAGAACTTCGGGGCATATTCGAGAGCAGAGAACAAAGAGACTGGGTGGAGGGAGACGTGGTGGAGGTTGAAGTTGTCATTGCAGACGAAAGGGTTGAGGTTGAGTCGAGAGATACAAAAGAACAGACAATCATGAACTAGGTGCGCGAGTTTTGAAGTTGCGATGTTCAGGCTCTTCTCGTACTCGAACTCAATGAAATGGTACTCGCTACGGTATCATCGAGTACGAGTACTGCGAACGCGGAGTACGAGTACGAAAAACCCAGAGAAATCGCGAACCGAAACGACAAGACACTTAAATAGGGCAACTTCAAAACGCGTTAGCCGGGATCCACACTCCGTCCTTTGCCGGGTTTTCAGTCAAACATCGGCGTAGGAGTCCATGGGCGGCATCCTTTAAATCTACAAATGTAGTGAATTGCAATCTCGAGATACATCGTTTTCCGGCCAAGAACGTCCGGTCTGGCTGGGAACGATCCTCCCGGTTCGTATGGACCAGGGTTCTCTGAGTTGGTTCATAATCCCTTGCAGATGGGAGTGCATGGGGGCGTTATCCCACCGCTCTAAACATCTTTTCATCGGCCTTGCCCAATCAAATCATTGGTAGGGAGGGCGACGCTCCTGCGGAACCAGAACAGCCAAAGCTCGGCAGGAGCCTCGCCCCCCCTTTGTGTTCTAGACGGTTCAAAGTCCTGCAGGATGTTTAGAGCTGTGGCTTTATCCCCAGCCGGGCCTTGCTTCATCGGACAAAGAAATCGACAAATGCTTGTGATTTTTCCGGTGACTTTCGTCCTGCGCGCGACCCATGACTTTGACGGAAAAGTCGACTTGGATTACTAGACCCCCGGGGGGTTGGTGTTCATAATTCCACGAGCGTTGGCGGGTGAAATTCCCGTGAAGCTTTGCGGTATGTTCCGGTCATGACGGATGTAGCTGCGAGGAAGCGGAATTTCCGCCCGCAATGGTAGCGATTGGATCGCGACGTTGGGTTCCTAGTATTTAGTCTGGAATCCATGCAAAGCGATCTGCCGGGTGTTCTCCAATTCCCCGAACTTTTTCTGGGAAGCGGGGTGCGCGGGCCTCGCTCTCCGGTTTCCGTTACGCACCATGATTGGCATCGCCGTTTTGTCGTCGGATGAGTTTGTTCTGTCCACCCTTTTTGGAATCATCGAATGAGAATTGATCATCGATCGAGTATTCGAGGACTGGCGCTCAGTGCAGCCCTTGTTCTCGGAATGGTACCCAATTTTGCAGGGGCTCAAGAAGCGCCTGCACCCGATTTCCCCCCCTTTGAAAAAGTGATCGAGGGGTACACCAAGGTGGAGTCCAAGTCGCCCGATCGCGGGGCCTTGTGCAACCTTTGGACCCGTGAGAAAGATGGTCAAGTCCTCCTGGAACTACCCAAGGATTTTGCCACCAAGAAGTACTTTATTGCATTGACCGTCAGCAGCGGCGATAAGTTTGCAGGGCTGCAGGCCGGGGACTACTACGTCTACTGGCGATTGTACAACAAGCGGTTGGCTCTCATCCTGCCCGAAACGGGGATCCGTTCGAATGGCGAGCCTGAATCGAAATCTTCGGTCAAACGCCTCTTCACCGATACCGTATTGCTCGATGTGCCCATCCTCACGATGGTGCCACGCGGCGGTCCACTCATCGATGCGGATGCATTGTTCGTAGGACAAGCTTCCAAGTTCTTCGGCAATTCGCTCCGTATTCAAGATCCACAACTCACGAAAATCGTCAAAGCCAAACCGTTTACCAAGAACACGGAATTGGCATTTGAAGTGGTAGCTGGGGGTGGCAAGCTTCAAACGATCCACTATTCCTACAGCGAAGTCCCCGAAGACTCGGGTTACAAACCTCGGAAAGCGGATCAGCGCGTTGGTTACTTCGTGACCAATTTCACCGATCTGGGTAGCTACGATGATGACAAGAAGCGGGTCCGTTACGTCACGCGTTGGCGTCTCGAAAAACGGGATCCCTCTCTCAAAGTCAGTCCACCCGTCACTCCGATTCGGTTTTACATCGAACACACGACCCCTGTTCGTTATCGCCGATGGGTGAAACAAGGGATCGAGTATTGGAATAAAGCCTTCGAAAAGGTTGGTTTCTCCGATGCGATCGAAGTTCTTTACCAAGATCCGCGCGCTCCCGAAACCATGGATCTCGATCCAGAAGATGTTCAATACAATTTCATTCGTTGGCTCAACAACGACATCGGAACGGCCATCGGTCCGAGCCGCGTTCATCCTCTGACCGGGGAAATTCTCGATGCCGACGTGGTCCTCACCGATGGATGGATTCGCCACTTCAATTTCCAGTATCACGACATGATGCCGGAACTCGCGATGGAAGGCATGAGCCCAGAAAATCTCGCTTGGTTCGGTTCCCATCCCAACTGGGATCCTCGCCTTCGATTGGCTCCCACTGGCAATCAGACCCACTTGCAATCCCTGTTTGCTGCCCAGGCCAAACTCCCCTACGCCGGTCATCCTTTGACCCGCATGGATAGCAAGCTCATCGGAGGTCAACCCTTTGATGGACTTTATGGTCGCACCAGCCAAGTCAACGGCTTCTGCGCTGCAGCTCATGGCATGCAAATGGACATGTCGATGGCCCGTTTGGCACTCGATCTGATGGATGAAAACGGAAACTTCCTCGCAGAGCAAGATCCAGCTCCGCAACCGCCGACCAATCCTCCAGCGACTGGGGAAGAAAAGAAGCCAGAAGCGAAGAAGCCCGAAAAGTCGAAAGAAGAACTTCTGGATGGGATGCCGGAATCCTTCATCGGCCCTCTATTGGCAGAACTGGTTGCACACGAAGTGGGCCATACCTTGGGATTGCGACACAACTTTAAGGGATCTAGCAATCTCACTCTCAAGGAGATCAACTCCAATGCGGTGAAGGGACAGAAAACGATCGCGACATCGGTCATGGACTACATACCGATCAATATGCCCTATCAGCTCGAATCCGAGACGCGTGGTGACTACACCATGATCGGCATCGGACCTTACGACTATTGGGCGATCGAGTATGGCTATTCACCCGATGAATCCAAGCTTCCGGAGCTGCTCAAGCGAGCCAGCGAACCAGAACTGCAGTACGCAACCGACGAAGATACCAACGGTCCCGATCCGTTGGCTCGTCGCTACGACTACTCGAAGGATCCGCTCGAATATTGCGAAAATCAAATCCGTTTGGTCAAGCTCTATCGAGGTCAATTGCTGGACAAGTTCGTCAAGGAAGGGGACAGTTGGAGCAAGGCTCGTCGGGGTTACGAACTCACTCTCGGTGAGCAAACCAAGACCATCAGCATGATGGCCAATTGGTTGGGTGGTGCTACCGTCAATCGCGATAAGAAGGGAGATCCAGGCAATCGGCAATCGCTGATTCCGGTTCCCGCGGATCAACAACGCAGAGCTCTCGACTTCGTTCTACGGAATGCCTTCCGCGATGATGCCTACGGTTTGACCAACGAGATTCTCTCTCGCCTGACCGTCGACAAATGGGCAGACGAAGGAGTGCGTTCGATGGGTGAATCGACTTTCCCCGTGCACGACCGCATCCTAGGTATCCAAGCCAGTGCATTGTCCCTGTTGATGAATCCAACCACGCTGCGCCGCGTCTACGACAACGAACAGTTGGTTCCTAAGGATCAAGATTCGGTGACCCTACCGGAAGTTTTGGACAAAGTCCAAGCGGAAATCTGGTCGGAACTCGATGCAAAAGTGGAAGGGGAAGTGAACGCTCGCAAACCCCGTATCAGTTCATGGCGACGCAACCTGCAAAGGGAGCACCTCGAACGATTGCTCGATTTGGCCATCCCGACCGGATCGAACGTGGCAAAACCCGTCGCTGCTCTCTCCTTGGTGCAACTCAAGGATATCAAGCGACGGATCGATGCAGCGTTGGAAGGCAAAGCTGGACTCGATCCCTATTCGGTCGCTCACTTGACCGAAAGCCAACTCCGGATCGCTAAAGCTCTGGATGCCATCTACGTCTACAACCAAAGTTCTGCAGTCGGTGGCGGTTCGCAAGTGATCATTTTCGGTCAGGATGCGATTCCTAGCCCATCCCCCGTAAAGCAGGATGCACCGATCGCAACCGAAGTGATCCCAGTTGCTCCGGCGACCGGTGATATGCCTCAATAAAGGGGACGAGCACCGTCAGAGGAAAGTGGCCCGACGCCAATTGGTAACGGGCGACATTCCATCAAAAAGAAAAAGAGGGGTGGTCCGTTGATCACCCCTCTTTGTTTTGTGCACGGAAGTGTCTGTCATTCCGCCGCTACGAAACTACTTGAGCAACAACGGGCCCTACTTGAGCAACAACGGGCGGCGTGGTGGGCTGACATTGGTCGATCGCCCCAGAATCTCTCGAAGGATGCGTTGTTCTAGTTCTGTGTCGTTTTCCTGACGGATCCAACCCAGAGTGATGGGCTGGCCTACCAGTTTCGGGTTGACTCGAACGATCGATCCATCGTGCCTTGCGATCGCAGAACCTTCGGAAGCGCTTAGCGATCGATCCACGTCTTCCAGTTCTTTGATGACTTCTACGGCGATGGTGAACCCTTGCTCCGTCGGAATCACACGGATGAAGCAAGTCCTGCGGATGGTCTGAAAGGTGCTCTGCAACCGTTGGAAGCCATGCGTCGAGGCTTTACGCCATGGTTCGAGATAGGTCGGACTTTCCTCGGGATAGGTTTCGAGGCGTCCTTCCAGCCACTGCACATCATCCCGAGCGGCGCGCTGCTCACTCTTGATGCGAAAATAATCCTCTACTGTATCTACGACCTGATTCCAAAGAAATTCGCTATCCCCAACGTTGACGGTGATCGGGTTGGAGAGCGTTATCCGATCATTGAGGGGGATCGATGGAATCATCCATGCTGTTGACCTCTGCACGTAACTACAGCCAGCTACCAGGGCCAAAGACCCGAGCAAGAACGACGATATCGGGAGTTTCAATCGCAGCATGCGGCAGCTCAAGGGATCGATGTCCTGCACCAGGTTTCAACGCTCTCAAACGTCGGACTTGGGAGGAGCGGCTTTCGGTGGATTGATGTCTTTTAGGGAACGGCCCAATCGTTTTCGTCCAGCCTTGGGTTCGTTCGTAAGCTTGGTATTCGAAGCGTCGGACAGGCTTGTCGATCCGAAGGCTTGCAGAGGGGCTTTCGCGAATGCTTGAAGCGCCGGATGGTACTCCGCGCTGGAGTCCGGTGTGCCGATGACTTCAACGGCATCGCTGACCCCCATCAAGACCGATTGCTTGACCCCTTCCCGAATCCATTGGAACAAACCTAAATTGCTCATGGCCGATCTCCGGTTCAGTGATTGGTTACTATCGAATGGTTTTTCAACCGATGGAATACGGGAAACCTGCGGCCGGTCTCTGGTCCACGTTGGGAATTCACGGAGGCAGTCCACGGTGGTAGTCCACGGTGGTAGTCGCGAATAGCCCTGACAATCGCCGTGCCGAGGAAACTATCAGATCCACCCAAAGCGAAGCCAGTGCAAAACGCTCGCGGCGGGCCCCAGTCTGGTTACAGGCCTTTCTGCGATGACAAGTCCTGCAAAGACAACAAAGGAGTGACAAGAGTGGGTCGCTCGAATTCAGAATGCCTTTGCCAATTCGGTATTCGCCCATCTCTGGGTTAGGTTTCAGCAAGGGGGTTAGGATTCCAGCAGGTCCTGATACAGTCGTTCGTATCTTGATAGCATTTCGGGCAGGGAGAATTCGGATATCGCCCGCGCTCTATTTCCGCGTGCCAAGTCTTTGCGCTGGGACTCGTCGCGAGCCAATCGGACAACGAGTCTTGCCCAGCCTGCCCAGTCCCCCCGGTCGGCGCTTTGAGATGCCAGTCCATCGCCAAGGGCTTGTGCAACTCCCTCGACGCGAGTGACCGCAATCGGCAAACCATGCGCCATGGCTTCGAGTACGACGTTGGGCATCCCTTCGTAGCGTGTCGGCAAAAGAAGCAGATCCGCGCGGGCCATCCACGCAGGAACATCGTCTCGATGCCCGAGGACTTCGATGCGAGAACCGTATCTCGATCGGCCTTGAAAGCCCTGCCATTGGCTTTTCCAACGACCCTCACCAATCAATACCAACCGATGCTCGGGAAGCTGATGCAGGATCGATTCCGCATGAATCATCAATTGATCTACCCCTTTTTGTGGCTCCAGCCGTCCGACGAAAAGCAAAATCGGCTCCGATCGGTGCAACGGGCCGGGAAGGGACCGTGATAGCGGGTTGGTGTTTTCGTCCAATGGGATCTCGACGCCGTTTGGAATGACGGCAATCCGATCGCGAGGAACATGTTCGGTTGCGTGGCACCATTGGGAAACTTCGTCGCTAACACAGACAACGCGGGACGCCTTACGAGCCCAGAAGCGGGCCGTCCAAGCTCGCCACCGACGAGGCTCGACAACTCGGACTCCCGCGACGAACGGCACATTTTTCGCAGGATAAACAGAGGCGACCAGCAGGTTGGCATGCCATAAAAACGACTGGACGACGTCGGGTGGGTCGGCCATCAACAAGGCGCGTAGACGATGCCGAACTCCAGGAAATTGCGAGACCTTCGTGCCGTTTAAGAAATGCGTTTCGATCCCTGCTTCACCCAGAAGATCGATCAAGCGGGTGCGCGGCGGTTTTGGTTGGGGGCCCAGCGAAAGAACTCGAACGTGGTGATTGGCGCGACGCAAGTGCGATGCGAGTTCGACGCAGCATCGTTCAGCTCCCCCTGGATGAAGTTCGGTAATGACGAGATCGATTTTCATGGCATGGCATTCACAGAAGAGATGAAAAGAGCCAATGGTAAGCCTGTGAGTTGCTCCGGGATCCTCAGGATTGGAATGGGGATGGGTTCGTCCGGCACCGATCCGATCCGCACGGTTTGAATCTGTGTTGTGCCCAAACCCTAAAAGAGGTACAGACTCCCGTCAAGGATGCATGCAATGCGGCGTACGAAGATACGCGACCGCAGCGCACGTCCTCCTCAACCGTATTTGAAGGTGCATACCATGCCTAGTTGCGATTCCGAAACATTGGAAAAGTGCGTGCAGGATCCAGAGTATGCATCGGCGCATTGGGAAGTACTCATCGAAGGGGTCGCTTCGAGCGACGAATCGATTCTCGAGCCTGCGACCGAAGCGCTCGAAAATTGCGGCGTGTTGAACAGCACTGCTCTACCGAAACTCAAGGCGCTTTTGGAATCCAATTCCAGAGCCGGCCTGGGTTCGCAAAAGCTGTATTGGCTTTGTACTTTGGCAGGACGCTTTGGAAAACAAGCAAGTGGGTTGCAGGGGCTCGTGACAGAGATCGCGACCGATCGAAGTCTAGGTCTTTCGGCGCGTGAGCGGGCCGCTTGGTGCTTGACGGAATTTGGGACTTTGGAGTCCCAGTATGCGGAAGCATTGAAACGTTCGGCAGCCGATGCCCCTGATCGGCTCAAACGTCTCATGGAGTTAGCCATGGGAAATGCAGCCATCGCATAGAGTTTCCATCGGGGATAGACCCAGGACAGCGGCGGGCAGGATGCCTAAACCCGATGTTCTACCAACAAACCCGAGCATGGAGGCGAGGGGATGCATCACACGAAACGATCGGGCACGTTGATTCTCATCGCCATTGCGATCGGGACCTGGATCCTTCCAGGTTGCGACCTTCAGCGTGAAGATGTCAAAAAAGAATTGGTGCAGGACCTGGAAAAGGCCGCCGAAGATGGGCGCCTGCAACAGGGACTCCGCTCGATTACCAATGCATGGCAAGGCTCGCCCGCGTCCGGCAATCCAAACAACGCTCCCGGTGCTCCGGCGCGTGTCCCTCAAGCCTATTCCCAATCCCCGACTCCTGGGCAAGTCCCCGGGCAATTGGTTTCCACCGCCGCGCCCGCAGCGACTCCGCTCGGTGTCCCACCACGATCCCCACAAACCATCCTCATCGCTAGCTTCAATATTCAAGCCTTCGGCGAAAAGAAAATTGGGGTTCCAGCGACTGCCGAGCGAATCGCCGCCATCATCAACTGCTTCGACGTCGTGGCCATTCAAGAAGTGCGAGCCCTCGATCAATCGGTGATTCCACAATTGATACAGTACATCAATGCGCGCGGTGCGCGCTACGATTTCATTCTAGGCCCCCGCTTGGGACGAACTTCATCGAAAGAGCAGTACTGCTACATTTTTGATACGTCCCGAATCAATTCTGGACAGAACGCCTCGTATACGGTCGACAATCGAGCGGATTTGTTGCATCGTACGCCCTTGGTCGCGAGGTTCATGACCCGCGTTCCTCAGGGTTATCGTCCATATTCATTTTCGCTCATCGACATTCACACCGATCCCGATGAAGTCAAACTCGAACTACCCGTCATGCATACCGTACTGCAAGCGGTGCGCGAGTACGAATGGTCGACCGCCGGAGAGGACGACGTCATCCTCATGGGTGACTTGAACGCAGCACCAAAAATTTTCGGCAATCTAGGAAAGGTCCCAAACATCTATTGGACCATTCGAGACCAACCGACGAACACCCGACGCACTCAGTGCTATGACAACATGCTATTTGATGGCATCCTGACCAACGAGTTTACCGGCCGGGCGGGTGTGCTCGACATGTCCACCATGTTTGGTATTTCGATCGACGAAGCCCTCAAAATATCGGACCATAATCCGATTTGGGCTGAGTTTACGATTATCGAACAGCCGTCGGCGAGCGGAACAGCGCCGAGCGGTTCTCCCCCTGCGACTTACTCAGCCGCCAATCCGTACGGCATGGCTCCGAATCAACCAGCCTACAATGATGGCCAGAACGTGCGTTAGCGATTCCTAGAAATCCTTTTCCGACCCGGTCGAGCGCTTTATCACGCGACGGCCGAACTAGGTGGGAGAAGTCTTAACGATCGGTACGCGGGTGTCCAATCTGGATAGATACGCGCTGCTTCAAGAAAGCATTCGCGGGCAGCGGAATCAAGATGGAGGTGCCAATAGCATTGACCCATCGCAATACAAGCGCGATACGAATACGGGTCAATCGCCAATGTACTGCGAAAATCCTCGATGGCGCGCACCAATTGGGAATTGCAAAACCGTACTCCCGCTCGCAGCATGAATGCGTCGGACCTGCATTGAGTTTCCTCCACCAAGTCATCTGCCAGATCGCACGCCAGAGACAATTGATCTGCAGCCAGCATGGCTTCGATTTGCTGCGCGCATTGGCGGTGCCATGGGCTTAGAGTCCTCGACTGAATCATTCGTCGCGCGTCGTTGGCGGCGGTTCGGACCCGCTTGTAGGAGTCTCGCAGGAGAGGTCCCAATGTACCCAAATGAGCAATATCACCGACGATTCCCAGGGCCCAAGCGGCAGAACAACGGGTTGCCGGAGACGACGCTCCGAGCATCCGCGATAACGTGTGAGGGGTATATTTGGCGTGAATCAATTCACCCCAATTTTGTCCCACCCATCCACGCGGGCTCATCCAATCCGAATAGATTTCTAAGAGCTTGGGACGAAGGGGTCGCATGATTCGAGGCTACGTTCGGTGATACAAGGCTATAATGAAGGACGGAGCATTTTTGGACGCCATATCCAATCAAGGTATGGCTAACGTTCGAACAGGTAACACGCACTGCAACCGCTTATCCACGGTGACCAACCTGTTTGCAACGCTCACTAGCACGCGAATGGATGGATCGGCAAACTTCTTGCGAAGATGATCCGCGTTATCGATCGATGTTGTCATCGATGAATTCACTTTAGTTGCGTCCTGGGCAGTTCGCAATGATCAAAAGGAAGTGTGGAAAAGACCCGATGAACAACTTGACAAACACCAACGCGGCAAGTCCGCGATCTATGGGCGGGCGGGACCACAAGTGGCCCCAATGTCTTGCTCTGCTCTTTGTTTTACTCCTACCCAACGCTGCACTCTCGCAATCGTTGGTGCACCCATTCCAAACCGCCTCGGCGATCTCGCTTTCGAGTCAACTGCGATCACCCTTTGCCAAGAAAATCGATCGCATGCCGTTGAGAGAGTTACTTCCGCTTTGGAGCGCGGAGTACGGCGTACCGATTTGGCTGGATCGACGCATTGCAAATGACATGGAGGTCACTTTCGAACCGACCGACGGTGCGACTTGGATGGACGCACTGCGATCCATTGCCGATGGAATTGGTGCAGAAGTCGCCTGCATCGATCGCGTCGTTATGTTGGTTCCTCACAGAGAGGCGATTGCAATCGAATCCTCCTATTGGCGAATCGTCACAAGTCATCCCAATGCCGCGTGGATCCGTCCTGAAAAGTTGGCTGCGGAGTGGGATGAGGGTGAGTTGGTCGCAAAAATTTGGAATCGTTGGAGCAAGAAATCAAACTTGCCACTCCTTCAGGAAAACTTCGATTCACAATGGGTGATGGACTTGGATCGTTGGCACCATTTTCGATTCGAAAACACGTCCTCTCTCGCAGTGGCGGTGTCCCTATTGAGCGGTTTCGGATGGGGATTGTCATCCGAAGGGAAGCAACTTCAGGTTGTCCCGTTGTCACAGATCGATGCGGGGGATGTGTCATGGGAATACCGCGATGAGATCCAAAAACTCGGCAAGGAGGCATGGGGGAATTGGAAAAAACGTTGGTCCAGCGCTACGGTTTCGCAGGTAAGCCGCAATGGAAAGACAATGTGGAAAGTCACTGCTCCAGCCACAGCGCATCGCGAGCTCGTGGTTCCACTTGCCCCCCTACCCAACAAACCAAAATCGGCCGTAGGCTCCGACAAGCGTTATACGGGCAGGTACCGAGGACAGTTGCAGCGCATCCTCGATGGCTTCGCCCAACAATCGGGTCTGCGCTTGGAATGCCCAGTACTACCTAGTCACTTGGCTGGGCTGGAAATCGATCTTCAATTTGAAAATGTCAGCGCGGAAGAGATCGTCGCCAAGCTCGCTGCAGCTTCCAATTTGACGATGTCATTGAGTGAGGGAGTTTTGCACGTAGAAATAAAATAAAGGATGAAAGATCGAAGTGTTACCCCACTGTAGAACTACTTGATAGGTGGGGACAAGCAGAAAGAGGGGGTCGATGTTACGGTTGTTATAGAAATTGTTCCATTTGGGGCTAGGCAATATCTAATCTTTGCTACACTGATTTTGCTGGATGAAGAGAAATTGTCTGACGCCCGAGACCTGCTTGCACCAGCTGAGATGCGACCGTACATAGTTCGATTGAGACCCAATTCAGGCTCGCAACAAAAGGTCCCGGCGCGCATTAGGTATTGTCTATGTCGTTGCGTATCTGTTGTTTGGATGATCGTCCAATCTGCCTTCATGCCATCCGGCGATGCTTAGAGGAAACATCCCATCAATGCATTGGTCAATCCGCTTCGCTCCAAGCACTGAAAGCGTTCCTTGAAGACTCCGAGTGCGATTTACTGATTGCAGAAGTGATGGTTCAAGGAATCGATATTCTTGAAGAATGGAGTGCTCTCCAGAAGTTGCGGCCACAGATGCGACTGTTGTTTTACAGTTACAACGTTAACCCGATCCATGTGGCTCGTGCATCCGCCATCGATGCGTGGGACTTTGTGTTTAAGATAGAGCCAACAGATCGGTTGTTACAATCTTGCAACGCGATCGCCAGCGGACAACGACCAGAGGGATCGAAGCTGATGATCGCAAGGCGGTATCTTGAGCAACACCACGTGGCTTCGGGTCAGTTAAACCCTCCTTTAACACGTCGCGAGCAAGATATCATTGTGCATCTGTCGCTCGGCTTGACCAATCGCGAAATCAGTCAATCGCTCAGTATCGGTTTGGAAACGGTCAAAGAGCATATGCAGAAGGTGATGCGGAAAATAAAAGTTTCCGATCGCACGGCGGCCGCGGTATGGTCGATTGAAAACGGCATTCCTCCCTTGGTCCTGGTACCTTCCAGTACTTGATTTCAAAGAACTTTGGGTTCATGAATCGATGCCTCGCCGAAAGGGTGCTGGTCGTCGATGGAACCAGAGGCAGCCGTCGAAGGAAGATGAGCATGTTTGCCTTCCGACCTCACCGGGTAGCGATTGATTTCTATTCTCCGCGATCTTTGCTCCTCTACCGTTGAAGGAAACGACCCGCGTAGATACTCTATCCTTGAGAGGTGATGTTCGCATTCGCGTTCGATACGCATTCCGGCGCTCGTCACTTGCGTCTTTGTTTGTCCATCATGGCTTGTCGGGAGTTTGATCCATGCCGTTGTCGTTAGATGAAATCCGAGCACTCTGCACTAAAGAAGAATTGGCTCTAGTGCTTTCTAGCCATTCACCCGCGATTGAGAAGTTCAGTCCCGCTGAAATAAAAACGTATGTTTTGAACACACGCAAGCACGTCGACAAGTGGCAAAAGCTATCGCGGGGACAAGCACGAACCGAGAGCCGCAAAACCGGCGCTCCCGATCTCGATTCCCGTTCCCACGCGAAGCATACTCTGTTCAAAGAAACACTCGCCATCTACGAAGCACGGTTGGCCGTCTTGGAAACCATCCCCACGGTAGCCAGTTCCGCAGGCCGCAAGACACCTGCAGCCATTCGTAATCAAAAAACCCGCGTCACTCGGCAGACCACGCGGAAGGAACTTCATGTCACCAAGAAGAAAATCAACTCGGCGGCTGCCAAAGTAGCTCCCGCCGTAACAGCCGTGACAGCCGTAGCAGCACCTGCAACCAAGAAGGCTGCCACCAAAAAGAAGGCCAAGCCATCCACCAAGTCCGCCACCAAGAAGGGCACGACAAAAGCGGTAGCGGCCAAACAAGTCTTGACCAAAACTGCCGCCACTCGGGCCGCCAAACGAGTAATCGTCGCGCCCGACCCCGTCTCCTCCACGGCGGTCAAGCCAACCACGAAGACGGTAGCCGCGAAGAAAGTTGCACCTGGAACCACTCCCTCGCAAAAAACAAAGATCGCTGGTAAAGCAAAAGCGGACCGCGTGGCAATCTCGAATCGATCCACAAATATCGCAGGCCACGTCTCCGGCAAAGGCAAGCGATCGCAAGCCCGACGAGACTCCAAGTCGCGCTGATCGAAGGAGAAACCAATCGAACCATGAGAGAGTTTCGTAAACTCTCTCATGGCATTCGCGGCCAAGCTTTACTCTGCAGCACAAGACGCACCATTCAACCGGATAGCGCTAGGCTTGGCCTTCAAGCCAATCCCCTGCGTGCCATTCCATCAATCGATAACACGCTTCAGTGCGTGCTCTTTTGCGATCTCGCCGTAATAGGCGGGACGTCGATCGGCCCAGCGATCGATGACGTGCTCCTTGGGTACCCTCACCAATCGCTTATTGCGGGCTTTCGTCAGATCGATCGTCCCCCTCAGGATCTGCTCTTCTTCATGGGGAGCATCTGCCAATGGGTTCCCATTGGGATCGCAGATCCGGCTATTTCCAATAAATCGGAACCCACGCTCGGTGCCGACTCGATTCACGCTCATGAAATAGACATTGTTCTCCAGCGCTCTGGCATTCGGTAAGTACTTGGCAAAGGTGTCGGCTCCTGGTGGCCAATTCGTAGGCAGAATTAGCAGATCGGCCCCGTCCAAAGCCAAGCAGCGCGATGACTCCGGAAACGAACCGTCGTAGCAGATGTGAATACCGACGCGCATCTCTCCTGCGTCGTGCGCGACGAACGCATTTTCCCCTTGGCTAACAAAGCGATCGATTCCCAGAAAGGGTAGATGGACCTTGCGGTAGGTCCCGATCACTCCCTTGGGTCCGATCAATGGACAACTGTTGTAGATTCGTCCATCGGGGGTCTTCTCTAACATTCCGAACGCGACGTACAGATTGCGAGCTCGGCAAACCTGCGCAATAGTATCGGTTGCGGGCCCAGGAATGGTTTGCGAGTGAGGCATGGCTTCCTCCAGGCTCGCATAGCAATAACCACTCAACATGCATTCAGGAAAGACGACGAGGTCCGCTCCGTCAGTGCCCGGATGCTCCAACCAGCTCAGCATCCGCTTCAGATTTTCCGCATTGTCTGCAAACGTGACGTGGGTTTGAACGCCGCATACATCGCGAAGGATTGGAGAGGGTGTTGTCGAAGCCATCGTGTCCCCAGAAAAACAAGGAGCAAAAAGAAAGATCCCGGCTTGTCGCGCATGGCCGACATAGCAACCGCGACGATGAGAAAGAGGATCATAACCGATTCGCGAGATCGATTCACGCCACAGGTTTGGCCATCAGCCGAACCGACCGGTGATGTAGTCTTCCGTTTCCTGCAATTTGGGCCGAGTAAAGATCAACGATGTTTCCGCCATCTCAACCAATCTTCCGAGGTACATAAACGCGGTGTGATCGCTGATTCGCGACGCCTGCTGCATGTTATGTGTCACGATCAAGATGGAATAATCACCGCTTAATTGCTCAATCAAATCCTCGATTTTTCCCGTCGCAATCGGATCGAGTGCCGAACACGGTTCGTCCAGCAAGAGAACTTCGGGGTCGCTCGCAATTGCGCGCGCGATGCATAACCGCTGCTGCTGGCCTCCCGACAGGCTCAATCCAGATTCTTGCAGTCGATCCTTTGCTTCATCCCAAAGCGCCGCTCCTCGTAAGGAATGTTCGCATACCTGCATCAATCGCGTCTTATCTCTTTCGCCATCGATGCGGAGTGGATAGACCACATTTTCAAAGATGCTCATCGGAAACGGATTCGGTTTCTGAAACACCATCCCCATCCGCTTGCGAAGCTGAATCACATCGACCCCCGGATCGAAAATGGAATCTCCCGAGAGGAGCATATCCCCTTCGATGCTAACCGAATCGATGAGATCGTTCATGCGATTGACGCTTCGCAACAAGGTGGACTTTCCGCAACCGCTCGGACCGACCAGTGCCGTCACCATCCCCTTGGCGATCGGCATCGAGATGTTGTAAAGGGCTTGCTTTCGACCGTAGAACAGACTGAAGTTCTGGATTTGTAAAATCGGATCACGGGCCAGCACCTCATCCTGGATAACGGATTCGACTTTCTGGCCTTCGGCGATCGCTTTCAGTCTGTTCATGTCGAGGAAAAATGCATGGGTTGAGTTTGGACAGGTTTTCGGTCAACGTCGCAACGGCGCGGCTTGTTGATAACAGCAATTCGCCGAAAGGGCTAAAACTGGCTGGTTTGGAATCTCTTTCGCAATCGAGCACGCAGCCATATCGCTGTTTGATTCAATAAGGTGACGATGGTGAGCAACAACAAGGTCGCCGTAAAAACCATCGGTTTGGCCGCTTCGCTATTCTGGCTTTGGAACCCCAGGGAGTAAATCTGGAATCCCAAATGCATGAACGATCGAGATCCATGCAGGAACGGAAATTCGAAATCCAACGGCAATTCGGTGGCCAGTGGAATCGCACCCACGAGCATCATCGGAGCGACTTCTCCCGCTCCGCGAGCCATGGCCAAAATAAACCCAGTGATGATACCCGGCCTCGCATACGGAAGCACGATGCGATGGATGGTTTGCCATTTTCCTGCTCCGCATGCATAGGAACCTTCGCGCAGGGAATTGGGTACTGCTGCCAATGCCTCTTCCGTAGCGACAATGACCACCGGTAACGTCAAAAGTGCCAATGTGCATGCAGCCCACAACAAGCACCCTTTCCCAAACGTCGGATTGGGCAATTGAGCTTCATAAAACCCATGAAAGAACGGACTCTTCACCACAAGCAAAGCGATGCCCACCAAGCACGAAAGCCACAACAATCCCGAAAGGAAGCCGATCCACCGGCGCATCGAACTGTCGCGCTGTCCGGCCTGGTTCCCCAGAATGGAAATGACAAAAGCGATCAAACCGAGGACTGCCAACGCGGCGACAGCAGAAAACCAGACGGTGCTTGGCCAAGGATTAAAACCGGCTTTCACCGGACCGCCATCGATAAAACCGCCGATCGTGTAGCAAAAAAAAGATAAGCCGAACACGCCATAAACGATGCTTGGAACACCCGCCAGATTGTTGATGCTGATCCGAATGATGCTGAGAAGCCACCCCCCTTTGGCATACTCGCGCATGTAGAGGGCAGCCAAAACACCGAACGGCATCACGGCCAAGGACATCACCAGCGTCATCACGATCGTCCCCCAGATGGCAGGGAAAAATCCCCCTTCGACTCCGGCTTCGCGCGGTTGCCCAAATAAAAATTCTCCCCAGCGGCTCGCATAGACGCCGGCCTTGCCGATCAATGACAAGCGATTTGGCTCGACCAGACGGACGATATCCGCGATCAGGACCGTGTGTTCCCGCAATCTCGAAACCGATGTCGTACCATCCGCATTGGCGGTCCCCCACAGCATCAATGGAGGTTGGCTCTGCCATCGCAACTCGAGTATCGCTTGCCGATCCTGAAGTGGCTTGGTATGGATTTCAATCGTGTCTGAAACGTCCCCCAATCCAACGGCATTCTTGAGTTCGTCCGAAGCGCTTTCCCCCCCCTGCACCAATTCCGACCAAGGCACCGAAATCGGATGAGCGGCCTCTGGGATTGGCAACTGCATCACCACCGAGCGCGCGTTGCGCTCGGCTTCGAGCTTTGCAATTTCTTCGTTGATCGTTATCTGCAATTCCGAAGAAGCCTTCGTTTCCTCGATCAATCGTTCAATGGCGCGACGGGCTCCAACGGACAATCCATCCAGTGCCTTTGATCCAGCCGCAACGGAAGAAACGTCGGCGGAGGGAGCAAGCGAATCCTGGATGGCTTGTTCCGCTACGGCCTGCAGGTCGATTTTCTCGTTCAATTCGACTTGCCGCACAGCGATCCGGCTGTCGGCAAGCCGGCGATCGGTCCGCTCGAGCAAGTTCTTCTGATGTTCGAGAGCCGAAGAAACACGCGCTGCATCCCGCATGGCATCACGGACCAGCGGGACGACGTCGGTTTCGCGAGCATCGGTCCATGATAGAGATTTGGGGAATCCATACAGGTTGCCCCATTCGCGCCTTTCCAAGAGCCAAACGTTTTCTGGCTCGATTGGTTTTTTCGACGTGATGCTCAGATCCGGAACGAACACGAAATGCCGATTGGTCACCTCATAGTTCCCGGTCCGCAAGTACATTCGCTTCGCATTGACTTGTGCGGCACCATTGAGCAATTGCTCCGCTTGGACTTGCGAGGCCGGATCCAATTCCCTCAAGTTTTGTCGACTGAGCCGATAGTTTTGCCGACTCTGCAACTCTCCCGCGATCAGCTCATCGCTCGAAGTGGAAAGGAGAAGAAATGGACGGGGCCAAAGGGTCGATAGGCCTTGATAAAGAACCAAAGCGAGCAGGGAAAGGATCATCAAGCAGGCCACCACAAACATGCCACCGGTGAGCCATACCATCGGTTCCCCCTGCGAGGTGGAACCACTGCTTCTGCGTCTCGCGAGTAGAATTCGGCTCATAATTGGAACGCTCTCTTCCGGAATCGCTGACGAACCAATTCCGCCAACGTGTTGGCTATGAGAGTGAAGCCGAACAGGAGCAGTGCTGCCAGGAACAGCGTGTGGTAGTGCGTCGAACCTCGGGCCGCTTCTGGAAGTTCGGTTGCCAAGGTTGCCGAGAGAGTTCGGTAGCCATTGAATGGATTGACCTCCATCAATGGGGTGTTGCCCGCGGCCATTAAGACCACCATCGTTTCGCCGATCGCGCGTCCAAATCCAATCATCAAAGCGCTGAATAAACCGCTCATGGCGGTCGGAACGACGACTCGGACCGTGGTCTGCCAGACCGTCGCTCCGCATCCTAGGGACGCGCTTCGCAAATGCTGGGGTACGGACTGCAACGCATCATCGGCCAAGGTGTAGATCAGAGGAATGATGGCGAAGCCCATGATGCCACCGACCAGAATTGCGTTCCGTTCTTGATAGGGTCCCAACAAAGTTCCTCGTGGATCCCATCCCATCCAACCCAATCCGCTAGCGACCACTCCGGCCAGCGTTAAAACGGAAATACTGCTCAGGATGAAAACGAATAAGCTCCAGAGAGCCGATCGGCTTTGGCCCCAATGGCGCGCGGGAGATCTCAGCCAATTGCTCAAAGGGCCGGAAACCAACCACATCACGAACAAACCCGACGGCAATATCAGCATGGAAAACCAGCCCGGCCAACTCCCAGTCCCTGTTTCGCTCAACCAATCCATGATAGAGGTCTTGAACAATGCCTTCTCCAACGGCTCGGACAGCCACATCGCACATGCTACTGCCACGGGCGGGATCAAGAACATGAGTGGCAATCGAAATCGCCGAATCGGAATCGCTTGCCGGATCGGAATCAGCATCCATAGATGGGCTGCGAACAGAAATAAGAACAGTGTGAGCAGCACGGACAAGAGGACCCATGCTAAAGAGTCCCTCAGGAAGGGTGCCACGACCATGGCGCCGATGAATCCGAGAACAACACTTGGCACACTGGCCATGAGTTCAATCACAGGCTTGAAACGCAGTCTCCATTTTGGGCTCATAAACTCGCTCCCAAAGATGGCTGCCAAAAGTGCGATCGGGGCAGCGATCAACATGGAATAGAACGTGGCCTTGAAGGTTCCGAAGATCAATGGCCACATGCCAAACTTGGTTTCTCCTTCCACGCTTCCCGTGCTGCTCTGCCATATATGTTGCGGACGCGAATAACCTTCGTACCATGTCGATTTGAAATAGGTCGAGATCGATGCCTCGGGAAAGGGGCTGTCGATCGCGATCAAATCGGCTCGATCGGATGTGTAACATGCGAGCGTATCGCCGTTGGGTGAAAACTGCAGCTGCGGAGGAGTGCCTCCCGAAACGCTACGTCCCTCGGCAATCGACGGAAACATGGAGAGGTCCAGTGTTGCCAAGGTTTGCTCCGACGGAACATAGATGATTTGCACGCGTCCGGAGTCATCGAGCGACGCCACGATCCGATTGCTGGGCGATGCAGCCAGGCTTATTATCGGTGAAGCGCCTGTTGCCATGCGATGAATGGTGAATAATTCCTGCCCCAGTTGCGTGGATGTGATCGCGACCCCTTCGATATGTCCATCACGACTTCCTATCATCCATGTAGATCGTCCCAAAAGAGGCACTGCCGTGGTGGGTTGGCTCTCGCTACCAGTCAGCGATCGGTACGATTGCGTGCTCTTCAGTTTCTCGCCATCGTCTGGTTTCCACCAAACGATTTGACCTTGGCTATCGATACTCTGCAGCGAATCACCTAACGCGGAAAGCATCAATCCACGGATAGCACTGGAGTCTTTGCTCCCTTCGGCAGCCAAATCTGTTTTCCATGTCTGTTTGGCAAGTTTGACTTTCTTCCCGATCCCTCCCCCCTTTTGCTCGATGCGACCCATCGCAATTCGGTTGCCCGAACTGGCCGCCCAATTCCATTGTTGGGAGTTATCGAAGCCGGATGTTTCGACCTTGATTCTCCAATCCAGATGCTCGATCGGACCATCGAACACTTGGATGGGTTCGTAATACTTAACCTCTTCGAGACGGACCACACGCACCAACCCCCCTGGAGTCGCACGATAGATTTTGTCTTCGGATACGACCGGACCTGTCGATAGCCCTTTGCGGATTGTTTCTTCCAAATCGACCGCTTTTAGAAACGACACATTGATCTTCAATGTGATGGGTCGAATCGATCCGTCGCTCAACCCAAGCAGCAAACTTTGATTGGTACTGTCGACACGTACGGTCGAAATGGTCGCGAGGCTAGCGTCCTGGGGTTGGAATCGTCGGAGTTCACCAGGTTGTGCGATCGATCGCACAGCGATGGATTGATCCGATGCCATCGACCAAATCAATTCGGAGTATTCATCGACGCCGATGGCCAAAATGCCAGAGGAAACCCCAGCGGAAACAGAGGTGCTCGGGCTGGTTCCGGCCGGAGAAACATCCGTCAGGAGGACGGATGCAAGCCTCCGAAGCCGCGTGGGTTGAAGCAGGGGCAATACATTGCCGAGCAGGACAAGCACTACCAACAAAACGACAAAGATCGTGCCGATGCCGCCGATGGTGATAATCTGTTTGGCGATGCGATCCGACCAAACAACGGCACGGCTCGACGACTTCTTCCGTCGATAAGGACGAGCGTTGGTTTCTTGGGAGGTCACGTCAGCGATGATGCATCCAACGTTGGCGAGGGAAGGTACCAGGGAGAGACTATCAGGGAGAGATATCTAGGAGCTTCAATGCCTTGGCAGCCGTTTCCGCGTCGATCGGGAACGATCCTTCTTTCGCAACCAACTCTTGACCTTCTTTGCTGAAAACGAAACGAAGGAATTCGCGCCGAACGGGATCCAGCTTGGTACCCGGTTTGACGTTGATCGCGAGATAAAGATAACGGGCCAAAGGATAGTCGCCACTGTACGCATTCTCGCCGTTGGGTGCAAAAGCGGGCTCATCTTTTTTGGGTGATAGAGATAGGGCTTTGACCGAAGAAGTCTTAAAGCCGACCCCGCTATAGCCGATAGCGAATCGATTTTCACCTACCGACTGAATGACGGCGGTGCTTCCAGGTTGCTCATTGACAGAATCTCGGAAGTCTCCATTTCCGAGGGCTTTCTCTTTGAAGAAACCATAGGTACCGGAAGCCGAATTTCGCCCAAAGATGGTGATTCCAGAGGATTCAAACTCCCCCTTGAGCCCCAGTTGGCCCCATTTGTTGATCGCTTCTCCACCCAACTTGCGAGTGCTTGAAAAGATGGAATCGAGCTGATCGATCGAGATCTCGTCGAGCGGATTGTCGCGATGCACGTAGACTGCCAACAAGTCGATAGCGGTCGGCAACAGGATCGGCTTGTATCCGAACTTCTTCTCAAAGTCGGCGATCTCATTGGCCTTGGCGTCGCGGCTCATCGGTCCAAAACTGGCAGAACCTTCAATCAAAGCGGGCATGGCTTTGGAGGAACCCTGACCTTCGACTTCCGTTCGAACTCCTTTGTAATACTCCTTGAACTTTTCAGTCCACAGCAGCATCAATGGGTTCATCGAATCGGAACCGACGGTCTTGATCTGGCCAGAGATTCCTGGCACTGCCTTGTACGAGGGGAGACTGGAATCGACAGCCGATTCTTGTCCTCGAACAGAGGGAGTGCCAACTGCGATGACGCAACCGGCAAATCCCAATACACAATAGAAAACGGTCTTGGTGAGGATCATGTTTGCTGCAATTCCTGCCTTCAAGTGGGGTTGGCTATCGTCCAGGGGCATGTTGATCTATCCCTACGCGCTGTTGTCTGCGTTGTTTGCCTGACTCGCGTAGTCTGCTAGATGAAAATCACAAATCGAAGAATGAGCAAGGGGAACGAGGCCCCCCGCACACGCATCGAGTTACGATGAAATCACAGACCGATAAGGGACCGGATCCGCAGAACCTAGGTAGCCGATCCTAGGGGTGTTGCAGAGCCGTCGAATTCGGGGACGATGATGCCTTGCAGCAAGATCACCCCATTCCGGTTGGTTCAGGATGGAATGGCGGAGAAACGACACGCGCGCCGAGCCCGCCAGACTTTCGGAATTCTCTCGAAAATCGGTGGGGAGAACTAGGTAATAAAAGTGAAGAAATTATGAAGACTGTGTGTAGAGGCCGGCCACTTCCATGAATTTTCGATCGGCGATCACCCTTTCGTTCGTCCCACAAGCCAAAGGTGGCCCCTTTGTACTGTGGGACGACTTGGTTTCCAGTGTTTCCTTGGCTGCCCAGCTCGGATTTGATGCGGTCGAGATTTTCCCCCCCGGCCCAGAGTTTTTTCAGAGCCGAGACGTCTCCCAGGTCATCCTGGACCACGGTTTACGGGTTGCGGCCATTGGAACCGGGGCTGGCTGGGTTGTCCATCGGTGGAGCCTAGTCGACCCAAATCCGGCCGTCCGGACGGCGGCACTCGATTTTGTACGATCGATCATCGACGTCGCAGCTCGTTTCGATGCACCTGCCATCATTGGATCGATGCAGGGGAGAAGCGGACCGGACATGCCTGCCGATGAAGCGCGTGCGCACCTCCGCAGCGCCTTGGAACAACTCGATCGGCACGCCAGCCAAGTCGGTGGCAAATTACTTTATGAACCGCTCAACCGCTACGAGACGGACCAATGCAATCGCCTGGAACAGGGAGTGTGCTTGATTGCTGGATTGGAGCGAACGCGGTTGCTAGCCGATTGGTTTCATATGAATATCGAGGAGAAGGACATCGCGGAATCGTTGCGCTGCGCCGGTTCCGCCGTCGGCCATATCCATTTCGCGGACACGAATCGACAAGCCATTGGCTGCGGGCATCTCGATGTTCCGCCGTTGATCGACGCTTTACGCGACATTCGCTATGACGGGTATCTCAGCGCCGAAGTCTTTGCTTTGCCAGATTCGCGCTCTGCGGCCGAACAGACGTTGCGAGCCTTCCGCAACCTCACTGCGGATTCGCAGACTCCAACTTCACCGTGATACCGTCACCGTGATCCATCCGTGGTCGGAGGAATCGGAAGGAAACCCTGCCCCTCGATCGGTGATCCTCAGTCCGCGCGTCGTCAATGCGTGATCGATGGGAATCCCGCATGGCCCAAGTGGGGATGGCCACGTAGGAAACAGACCTCGCATCGTGCGAGAGTCCTTCAATGACGCCGATGTCAGCAGTCTTCGAAAAGGTGGCGACCAAGGCGAGATGTTGAAATCGCCGATAAGGATGGCTTCTCGCTGCGAGGACTGTACCCAAGATCCTAAAGCCTCTAATTCACTATCCCGAATGCGTGATCGCCCCTCCAAATTTGGCGAAGCGGTGTGGACTCCCAAAATGCTCATAGCGGGACATTCGCCGTGCGCGGGAAGCCGTGCTTCTAGCGCTACCATTTTCCCCTCCCCAAACTCATGCCGCACGAATTGCGTGTCGGGAATACGGCTCAAAATAGCGATGCCGCGCGTATTGGTTTGCGGCAACCAAAGAACGTTCGGATACTCGTGATCCAGCGATTGAAGCGCTTGCTTATGCCATGGACCTACTTCGGTCAACACGATCACATCTGCATTCGCGGCTTGAATGGTCGTGAAGAGCTCCGCATAGTTTTCATTGACGATCAGGACATTCCATGCCATCACCGTAGTGCTTCCCGTGGGGCGACTAGAGGGAGTCCATGGAATCGCTTGCCATGGCTCGGTGATTCCAACCAAGATCATCCAGGGGAGGGCAATCCATAGCCAATGAATCGTTGCTTTCCAGGCGATCCCGCGATGGGAAGAACCGCTTCGCACCCTCTTCCACGCGGAGAATACGAAACTAGGGATGACCACCATCGAAAGACCGACCATGGCATGCCACGAGGCATGGGTCGTCAACTCGAAAAGAGGATGGACATTCCAAAACCATCGCGCTAGGAGCATCAACCATCCTGCCAAACCTGCTATCGATGCGATCAGTCCTGCGATAGCAAGGAGGACACGTTTCCAGCCTCGCATCGGGGATGGGTCGCTGAGCGAAGAACCTGCGGACGATGCATTGGGTGTTGTCGAATTGGGTGTTGTCACGCTGCTCATAGACCGTTTCCACCTGCGTGGTTCCAGTTAAACGATTGCATCATGGGCTGACTCCCTCATGCTTCGACATCGCGAACCCGTGACAACCGTTTGAGGACCGATTGCCTCCATTCCATCGGCATCGAGCCGAATTCCAATTTCGCTTGGCGGGTCAACGCATTGCGAAGCGTATCCCAAAAACCATGCATCGAACCGACCGACCATTGCGCGGCTCCGCGCTCTGAAATCACGAGCCGATCCAATCGAGGGACAGGCGCACCCTGCGTTGAAAATATTTGAGGATCAATTCTCAGGACCAAACATTCGACCGCAGGATTTCCCAAAAGGGCCTGAGCGCGTGCACGCAACGGCATCGCCCCTAACTCAATCCGATTTTCACCGACGAGAATATCGTGATCTGGCAGATAACCGATGCACATGCCACTCAACTCGGGACTCGCAACCAGCGTTTCGATCGTCTCGTCAAAATCTTTAGAATCGGACGAAGACAATACGCCGATGATCTCAACACGGCTACCGCGAAGAGCCGGAAACAGCATTTCAACGATCGCTTGGCCCACGGGCTGGGGTGATCCGAATAGAGGCACGACATGCGGCGTAAGGGACGGACCTGCATTCACTTCAACGACCGCTCCTCGCTGCGGAGCCAACGGCTTGCCGATATCGATTGCGAGCACATCGAGACCTGCCACATCGAGCCCGACCACCCGCGCGGCCAACACCGCTTGCTGGGCTGTTATGGGATGGACTTCTTCGGTGCAGTCCGTTGTTAAATCCCCCGTACGGCTAATGAGAACGCGTCTCCCTGGCTCGGGAATCGAGTGGATAGAAAATCCCTGTTTGGACAACTCAATCTGAGCCGCTGCGTTCAATTGGACGACTCCCAGTGGGTCGGTATAGGCCTCGCCCCGACGCGGGTCGTCGTTTAAAGCACGCACCAGTTCTTCGATACTGTGAACGCCATCACCGAGGACTGTCTCGACGTGCCCGCGGCTGGCAGCGACTAGTCGGTTCCCGACGACCAGCAATCGATGGTGTTGCCCCAGCGCAAACTGTTCGACCATCACATCCTGTGTCTGTCCACCCTCGATGGCCCAGTGATAGGCCTTTTGGATCTCTTCCCGTTCGGTCAACTCAATGGATATTCCGCGCTGATGATTCGCGTCGCGCGGTTTGACGACCACTGGAAAACCCACTTCCTGAGCCGCTGCCCATGCGTCCTCTGGACTGGTTACCATCCGTCCTAAAGGTACCGGAACGCCTACATTGCGAAGGAGTCGTTTGGTGAGATCTTTATCGCTGGCAATCGATTCGGCGATGGCGCTGGTTGCGTCGGTCTCAGCGGTCCAAATCCGTCGTTGATGGATTCCTTCCCCAAGTTGCACCAACGAACCGTTCGTCATTCGATAGTACGGAATGCCCCGGTCGATTGCAGCAACAAGAATGGCTCGGCTGCTAGGCCCCAATCGCACATCGTCGGCATAATCAAAAAGTTCACGAAACTTGAGAGCGATAGGAAAGGCATCTTCGCGCTCGAAAGTTTCGATCATTTCCAATGCCAACTCAAAGCAGCGGCGGCTGAGCAACTCCTCTTCCATTTCCATTGGGAGAAGAACGGATGCCTCAGCATCCAAACCGTTCGAAGCGATCTTGCTATCGTCTGAGTTGTCTGTGGCTATCGCGCTCGGATGTCGTAGGTCGAGGGGTTTCAGGGGATGCGTAGGAACACCGGACATTGCCGACATCCACTCCGCTGTCGCAAGCCACAGACTGGGAAAGTCATTCGCTTGCTCGATCGAGTGGATGGCCTGACGTGCGACGGAGATGCTCTGCACATGCGTGGTGGTGAATCGACCTCGATCCAAAAAGGATCGAAGGCATTCCGCTACCGCCTGCCGGGCCTGGATGGATCGCTGCTTGAAATCCGCCGACGCAAGCAGCTCCAAAACTTGGCGCGAGGACCATCGATTGGGCCCAAATAGAGGGACGGTCGTCCAAGAAGTCATGTCGCGCGGAGGAGAAAGGACGGTCGGATGCAGGATGGATCGGATAGATTCCGCATCCATGGGAATAATTCACTGGCCCCAGTCTAATCCATTCGTCCCGAATCAGGGACCGGTAACCGGGCGAAAGGATGGGGATGCCCCGCTGGCCGGTGCGTTGCTCTGCTCGGACGCGATCATTCGCTGATACGACGCGGATTTGAGCTTGGGATTCGAGGCCACAGTTTCCGAGGGGGACACTGTCGATGGAGCAGAAAGCTTGCTATTCCAACGGGGCGCGGCATCAAAACTATCCGGCGCAACGATGGGATTTTGCGTCGCTGTCGTGGGTGGAGCAGGAAGTGCTAACGGGGCGGATCGATCCTCGTTGGAAGCTAAACCAAATGGACTGGGCAACCCGACCGGATTGATCGCGGACGAAGACATGGAGGCCGAACGTCGATCATTGGCGACCGATCGATCGATTTCGACCAAAGGGAGACGTTGCATCGGAACGAGCTGGGCAACTTGATTGCTTCCACCCGATCGATTCATCGCAGATGTTCCCAACGCAGGCTGACGCATGGCTTCCGGGTCACTGGAATTGGCCCCTGGGGGCAAGACCGGATTCACATTGCCTGGATTGAATGTTTGCGAAGCTCCCGGAAGGTTGCTGGGCTGCCCTGTGCTTGGAAGACTGGCCCCGGGGAGAACGGGAGTCGGGCCAAACGTCTGGGTCGCCGAAGGTGCAATCGCATTGCTATTCGGTGTCACATTCGAGGTGGCGGGCCCATTCAAAATCGTCGGAGGACCATACGGGACCACCGTCGCACCAGGAATGTTGGGGATCGGCATGGCGCTGGTCACCGCATTGGACGGAGGACATACGCCATTGACACAATTCGCAACTGGCTGGCCGGAAGGACTCAAGCTCGACACACTGTTGAACGGAGCATTCGTCGTTCCCCAAGGCACACTTGGCGTGGAGTAGACGGGTGCTCCAGCTTGTACGATCGTTTGCCCAGCAACGCTTGGGCCGGGCACCGAACTAAAGGAACTAGGAGTGGACCAAGCGGCCGCAGGGACCGTCGTCCCAGGTGCTCCCATGAAGACGGCCGTCGACACAGGTGCCGAAGTTGCGACGGTCGATGCAGGTGGCATGACCGAGTTTGACATGGAATTGGCATACGACCCATAGCTCGTTGTCCGCATGGGAATCGTCGACGTCGGAATGCTGCTCGATCCCGACATCGCATAATTCATCCCCGTCATCGGGACTTGTTGGACGGCGGGATAGGAGGGAACCGCTGCCATTTGCATAGGCTGAGTCGCCATCATGCCGGTGGGATAGTAACCAGGAGCATTCACCCCTGGCCATTGGTTGGCTTCAAAAGAAGTGGGGCCACCAATCGGAGCCGGAGCCATGAGTGGAACGCGTTGGGCTTGGTACTGATAAGATGTACAGGGTTGGAGCGACGTCACAGTCGTCCCATAATTGGGATCGAACTGCGTGACAGGTCGATAGTAGGTCACTGGGGTCCTCTGCCATTGGGTATCAAACCCGGCGGTTGGCATCGCGCTAACGACAGGCTGTGGAAAACCGGCAGGAAGAAATGACCCGGACGAAGGAGGCATCATTCCATAGTTTCCGTAATAGCTCGTCATGCCACCATTGGAAGGCATGACTGGCGAAACGGGAACGGTCGGACTCACAGGGTAAGGACTACCGACTGGAACGGGAGGGCCGGCAGGCTTGCTGCTGCAACACCATCCATCGAAACACCCGGCTTGGCTCTCAGATGCTGTCGAGAACGAAAGCATCGCAGACATTCCGGCTAGGAACTTTAGACGTGCGGCTCGATTCATAGGTTTTCGCATTTCCAACGGTCGATAGTTGCGTTCAATCTGGCGATTCATCCTGGACGACAAAACGAGGTACCCGGGGTAAGGGGATGTTTGCCGATCCCAGATGATCTCACCTACTATGAGATGCCATGGATGGCCCAGTGGTCAATCAAAACATGACCATAAATGCCTATCCATCAGAATAATCACAGAATTGGGGTTCGGTCGTAACAACCGTAACAATTGCAGCGAGGAACGGATGGACAAGTCAAAACCTCCCGCCAACAGCCCTCCGAAGGGCGTGCGCGCTTGGACAACATGGCCCTATCGTCTCGGGTGTCCGGTCTGGGCCTGCAAGCAGTGGCCAAACTCGGTCTACCCTGAAAAGACCCGTGCTGACAGCTATTTAGATTGGTACAGCCGATGCTTTCCAACCGTTGAAGGAAACAGCACGTTTTACTCGGTTCCACCGATTCGCACATGGGAAAAGTGGTGCGATCAAGTGGACGCAGGCTTTCGCTTTTGCTTCAAATTTCCACGCCTGATTTCCCACGATTTGCAACTGATCGGTTGCCAGGAACCACTGAAGAATTGGCTGAACGCCCTAGAAATCCTCGCAAAACGGAGTCGCCTTGGACCGACATTTTTGCAGCTTGCCCCATCCTTCTCGTCTCGCCAGCTTGACTCGCTTGCGCAGTTTCTCCAGAGCCTCCCGCACGATTGGCCATGGGCGGTCGAAGTTCGTCACCCTGATTGGTTTGATGGTTCTCCATGGGGACAGCGCCTCGACGAATTGCTGGCAACCTATTCGATCGATCGTGTCCTCTTCGATTCCCGACCACTGAATTCCATGCAAGCCCATGATGCAACGGAATCCGCATCCCAACGCCGAAAGCCGAAACTTCCGCTGTGCGTCTCGGTCACAGGCAAACGTCCGATGGTGCGACTGATCGGTCGCAATGACGTCACCGAAGTTTCCACGTACTGGGACGAATGGGCGAATCGTATCGCCGACTGGATCGCCGAAGGGCTCGAGCCATGGGTCTTTACGCATGCCCCGGACGATGCATTCGCGCCCGAACTGGCGCGCGCCTTGCATCAACGGATCATAGATCGCTCGCCATCGATCGAACCATTGCCCGCCTGGAGCGATCTCATGCCACCGACAGACCCATCTTCGGATCAAGGACCTCGCGACAAGGGCCCAGTGCAATTGCGATTGTTCTAATCCGCTTGCTCTAGAAGCGGATTAGAACCTCCGCATGCAGATTATCGCACAGGCGAGTTGCATGAGAGCATCAACCATGGTGACATAGAATTCATGTCAAACAAACAGTCTTCGAAAACTGCTAAGCCATGCTATGTTGCATTCGATGGTCCATCGGCGGCGATAATGCGGGAGCGTGCGTTCGTCCTGCATCGGGGCTCGTTTTCGACCTTTGCGATGGGACAAATCAGATCCCATTTCGATTGCTTGAGTGTTTCCCGTAGCGGATCGCTATCGTAAGCATAGTCTGAAATCAATGGGATAGAACGGTCCTCTGGACGGGGGACTTGGATAAGCACCCCTTCGACGAGCTTGACCTCCGCAGGGGACGCGTTTACGGTCGAACATGCCAGAGGTATTTCTTGGCCATCAGCCACCACCATCCACTTGGTTCCCTTGCCACGCTTTGATTTCCCAACATGGAAGCGATTTTTTTAGCAAGAGCAAAACTCCCATCGTCAAAGACTTCGTCCCAATCCAGTCATCCTTGCTGATCGAGTTGGTCCAAAATGAGTACTACATTTCAATGAAGACACCTGCTTCCATCCATTGGTTCATTCGCCGCCCATAGGTACTTGGCGAGGGGAATTCGTCAGGGAGATCACGCCATCGAGCGCCACTTCGCAGCACCCATAGAATGCCCTCAAAGCACTTCAAGGTCATCCGCCAGAGTTCGCCCACCTTTGGGTTAGGACGCCCGTTCAGGGACAAAGGGTCGTATGTGTTCCCACTGCTCGTCCGTGAGCAAACTTTGGTTCTTCTGCATCGAGTATCTCCTTACGATGACGAATTTACCCAAATTCACATTCCCCTGACAACATCAATCCAAACAGGTTTTGAAACCGCTTCTAGACCTTTACCCACGGTAATCCCGGATGGACCCTATTTTGCGACCTTGTCGCCCTTTGGAATACGATTTCCGACATACGAAATGCCAAGCTCTTGTCTATTTTCAATTTCTCGATTCTGGACGGTAATAGGCGAAAGGCTCCTGGAGTGCACAATAATGCCTCCTTCACCGTTCATCACTGCATCGGTGATCTGGAACGATTCGGTCAATTCCGCGACGGACTTATTATCAACATATCCAATTTCGCCTTTGCGATTCCAAAAGGATGGTGAAATCGGGTCGCTACCGGTTCGTGCTTCAAAACGCATGAGTTCAAATGCCGATTCTGAATCGAACGCTGCGACCTGATTATAGTTTGCCAATCGGCCTCGTATGCTGCTTTCCCATAATCCTACGTTCGGAACTGCATGGCCTGACTTAAAGTAGTCTCTTTGAGGTAGTATCTCCGAAACAAATCGCCTTGCGTCACCGGGTCGGCTTAATCGCAACCGAAACGCCTGCTGGCAACATGATTGTCCGTATCTAGGAGAAATAAGTCCGACAAGAAAGCGGTGTTGTTGCAAGTTTTCCCCGCCACCGTGCTCTGGAAGTACTAAGTTATACAGCGTTTTCGCGTCGCGCATTTTGAACGTTTTGTCAATGCGAGCACTTTTCACATTGAGTACAAAAGGATCATCGGTCGCAACGATATAGTAAACAATCAATTCATTTTTATGTTCTTCATCCTCATGTTCGAGGCCAATGATGTTCCCATCGACTTCGATTCGTCCCTCGATTTTCCCGTGCACATTGACCAATGCGATTTCCCGTTTCGTCAAAGAATTTTTCTTTGCCGTGACAACTGCGAACCGTTCCGATCCAGCCATTTGGAAAAAAAGGAGCCGATGGCTTGACACTCTACTCAGCGTCCACGCGGGTGTCCACGCCTTAAGCGATTCGAGATCGCGAAAATACAACATGTCGGCATGACTAATCGTCGTCGGTCTAAACCGAGGAACGATCTCATTCTTGCTAGGGTCTGAATTTCCGATCTCAATAAACGCATAGTACCCATCCTGCTGTGAATTGGAACGAAGGCCGATGCAACGAGGATCGACGCTGAGCGGTGTTTCGATCAAATCATCAACGCTGAACAACGACGCTCTCCCTCTTTCCCAAAACACCATTGCTTGGGAGCCGTCAAAAGTAAGCGAGATTCGGTGTGTACCTGGAAATTCGGCAAAGTTAGAGATCCCAACGATTCGAGTCGCGGTTGGCAATTCCGTTTGCGCCGATACAACTCCCACAAACGACAATCCGAGTATAGTCGCCAGCTTACCTGCTTGCCCTGTTACGTTCAACTTAATGGTCCCCAATCTAACGGCATTAACTTGACAACGGTACGGCACTAACTAACCCGTGACTGACCAACCAGAGACTTCATCAATCCTCGATGCTTCTGACATGGCAACTCTCGCTGCCTTTTCAGAAGATCGTCCAATTACGAGAAGAGATTGGAAGATAAAAATACTGGTTCTAAGGATTGAAAGTACATGTCGTTCGGGGCCAGGTGGTTTGTAGTGTGTTGGTTGGGCCGCGGTTAGCAATGATCGCGAAATAATTGGGCAATGCAAATGTGCATGCGGAGCAATCAAGGCCGTTCTCATAATCAACGATGACAGTTCCGGTGGCCCCAAGCGTTGAGCCACCTTGAACGCCAGCGCGATTACGGACCATTCGCCCCATAGGAACATCGAACTCAAGACATGCAAATTCCGCTAAACCTGTATCAGGGTTTGTGTCCCAATACTCTTCAAATTGTAGCATTATGCATCCGTAGTTCGTACAACCTCCTACACCAGGTCCTTGGGCGAGCAAGGCACTTCCCGCCACGACAACAATTACTGCGATTCCCACAATACGATATAGCATCTTTGAATCTCCCTCTGGATTTTGGTTAAACAATGATCTAGCTTATGCTACGGCTTGTCTGGGACGATTCTTTCAAGCGTATGAAAGAACCTCTCTTTTCGCGACGGATCAGTAAAATCAACGGGAAAATCGAGTGTGGCGCGATTGTTAACGAGCAATTCTAACCGTCCATCTGTGTTGATTCGCATGAGGCCTTTGCGGGGTCCTGAACCACCGGCACTCGGCTGATCGTGTATGTATTCAACTTGGAAACGGTAGGTCTTTTTCTCAAGATCGTAAACCATGAACGTAAGGTTCAATGGCGCAATCTTCGCGCCGTTTTTCCCCCGCATTGGAGGATTGCGAGTAACCGTTAAGTCACATTTGTCGGTTCCCAGCAGATTGAGTTCAGCGCCATAGTGGAATTCTGTTGCGGGTTCGCTTACAAACTTCCACCTTCCCAAAACAGCAGTAATCAACTCGTCTTCACTAGTGTCTGTCGCCTCGCTGGCATAACTTGTCCCGGTCAGCGGAGCGGAAACGGGAAAGCCGATCCAGTTGCCAGCCACAGCCAAAAACCCACCCAAGATGGCGCCTGCAACAAGTACAGACAAGGTAACGATGTGCCGGTTACTGTGCGAACGGAACCTGTTAAACATTGATTTCAGCATGCATCTGACTCCTATTGAAAAAACGAAACCAAATCGATCCTAGTAGCACTGAAAGACCCAGCCACCAAACCAGATCCATTTTTATCAAACTACCAATTCGTATTGGCGGCACAGCGAGGGGTTTCTCTATATCTTTCGGAATGAAGTGCGGTTTGGAAGCGAGAAGCCCATGCGTACATCGAACGGCTCCGACGTAGACGGAAAACGCATTTTGCCGATCGAAATTCACTGAAGTAACCCATTGCAATCCTTCCGCATCCATTTTGTCAACGATTGTTGCCACATCAACTTTTCCGCGATTAAAAATATTGAGAAGCGATCCACCATTCGATAATTTAATTTGCTGAACCAATAAATCTGGGGACAAGCCGGATGAAACTCTTTTGGTTGCACTCTTTCGATTGATGGATTCGACCATACTACCAATGAATTCGTCAAGCCGCTTCCCGGTTTCAAGTCCAAAAGGATAGATGATCACGGCACGATCGTCTTTTGACTTTATGAAGTTCTTCCAATCGCTTTTGAAATTCCATCGCTCATCAAAAAATTCATAGACTCCATCCTTATCAAAATAACGAATAAACACATTGTCGGTCACTCCGCCTACATCCAATCTCGCTAGCGGTTTTCTCGCAACGAACCATGCAGTTTGTTCGACAGTGTCCGCACAAAGAAAAAGATGAATGGGGGCTTCAAGTGTCTCACTAGGCATCGGTTGCTGATTCGGACGAACACCAAGCGAAGGTGAATTACCAACCGGGAAAAACACTTTGCCAAAAAACTCGATGGACACGTATCGTTCGTCAGAGTCTAGCACTTCCAATGGCTCGACTTGTTTTTCGGGGTATAGAAACGGAACAGTCAACGTTTGTTGAAACGTGGGCAGGCTGATGTTCACATCCAAATAGTCGACAAGGCCTTTCGTTTGAGCCTTAATAACATCGCTACCGGTTTTGGATTCGCTCGCGTCAATGGTACAGGGTGATTGCTTGATCTCATCTTCACCGATGCTTACCTGCGTTGCCTGCAATGAAGGATTGACTGCGCGCAACTTGAACGCCATCGAGCTACCATCCGTCGTCAAATCAAGTTCAAATTCAAACGGCTTTCGCGTGAATACGACTTCTTTCTCGACACTCGAACTCACCCCATCGGTATCGGTGAATAGGACCTTGAGTTGATGAACTTCTCGAAGCTGCTTTGGTTCATGTGCCAGTAAAACGATGCGATGGTCATCGTTTTCGACCAAATCAAAACCGTCCGCTTGAATCTCGTAGATGCCGCTCTTGTCCAATAGTTTTTTTAGCTCAAACGTTACGCTCTTCGGTCCTATATGTCTATCCCATTGAATTTCGTTTGGTCCGCCTACTATCTCAAAATGGCGGATGACATCTGCGCTAACTAAGTCGATAGTACCAAGAGGAGATGAAAAAGCATCATAACAGACGGCAGTGAAGCGCTGTGACATTCGGTTTTTCCCAAGCGCAAACGACTTATTCAAGTCGATTGAAATGTCCAACTCAACGGACTGTCCAGGAGCTAGAGTTGCCACTTTGGGAAAAACTTTGGTGCATCCACATGATGGAACGATCTTTGCAATTTTGGCCGTTGCGTTCGAGTAATTTTTTAACGTTACCGAAGTGCTTACATGGTTGCTTGCTCCAATTTCAAGGTGTTTGAGACCAATGGATCGAAGCAATGATGGGGGGCTTGCATTTGCAAACTGCATAAGCTGGGACAGACCCAAAATGCCTACTAATGATGTCAACATAGGTAACGACAAGAATGCAACTGCTCGATAACCAGAGCCGATCTCACTCTTAAAATGCTGACACATAACGATAGCAGCTAACGCAAAAAAATCGATCGCCATTGATAACTGTATTGGTGTTTCAACGCCAAAGCAGTTGCATGTCTTTTCTCCATTGTGCCAAATGCCAACGAGATATCCGATGAAACACGAAAAGAGTACGAATGCTGGAATCGCAAATCGATTTGGAACAACAACCAAGCCGAACGCTATCAGTAACTCGATCACCGGCATGACGAAGTAGACTAGCCAATCGTTACCGTTGAACGCTAAGACTACTCCTGCGAACACATACCAAATCTTGGACACGCTTGCCCAAACGAGAAGACCAAGCGGCAAAAGCAACAGTATGTTACCAGTAGGTCTTTTCATCCAAGTTCATCCAGGCATTGGAGGAGTAGTGGCGTTAAGACTTGAAAAGCAGCTAGAACACTTCGATTTCGCTTTGAATCCGACGCAGTCCAGCATTCTCAGAGACAAATGTTACCAGCGAGTACACACACCAACAAGTGTTTCGCACATCTTTTTCATATTTCATAAAAAGGCGAACAATAAGTGGTGCAAGGAGAGACACTGTAGCACCGAAAAATGGGGTCCATCCGGGTTTTGTGGGGGTTCTTTTAGAATTGTGGGGGGGTAACCGTTCACGACCCGGTGCACTGTTTCTTAGCAAACTGCTCTAGAAGCGGATTAGAACCTCCGCATGCAGATTATCGCACAGGCGAGTTGCATGAGAGCATCAACCATGGTGACATAGAATTCATGTCAAACAAACAGTCTTCGAAAACTGCTAAGCCATGCTATGTTGCATTCGATGGTCCATCGGCGGCGATAATGCGGGAGCGTGCGTTCGTCCTGCATCGGGGCTCGTTTTCGACCTTTGCGATGGGACAAATCAGATCCCATTTCGATTGCTTGAGTGTTTCCCGTAGCGGATCGCTATCGTAAGCATAGTCTGAAATCAATGGGATAGAACGGTCCTCTGGACGGGGGACTTGGATAAGCACCCCTTCGACGAGCTTGACCTCCGCAGGGGACGCGTTTACGGTCGAACATGCCAGAGGTATTTCTTGGCCATCAGCCACCACCATCCACTTGGTTCCCTTGCCACGCTTTGATTTCCCAACATGGAAGCGATTTTTTTAGCAAGAGCAAAACTCCCATCGTCAAAGACTTCGTCCCAATCCAGTCATCCTTGCTGATCGAGTTGGTCCAAAATGAGTACTACATTTCAATGAAGACACCTGCTTCCATCCATTGGTTCATTCGCCGCCCATAGGTACTTGGCGAGGGGAATTCGTCAGGGAGATCACGCCATCGAGCGCCACTTCGCAGCACCCATAGAATGCCCTCAAAGCACTTCAAGGTCATCCGCCAGAGTTCGCCCACCTTTGGGTTAGGACGCCCGTTCAGGGACAAAGGGTCGTATGTGTTCCCACTGCTCGTCCGTGAGCAAACTTTGGTTCTTCTGCATCGAGTATCTCCTTACGATGACGAATTTACCCAAATTCACATTCCCCTGACAACATCAATCCAAACAGGTTTTGAAACCGCTTCTAATCCGCTTTCTTCAAACCCCCTGCACTCGATCCATGTTGATTCATTGAAGTCAATGCTTGACCGATCGAGAGGACAAACCGCGCGCTACCAATTGAGTGTTGAGTTCCTGGAGCGCAGGAGGATACTGCGCCAGAAGTTTGATCAACTGTGTCGCGCTCGTTCTCAATGCGATGGCTGTCGAACCGACGTTCCAATCGTTGTCGGACAGCCGCAGCATGGCCTCTGCCAAAAGGGACGGAAAGAGAGCATTTCTCTCTGAAATCTGGACACGCCCTCCCTTGGTGTATTCCAGCCAATCCGGGGAAGGGATTTGAGCAATGTCTGCTTTTGGTCGTTCGAATGGATTGCGATACTGAACCGCTAACGCGCATCGCAAACGATGCATCGCGACGGCGCGATTCTCGGCTTGGTTTCGTCGTTCCGTTGCGGATGCAGTGATGCCCGATGGCGAATGTTCGACGGTCGCCGCCGTTTCGACTTTATTCCGATTCTGGCCGCCAGGTCCACTGGCTCTCGAAAAGGTCCAGCGGCATTCATTTTCCAACTCTTCGATCGATCGCTGCGCGGGATGCATGAGCTAGATAAAGACCCGCTTGTTAAAAACGACCCATTCCAGCATCAGCAGGACCAAACCGAGCAAGAGCAACCAACGCCATGTTTCCTGCCTAGCTCGAATCGTCGCATCGGTGGCAACGATCTTTTCTGCCCCCGTATTCAGCTCGGGAAAGACTTCGAGGTTGCTCTCTTTGCTGGAAAACATGTTGACGCAGAATCGTTCGACCGCGTCTGGCAATCCCACCGCTCGGACTTCGTAGGGACCAGGAGTATCGGTCTGTGTGTAGATGAAGCGACCATCCGTTCCGCGCTGGATGGTGGACGTCGATCCAGTCGGGTTAACGATGGTGTACGCATCGGATCGGCTGGATAGGAACAAATGAATCGGCCAACCGGGTTGAACCGTCGGCGCAGAAGCTTGAGTGACTCCTCCACCCAGCGATTCAACGACGGCATAGACAAAGACTGGAAAGGAACGTTTGATGCCCCAGTCGGTGTTCATTTCCACCCCTTTTTCGGTGGTGCGAACCATGTCGAAACCTATCACGGCGTCCTGATAGGGACCTCGGGGTGCAATCGCCATCACCGGTCCGAGATCGGCGATCATCAACACGCTCCCATTCGACGGAGGAGTGATCGTTCGAGATTCGACGATGCTGACCGAGGCCATTTCCAAGTACTGTGTAATCGGGTTCGAACGATTCACGTCGAGGATGATGGCCGGTCCACCGACTTCCCCGAATCGCCATCGCGATTCATCGAAATTCCGATCGGTGTCTAATCCCTCTTTGGGTGTATTGGGGCTTGGAACCGCCGTCCCGGAATCGTTGGGAGCGGACCTAGGGGCGGGTTGGATATCTTCCGGTGGCAGCTCCCCTAAAAACAACGTGTTGCTGGCCGGCATCTTCGCAGGCGAACATGCATCGAACACGATCAAGTCGAAATAGGAATCTGCGGCCAAGTTTGCGTACTCGGGAGTTCCCAAAAACGACTTCCCTTCCACACGCACAGAGGCCAATTGCTGAACGCGTTGGGTGGCCAGCGCTTTCTCAAGCGCCGAGTTGCCCCCAGTGATGAGCAAGAGATTGACTTGGCGACTGGGACGGATGGCGGCATACGCGACGTTGTCCAGAGGCAGCGCATCCTTATGATCCAGTTCCAGTTTGAGCGTTCCGCTATCGACCCCAGTCAATTCAAACCGCAATCCGATTTCCTGACCTGCATCGACCGATACGCTTTGCGCATCGATCAGCGCGTCATTCCAAAACAAGGACGCGGTACAGTCAACATGTTCCGTGCCATTGCCGGCAACGCGGGCAAAGGCTTCGATCGTGTTCGATGCAGCATCGCTCTTCTCAAGTGCAAAACTGGTGATGCCCACGTTGGAGGTTCCTCGCTCTCCGACGGGAATGTATTCGATTTTGAGTTGGCCCAGTTCGCTTTCATTCAGTTCGCCAATCGCACCGTCCGAGAGCAAATAAACCGTGGCTGGGACCGCCTCGGCTACTTGGATGTCTTTGTTCTCTTCGAAACTGGTGCGACCTGGGTTTGCCAAACCGGCTGCAGCCCGGAGCGCTTCGTTCGCGTCGGTCGTGTGGGCCGTGGGTCGGATCGATTCGACAGCATCCAACAGTCTTCGTCGGTCGCTAGTAAATCCTTGTCGAACGTCGGCTCGATCGGAAAACGCGATGACCATCCCGACATCATTGTTCGACGTATCGGAGATGAGTTCACGCACTTTGGATTTGGCGACATCGAGCCGTGATGGCTTTTGATCGGTCGCTTGCATGCTGGCCGAATTGTCGATGATATAGATGCGTCGTTCACCGACTCGGTTCATCCCGTTCCATCCCGGCCTGAGGCATGCCAGGATCAGCAACAACATGAAAAGCAATTGGAGATAGAGCAGTAGATTCTTTCGAAGACGCTGCCAAATGCTGTTCACGTGCAAATCTTCAAGGGCTCGTTTCCAGAGCAAAGTGCTGGGCACGACAAACTCGCGCCGTTTCAGTTTGAGGAAATACAAGCTGAGGATTGCGGGTGGGATGGCAGCTAAGAGCAACCATTGCCATGGTCCGAGCATGTTGATCCAGGTCATCGCGTACAACCTTTCATCGGACGAGCCCGCGGCTTCGGAAGTATTCGTTCAGCAAGGGCTCAATGTTATGGTCGCTTCGAACCGAAACATACGCGATCGATCGGCGATTGCAAAAGGAGCGGGCCCCCTCGATGAAGGCATGGAGCGTTTGCTCGTAGCGACCGAGCAAGGCTGCCGAAATAGAAATCTCGCGCTCATCACCATCCTCGCAGTCGAGCAACTTCAGGTCCCCCGTGCATGCAGGATTCAATTCCTCGGGACTCAAGATATGAATGAGGTAGATATCCATTTCCCGTGCGACCAACATCTTCAGGGCCGTTTCGTAACCTGTTTTGCTCATCAAGTCCGTGATCACAACCACGATTCCCTTGCCGGTGTTCTTCAAGCAAAATCGGCGCACGGATTCCTCCATGGTGGGGGATGCATCCGTGCAGGACGCGTTTTCGAGATACCCTAACAAGCGATGCGAACTACTCTTTCCGCGAACGACCACCGGGCTTGTCGACCGCGCAAAGGTCGATGCCGAAACACGATCGCCGCGACACAAACCGATATAGGCCAGGCTCGCAGCGATTTGTTTTGCGACGCGGAATTTGGAAGGGCTCCCAAAGTCCATCGATAGCGAATCGTCGACCAACGTGTAGAAGTGCAGGTCCTCTTCTTCGAGGAAGAGCTTCAAATACAACCGATCCATCCGCGCGAACAAATTCCAATCGATGAAGCGGAGATCATCCCCGGCGACGTAGTTGCGAAAGTCAGCGAACTCGACGCTCTGGCCTTTGCGTTTGCTCCGGCGTTCTCCTTTCATGCGACCGCGAAAAATCTTGCGGCTGACCAATTCCATCCGTTCCAATTTGGCCATCATCTCGCTGGAGAGAAGCGGTTCGCTATTCGCCCTGGCGACCGCGCTGGTCTCCGATCCCGATACAGCATCTACAAGATTCGACATGGGGGCGTAGCGTAAGGGTTAGGACCGATGGAAACCGATGGAACACGTTCTCGGGGGTGCCCGCCAAGCGAAATCACCCGCCCTTGATTGTAGCTCATCCGCGCTCCGATGGCGGGCGAAGAAATAATGTCCGATCGATCCTTGTGAATGGCTATGGAGGGAATCGTTACGGATTCCCGAAACAGACAATCGATCCTTTGTCGGTCGCCACGACTAGCTTTCCGTCGACAATGCTCGGGGAAGCCAGCAGTTGACCGGTCAATGAATAGGTCCATGTCTGTTCCCCTGTCTTGAGATCAAGTGCGTACAGGGTCCCATCCAAGCCGCCGACCCAGGCGCGGCCATCGCAGATAACTGCGGATGAATCGCAACGCTTGCGAACAACCGCCTCCCACAGCATGCTGCCATCGCGCATGTCCAGCCCCAAGACGCGTCGATTGCGTGTCGTAATTACGGCGATCGAAGCATCGGAACCTCCAGTGGCATCCAAGGGAGCAACGGCCGGAGACGAGCGGATTTCCTGCGATCGTTCCGAATCGGAAAAGACCCAGTTGCGTTCCCCTTGGAGCAAATCGAAAGCCAGGACAAGGCCCGACTGGGTGGGAACAATGGACGTATTCCCGAGAATGGCGGGGGTCGAACCGCTCGGTCCGTCCAGCAGCAATCCATCTCCGACCGCGGTCCCTTGCTTCAGATCGATCTTGTGCAACCGGCCATCGCAGCCTCCCAAAAATGCGAAACCATTCCACACCGTCGGCGCGGAACGCAACTGATCGCCGGTCTCATATTGCCAAACCAGTTGACCATCCTCGAGGTTGTAGGCGAACAGTTGTCCTCCTTCGTTGGTGATCAAAACCAGGTTCTCATAAAAGTTCGCACCGGCCGCCATGGCTTGTTGGATGTCCGCTTCCCAAAGGACAGATCCATCTTCGGAAGACAAGCAATAGACGTGCCCATCGTAATCCCCAAGAATCAGTTTGCCGCTGTTGAGGGCAGGTGCGGCAACAAACCCGTTCTTGAAAGATTTGGACCAAACTTCGGCTCCGTTGGCGAGATCAATGCAGAAGACCTTGCCTTCGACATCCCCGGCCCAAACCCGTCCGTTGGCGATGACGGGCGATCCTTCAAAGCCCGATTTCTCGCGCGTAAACTCCCATAATTTCTGTGGGTCTTTGGGGAGTGATCCTTCGGCAAATCCTCGGGAGCCGGCATCCCCTCGACTCGTGGTCCATTCCCCTGCAAGGACCTCCCCAGCGAGCCATTGGCTCGCGAGGAGCAGACCTAGGCACAACGACACTCCCGACAATCGGATCCGCATGAACGATCTCATTCGATGATGTTTCCTAGCACGTGATGTCGATGTTTATGAACGGGGTTTTGGATCGGGATAGTTTTAACGGTTTTTGAGCCCGACACCCAACGATCGCCAACCCGATTTCGCCAGAGCGATTCTTCGGTAATGGCAATCAGTATTGTTATTCGCAAGCCAGTCGTACGCAAGCGAAACGGGTTTGCGAACGCTCCAACAACTTCATCAGCATCTGACGGGCTTTATCGGACAGTTGTTTGCGATGCAGTGCTAACGGAAGCGGGTGGTCGCAAACTGATCACTGCGGTGCGGGTATCGGCTCCAACCGCTTCAAGGATGCGGCCCGCTCGCTCGACGGTGATGCCATGGTATTCATTTCGTTCATCACGAGAGACTTGCGATTCATGAACACCGAGTCGATCGGCAAGTTCGCGCTGAGTGATGCCTTGCGAAATACGAAGTGCTACCAGCAATCGACCGATACCGTAAAAATTCCGTACCTCTTCGAATTCGCCACGCTTTAACTTCTCGTAGCTTTCGACTTCTTCCTTAAGCTGCTCGTGAAACGAACGGACAGGGTCCATGACTCGCTTAACCTCCTCCTTCGAAAGATCGAGTTCCTTGAGTTGCTTTTGCTGCTCCTTCATTCGGGTTGCTTCGTCCTTGAGTCGCACCACCGCTTCTTGGTATTCAGTTTCACTACGAATCATGGTGTTGCTCCTATTTTCACGATTCCCTTCGGCTGGCCATTTCGGCGGGATTGCCGGAATGCGGATGGGAACTCTAATTCATTTCCAAATCGGTCGCGGATGCCTGAGATCTGGCCAACGTGTGGATAGAGCTCAACACGATAGGCATGCCACATCGGTAACTGTCGTTTTGGGTAGCCTCGGTAGGGACGGCGCGAAGATGGGTCCCAGGTCCATGCCTTCAACGGATCGAGTAGGTTTAACTCGCGCTCAAGCTGACCGCTCGCCAATTGCTTGAGGTCGCACTCAAAGTAGCCATCGATATCGTTCGGATGATCTTTGTCCTCGACAAAGGAGCCGTTTACGAATATCTCGGTGATGCCAACTTGCCAGAGCTGCCGCACCATGGTGCCAAGATTTGCAACCAGTTTCGCTCGCCACGCGGTATCCCATCCCTCGGCCCCATTTGGGCCAGTAACGAGAATTGACTGCGCGAGCTCTTTGAGCGTAAGCACGTAGTCTCCGGGCGGGAGGACGCCATCGGAATCGAAACTTGGGATGCAATTGTCATCAACCATACTTCAATTATAAGTAGACTTTACATTTATGTCAAGCTCAACATAAATGTATTATCTTGGGTTGGTTTTATCCCTCGCCGACGGGCCGAAATCAGCCGTAGTTTTGCGCACCAAAGTTTCCAACTTTCGTGGCGTCGAAGCTGCGATTCGGCATTTCCAGAGCCACACGCTTCTTGTCGGCTCGAACGATGTAGGCAAGAGCACAGTGGGTGAGGCACTTGACCTCAGATCACGGCAAGTTACGAAATTGCAGTTCGGAGCCGTTCAAGTCCGCTGGAGACGAGCTGTTGAGAGTACGATGGGTAATTGCGCTGAATACGCCGATCACGATTAGCTCATCGTTTCCCTTCGGAAACTCCCCTCCCAAAGAAAGGTCCGGTACGGATGATGCGTTACATGATGCTGCATGTTTGTTTGGTGATGGCTTTGAACTCAACGGTTCATGTCAGAGCGCAAGACTCAACGCCTACGATTTCCGTCGTTGGCGAAGCGTCGATAAAACTTCCTGCGGACGAGATTGTGATTTTTGCCTCGATCGAATCGCGAGCGAAGACGGCAGCCGAAGCATGCCAGGATAACCGCGACAAAAGCAAAAAGCTGATCGAGTTTCTAAGAGCAAAATCGATCGAAGAACGGCATGTGGTCGCAAATCTCGTTTCGATTGATGAGATCGTGCCGGAAGAAAGCTCCAAGGGAGGAAAGGGATACCAATCCGAGACAAATGAAAATCCCTTCGGAAACTCCGCGAACGCGATTGAGATCGATGCGAGCCTGGGTCGGAGACCCCGTGCCATAGGTTTCGTAGCCCGTCGATCGTTTGCCATTGTTGTTAAAGATCTCGCGGCGTTTGAAGATATTTACCAAGGCATTGTCGATTTGGGTGTCAATCAAGTGGACAACGTCGAGTACCGCTCCACCAAGGCCTCGGGTGCTCCAGAGAAGCTGCGCCTCGAAGCGGTGCGCGATGCAACCAAGAAAGCCAAGCAGATGGCGGAAGAATTGGGTGCAACGCTGGCTTCCATCAAAACCATCTCCAACGACACGCTGCGGACGGCCAGCAGTCGATCGGGAGGTCCGCCTGGTTACGGCGGCATGGGTGGGTATGGCGGCATGGGAGGGGATCCTTTCGGCAACGACGAACCATCCAGCTTGGATCAACAAATCCGATTGGAATGCAAAGTCAACATTGTCTTTTGCCTAGGCAATGCAGACCTGAAAAAATGACTTCATTACCTCATTATCTTTCCAGCGTCGCTGGAATCCCTTCGAGGTAAAAACCAAGAATCTGTTCCCATGGAAGAAATCGTAAGAATGCGACGTCCGGTGGGTAACCCATTCGAAGGCAATTGCCGAACGGATTGGCACGGCGTATGCTTGATCATTCCGCAGTCGGCGGATTTGCCGATTTGACGCTGGAAAACCTTTCTAGGGAGAATTCGAATCGTGTTGATGTACTTGTTGTTTGCGGCACCTGCCATTTTGCTGGCGATGTACGCCCAATGGCGAGTCAGTGCTGCGTATTCACAAATGAGCCAAGTTCCTGCCAGAATGTCGGGCGCCCAAGCCGCTCGGCGGATCCTGGATTCGGCTGGCTTGAACGACGTTGCCATCGAGCAAGTCCCAGGACATCTATCGGATCACTACGACCCCTCGTCCAAGATCGTCCGACTCAGTCCTGAGGTGTATGGTGGTCACTCCATGTCCGCCGTAGGTATCGCTGCCCACGAAGTGGGACATGCGATTCAAGATGCGCGCCATTACGCGCCGCTGGTGATTCGAAACCTCGCCGTACCTGCGGCCAATTTCGGTGGCAGCCTAGCGTCGATCGTCATGATGGCCGCGTTTGGATTGTTCTTCGCTGGCATGGCCAAGCTCGGAATGGTTTTTCTGTTGCTGGGTATCGTCGGATTCAGCCTGGTTGTGCTCTTCCAAGTCATCAATCTGCCCGTCGAATTCGATGCAAGCTCCCGTGCAAAGACGGAATTGATATCCCATGGGATCATCTCCGGAGACGAACTACCGTACGTCAGCAAAGTCCTCAATGCAGCGGCACTAACCTATGTCGCAGGGACATTGCAGGCCGTTTCCACGTTGCTCTACTACGTCATGCAATTCACTATGTTTTCTGATAGGGATGGCTGATCGACGTAGGAAAAGGCTTGGGAACGAGCGACCGCAAGCGCGGATCACTAAGAAGAACTCAACCCTCGATGCTGGCGACGGCATCGAGGGTTTTTTTATGCCGGATGGATCCTCGATGACATCCTGTGGCAAGCTCGCGTCGCCAATTCAATGCTAAGGCAATGGACAGATCAAGAGTGACGTAAACTCGATTTCCGAACTTGGATCGTGCCCTTGCAACATGATGGTTCCGGAATCCATGCGGAGTCCTTTACGGGGGTTGTCGTTCGGAGCACGTGTGTCTTCCCACTGGACTACTTGGATCCCTTCGACCCACGTTGCGAACTTGGCACCGTCGGCAATGATCGTGATATGGACCGGTTTGTCTTCGTCACTCAAAACGGCCTTGGCATTCTGTCGGCGGAAGATCGCACCTGAACCCGCATCGACACTGCGTCGGCGATCTTCCGTAAAGCCATGGTGGATTTGGCATTCGTATCCGTTCATATCTTCCCCAGGGATACATCGAAAGAAGACACCGGAATTCACGTTTTCAGCGAGTGTCAACGCCGTCGTCTGGAGGCAAACGTTGGCATGGGGTTGCAACAACTCGATATGCCCCCTGCCCCCTTTGAGTTTGATCGTCCCCGCATCGGTAAACGATGCCTCGACATCCCCTTTGGGCTCATTCCAATCCGAAGGATTCGCTTTTGGCAGGACGGAATAACCGATCGGGCGGATGCGGATGTTTCGAAATCGAATTGGCCCCTCCCGAAACTGCAGGCCAATCTTGCCTGCTGTTAAACCCGTCGGATCGTTGTAATCGACCGACTCTTGGCCATTCACCCATGCTTGGATGTGAGACTGGTCGATCAAAGCATGCAAGATATGCCATTGCTCTGGCTCCGGTGCAGTAACTTGTTCGTTCACCTTGACGCGCGCGACGAGGGAGCCCGTAGGAAAGGGATTGTCAGGGGGAGCGATATTGAGTTCGTAGCAGTCCGTGGCAGGATCTTTGGGAGTATCGCTGGTGCGAAGAAAGACTCCGCTGTTGGTCCTGTCCGACGCCAAATACTCCAATTCGATTTCGTAATCGCTGAATCGTACTTCCGTCATCAGGAAGCATGGATCCCCGGTGGTTGCCACGATCTCACCCGCTTCGACTTTCCAATCCGCATTGCCGGTGCTCTTCCAACCGATCAACGACTGACCATCAAACAAGCGAATCCAACCCAAATCGAGTTCTTCCTGGGAGAGCCTTGCATCGAGCAGACCTTGGACTTCCACCGAGGGATCCAACGGTGGTTCGGAGGGTTTCGCATCTGGGACTTTAGGATCGGCAGGTTTTTCGGTGGGTTTGGCTGCTGGCTTGTCGTTGGATTTGGCGGGCTCCTGGACGGGGGCTTGGGCTGGCTCAATCGCGTTGGGTGTTTCCGTTGCCCCAAGGGCTGCGGCTGGAGTGATGACGGCGGGTGAAGGACCTGGTTCGGCGATGATTGGCGGGGAGGCTTCGGCTGGTGTGTTCGACAATGTCGACGCGGTTCCAGTGCTTGCCCGCTCCTTGACGCTCGCCACGGTCACCTCGGACTTCGGTTGGCATCCTAGAAACATTCCTGCCAAAAACACGAGCGTCCAAGGGACATAGGATGGGTGTGAATTGTGTCTCATGATTCGATGATCACTAGCCATGGTGCAAAGGGGAAAGGGTGTTCGGAGGGGGGGGTAGAATCGCTGGTCTCGAGCGGCTTCGGTTGGATCGAGATGGTCAATCGATTGTTTCTCTGGAGTCGTTGGGTGATATCCCAATCATAATCGGCGTTGGCCTCTCGCAAAGCCAACGCGTGGCCATTGATTTCGCAGGAAACGAGTGAGGTGGAGCATTCATGGCAGGGAGCGAACTGCAATCGAACTCCGGTTGCCTGAAGTAGACCCTCGGATGCCTGAAAACTGCGCGACCAGCAAACGGTTTTTCGTGCCGCAGGTTCCTCGGTCATCGGGACGGGGATTTCCACCTGTCTCCAGCCTCGCGACAACGAGATACGGTGCCGAGGCTCGGTCATCCGCACTCTTGCTCCTGTTCATACAATGCGCGGCTGGGGTAGATGCCCGGCGCATCGTCGTGATACCACCGGTCAAGAACACTGTTCCATTCTTCAAAGTTCTTCACTCGTACAAATTGCTCACGCACTTCGAGTGCTTGAGGATGCGAAGCCGAATACTTGATGCCGAACTTGCGCATGGGCACTCCCGCTCGATCGGGACCATAGAGTTGTTCTGCCAATCGGAAGTGTTCCAGCAGTACCTCGCGCTGTTCGTGCACGCGAGGGGGAAGCGGTAGGGGCTTGCCTTCCAGAAGGGCTCGCGCTTGTCCAAAGATCCACGGATTGCCGATGCAACCGCGCGCGACGGTGACGCCATCGACGCCGGTCTCTTGCATCATGCGAATGCAGTCTTTGGCCGAAAACAAATCGCCACTCCCCAATAGGATGAGATCTTTCCCAACATGCTGTTTGACTTGTTTTAAGAACTCCCAGCGACTGGGTCCGATGTAGCGTTGCTGAACTGTCCGGCCATGAACAGTGATCGCATCGATGCCGTAGGCCATGGCCCCGTCGAGGATTTGGTAGAAGTGGTCGCGGCTCTCATCGGTGTCGTCGAGCCCTCGCCGCATCTTGATCGTCACAGGAATTTCCGCAGGGACGATGTCGCGCGTTCGACGAACGATCTCCAGCGCCACATCGGGTTGGCTGAGGTGGAATCCGCCACGGCATCGACCCAGTACTTTTTTTACGGGGCAACCGAAATTGATATCGATGACCGCAAATCCGGCTTCGACCAATTTCTGAGCTCCGAGAGCAAACTGTTCGGGTTCCGCCCCCATCAGTTGCCCAGCGACCGGCTGTTCGTCGGGTGTATTGTAAAGGAAGTGTTGCGTCTTCTTTCGATCTTTCAAACTGACCAAAAATTGATCGAGCATCACTTCGCATAGTGTGTACGAAGCGCCATGACGCCGTGCGATCATCCGCATCGCCCAATCGCTGTAGCCACTCAAAGCGGCCTGGACCACGGGAAACCCGATCTCGACGCGTCCGATCTTGAGGGGTTGAATGCCGCCGACCCATGGAGTTGCCTCGGTCGAGGTGGCGGATGCATCTGGTACAGGGATCATGAAGGCTCTCCATTCGAGACCGGCGACGACTGCATCTCCAACAGCAAATCCTCGCGAACCTGTTCGGCCGGACCACTCCAATCACCGATCTTGGATTGCCGAAAGAGCTTCATGGTTGGATACCAAGGGCTATCCGATCGTTCCTGCAGCCAACGCCAGTCTGGGGTGTAGCCCAGAATCAGTTTCGTGTGGCGTCCTAATGCGCCGGCCAAATGGGCCATGCTGGTGTCGCTGGTCACAATCCAATCCAAGTGATGAAGAATAGCTGCTGTATCCATAAATGCCCCGCTCGAACGATCCAGGTCGTCGGTCAAGCGATGAATGGGACGCTGCCCCTTCCATGTATCGACCTGCTCGCTCCCTTTTCCAAATTGCAAACTGATCCATTCGGTATCCGGCAATGTGGATAGAGGTTCAAGCACAGACAGCGGAAAGGATCGGAACATATCGGCTTGATGGTCCGGATTGCCTTGCCAAACCAAACCGATTCGGAAACGGCTTTTCGGTAGCAATTGATCGAGCCGACGTTTCCAATAGCCGACCAAATTTTCCGGCAGTCGAATGTAGGGAACTCGATTTGGAATATTGCTGGCATCAATTTTGAGAACATCCGCCACATCGAGCAAGGAACAGTGGTAATCAAACGGTTGTTCGACGCTCCATGTGTTGGGGATGATGGCCGAGAACCCAGAGCAGCCTTGAAAGAGTGAAACGAGTTGCGGTTGGATATGGAGGATGGGCTTGGCACCCATCTCTTTGAGGACCTGAGCAAATCGAATGAAATGGATCGAATCTCCTAGTCCTTGTTCACCATAAAGGAGGATTGTTTTGCCGTTGATATCCTGTCCGGACCATTTGGGTTGGCGATGGGGATGGGCGATCGCTTCTTTGCATTTCCATCGGTAGCGATACTCCTGCCAGCCTTGCGCAAAATCTCCTTGGAGAAGGTGGATCACTCCGAGATTGCGGTGCAGTTCCGCATCGTCAGGCTGAAGCTTCATCGCTTCGTAGTAGTACCGAAAGGCTAGGTCGATACGTCCGGTCCAGGCATGCAATGTACCCCGATTGCGGTACGCGTTGAAATACCCTGGTTGAAGATTGATAGCTTTCTGAAACGCTTCATCCGCCTCATCCACGTGCCCCAAATAGCGAAGCGAGTTTCCCATATTGTTGAGGGCGATTGGGAATTTGGGTTGCAGCTTGATAGCTCGTCGATAGGCCGCGACGGCTTCGGCATATTGCCGTTGATCGTGGAGGGCGATACCTAGATAGCACCAGGCGACCGCGTTATTGGGTTCACGCGCGACGATGCTGGCATACACATTCTTTGCCGACGCGACATCGCCCCCTTGGTGGGCGATCCAAGCTTGATTGAGTTGTTCTTGCGTGTTGGCCATAACGGGCATCGGACTCTGATGGGGCAGTGCTAGTCAACTGGCGATTCTTGAGTTGTGCAATATTGGCGTCTGCCGTACTCGTACTCAATGAAATGGTACTCGTACTCGTACTCGATGCGGTAACTTCGAGTATGAGTACGAGTACTGCTAACGCGGAGTACGAGTACGAAAAACCTAGGAGGGTCGCGGATTGAAGCTCCGAAACACTTGAACAGCGCAACTTCAAAACTAGCGATTCTTGGTTCGATATCGAGACATATCGTACGTCAAAGGACCTGAATCGGGTAGGTTGGCCCCTCCTTGAATCACGCGCTCGCGACGGGCTCTTCCACTGTCGGTAGAGTTTCTTTCGTAGACTGTTCTTTTGGTCGATCAAAATACGATAGCAAGGCCGGTAGCAGCAGCAGATCGCACGTAAGGGCGATGATAAACGTGATCACCCCTAGCATACCGAACGATCGAAAGTCTCGTATCTCGCTGAACAGGACCGAACTGAATCCGGCCACTAAGACGATCGTCGTCATAATCATGCCATTGCCGACGGCTTGAAACGATCGCTCGATCGCTTCGCGATGGTCACCGCCGTGTTTGATTTCTTCTTGGTACCTGGACAGAAAGTGAATCGTGTCATCGACGGCGATACCCAGGCATATCGTGAAGCAACAGACGCTGGTGACTTCGAGAGGCATTCCTGTCATCGCCATGAAGGTAGCCGATGCCAGCAGGGGGAGGATGTTTGGAATAATAGCGATCACTCCTAGTCGGAGCGAGCGATAGGCCAATCCAAGCACGAAAAAACTGACGATGGCCGCCCCGCCGAGACTGGATGCCAAATCGGTAATGATTTTGTACAAGTGGCGCCATCGCCAAATGGCTTCTCCCATCATCTCGTATTGAACACCGGGATGCAGGCTCTCCGATTGCTTTAGGAATGCCTCGATCCGTTCAAAACTCGGTTTGTAGGCAGCGGTCCCCAAATCGCGACATCGAAATGAAATCATGGCCTGACCATCGTCGGTATCGAAAAGACGCCCTCGCAACGGGGGTGGTAACAATTCCGCCATCGATTGCTTGTCGATCGCAGAGCCGTCGCCAGGCAAAGCTTTTAAAAGTGTCACGATCGACAGCGGGTGGCCGATCAGCGGATCGGTCCTCAATTGATCTTCGACCTCTTCGATGCAGCGCAGGACATCGTTTGTCGGCACTTCCTCTTTGTCCCATGTAACCCTCAGAATGCATTGATCCAAGCCTCCGAGCGCTTCATCGAGGTGAGCGAGGCCCAACTGAGGATCACTGCCGCTGGGTAGGCCCGCCGACCGGCGATCATCCGGACGCAACGTCAGCGCAAACATGGCCAAGACGATTGTTAGGCCGATAGCAAAGAAGCTGACCGAGCGATCGTGGCGCGTTACCCACCGGATGATGGGAGTCAGACGATCCAGGCTGTGATCGAGGAAATCCCGGTGGGCACCCTTGGCCAATCGCTTGCCCCACGGGCCACTGCTCACGAGCGGAATCACCAACGTCACGGCCGACCAGGTGAACAACACACCGAGAATGCAGGACCATCCGAATTCACGAACGACTTTGTGATAAGCGAAAGTGAGTGCCCCCATATCGATGGCGGTCGTGATCGATGTCAAAAAGCATGCGACACCCACGATGGCCAACGTGTGCTTGCTGGCCATCTTTGGGGAATCTCCTTCCCCCAACCGATGCCGAATATGCAACATCATATGGACCCCATCCGCGAACGCGACCAAGCTCAAAAGTATGGGCAGGATCACTAACGCAAAGGGATTGTCTTGCAGTCCGAAGTATCTCAACATCCCCAGAGTCCAAAACACACCCAGAATGGGAGCAAGACCGACCACGAGCACGACGGACAAACCGCGAAAGAGAAGGATAGCCATGACCGTAATCATGCCGTATCCAATGAGCTGGTAACGTATCTCATTCTCGCGGTTGTTCTGGGCACGCATCAGATTGAGTGGTCGTTCGCCGGTGACGTGGAACGCCATAGGAACCGACGGATCCTCCGCGGCAGCTTGTTGGGCGGCCGCGAGAATCGGTGCCGTGCAGTCGGAATCATTGACGACGTAAATCCAATCGTAGGAAATCTCGACCAGCGCGGTGGCTGCATCCGAGGAGAGCAACTGGCCCACGACTAAGGGATTTTGAACCGCCTTTTTCTTCGCGACTTCAAAGCGTTGGGGTGTCGCACGAGCGCGTGGCAATACCGGTTCCGACAGACCGAAGATGTTGAGCGGCGGGGCTTGGTCCAACGACCGAACCGAGGCGACGACATCGAGTTCTTCCACTCGTGCTAGCACGCGACGAAACGATGCTGCGCCTTCGGGCGTGAACAACTTGGGACATTTCACGACGAGAATCGCCTCGGACCCACCCGTTGCAAAACGAGGTCGACGCATGCGAGGGCCTCCGCTGGATCTCTGCTGCGTAGAGGATGCACCTTGGTTTGGCGCGTCATTTTTGGGCGGATCTATCCATCCCGCTTGCACTGCAAAACGGCTCGGCCAAGTTGGATAGAAATAGCCCCCAAGAGCCAGCAAGGAGATCGCAACAATGATCCCAGTACAACACAATGGATAATCGAGAATCGATGCGAAAATCCTGCCTGCACGGCTAAACGAAGATTTCGATTCGTCGGTCGATGGTTCCGAGCGCGATGGTTCCGAGGGCATGCTAACGAGGCCGCCTCAACAAAAACGTTAAAATCAATTCCTCGCGGGTGATCTTGCGATCGGCGTCTTGATCGAATGAATAGAACGATCGCTCTTTGACCACGGTGGTAGCCTCGTCCCAAGAGACACAGTTATCCCGGTCCCGATCGAGTTGCTTCAAAAAGCGATCCGCAAATTTCTCTGCTGCGGCTTGTTCATCAGCAGTGGCCGGTGCGGGCTGTGTCGAAGTCAAACGGGAGTCCCGATTGCCAACCCCTAGCGACGTTTCTCCGGACCGAGTTTTCGCGACTTCGAAAAAGGCGACCGCCATCTCTTCCCAAGTTTGATCGCCCCACATCACGTATTCGTCGGGGGCTGGGTTGAAGGGATTGTCAGCCGAGTTATCGAAACTGGCTGTGACTTCGAGTTGATCGATGTCATTTAAGTCCAAGGCGGAAGCGAACTCATACGTGTGCTGCCAATTGAAGTCATAGCGTGGTACGCGAAGCAAAACATTCGAGACATCGTTTCGTACCGATCGCAATTCGAACGATTTTCCCCGCCAATGCATGTGTGGCGAAACGGCAAGTAATTCAGAACCCGCAGGGAGTTCGGGTACGCTTGTCACCACTTGGTGATTGGGAGCATTGGGTGGGATTTCAAAATCTTGATCGATAGCGATCAAAGTAAAGACTTCCTTGGTAACCTTCGACTCGTCGATAAAGCACAATCCGATCTTCGTGAGATCGGTTGTCTCTTCGCCGTTCGGCGTGTAGTGCATTTGAAAGACCAGCTTGGATCCTGCAGGAAGGAGCCTCGCATAGCCCGTCGGGAATCGCGTTGCCACTTGTCCCGGCACATAAGCCGTCAACCATCCGATCCCAGAAAAGGCGGTGCCATCGGGAGGTCGGATGAAGACGATCGCATGATGAACAACGGCCGCGTTCCCAGGAATGACTTGTGCGGAGGATACCCAGCGATCTTCGGTAAGATGGGGATCCACCACGAAGTATTGGTAGTCGACGGAGCCTGTCGCAGGGATGCGATAAGGTGTCGATGAGGGCATCGATACCACCAGATCCGGCTCCTGCTCCATGCGCCAACCAGAGACAAGTTGCGGTGGTTTAGGGATCGCGTCGATGTCTCCCAGCGGGGCGCCCGCACGTACCCATTCGCGTATGGTTTCGATTTCTTCTTTCGGTATGGATCGAGCGTTCTTAAAGGACCCATGTGCCGGGTCGGCATGCCACGGAGGCATGCGCCCATCGTCGATGACTTCGAGAATCATGCTGGCCCAGCCTTTGATCTCCTTCGTGTCGGAGATATCGAAGGGCCCGATCTCGCCGGCACGATGGCATTCGTAGCAGTGCTGGTAAAGAATGTTGGCAACGGTGTTCGAGTAGGTGGCAGATGTTGTTTCCGGCTCTTTGTCCCATGTGAGCAAGCAACCGACCGGCTCGGTGGTGTGAACGTTCGGAGACTTTCCCGATAGAACCGCATCCAACGCATCCTTTAACTCTTCGCGCGATCTCTGGGATCGTTTAATGCCGGGGGCATATTGATCGTCGATGCGTCCTCGATAAACGATCGTCCCTTGGGCAT